>CAVTQA010000009.1:0-26455 GCA_963736715.1 uncultured Alphaproteobacteria bacterium | reverse complement strand
TTCAGTCAGAACGTATCCGGCGATCAGGGCCAAGCCGACGACAAATCCGAGATGAAGGTTCACCCACGCGACCATCAATATCGGCAGAAGCCATAGGCGAGTTCGGCCAGTTCGATGGTAATGCCACAGCAGGCCAAGGAAGGAGGCGAACAGCAGCACTGTGAACATGTCGGCGCGCGGGCGGGTGCGGACGGCGATCAAGGGCACCGCCAGGATGGCCAGCAGGCCCGAAATTACCGATCCCCTCCGCAGCAGCAAAGCTGTCGTCGCTGCGCAGGCGGCCGCTCCGAGCCATGTGATTAGCGCATAACCCCCGATCAACCAAGCAGCGTAGAAAATGAGGCTTGAACCGATCGGGTAGATCTAAGGCTGTCCTTGTGCGGTATAGGAGAATACGTCGGTAGACGGGATTTGCCGATGTTGAGCGATCCAGCGCCCGGTGGCCAGCAGCCATCCCAAATCGAATTCGCTCAGAGCGCGAATGCCGGCCAAAAATGCGTACCCGATGACAAAGAGGCTGAGCACGACGAACCACCGGCGCCCCAGACCTGATTTTCCTCCGACGCCATGCCGGTCCGCATGTACGCCCATACAAATGACCAGGCTATGCCGATTTCTGCCGCGGCGCTTGCCCTTTATTGGCCGACGGAACCCCGGTGGAAATAAGAAATCCTTTCCCGTGCAGATATCGAATGAGGGCAATCCGTGCGTCGGGATTGAGGCCGGGCAATTCGTCAGCGCAAACCGCCTTTCTTTGGCAGATCTCTTCGAGAGCCGGCCGCGCTTGGAGTGGAAGAATCAGCGCTTTTCCGTCGTATTCTACAATCAGGCCCCAGTCTTTTTCGGTGATGCGCCAAGAGCCGGGCCCGGTAACCCGGAGCATGGTCCGCGGCCCGGCAAGCACAACATCGGACCGGAATGTTCCGCCGGTTTCAAACCGCGCCGCCTTCACCTTGTGGGAGAAGCCCTGCAGCAGTCGGTCGTAGTCCGTGTCGGTCTCCAAGGCATCCATCAAACGACCGAGTTCTGCTTTTAGGGCGGCCTTCAAAGCCTCCTGGCTCGCGAAGCCGGGGGGCAACGCCTTGCGGAATGCCGGCATCATCTTGCACGCCTGCAGCAACTCGGCGGCGAGTTCGACCCAGGTGTAGACCGTAATCCCGATCGTCAGATGCGCGGAAAAACGCTCCGATGTCCTCGTCGTGTGCACATAGCCGCGCGGCAGGTAGAGAAGATCGCCGGGATGAAGTTCGGCCTCCAAAAGTGGCGCCGGCGGGGTGTAGCCCTGCGGTGTGAAAGGCTGGCTGCGATGTGGTAGCATCAGCGGAGGCTCATACACCCACCAATGTTTCCGGCCGCCAATCTGGAGAATGAATGTCTCGTGCGTATCATAATGCGGCGTAAATCCAGAGGCATTTCCAGGCGTGATGTATACATTCGCATGAACGGCGTGGTCGAAATGCTCCTCCAACGCGGATGTCAGCTCTCCAACCGACCGAGACGCCCGATGAAACGCCGGAAGGGAGATCGTTGCGCCCGCGCGATATTCCGAATCGATTTGGGCGATGTTCGGCAGCCCGGTGAATACCTCGCCGCCGTGCTTGCTGGTTTTCGTAAAGGCCTCGGCGGGAAAGAACGAGCCGCCTTTTGCCAGCTGAATTGCGGGATATCTGAGAGCCCCCGACGAAATGATGTCGTCGATGTCCTGCGTCGTCAGCAACCCCCTATAGAACCTCTCATCCGAGCGGCGAATATGGAGCGGCCTCAATTCCCAGAATTGGGTAAAAAAATCATCGACGGAAATGGGCGTTATTAAATCGGCGAAACAGACAGGTCTGGCCCTCACTTTGCCTCCCTTTCGCATCGTCAGCACCGATTACCAAAATCATCTCCGACACATCATACATCAGCGCGTTTCACGAGAAACGGTTGAGGGACGGGCCGGGCTAACCCGCTTCGCGAACGTGAATGTGAAGATGGCGGCGGCGCGGCTCGGCGCCATGGGCGTGCGTCTGGTTCTCGAATGCGACCGGAACAGTGACGAGCCGCCCGTGGCGCACCCCGCGCTCGGAGACGACATGGCGAGCGAAATCGCGGACGTCGCGCATTGCGCCCTTGAGCACCGCTACCTCCATGCAACTATCGTGGTCGAGGTGAACGTGCATGGTTGCAACCATTAGATCATGATGCTCGTGCGAGGATCTGGTCAGGCGCTTCGTCAACTCGCGTTCCTGATGATCATAGACGTAGACCAATGCCGCCACACCGTACTTTCTGTCGTCGCTCTGCTCTTGGAACTGGGCAATCCCCGCTCGGGTCAGATCGCGGATTGCCTCCGATCGGTTCTGGTATCCGCTCTCGGCAATGACGCGATCGAGAACCACTGCAAGTTCGTCGTCGAGAGTGATCGTAACGCGCTGCATTTTGCGGTCTCCACATTTCATATGAATTTTATGCCGACATCCTATGGCTGCTATGCCCAGGCCGCGAAAGGCGGGTCCCGATCGTGGGATCAGTTAGAATTGCTTCGTGAGCGAAATCCTGACCATCAGGGGCTCGAGAGGATGCTGGTGGATATCGGCGCGCCCATCCGGATAGGTGGCAATCTCGGATTGCAACCGGTCTACGTACCAGAACTCGGCCGCCGGTGCGTGAGTGTTGAGCAGATTGTAAATGCCGAGAGAGGCAATAAAGCCCCGCGGGAAAGCATAATGAAGGTCGAGATTTAACTGTCCATAGCCCTTCCCATTGATCTGACCCAGCGCCGTCGGGGCGTTGGCGCAGGATGTCGCCACGTCCGGGAAATCATGCACGGCGGCGGAATTGACGCAGGGTCCAGACGAGAGCGGATAATTCCCTAGATAGCGATACATGAGGCCGCCACTCCACGGGCCGAGATCGTGCAGATACAATGCGAGCGACCCGGCAGTGACGGGCGCATCCGTGATGTACGTGCCAAGGTGTCCCGTCCCATCGTCAAAGGGGCTGGTAAAGCGCGCGTGATTGGCCGAGAAGCTGCCGTAGAGCTCAAGGTATTTGGTGATCGCGTACGTGGTGTTGATTTCAAGACCGTAGCGTTCGCTGGCGGGGCCCGCCACGTCCATGCCGATGTCCGGGTCAATGATCGTTTCCGAGCTCTGCCACAGGTTATAGATTGCAAAGGTCAATGTGAATTTCTTCTCGAATGCGGCGGTACGCACACCGATTTCTTCTCCCCATTGCGGCGCGAGCAGTGGCGAATAGGGAAGGTCCAGATTAGGGTTCCTCGACTGATTGACACCGCGCAGATCGGCACTGTGAAAGCCTTCCCCGGCAGACAGGTATAATTCGAGATTATCCCTTGGCCTAAAGATCAGGCTGCCCTTGGGTTGGAGCAGATTTTGGCCTCTGGCGCCCGCGTTGGTGTACCCGGCCGTGGCATGTAGCGCTCCCAATAAATCCTGGTCGATCCCATGCTGATAGTCATCGCGAAGCCCTACAACCGTGCGAAACCACGGAGCCCAGTGGGTGGTTGCCTGCAAGTACAGCGCGCCGGCAAACAAACTTACTTTATCATGATTGGAAAAGGACGCAGGATCATCAACGGTTTCCTGCGAGCTCAACGCAACTTGACCTTCGCTGGGCAGGCGCCCGACGTCCAACATATCGTAGCGCGTCAATTGACCCATCTCAAACTCGTTAGGAAACCCGCCCACTGTTAGCGGCAATGTGTAATTTGCCGCATTGCCGATCACATTGCGGGTCTCGAACTGGTCTTCCTGGTCGCCGTGCACCGGATCGACGAGAAAATGCGTGAAGTCATTGAACAAATGCAATTGGTTGTAGATATAGTAGGCACTGGCGGAAAATTGCCCATCACCCAGGTTAGCGTGGTATTGAGCCGATAAACTCGCGCGGGTGGCGTGGCCGCCGTCGGTCGGATTGAGCGTCCCGAAGTAGCCGATTTGCGAAACAGCGCGGTACGGGATGTCGGTCGTGTTGGTCCAGTCCTGGTGATAGAACATGCCGGTCACTGAAAAACCGCTCGCGGCGCCGCCCTCGCTGTAGCGCAGGACCGCATTCTCCTTGCGCGCGTCGTCCGGGTTTACAAATGGGCCGTCGTAGTGCTGCAGTTCTACGGCCTCGAGCAAATGCCCATCGCCGAGCGGCAGCGTTCCCGTCCCCAAGAGCCGCTCGTAGCCATACATACCGACGGTCGCGGTGGCTTGATCCGCAATTGTGTCCCGATAACTGATCCTCGCCGAACCGACGGCGCCGAAATCGCCAACATTGGCGTAATATGGCCCCTTGGTGTAGGTGATTTGGTCCGCCAGCTCCTGGATCAGGAAATTCAGATCGGTATAGCCCTGTCCGTGCGCATGTGTGGGCTGATTGATCGGCATGGCGTCGACGTAGGTTTCCAGATCGGTGCCGTGGTCCAGGTTGTAGCCGCGCAGGAGGTACTGATTGGCTTTACCCTCGCCACTGTGCGACGTCACGGTCAAACCCGGCACCGTTTCCAGAATTTGTCCCGGGCGGTAGGTCGGCGTCAGCTGTATTTCCTCATTGTTGATGACCCCTTGGCTTGCGGTCGTAGCCGTTCCAAGCAGGTCCTGGCGCGGCGCCGTGACCTCGACTTCTTCTAACTGTAGGCTGTTGTCGGCGGCTGGGGTGGGCTGTCTGGCGCCGGTTTGCTGCGCCAGCGCAGGGGCGGTTGGGGAGAGCATGGATGAGCCAGCCAGAAGACAACTCGCGCCAAGGCGGCGCACGGCGGAGCCGGCGGGACAGCCAATCCCCACGGCATTCCGCGACATCTGTTGCTGCCCAAATATCATTTCCCCCAGATGGCGGATTATATGATGTTATTGTTTTTTCTTCATACAAGCGCCGTTGCAGGGTTGTCAATGCCCCGGCCCGCGCTCTGACCGGATGACGAAAACGCCAATCCGCAGCGGTCTGCGGCGGAATGCGCTGCCCGCCGCCTTCGCGGGGGCTAAAGCCATTCCTGATTACGCATGATCCTCAGCCAATTTGAGGAGGCGGTATGGCATCGGCGGGGTTCGGACTGCGACATAGCCGAGGCGTGGCATCATGGCGGCGAGATCGTATCGGCGGTTGAAGCGGTACTCGAATTCGGCGAGGTAGCGGGGAACATGCTTGTCGCGGATGGTGCGGTAAGTGCCAGTGATGGCGCTCTTGATGTTGCCGAGGGTGGTGTTGACCCACTTGAAGGCAGGGTTCAGGGCGGCCTTGCGACCGGATCCAGTGATGATCGGCTGGTGGACGCAGCCGGCGTTGCCGACCCCAGTGAAGCAGTGCAGGCCGTCACTGACAACGGTGCTGGCGGGATAGAAATTGCGCTGCGCCAAGGTCGCGATTTCGGCACGGCGGAAACCCTTCACGCGGCGCAACTTCACGCGGATTGGCTTGCCCTCTGGTGTGGTTTCGACCGCCGCCACGATCGGCGTCTTGCCAGGCGAACCGCGGCCCCGCATGCCGCCGTTGCGCTCCCCGCCGAGATAGGCGTCGTCGATCTCGATCCGTCCCGTCAGGCGCTTTGTGGCGTCCCGCTCCATCATCGCCTGCATGAGCTTGTGCTTGATCTTCCAGGCGGTGGTCTGGGTGACGCCAAGCCGGCGGCCCAACTCGATGCTGGAGATGCCGCCCTTGCTCTGAGTGAGGTGGTACATGGCGCGAAACCACGTGCACAGCGGCACCTTGGTCGCCGCGAAAATCGTTCCGGCGATCACGGATGTCTGCCGTCGACAGGCGGTACACTGGTAAAGCGCCCGGGTCTTGACGAAGCTGTGATGCTGCCCTGCGCAAACCGGGCAGACAAAGCCGGATGGCCAGCGCCAGCGCATCACCGCCTCTCGGCACTGATCCTCTGTTCCGTAAAGAACAGCAAACTGGGTCTCGCTGAGCCCCTTTTGAAATTGCACCTTGTTGCGCGCCATCGTTTAAACCCACAGAAACAGCCGCATGTTCCTGTTTTGTACCACACCTTGATGGCTGAGGATAGTGCGTAATCAGGAAGCCATTTCCGCCCTACGTACCCGGCCAGCGGTATCGGGATCTGAGCGCTGCATGCGCGAAACCGCGCGGCTCTCCGCGTACGGTTTTGGATTTCACTGCAGAGACAGACCCCCGCTGGAGGGAGCCGGATTCGAACCATCGGTCCCGCGTGACTCGGCAACCTTTTGAGGCCGGCTCATCTCAGTTCGCCTGCGCCAGGGGAGGAGTTGGCGTGAACGATAACCGACGAGCACGCGGACCGGTGCCTTCGTGGTATCGATGGTCGAATCCATCTCCCTCCAGGGCAGAGTCCGGTGCGGACTTCCTCGAACGGGCACCGTCAACTTGGCAGGCCTTGCCGCGCTTGCGCCTTTCCCGCGACTTGCCCAAACGACCGATCAACCCGTTCCTTCTGCGCCCGACATTCCGGATGAGTTGGCCGATAACCCGGTGTTCGAGCCATACAATCCGCCTGTTGGCGGCTGGGGTGCCTTGCGTGCCACCGCAAATGCGCTGCGCGAGCAGAGCGTCGAGCTCAAAGGCTCCAGGGCATTGCTGTCGATGAACCAGCCGGAAGGCTTTGACTGTCCCGGTTGCGCCTGGCCCGATCACGACTTACGAGCTCCTTCGAGTTTTGCAAAAATGGCGGGTGCAGTCTTCGCTGATATCGCTGTTATATGCAGAAAAAACAGCCAGCGGAAGAATTTTGCCACAGAATCCGGGCCATCTCGGCTATGTACGCTTTGAATAACAGCAACGTGTTCGCTGATACCTGGCTAATATTCGGTGTTTTTGCGTAAATAATCGATGCGCCGCGTAAAATCAGATCCGTAACTGCCGTCTCGAAGTTATCCCTATCATAGGATTGCGGCAATTTTCGGGTTCACTTTGGATCGCGGTTGCCGAGGATTTAGGCGAGCCTGGCAAAGACGGCCGCCAATTCGCGCATGCTCGTGGTAACCGATTTGGCGCCGCAAGCCCGCAGGCGAGCGGCGTGCGCGGGTCCGCAATGGCTTCCTCCGGAAAAGCCGATCGGGGTCATCCCGGCCACAATGGCGGCCTCGATACCTGCCGGGCTGTCCTCGACGACGAGACAGTGAGTTGGCGCCGCCCCGAGCTGTTCGGCGGCGTGGAGGAAGAGATCGGGCGCAGGCTTACCGCGTGCGACCATTGTCGCGCTAAACAGGTTGTCGCCAAAATACGTCAAAAGCCCAGTCAATTCCAATTTACGGCGGATTTGCTCCGGCACGCTGCTCGACGCGACGCAGCGGGGCAATCGCACCGCATCGAGCTGCTCAAAACGCTCAAGACAGCAACCGTGTCGTCGACACCGCTGGCAATCTGGCGAATGTCGGATAAGACCGCGTTCGGAGAAGGTCCCATTCAATGGAATTAGGTATCTATCACGAGTTTCCGGTGCTGCCGGGCCGCAGCCAAGCCGAATGCTTCGCCGCCGGGTTCGACATCGTCGACGCCAGCGAGGAATACGGCCTCGACGTGATGTGGCTCGCGGAACTGCATTTCGACAAACGGCGCGCCCTCGCCGCCAGCCCGCTGGTCCTTGGTACCGCGATCGCGGCCCGCACCGAAAGGATTAGGATCGGGACCAGCGTGCAGGTGCTTCCGCTGGCCAATCCGCTTCGCATCGCCGAGGAAGCCGCGACCTTGGACCATGTCTCCAAGGGCCGACTGATCTTCGGCGTCGGGCGCAGCGGCGTCGTGAAGACCTATGAGGCGCTGAACATCGCCTATTCCGAAAGCAAGGACCGCGAGATCGAGTGTCTGGAAATCATTCAACGCGCGTGGCGGGAAGACAATTTCTCCTACAAGGGCAAGTTTTACGACATCCAAGACGTTACGGTGGTGCCGCAGCCGGTGCAACAACCGACGCCCGAAATCCGCATCGCGGCGGTGAGCGTCGAAACATTCCCCGCGGCAGGCAAAGCTGGCCAAGGCCTGTTCCTGTCGGTGCGGCACGAGGATGTGCGGATGTTCAAGCAACACATCGACGTCTACCGCAAAGCCTGGACCGACTTCGGACATCCCGGGGAGGCACCCGTCTATCTCCGTTCCCCCGGCTTCGTCGCCAAAACCGATGCGGCGGCCCAGGAAGCCTACGGGCCGACGCTGATGCGGCATTTCCAGAACCAAAGCCGCCTGCTCGCCGACTCCTCTCGGCGGCAAAACAGCCCGCCGGACCACCCGCGCTGGAAAACCTCCCAGCGCCTCACTGAAATCACGCTTGAGGAAACATTGCGCGGTTCGGTGTTCATTGGCTCACCCGATACTGTGGTGGGCAAGTTGAAAGACCTACAACGCGACATCGGGCTGTCGGGCGTGCAGTTGGAAACGAATTGCGCGGGCCTGGCCGATCACGCGGCGGAACGAGAGGCGATCCGGCTACTGGCGCGGGAGGTCAAGTCGGCGTTCCGTTGAACGGGGCTTCTAGCCTCCGCGCCGACGATCGTGAATGGCCGGAGTGGGGCAACTGCGGCGGTTTGGCGGAGGCGTGGTGAACGTCGGCTCTTGGCACTGAGCAAACGATTGATGCAGCCGCCGCAGTGTCAGCTTGTTGGGGTTAAGCTGCCGCCCCTGAAAATAGCAGGACCTCCGCGGTTCACTCCAAGCGGCCTTTCAGCTCGTAAGAGTGCAACGATCAGGTCCTTGCGAGAACTTCGCTGATTGCGTCTCAATCATCTGAGCCGCAGATTATCGCGCGAGAGCTGGCCAATCGCGATACAGCCCATCAGTTTCATGTCGCGTTCCAATTCAGCTTTCATTAGGCCAAGTGCCCGCTCGACCCCAGCTTGGCCGGCGGCAGCTAAGGGATAGAGATAATAGCGGCCGACCCCAACCGCCTTGGCGCCGACTGAGAGCGCCTTGAGGACATGCGTCCCGCGCTGCACCCCGCCGTCCATGAACACGTCGATCCGATCACCTACGGCGTCGACGATTTCGGCCAGCTGGTCGAACGATGCCCGCGAGCCGTCAAGCTGTCGGCCGCCATGGTTAGAAACAACGATGCCGGTACAACCGATCTCGGCGGCGTGTTTGGCGTCGGTTGGGGACATGACGCCCTTCAGGCAGAATTGACCGTTCCAGTGCCGCACCATCTCGGCGACATCGTCCCAGTTCATTGATGGGTCGAGCATCTCCGTGAAATAACCGCCGATCGAGAGCGCGCTGCCGCGCATATCGATGTGCTCCTCGAGTTGCGGCAATCTGAACCGCTCGCGAGTGATGTAGTTGATCCCCCACCTCGGCTTCATTGCAAATTGCAGCATACCAGCGAGAGTCAGCCTGAACGGTATGGAAAAGCCTGTGCGAAGATCGCGTTCGCGGTTCCCACCCGTAATGCTGTCTACTGTCAGCATCATAATGTCGATGCGTGCGTCCTTCGCGCGCTGCAGCATTGCCCGGTTGAGGCCTCGATCCTTGTGGAAATAGAACTGATAAATCTGCGGCGTATCGTGTGCCTTACGCAGCTCATCGAGACTCACGGTGCCGAGCGAAGACACGCCGAACATCGTGCCATATTTCGCAGCCGCCGCCGCGACGGCGCGTTCACCCTGATGATGGAACAGGCGCTGCAAGGCAGTAGGAGAGCAATAGACCGGCAACGCGAGCTTCTGGCCCATGACGGTGACGGATAGATCGACGCTCCCAACCCCGCGCAGGACGCTGGGTACAAGGTCGCAGCTTTCGAAGGCTTTTGTGTTGCGCCGGTGCGTCGTTTCCTCGTCCGCGGCGCCGTCGATATAATCGAAGATCGGACCGGGCAGTCGCCGCTTGGCCAGACGCCGAAAATCTTGAAAGTTATGACAATTGCGCAAAACCATGCTTGCTCGCGTGCTAATCCAAGCGTGGACCAAACCGCGCGTCGCAGAGACCTCACCAGCAGCGACGGAACAGACGCGAGAGTACGCAAGAATCTTCGAACCCTCCACGTCTAATCTGGCTCGACGGCGCATTTGGCGGTGCCGGCTCAGCATTGCGTATACCTCGAATTGTCGAGGGCAGCTGAGCGCCGTTCAAGGGTTGGGAAACCGCGCGCGGGGTGCGAATCAAATCTTCGAAGAATTAGGACTGAAACGGCTCGCCTCGATGAGCATCCGTAGGAAGTCCGTCTGGATCGCCCGGCTCTCCCGAACCGAAGGTCAACCCTACTACACCGATCGGGAATTCGAACTCGACCGCCGCATCCAAAGGAGGTAGAGTACGCCGCGCTTGAATCCGGCGATTCGGTGGTGCTCGTCGATGATTCCGCGGACCGCGTGCTGAGCGCGGCGCGCTCGCTGCAGCGGGCGGTACGGCGATTCCAAATGCCGCAGGATTTTCGGTTCGGCGCCGCCGTTGGCGCCATCGCGTTTTCGACGCCCACCGACGGGCAGAGCGTTCGGGTCCCGAGCGCGGGCATCGTGATCCGCGCCGCGGCGCGGATCGAGCCGCATGCCGCGCCCGGCACGATGCTGTGCACCGAGGAATTCCTCTCCGAGGTCGATGAGAGGAGTCAGCCGCTTTTTACGCCGGTCACGCAGGCCCCGTTGCAAGCAGCGGAGTTGCTGCTCGGTGATGATGGCGTTGCTGTGATTCGCAAGAACGACCACGAGGAGCCCGTCGAGACACGGCTTTTCCAGGCTCCGCTCGGCTAGCAGCTGCTCAGTTTGAAACCGAGCCCCTGGTCCGTTGGAATTTTTGGCATCCCGACTCGAGGAAGTCAGGTTCGCACGAGACTCCTCGCTGGAGGGAGATGGATTTGAACTTCCGGTCCCGCGAGCGAAGTACGTGCGGGGGAAGACGTCACCTGCTCGGGCGGACGAGGCCCAACCGCTGATCCACGCTGCTAGAACTCAAACTCGGGCCCGTCGACATACCGGAATTGCTCCAGCGCATCCGCGCGCAACGTAAAGCCGAGGCCGGCCCGGTCCGGGGCATGCACCATGCCGTCCGGGCGTATGTCGAAGGGCTCGTTGAAGAGGTCCCACATCATCGGCATGTAGCCTTGCGTAACCTCAAGGATGTGGCAGTTGGGGGCTGCCATCGCAACGTGAATGCTTGCCGCAAACAGTACCCCACTGCCCCAGGCGTGCGGCGCGAGACGCACACCGTGCGCCGAGGTCAGCGCCGCGATGCGCCGGATCTCCGTCATGCCGCCGGCGCGGGCAACATCCGGCTGTGCGATATCGAGGGCACGGCGCTCAAGCAGATCCTGGAAGTCGAACCGCGTGAACTCGCGCTCGCCTGAGGCAATGGGAATGGGTCGTCGAACGCCGCACCTCTGCCTGACCGGCGTGATCGTCCGGCGACACCGGCTCCTCGAACCAGGCGATGTCGTATGGCTCAAGCTCCCTGGCAAGCTTGATGGCGGTCGCGACCTCGAGCGAGCCATGCGCGTCGATCATCAGTTCGACGTCGGGGCCAAGCCCACGGCGGGCCGCCTTCACCCGGCGGACGCAGTTAGCGATCGAGAACCCGTCGCGGCCGACCACCCGCATCTTGGCCGCGGTGAAGCCTTTGGCCGCATAGCCCGCAAGTTCCGCCTCGGCCTCGTCGCCAGGCGCCGCTGGCATAGCCTCGTACCGAGCTGCGCGCCGCACCAAGCGCCTGGTAGAGTGGGATGCTGAGGGCCTGTGCCTTTGCGTCCCACACCGCGATGTCGATGCCGGCAATCGCTTCCATAATTACACCACGGCGCCGGCTTTCATCGGCCTGCGCCACGCCACGCTCGAGCCCCGGCCTACTGCGCGAGCCGTTATACATCTTCTCGTAGATGCGCTCGGAGAACATCGGATCCTCGCCGACGATTTCCGGTGCGAGCTCGTGCTCGACAATGGCCGCGACGATCGGGGGCGTGCCGAGAGCCGCGCCAATGCCGGTGAGCCCGCTATCTGTTTCGACGCGAATGAGTGTCGCGTCGCTCTTGACCTTTGTTCCGAGGTCGGTGCGGTGACGCTTCTCTTTCGGAACGGGTGCCGACATTGGAATGGCAGACACGCTGGCGATTTTCATGGGCTCGTTCTTCCCTGCCCGGTGGGTCATATTACCCAGTTATGCTGCGCACGCCGTCAATTGAAGAGTGTCATACTTCGGAATTGGGTAAGCCCGACCCGGCAGCTTCCCGCTGGCGAGCCGGACGCGAACGTCGGCGAGCAGCGACCCAGCCTTGTCAGGACCAGTGTCGCATGACCGATTTGGCCTGCGCGCCTGGCCCACGATGTGATCCGTCCGACACCGAGATAGGGTTGGGCTGGTGCCTTGCAGGGCGGCGCTCCTGCGCCGTTGGGGTTTACGATGCACCGCCGCAGCCTCAGCGCGAGATCGCCTCGAGGCGCAGATTTGTGGTGCGCGGGCCCATCGATGCGATCACGACAAAACGGAGACCATTGCGGTTCAATGAATAGGAAGACGCCGATCGTCCCGTAATTCTGAGAAAAAAGGCGATGAAGAATCCGACGAAGATCGTGCTGAACGGCTCCAGGAATAGGTGAAGCCGACGGCGGGGCGCGGATCCGGGTCGGGTAGAGCTCTGACTAATAGGTATGCAGCGAATAGGCGAGGTGGTGTTGGAAAACGCGATCAACAGACCAAAGACGACGATTCCGGCGGCGCTCCTCTGTTGCGAAAAACAGAGGCCAAGAACCGCCCTTAAAATCTCATTGCGGGCCGTTGCAGAAGTTCAAGCAGGAGTCCGCGATCTCTCGAGAGCGCAGCTCCTGGGACCGACGGCGAGCTGCGGACGAGGCGCGCGCACCTCGTCAGAGAAGCCAAGTTCCCGACGGACTCGCCGCTGGTGGGAGCCGGATTCGGACCCGTGGTCTCGCGTGACACGCCCAAGGTCTGAAGACCGCCCCCTCGTCGCCAGTGTTGATTCCCGATAAGGAGAATTATTCGACCGCGAGTTCGTGCTTTTAGCCGGCGCGTCGTTGATCCATGCCGCGGTGCCAGAATGGCCGGGACCGGCTCCGCTGAAGGCGGTTGGACCGCGCAATGGCGAATGCGTTTCCAAACTCCGAAGTCTTGGCTACGACTCCTCTGCGGAAACATGAGCCATGAAATTCGCATGTGAATGACGCGATTTTGCATCTCCCTCCCAACCGCTGGGATGTTCGCTCTGTTGGCGAACGGCGCTGCGAGCGCCTCCCTGTGGCGCTTCCTGCAAGGAGCAGCGTTCGGCGGCGCCCATATGCCGGGAATGCGGGCGCTCGCGGATGCCGTTCCGACGCACCGGCAGACCCGCTCGGTTGCGGTCTACACGGCAACCTTCACGGTCGGGGTAAGTCTCTCCTATGCGCTTTCGGGGCTCCTTGCTGACACCCTCGGCTGGCGCCTCGGCCTCGCGCTGGTTGCGGCGGGACCGCTTGCCGCGGCAGCGATCGGGTGGGCCGTGCTACCGCCGCTGCCGCGCGCCACTCCGCAAGGGTTGCGCTGGCTTCCCGCACTCGGTCCGATCCTGCGCAACCGACGGGCGCTCGTTTATATCTGCGCCTACGGGCTGCACAATGGCGAGGTCTCGGCCATTCGCGCTTGGCTCGTTGCGCTCCTTGTCTTCGCCGCCCATCGCGCCGGGCGGCCTGATATGACGGGCTACGCGACGCTCATTGCAACCGTCGCTAATCTCTGCGGTACCCCCCTCATCGTCGCAGTCAACGAGTTGGCGGCACGGCGGGACCGGCGGTCCGTGATCGCCGTCACGATGGCGGTTTCGGGGGGCGCCGGGCTCCTGATGGCGGCGGCGGCCGCGCTGTCGCCGATCGCTGCCGCCCTTGCCGCGATCCTGTGCGTCGCCGCGGCGACGGCCGACGCCGGGACGATCAATGCCGGTCTCGTCGATGCGAGCCAACCCGAACGGCGTGGCGCTTTTCTCGCCGTTCAGGCGCTGTCGGGGTTCGGCGCCTCCGCCGTGACGCCGGTCCTGTTCGGATTCGTGCTAGATCTCGCCGGCGGAGCCGAGCGCGAGGCTGCCTGGATCACCGCCTTCGCCGTTCAGCTGGCGTTCGGCGCCAGTTGGCCCCTCGCCTACTTGTGGGGGCGGGTTAGAGCACTGCCCGCGGTGGTGTCGCGGGGAGACTGACCTCGGGTCCCTGCTCAGCCTTCAGGTTCCGGGAATGCGACCCAGGCTGTGTGAAAACGCCCGCATGATAAAATTGTGACGCGATTTTCGGGGGAGGTCGCGATGAAGCGCGTCGTTCGAGGGAGTGGATCGCGGGCAGTCGACGTTATTTCCCGAATGCCTGGATGATTGGATCGACGAGGACAACTACCCAAGTCAAGCACCGCGATAAGATTTGCTGACCCCGAGCGATCGCCACGTTGGTCTTTGGTTGTAGTCGAGGTATTTGTTCTGGGGCGCGATCTGGTAGACCCCAGAGGGGACGTCGCGATAGAATGCGCTACCAGGCTCAACCGAGCCGACATACCCCCCCCGTTCACGTCGATATTGGCGGCGTTGAGAACTCTCCGAGGGATCCCATAGCCGGTAGAACCAGATCCGTGGTCGGTAAGCTGACCGAGCGCTGGGGTCAAAGGCTTGCCCGGCCGCACCTCATCGGCCTGCCGGCTGCGGCTAAAACTGATCCCCAATCCGCGGACCTGACAAAATTGGAGCAATCATTTCAGATGATTGGGGTTCATATCTCACACCATACCCGCCGGACTATCCGAGTCTCTTAACCGCATCGTGATTTTGCGGCCATTGAACCTCGTCAGCCCGACCCCGAGAGCCGTCATCCGCCCGCTTCCGGCACGTCTGTTGCGGTCGGAACGCCGGCGGACGATCGCCAGATCACCGCAAACTTGAGCGATTTCGTCGAACGGTCGCGGATTTTCCCAAAAGCCGCGGTGCTGCTGGCGATTTGAGCCATTACCAACGGAAAAAATTTCGCCATAACCGCAAGCGGGGCGGCTCGACAGTGCGGCAACGGAGGCTTTGGGGGCCGACATCTGGCGAACCTCCCCTAAGTGCCTTAGTCGAGCACTCGCAATCATCGAGCTTGGGTGGCGGCTCATGCTCCTTTGCCGGCCCTTGAGCGGATTGCCGAAGAGCTCGGAAGGCTGTCATTCAATCTGCAGGCGGCGCTCTCTCTCATTCAATAACCTTTATCGATGCTGATGAGCAGCCGTCCGCGGCGCTTCGAGCTTTTTCAGCCACTTCACTCCGGCGGACATCGGCCGATGCCAGGCATAGAACTATTCTTTGCTGATCCCCGCCTTACGACAGACCTCCGACACCGGCGTCCCTTCAGTCCTCTCCTCCATCTACCGCGGCAGGAACGCGATCCGCTAACTCACTAAACGGCGACCTACTCATCCCCTAATCTCCGCCCGGTCACGACGGCTTAATGACCCTACGTGCGATCCGAGATGGCTAGGTCGGCAGCCGGTTAATGCTGCGACAGCTGTCGGACCGCTCAGACCCGGTTGCAGTCGGGCGGGAGCGGCGGTAGCGTTGCGTCATCAACTTTCGCACGAGGAGGCCCCGGGTGAGCGCTCATCTCTCCGCAGCGCAGATAAAGGCGCGGCTCGACCATCCGATCATCGACGCCGACGGGCACTGGATCGAATACGGCCCGGTCTTTACCGAGGAGTTGCGCCGGGTCGGAGGCGAGGACGCCGTAGAAGGCTGGAACGCGGTGCGCAACGGCACGCGCAGCGCGCTCAACATGTCCGTAGAGGAGCGGCGCCGGCGACGCATCAGCCAGGAGGCGTTCTGGGGCCATCCGTCGAAGAACACGAAGGACCTTGCGACCGCACTGTTCCCACGCCTCCTCGCCGAGCGGCTCGACGAGATCGGCCTCGACTTCGCGATCATCTATCCCACGGGGGGCTTGCGCGTGCCCCGGGTCGGCGCCGACAAGCCGCGGCGCGGCGCCGCCCGTGCCTACAACATCGTCACGGCCGAGTATTTCCGCCCGTTCGCCGCCCGCATGACCCCGGCCGCGATCATCCCGATGCACACGCCCGAGGAGGCGATCGAAGAGCTGGAGTTTGCCGTCAAACAGCTCGGCTACAAGGTTGCAATGCTGGGCTCCCTGATGGACCGGCCGGTCGCGGCGGTCCGTAATGTCGAGGGCGAGGCGAACCGGTTCGCCGTGTGGAAGGACGTGATCGGCCTCGACAGCGAGTATGATTACGACCCGGTGTGGGCGAAGTGCCTCGAACTCAACATCGCGCCGTCGTTTCATTCCGGCGCGCGGCGCTCGGGTCTGCGGCTGTCACCGTCGAATTTTGTCTACAACCATATCGGCCATTTTGCCGCCGCCAACCACGCCGCCTGCAAGGCAATGTTTCTCGGCGGCGTGACGCGCCGCTTCCCGGGCCTCAACATGGCGTTTCTCGAAGGCGGCGCCGGCTGGGCCTGCCTGTTGTATGGCGACTTGCTCGGTCATTGGGAAAAGCGCAGCCTCAAAGGCCTGGAAGAGGTCGACCCGCGCAATATCGACAGCGCAATGCTGCTGGACCTCGCCGAAAAATACGGTGGCGAAGCGTTCACTGCGGCGCTGAAGCGACAGGGCGGCCAGTTCTTCCCAGGGGAGGAGAAATTGACCGGCGGCATCGTCAATCTCGACGACTACAGCGCCTGCAAAATCAGCCAAAAGCAGGACTGGCGCGATCTCTTCGTGATGCCGTTCTATTTCGGCTGCGAGGCCGACGACCCATCGAACGTCTGGGCCTTCAATACGCGCGCCAATCCCTTGGGCGCCCGGCTCAATGCGATCTTCAGCTCTGACATCGGCCATTTCGACGTGCCGGACATGACCGAGGTCGTGCCCGAGGGCTACGAGATGGTTGAGGACGGGCTGGCGACCGCGGCCGATTTCCGCGACTTTACGTTCGCCAACGTCGTGCGCCTCTTCGGCCGCCAGAACCCGCGATTTTTCGCAGGCACCCGCGTCGCCGCGGCGGCTGAACGGGTGCTAGGCGAGGCCGCTGAGCCGGCCAGGGCCGCCGCCGAATAACTCGCAGCGTGAGGGGACATGGGCAAGCTCGAAGGGAAGGTCGCGCTGGTCACCGGATCGGGGCGCAATATTGGCCGGGCGACCGCGCTCAAGCTGGCCGGCGAAGGCGCGCATGTCGTGGTCAACGCACGCGCCAATCAGCAGGAGGCCGAAAGCGTTGCGCGTGAAGCCCGGGATCTTGGGGTCAAGGCGGTCCCTATTCTCGCCGACCTCGGCAAAAAGGCCGAAGTCGAGTCACTGGCCGCCCGGGCGCTAGCCGAGTTCGGCCGGGTCGACATCCTGATCAACAACGCCGCGATCCGGCCGCACAAGCCATTCACTGAATCGACCGACGCGGATTGGGAGCTGATCCGCAGTGTGGTCCTCGACGGCCCGCTCCACCTGACGCGCGCGCTGATCGAGCCAATGGTCGAGAATCGCTACGGGCGCATCCTGTTCTTTTGCGGCGACGGCTCGATATCGGCCAGCGGCAGCGGCCGCACGCATTTATCGGCCGCGAAGATGGGGCTAATCGGCATGGCGCGCGGGCTCGCCTCGGAATTCGCTCCGCACAACATCCGGGTCAACATCGTCTCGCCCGGCAGCATCGATACGCGGCGTGACCATCCGGAGTGGTATCACGGCCGCCTGCCGAACGCCGTCGGCATCCCGCTCGGCCGGCAAGGCACCGTCGACGAGATCGCCGCCACCTGCCTGTTCCTGGTCAGCGAGGATGGCGGATTCATTACCGGCCAGACGATTCACGTCAATGGCGGCGCGCATTATTACTGATTTGCGGCCGTGGAGATCGGCGATGGCCTGTTCGGGAACTTTGAGTGTGAACGCTTGCGGTTGTGCTCCCATGGCGACCTCGTTGGCTGTGGTTAGAGGCGATCAACAGGGCTCTGGCGAGCCCTTGTTCCCACCGCTTCGCACCACCTTCGTTCGGCGAGCCAATCAGGCGGCTACAGCAACGCGCCACTGCGGAAAGGTTGGCTGTCTGTACTGTGGTGTTGACCGCGCGCCGAAATTCGCCGCCTCAGGCTTCCGGCTTCCGGCGCCCAGTGACGAAAGCGACGCCTTGCGGACCGACATGCTCAGCGTGAACTTCGCATGCGGCTACCGCGCAGCTGTCTCCGACACGGAACGTTTCAGTCTTCCCGCCATGGGTCAAAGTGATCTCGCCGCCAATTACCATGACGCGCGCATCCCACTCATGTGTGTGCTCGGGGTTCACTATCCCCGCCTGGAGCCCACCATAGAAGATCTGGTAACCTTGGCGTCGCAAATCGGTTTCGAATTCGCTCTGGTTCATGACAAGCCCTCCTGCCAGCACGGTAGAACTAAGCGGCCTAACACACCAGCTGCATTTGGCTGTCCCGCGCAGAGGCGGCAGCGAATTGGTGCGGATCTGCCGATATCTTAAGACGCCGCTCCGGCTGTCGCCCAAACGCGGTCAATCTCTGGCAGCGGGTGGTGAAGCCTTCACGCTGCTGACGACCGAGCCGAGCCCAGATGTCGCGCCGATCCATGACCGGCAGATGGTCGTGCTGGAGCGCTCCGACTGGTCGGCATGGCTGGAGCAGACCGGCAATGAGGGCGATCTCCTCCGGGCGTTGCCGGCAGGCTCCCTGAAGGTCGAACAGGTCCGTTAGCCTCGGAATTCTCACCCTGACTGGGATGAAATCGTTTTGTTGCCCGACGCGAACGCTCCATTCAGGTCTTATTGTACTATTTGCCGCCATGCTGCACCTTGGCCGGCTCCAAGGCCCTCGACGATACTCCGCCGGCTCAGCGCGACGCGCCGATCGTCGCGCGCCTTCGCGCGGCCGGCGCCGTCCTGATCGGCCGTACGAATATGACCGAGTTCGCCTTTTCCGGCGTCGGCATCAATCCGCACTACGGCACCCCTCCCTGCTAGCAGGGAAAATACAGGGAATTTCATCGATTCGGGCCTCGGCGGCGCTTCGGAGGCAGCGAAAAAGGGCATGAAATCAGTTTCTTACGGGCCAATTCCCTACGCATCTTAACAGGGAATTTTTTGCGGCCTTGCAGGGAATTAATCGGGCGATCAGGGAAGTTTCCGCCGTGATCAGGGAATCCCGCCTTCCTCCGCAATTTGGCGTTCGCCCCCGGTGACAAATCCGATCATTGGCGCCGTGGGTCGTGTCGCGCGCGCCCGCGTGCGGCGAGCTCACCGTAGATGGGGGATCGAGGGTTCGAATCGTCTTCCTCCGGCGGCGAGACCGTTGCGAACCTGACTTCCTCGATCAGGGTCGATCCAGGCCGAATGGCGCCAGGGCTGGCGGGGCTCCGCGGTGGCGCCTTCTGGGAACCCGGCGACCCAGCGTTGCTGGACGGGTATCGAGGCAAGCGACTACAGCCCAGCACTTCGACATATTACCGACCTGATGACGCGACCGATAGCGGGTCCGATCCGGCGACAATCTCACCTCAGCCAGGGCCGCCGCGCGTCTCCTCAATGTCGGCACCATTTTGGATGCTTGCGTCAAATACGGCGTGAATCCGTGACCCCTTTTGGGCCGAAACGCGCGACCTCGTACAGTCTCCTTGTAAAGATATCGACGCCAGATTATGTCCTTGCGGTCGACT
Source organism: uncultured Alphaproteobacteria bacterium (assembly GCA_963736715.1). Taxonomy (GTDB): domain Bacteria; phylum Pseudomonadota; class Alphaproteobacteria; order ATCC43930; family CGMCC-115725; genus AP-15. The sequence continues at coordinate 6,917 of CAVTQA010000009.1, read as the reverse complement.
CCCGTGGTTCGTGTGCGTTCCCCAGCTCGCGATAGAGCGCCGGACCCGCCTCCGTTCCGTGCCGAGATCTGACCCGCCACCAATGCTGGATGGCGGTCGTTTTGCTTTGAAGGAACGTACGATGGCTAGGGGAACAGTAAAGTGGTTCAACGCCCAGAAGGGATATGGATTTATTCAGCCCGATGACGGCTCGAAGGACGTATTCGTCCACATATCTGCCGTTGAGCGAGCAGGGTTGAGCTCCCTAAACGAAAATCAGAAGCTGAGCTACGAACTCGAACGCGGGCAGCAGGGGAAGACTTCAGCGGTCAACCTCCAAACCGAGTAGGGGTTCAATGGCGCGGGAGTGCCACCGGATACGGCGGCACTCCGCTCGCTGGAGCAGAAAATGGGTTCCCATAAATTTGCCGTTGGGCAGACCCTGCGATTTTCGCCCGGTTTGGGTGAAGATGGCAGAAGAAAGGGTCGCTACAAGGTTGTTCGGCAGCTCCCCGAGGCGGGCAACGCGTTTCTATACCGCATCAAGAGCGAGACGGACGGCCATGAACGCGTCGTTCGGGAAGACCAGATCGAGCGCTGGTAATTAGGATCGGCTACGGTAGGCGAGTGGCGCGCAGCCCCGGAATGCCATGGGCTTCGAACGCGCTGTCATGACAGGAACTTCTCCTCGGGAGAGCCCGTAACGACGGCAAGCCTCCTCGATAGTGATGGCTCCGCACCGCAGAGCGGCGGCAGCTTTGCGGCGGACCACCCATCGTTTGGTGTTTGGCGGCGGCAGCGCGCGGGCTCACGAAGATGTAGAGCGCCTTAATCGTCGGCTTGCGCTATGCGCATTTCCGCACTCTACCTGTCCGCTCTCGCCTCGCACATCGCCTCGAGCACGGCCGCGATCACCACATGCGGCCGATCATTCTGAATAGAGTGGCGATTGCCTTGCACGATCGCCAGCCGGCCCATCGGCGAGAGCGGAGCCGTTTGTGTTTGGACGTCTTGCCAAAGCGCTTCGTGCTGGCGTCGCTGCGGAGCGTTCTGATCGTTTTACGCCGCCGATGCTAGATTGACGCAATGGGTGTAAAGTCTCAGGGTAATAATTTGCTTGTTTTATAAAATGAATAGCCATTGAACTCTAATAAAATAGTCCCATATACAATGGAGTGACAAAATAATTTGTCCGAAACAAACACTTTTAAGGAAATCTAGTGCTGGCGGCCGGCAACCGAATGCGCACGGAGGCATGGCGGCGGTGAATTACTGATGCTGATAAGTTCGCGGGCGACCATCGCCGTCCTGCTCTAAACATACAACAGCGGCGGAGCTTTCCAGCACGGCGATTTGATTAGGAGGCCGAGATGGAAACCAGCACGATGAGGCACCTCCGGCTTGCTGCCGAAAGCGGTGACGCCGCCGCGCAATTCAATCTCGGTGTCCTCTTTGACAGCCGTGAGGACGATAATGGGTATGCCATCGAAGGCAACCGAACGCAGGCGATCAAATGGTTGCTCGCAGCTGCCGAGCAGGGCCTGCCGCGCGCTCAGAGCAGGCTCGCCGAACTTTATGCGGGCAGCCCGAACGCATCAGGAAACTTGGTGAACGCTTGTGCCTGGTTTCTGCTCGCGACAAAAAGTTCGCGCGGCATTCACCGACACCAGGCTCGGTCGGAGTACGAACGGATCTCCACCCGGTTGACGCCGGCACAGATCATCAAGGCGAAACGCCAAGCGGGACTCTGGAGGGCGCAGAGTCGTCATCAAACCCCACAGCCTGGAGAAGGGAAAGCGCAATGAGAGCCTGGTTTGTCCCACCCCTCGTCATTCCCATTTTGTCGTCCTGATGGTCATGGCATTCGCGACCTATCAAGCACTCTAAGCTCGAAATTTTGCAAAGGAACACTGTCATGGGTAAATCGATGAACCCCAAGATGAGCGGATTTAGGAAATGGGCGGAAATCCACGAGCCGACGAAGATCGACAAAGCTCGCACCGGAGCGAACGAGGGAGGCGTCATCGCGGCTGCAGATGTCGATCAAGATAGGAAGACACCGGAAGCAACAACCGCACATCCATGGCTTGTTCCCGGAGCATCGCGCGGGTGATCGTTGGATGGTTGTTGGCTTAGTACTGGCGCTCCCAGGCTGCGCCGAAACGTGCGATTGATATCCTGCGTCCTCCCGGCGGGCCAATGCCCAGACACAGTTGGAGGACATACCTCTGGAAATTGAGGCTAGTGTGTTTGTTACAGTCGGTAAGCCTCCGAAGAGGCTAAAAATGGAAGACGATATGTCAAGAGCGCGGATGGATGGTATCGAGATGGTGAAAACATTCAGCAGGCCCCTCTCACCACAACAAAATCCAAACCGAGTTGGACCCATCCGGAAACCGAGACTCGATCTCCTCGAAAATGATGAGGTAAAAACAAAGCGTCCGAGTATGTGGAACATTGTCCTCTATAACGACGATTACACGCCCATGGATTTTGTCGAACTTGTCCTGAAGACCGTATTTCATATATCGACTCTCGATGCTCTGGCCTTGACCTTGGCGCTCCAGACGAAAGGTAAGGGCATCACCGGTACCTACACCTTCGAGGTCGCCGAACAAAAGCAATGTGAGGTCTTGTTAATGGCTCAGCTCGAGGACCATCCATTGCGGGTTGAAGTTGAGATGGCTTGACGACAAGCGTGAAATGCTTGGGCGCTTACTTTTACCGGACTTAAACAGCGCTTTGGAGAAAGTCGAGTAGATTTAATGGCTTACGGACGAACGCCGTGGTCTTAGCACCACGGCGGCAGTGTCGGGGCCGGGTTAGGCGGCCGGCTGCGGAGTAGTGAGGGGGAGTTCCTGAAGGTTGGGCGGCAGGGCGACGCCAACCGCCTGAAAGAGCTTACCAGCGACGCCGGTGGTCGGGGTGCGCAGCAGGAAGCGCTTGCCATCCTGCTCAAGCTCGATTTCCTGCAGCCGGTCGAGATCGCGCAGGATGTCGTCCCATTCGGCTGCGATGTTGTGCCGGTGGAGGCGATCCTCGAGTTCCTTGACGAGCAGCAGGGCAAGGAAGGAGCAGAACACGTGGCCGCGAATGGCCATGTCGCTGCTGTGGTAGATGGGGCGAGTGGCAAGCACGGCCTTGGCCTGGCGGAACAACTGCTCGACCCGCAGTAGGTCGCGATAGCGCAGCATGACCTGAAGCGGGGTGAGCTTGGTGTTGGTGCGCAGCACATAGAGCCCGTCAAAGCGCGCGTCTTCGGTGACCCGCGTCTCGTCGACGGCGAAGTGCTCGGCCGAGACGGTCTTGAGATAGCGGCGGAAACCGCTGTTGCCGACGAGCGCCTTGTCGCCCTGGGCGAGCTTGGCGCGCAGCCCGTCGAGGATGGCACTGCGCTGCTCGGCATCGCGCTGCGCCTCGGCGAGATTGCGACAGACGATGTACCGTCGGTTGCCGATTTTGACCTGCTTGGCCTCGAGTTCGGTGAGCTCGCCCGAAACCCGCGGCACGACCAGCGGGACAAAGGGCGTCTGATCATCAATCACGGTGCTGCGCACTTCGGCACTGCTGCGCTCGCGCACGCCGAGGACGTATTCGAGCTTGCGTTCCTCCAGCGCGGCAATGCTCTGGGCGCTGATCATGCCGCGGTCGGCGACGACGCAAATGCGGCCGACGCTAAAACGAGCGCGCAACCGGTCGACGACTGGCAACAGGGTGGTGACATCGGCGGTGTTGCCGGGCCACAGCTCGCAGCACAGCGGCCTGCCGTCCTGATCCATCACCAGCCCGACGATCATCTGATGGAGATCCGGGCGGTAGTCTTTCGAATGGCCGCGACGACCAAGCTCCTCGCCGCCCCGTCCCTCGAAGGACAGGCTGGTAGTGTCCATGAAGACGACGCTGAGTTCGGCGAACAGGTCGCGCCGACGGGCAAACAGCCCCTCTTCCACGAGGTCCTTGCGGCAGCGCGGCGTCAGCTCGCTGGCTCCGGCTTGATCGGCGAGCGGCTCGCCGAGCCAAGCCATGGCGCGGTAGAGATGATGCAGCTGAAGGGCCTCAGTGCCCTCGATCCGGTAGTCGGCTCGCCACTTTTCCGCAGCGCGGTCCGAGCCCGACACAAACAGCCGGTGGAGCACCGTCAGGAATACCGCGCGCTCGGCAGCAAACTCGAACTGCCGGCCTGCGGCCAGCTCTTCTAACACGGCGCGGCAGCCGACCTCATGCCACAGCCGCTCGAACAGCAGCGCCGGTCCAATCCGCTGACACCTTGCATTGGGCGGGGCTTCGCCCTCGACCAGCGACAGCACCATCGAACGCTGCGCCAGCCGGACGACGGAGCGCGCCAGCCGGTCGAGATCACCGCGCGCAACGACCACTTCCTTGCGCCCGAGATTGGCGATGATGCGCTGCTTGGTGCGACCCTCCTCGCGTACGTTCTCGACCAGGTAGACGTAGGTGTAGGGGCCAATGCGCTTGTCGCGAGCGAACATACCCTTAGCATCTGAGGATCGTACCCATAGTCAAGCGATATAACCTTCTCCCCACTATAATTTAGCACCGCACTTTTGACCCGGCTTTATCAACCTCCAGCATTTCTGCCATTCTCGATGGCGAAATCCCGTCCGGCTGTCCAAGTCGGGTTTTACGATCGCGATGACACATGTTTGAGCTCATCGGTCACACGAGCTACGCCAGTAGCGGCACACGACACCATGATGTCAGCCAAAACTACGCGGCGTTCCTCGAGGCGATAGAGGGTGACCCGCCTTATTCGATCCTTGATCTTGGCTGCGGACCCGGCCGGGATCTCATCCACTTCCGTTCCTTGGGGCACGACGCCGTGGGGCTCGACGCATCTCAGCAATTCGTCGCCATGGCGCGCTCGCATTCGCAGTGCGAGGTTCTTCATCAGGACTTCCTGGCGATGCAATTGCCCGAGAGCCGGTTTGACGGCATTTTTGCAAACGCCTCCATCTTCCATGTGCCCAGCCAGGAATTACAGAGGGTTCTGCTGGAACTGTTCCAGACGTTGAAGCCGCGCGGTGTGCTGTTCTCCTCAAATCCGAGAGGGAATAACGAGGAGGGCTTTACCGACGATCGCTACGCTTGCTTCTTCGATCTGGATACTTGGCGCGATTACGTCACCTCGGCCGGCTTCGAGGAGGTGGAGCATTACTACCGCCCGCCAGGACTGCCGCGGCATCAGCAGCCGTGGCTCGCGACCGTTTGGCGCAAAGCCTAGTCCGCCAGGGCGCGCCGTACCGCCGATACGGCCCGTAATCTCGAAGTCATGCGGCGGATGTGGAACGGGGTCATCGCGGGCGCGGTCATGATCCGCCGAGAATCAGGTTTGTTGCCGACTTGCCGTTGAGGAAAAGGGGATTCGAACCCGCGGTCCCCTAAGTGTCGATACGCCAAGCGGATCGTCTGCGTTGAGAGAAGGCCGTCGCCCGGCATTCGAACCGCGGCGGTACCTCGTTATGCGACCGCAGCCGGTTGTAGAGCCTCCCTCGTTGGCCGCAGTATTGCGTGGTGATGCGGCATGAGGCGCGCCTCGGCAACCCCGATCGATGCCGACGTCGTGCTCATCGTGCTGATCGTCGCCGGGATCATCCTGACCCTGCGCGCCCGACCGTGACGATCCCGGGCGTTAGGGTATGACTGAAGTTGACCCGCTTCCGTGGAGCCCGTCAGGCTTTTAATGGAGGCTTTTCAGATGCCCAAGACGCGTCCGCCCTATTCACCTGAGTTTCGTCGCCAGATGGTCGATTTGGTTCGCGCTGGACGTGATCCGGCCGACCTTGCTCGCGAGTTCGAGCCGACCGCACAATCTATCAGCCACTGGGTTGCGCAAGCCGACCGGCAAGAGGGCCGCCGGGAGGAGAAGGGTGGCGGGCTGACCGCTGCAGAGCGTGACGAGCTGGCACGGTTGCGACGTGAGAACAAGCAGCTGCGGCTGGAGCGCGACATCCTCTCTCGAGCTGCTGCCTGGTTCGCACGCGAGACCGGCACGATCCCGTCCGGGTCTTCCAGTTCATGAGCGCGCACCAGGCGGTGTTTCCGGTTGCCGTGATGGCACGCGTGCTCGGCGTGTCGGAGGCTGGCTTTCATGCGTGGCGGCGCCGACCAGCGTCTGCTCATGCCGTCGCCGACGCGGCGCTGCTGAAACGGATCCGGACGATCCATGGTGGATCCGCGAGACCTATGGCGCGCCGCGGGTGATGCCGAGCTCCAGGCAGAAGGGGAGAAGCATGGGCGCAAACGCATTGCCCGGCTGATGCGCGCCGCCGGGTTGATTGGCCCAGCCGCCGGCGCGGCACGATCGTTACCACACGGCGGGACAAGGAGGCCAGACCGGCGCCCGACTTGGTAGACCGCGATTTCACTGCTTTCCGGCCGAACCAGCTCTGGGTTGCCGACATCACCTTCGTGCCGACGGCGAGCGGTTTTCTCTATCTCGCAGTGGTTCTGGATGCCTGGAGCCGCAAGATCGTCGGCTGGTCAATGGCCAACTATCTGCGGACCGAACTGGTGCTGGACGCGCTGGAGATGGCGATCGGCCAGCGGCGGCCGGAGGGCGTCATCCATCATAGCGACCAGGGCAGCCAATACACATCGTTGGCGTTCGGCAAACGTTGCAAGGAGGCTGGCGTCCGGCCGTCAATGGGATCGGTCGGCGATGCCTACGACAATGCCATGTGCGAGAGCTTCTTCGCCACGCTCGAATGCGAACTGCTGAAGCGACGCCGGTTCACGTCCAAGATCGAGGCCAAGATGGCCTGCTTTAGCTTCATCGAAGGTTGGTACAACCCGGTGCGGCTGCACTCAGCCCTCGGCTACCGATCGCCAATGGCCTATGAAGCAGCGATGGAGGCGGTCACGACAGAACCGTAATCACCAAAGTCCAACACCACTCTACGAAACCGGGGCAACTTCAG
>CAVTQA010000008.1:0-50288 GCA_963736715.1 uncultured Alphaproteobacteria bacterium | reverse complement strand
GCGGGACGGGATGGCGCAGACAGCCACGGGTTCGGAATTCGGGATTAGCGATGGCGCATCAGCACGATCATCAAGGCGAGGGCGACACGCCGGCGCACCATCACGATTGCGGCGGCCTGTTCGGCTGCGGCGACGAGAAGGGCACCGGCGTCATCCGCGAGGACATCAAGGACGGCGCGTTCGATCGACGGACGGCGGACCGGCTGCTGCACATGGACGAAGTGGAGCAGGAGCGGCTCGATGGCTTTTTGAGCGCACGCGGGCGGGCACGGCGCCAATTGCTGCGGGCGAGCAGCTTCATGGGCGCGCTCGCAGCCGTCGGACCCTGGTTCGGCAAGCTCGCCAAGGCGGCGGGGACCAGCGATACGGCCGCGGCGGCGACGGGTGGCGGTGGCCCGATCCATGTCGTCGATTCGAACAAGGAGACAGTTCGGCTCGGTGTGTTCGATGCGACGTTGCCGCCCATCCTGACGGTCGAGTCCGGCGATTGGGTCAGCTTTCCGAATACCTGGTCGCATTTTCTGAACGAGCTGGAGCCGGGGGTCCCGATCAGCCGGCTCGCAGAATTGCGCACCAGCAATCCCGGGCGCGGGCCGCATTCGATCATCGGCCCCATTGCGGTCAGGGGCGCCGAACCCGGCGATGTTGTCGAGATCCGCTACAAGCGCTTGCACCCTGCTGACTTGGGGTGCGGTGTTCAACAACCCGGCCGCATTGGGCACCGGGCTGCTGCCGCAGGATTTTGCGCAGGGACAAATCAAATACGTCGATCTCGACCTGACGGCGATGCAGGGCAAATTTGCGCCCGACATCAATATTCCGCTGACGCCGTTTCAGGGAACATTGGGTGTCGCGCCGCCCGACGGCTTTTTCCCGCCGCTCAGCCCGGGCGTCACGAGCTCTGTGCCGCCCGGTCCGCATGGCGGCAATCTCGATCTGCGCGAGCTGACGGAAGGCTCGACACTGTACCTGCCCGTCTGGAAGCCCGGCGCACTGATCTACACCGGCGACTCGCATGCCGTGCAAGGCGACGGTGAAATCAGCCTCACCGCGCTCGAAACCCGGATGCAGGAGGTGCTGATCCAGGTCGTGCTGCACAAGCAAAAGAAATTTCAATGGCCGGTCGCCGAGACCGCGACCCACTGGATCACCGTGGGTCTCGACAAGGATCTCAATACGGCAATGACCTTGGCGGCGCGCAACGCGATCGAGTTTCTCTCGACCCGCGCCAAGCTGACGCCGCTCGACGCCTACGCCTTGTGCAGCATCGCGGTCAGCTTCCGGGTGACCCAGGTCGTCGACATCGTGCGCGGCGTGCACGCGATGATCCCGAAAAGCCTTTTCACCGGCGAATTGCGCGGGCAGATCGCTGTCGTTTAGCTATGGTTCAATCCGTCATTCCCGCGAAAGCGGAAACCCAGCGCGCCAGGGCCGCAGCCGTTGCTCCCCTGTTCATGCCAGAGCCTGCCCCTGGCGAAAGCAGGGGGGCAGGCTCTGGGCCCCCGCTTTCGCGCTAGGGCATGCACACATCTTCCGCCTTTCCGCCGTCATGCCCGCGAAAGCGGGCACCCAGGACCGTTGTCGGGCTATTCACCACGGGGCCCCTGGGTCCCCGCTTTCGCGGGGACGACGGATAACTTATTGAAAGTCCTTCTATTGTGGAGATGTGTGCATGCCCTAGCGCTTTCGCGGGGGCGACGATGATATCTTCGCGGGAGTGACGATAATATTGGAGGAGGGAACGGATGAGGCTGGAGGACAAGGTCGCGCTGATTACCGGAGGAGCCTCCGGCATGGGCGCCAGCATGGCGCGGATCTTCGCCCGCGAAGGGGCCAAGGTGGTCGTCGCCGATATGCTCGACGAGGAGGGCAAGAAAGTCGTCGCCGAGATCACGCAAGCCAACGGCGCGGCGATCTTCCGCCATCTCGACGTGACCAGCGAAGCGGAATGGAAGGCGGCGGTCGATGCGACGATCGCCGAGTTCGGCAAGCTCGATATTCTCGTCAACGATGCCGGCCTCTCCGGCAGCGCGGTCGAGGATCTGTTCGACACCGCGGCTTGGGACCGGCTGATGTCGGTCAATGCGCGCGGCGTTTTTCTCGGCATGAAATTCGCGATCCCGCTGATGAAGGCGGCGGGCGGCGGTTCGATCGTCAACATCTCGTCGATCTCCGGCATCACCGGCCAGCACCATGTCCATGTCGGCTACAACGCGTCCAAGGGGGCGGTCCGCACCTTGACCAAGGCGGCGGCGGTGCAGCACGGCGCCGACAACATCCGCGTCAACTCGGTGCACCCCGGGCTGATGCCGCCGATGCGCTCGTCCGGGCGCACCGCCGACCCCGAAGTGCGCGCCCGGATGTTGCGTCAAGTGCCGATGGGCCGTGCCGGCCGGGTCGAGGAGGTCGCCAATGCCGTCTTGTTCCTGGCGTCCGACGAAGCCTCTTACATCACCGGCGCCGAGCTCTGGGTCGACGGCGGCTATCTCGCCACATGACCAATCAGCTGCGGCCGCAGGCTTTGCGGCCGAGCTCCAGCGCGGCGTAGGAATAGACCGGCGCCGGCATCAGATAGCGGAAGCCCTTCTCCAGTAGGGCTTCGACGTTCTTGGCGTCGACATGCGGGTGTCCGCAAGGGACGTTGTATTGCTTGCAGATCGCCAAAATCTCGTCCATTGCCGCAGCCACGGTCGGATGGTCGTATTGCCGCGGGAAGCCGAGGTCCTGCGACAGATCGCCCTCGCCGATGATCACGACCCCGATCCCCGCAACCTCCTCGAGCATCTTCGGCAAGTTTTTTATCGCGCGCACTTCTTCGCACATGATGGCAACGAGGATTTCGCCCTGCGGATTGAGCGGCCAGACATCGGCGCGGGCATAATATTCCTGCTGCGACAGCCCCCAATAGCGCGCCGCCGCCGCGGGCGCATCGCCTCGCTGACCCGCCGGCTCGAAATATTGCGCCGAGCGGGGCCGCGGATAACGGCAGGCGGTGACCGCGTTGCGCGCTTCGTCGACCGTGCTGACGTGCGGCCAGACGATGCCGTAGACGCCTTGGTCCAAGACCTGCTTGGCGACCCACTGGCTCGCCTCGCCGCCATTGGGCGGGATGCGCACGAACGGCGTCACCGCCGGAGCCAAGGTCCCTCTTTGCAGGATCTGCCGGCGGTCCAGCATGTAGTGCAAGCAGTCGCGCAAGGCGCGGATGTCATATGGCCGATGCTCCATTTCAAAGACCACGCCATCGTATGGCGCAGCATTCATCGCCTGCGCCACCCCGATTTCCGCGGCGCAAAAGCTGACAAACGCGGGCTTGCCCTGCTCCAACGCGGCGATCACGCCATTGAGACGCGGTGTGTCGGCCATTGTCGTTTCCCTCCGAGAATAAATCAGCGCATGTCCGCAGTCTGCCGAGCGTTGAACCGGGGCTCGCGGCGAGCCCCCAGCCCTGATGCCGGCGGACGTTCGGTCTCATATTGGCCAATCGATCGGGCCTCGGCAATCAGGGCTTCGACCGCGGCGAAATGATCGTGCCAGCTCGGCGCCCTCCAGCCCGAAAGGCGACGGAGCTGAGCGGCGCGGCGCGGCGACGATGGCAGCGTATAGTCGATGACGGCGCTGCGCCAACCGAGCCCGTCGAGGGGATCGAGGTATTCCGGCACGTCCCCGCCATTCTCGCGCAACGCGGCGAGATCGCTGCACAGGACGGGGACCCCGAGAGCCAGCGCCTCGACCATCGGAAACCCAAACCCTTCGGCAAAGGATGGCAGCAGCAGGGCTTGGGCTCCCTGGACGAGGCGCGCCGCCTCATCGTCCGGCACGTTGGTGCGTTCGAAGACGACGCCGCGCAGTGCCGGGCAGCGTTCGAGCATGTCGATCGCGTTTTCGGTTTCCCAGCCGCGTTGCCCGATGAGGACGAGACGGGGCGCGGCATCGCCCAGCTCGTCCACCAGCCGGCGCCACAGATTGAGCAGCAGCAAATGGTTCTTGCGCGCCTCGATGGTCCCGACGCACACGAAATAGGGTGGTTCCACGGGTGGCGGCTCGGCCGGCATTTCGGCCGGTAAATCGACGCCGAATGGCGCGACGACGATGGGCGGGGCTCGGCCGGCACGCGCCAGATAGGGCGCAAATCCTTCACGCGTGACGGTCGAGTTGACGATTACTGCGTCGGCTACCGCCGCGGCGGTTTCGATCCGCCTGCGGTGCTTGTCGTTTTGGCCGGGCAGCGCGTATTCGGGGAATTCGATGGGGATTACGTCGTGGATAAGGCAGACAAAGCACGCCCGCAGCTGCCGTTTCAGACGGGCGATGGCGCGGCGCTTTTCGAGATGATGATGCGAGACGAGCATATAGACTACGCGGCCGGTCTCGGCGCGGCATCGCCCACGCAAGGCGCGCTCTCCGCGCCACAGGGCGGCAGTGTGCAGGGTTCGCGCCAGCCGCTTCGCCTGCGCAATCCGCTGCGGCGAGCCGGCCTCCCGCCATGCCCCGGCAAGCACCTGGAGATACTCCTTCGCGAGAGCCTCCGGCAACAGGCCGAAACCACCCAAGGGCTTCATCATCGTGAAGGACAGACGAGTGCGGCCGGCAAGCAGATGCTCGGCATAGGCGAGCTCGACGCGGTCGATCCCCGTCGGTGTCTCTCGCCCGGCGCGCGAGACCAGCCGCGACAGGTCGAACAGGATCACTCCGCGCCCCGCACGGAATGCACAAAATCCCGGACACCCTCCTCCAGAGAGTGAAACGGCTGGTCGAAACCGGCGGCGCGGAGTTTTGTGATGTCAGCCTGGGTGAAGTACTGGTATTTGTCGCGCAAATTGGCGGGAGTGTCGACGAACCGGACTTTCGGCGAGCGTCCGACCGCGGCGCCGACGGCATTGACGAGGTCGAGAAAACTTCGCGCGGCACCGGTACCGACATTGAAGAGACCCGTGACCTTTGGGTTCTGCAACAGCCAGCCAACCGTCGCGACGCAGTCCTTTACGTAGACAAAATCCCGCAGCTGCTCGCCATCTCGATAGGCGGGGTTGTGCGACTTGAAAAGGATGACCGGGTCGCCGGCCCTGATGCTCGGGTAGATCTTGGCAACAATGGATTGCATGTCGCCCTTATGGGTCTCGTTCGGGCCGTATACATTGAAGAACTTGAGCCCGGCCCATTGCGGGGGGCAAGGCCGTCCGAGCAGCACCTCCTCAGCCACCCGCCGATCCACGAAATGCTTGCTCCAGCCATAGGCGTTCAGTGGGCGCAGTGCAGCCAGTGCCGCAGGGCGCTGGTCGTCGCTGAAGCCGGCGCTGCCATCGCCATAGGTCGCAGCGGAAGAAGCATAGATGAAACGGGTCGCGTTGGCGGCGCACCACTCCCATAGATCGAGCGTCAGGCGAATATTGTTGGCAACGAACCGGTCGATGTCGGTCTCAGTAGTCGAGGATATCGCCGCCATGTGTACGACAGCCGCCACCTTGCTGCTATGACGCTCGAGCCACGCGGACAGCGTGTCGGGTCGCACGAGGTCATAAAGCTGCGCCGAGGCGATGCTGCGCCACTTTTCACCGGATCCGAAAAGATCCGAGATCACGACGCGCAAACCAACCTCGGCCAGATGTCTGGCGATATGGGAGCCGATAAAGCCGGCGCCGCCGGTGACGACGATCAGGTCGTCGCCGGACAGGCTCCGCACGCTTGGCATGACCGTCCTTTCAAAAGCGGGGCTGTGCCCGATGGTTTTACCCGAAGGCTTTACCCGAGCTTTACCCGATGGCTTTACCCGATGGCTTTATAGGCCGAAATCGCCCGCTACGGTGCTGCGTTCTTGACGACGATGCCGGTAATGACAGGTCCGGTCAGGGTATTCAAAAGCGTGAAGAATTTCTGCAGCTCGTTTAGCCGCGCGTTGGCGACGTAGATGATGTCCTTGTCTTCGACGGGAAACCGCTGGGCAAGAAAATACGAGTTCGCATCACTCATATCGAGGCGGTAAACGACCGGCGAGGTTCGATCGGGACCGGTGCCCAGCTGCGGAGCATTGAGCGCGGTGACGACGGCCGGCGGTTCGAAACGGAAAAGGAATACGCCCGTCGGATCCGAGCGTAAATCTTGCAACCCACCGGCTTTGGCGAGCGCTTCAACCAAGGTGATCCGCTCGGCATTGAAGGTGATCTGGGCGTTCTGCCCGGTCGCCCCGAGCACCGAATAGGTCTGCGGCACACGAACCAGGGTCAAGATGTCCCCGGGCTGTGCGTAGATGTTCTCGGCCGGGTCCGACACGAGCCGTTCCATCGGCATCGTTACAGTGACGCCGTTTCGGGAAAGCCGTACGAAGGTGTCATAGACGGCCGCTTTCGCGCCACCGGTAAGGGCAATCAAGTCCAGCATGCGATCGCCGTTGACGGAGAGCGGCACCCGTGCGCCGTTGACCACCTCTCCCGATACCGTCGCCGCGTAGGTCACGCTCCTCGCAATCGTTACAATAACCTGCGGTTCAATGGCCTTTTCGGCGAGGCGCCGCTCGATTTCGTGCTGGACTTCGACGGTCGTCCGTCCGGCCACCGGAACCCGCCCGCCAAACGGCACGCTGATTCCACCGTCCCGGCCGACGACCTGTTCGGGGATGATCACGTTTCGCGAGCCGGCCGAGACGTGGTCGGTCGGCGAGGTCCCGAATAGGCCGCCGCCCGCGGCTTCCCAGATGGAAACCGAGAGCGTGTCGCCGATCCCGATCTTTGGCGCCTCTGGCTTGCCATATTTCCCGAAGCGGGTTCGAAAGCTGTCCGCCGGCTGTGCCAGCAGCGTCGCGACGACGCCGGAATCGACGTCGACGACGTCGTACCGAATCTGATTCTCCTGCACCCCCCGGTCGACCACCTCGCCGGCGGTCGGACCGGCGGTCGGGAGATATGCACACCCGACGAGTGCGGCGCCGCTGAGGCCAATAAGCAGGACGGCAGACTTCATCGACGCGGTACGGTTTCTATCTCCGGTGTAGTATTCTACTGTAGGAGGATCAGGGCAAGCGTTTCGGCCGATCACCGCTGTTGGATCGTGCTCCTCTTTCCGCGGCTCGCTCGGGTGGCGGGATGGGATGTGGCGGGATGGGATAAGGACTAGACGAGTTGAAACTGCGTTGCGATCAGCCGCGATGCATAGACGCCCATCCACCCGTTGGGGTCGAGCCAACCCTTCTCGTTGCGCGGCGGGCGAATGGCTCGGATATGGGCGTCCGTGATCTCGGCTAAATCGTTTATCGGACGGGGTGGGTCGAATTCGGTCGACCAGAAAAATCGCGCAGCGCCGCCCACCTGATGTTTGGCAACGAGGCAATTCGGGGCGCCCCCTGCCCGGTTGTAGAGCCCGACTGCGGAGTAGGCCTCCTGATGATTGACCATCATTACCCCTTCCGTCCCCGGAAAAGCGTATTTCATGGCCGAAAACCACCGGCACAGCGCAGCCAGTTCCTCTTCGGTGAATTCGTAGCTGGTTGGCGAGCACGCTTTATCTGCCGCCGATCGGAACCCCTTTACCGTCAGCGGGAAAGGCACAACGTTGGTCTGCTTCGACACTTTGTCCCCTCAACCCGTCTTGGGCGGCATTGCTGCAGCCATATTCCCCCGAACGCGACCGCCCGCGCTGGCCCCGATCGCGTTCCCTTCCCAGGACGAACGGGAAAGGCGAACGCTTGCCGACTACTTGTCGCTTCCAGACCGGATACAGCACACAGGCCAAATTCGTACCTCAAATACTATCCGGCGACGGTCTAGAGTCAATCGACGCCACATGCACCCTGAGGTTTTTGAAACGGATCGTGTCTTTTAAGCCACAGTGACAAAATGGCGACAGCTTTTAAACTTATGGTTTGGGACGACGCTCATTGCCACTGGACTCGGGCTGGTTGACCTTGCGAAACGATTCTGTTAAGCATGCAGAGATGCATAGCCAGCGCTACGAGCTTCGACTTAGCCGCTCGGCGTTCTGAGGGACGCCGAGCCCGCCGTCGTCGCCCGTCCCAGTTCGGGATTTTCGCGCTCGCTGATGCTGATGTTGCTTCTCGATTTGAACGACAATCTCCCGCTTCCGGACATCTCCCCGGCGGATGCAGGCCCGTGTTTCGGTCGCCGACTTAGCACCGGTCGGTGGCTTTGATCGCCGCCGACCGCGATCCTCCCGATTTCAACAACTGAACCGCCATATTCGGTGGCGAGCCGGCGACCAGGAGTTTCCGATGACCAGCATGCCGATCCACAAATACCGTCCCTTTCCCCCCGTCGATTTGCCCGACCGACGCTGGCCGGCGCAGGTCATCGACCGCGCGCCGCTGTGGTGCAGTGTCGACCTGCGCGACGGCAACCAGGCATTGGTAGAGCCGATGGGACCGGACCGTAAACGCCGGATGTTCGAGCTGTTGGTCAATCTCGGCTTCAAGGAGATCGAAGTCGGCTTCCCCGCGGCATCGGAGACCGAGTTTGGATTTATCCGCGAGCTGATCGAGCAGCGGCTGGTCCCCGATGATGTGACGATCCAGGTGTTGACCCAAGCCCGGCCCGAGTTGATCAAGCGCAGCTTCGAGTCGATCCGTGGCGCCCGCCGCGCCATCATGCATCTCTACAACTCGACTTCCACCTTGCAGCGCCGCGTCGTGTTCGGCCTCGACAAGCCGGGCATCGTCGACATCGCGGTGACCGCGGCCAAGCTCATTCGCGAACTCGCTGAGGCGATGCCGGAAAGTGAGATCATTTACCAATATTCGCCGGAGAGCTTTACCGGGACCGAGCTGGACTTTGCGGTGGAGATCTGCGAGTCCGTGATGGATGTCTGGCGGCCGACACCCGACAAGAAAACGATCCTCAATCTTCCCGCCACCGTCGAAATGGCGAGCCCGAACCTCTACGCCGATCAGATCGAGTGGTTCGGCCGCAACATCCGCGACCGTGACGCCATCACCCTCAGCGTGCATCCCCATAATGACCGCGGCACCGCGGTGGCGGCCACCGAACTTGCCGTGATGGCCGGGGCCGAGCGGGTCGAAGGCACGCTCTTCGGCAATGGCGAGCGCACCGGCAACGTCGATATCGTCACCCTGGCTCTCAATCTGTTCAGCCAGGGGATCGATCCGGGGCTGGTGATCACCGACATCGACGAGATCGTCCGCACCGTCGAGCATTGCAATCAGCTTCCGGTACACCCACGGCACCCCTATGCCGGCGAACTCGTCTACACGGCCTTCTCGGGCTCGCACCAGGATGCGATTAAAAAAGGCTTCGAGGCGCTCGCCAAGCGCAACGACCCGCTATGGGAAGTGCCGTATCTGCCGATCGATCCGAAGGATCTGGGCCGCACCTACGAGGCGGTGATCCGGGTCAACAGCCAGTCCGGCAAAGGCGGCATCGCGTATGTGCTGAAGGCGGATTACGGGCTCGATCTGCCGCGGGGTCTGCAGATCGAATTCAGTAAGCGCGTGCAGGAAGTAACCGATCGAACCGGAAAGGAAATGACGAGCGCCGGCATCTGGTCGCTGTTCGAGGAGACATATCTGCGGCGCGACGGGATGATCCAGCTGGCCGATTACAGCATTTTTCCCGAGCCGCGCGCACCGGAGCGCCGCCGCATCGCGGCGACGGTTGCAATGAACGGCGAGGAACGGCAGATCGAGGGGGTCGGCAACGGCCCGATCGCTGCGTTTGTCGACGCCCTGCAACGCGAGTGCGACATCGAGCTGACGGTCGTCGATTACCGCGAGCACGCGATCGGCGCGGGGGCCGATGCGCAAGCTACGGCTTACGTTCAGGTCCGCGATGCCGGTGACGCAACACTTTACGGCGTCGGCATCGACGGCAACATCGTGACTGCTTCTCTGAAGGCCGTAGCGAGCGCCGCGACCCGCGTCTCGCAACGTATGGGCGGTCAATAGCGGCGCGCCGCTGGGCTCGCTCCGACGTATGGGCGAACCCACGATCGGCGTCCTTATTGAGGGCGCGACAGGCCGGCTCGGCACGACGCAGCATCTGCGCTCGCTGATGGCGATCCGGAGTGAGGGCGGGCTGGCGCTCGCCAATGGCGACCGCCTCGTGCCCGAGCCGTTGTTGCTCGGCCGCAACGCAGCGAAGCTCGCGGCTCTGGCGGCGGCGAATGGCGGCCTCAAATGGAGCACCGATCGCGACGCCTGTCTCGCCGACCCCGAGATCGCGATCTATTTCGACGCGAGCGCGACCGGAGGGCGGCCGGGGCGCGCCGCGGCGGCGCTCGACGCCGGCAAGCACGTCTATGTCGAAAAGCCGCTCGCCGAAACACTGGCGGATGCGCTGGATCTGGCGCGCCGCGCCGAGCGCGCCGGCCTCAAAAACGGTGTCGTGCAGGACAAATTGTTCCTGCCCGGGCTCACCAAATTGCGCAAGCTCTACGAGGCCGATTTCTTCGGCCGGGTGCTCTCGATCCGGCTCGATTTCGGCTGGTGGGTGTTCGACGGCACGCCCTACCCGGCGCAGCGGCCGAGCTGGAATTATCGCAAGGCCACCGGCGGCGGGCTGATCCTCGATATGTTCGCGCATTGGCGGTACATTTTCGATCGCCTGCTGGGCGAAATCAAAGCGGTGTCGTGCCGCGCCATCACGGCGTTGCCCGAGCGCCGCGACGAGGCCGGCAATCCCTACCCGGTCGATGTCGAGGACACCGCCTTTGCGACATTCGAGCTGGCGGGCGGCGTTCTGGCGCAGGTCGCGTCGTCCTGGGCGAGCCGGGTCAAGCGCGACGATCTGTTGCAGATCCAGGTGGACGGCACCCGAGGATCGGCGGTATCCGGGCTGCACCGCTGTTTTGTGCAGCCGCTGGCGGCGACGCCGAAGCCGTTCTTCGATCCCGAGCGCCCCCAGCCAATGGTCTTCGACGAGCAATGGCAGGAGATGCCGGATGTCGAGCCGGTGCGCAACGGCTACCATGCCGGCTGGGATCTGTTCCTCCGGCACGTCGCCGAAGACGCACCATTCCCGTCACCGTTTCTGGAAGGCGCCAAAAGCGTCCAGCTCGCCGAGGCCTGCTATCAGAGCAATCGCGAGCGGCGCTGGATCGATCTGATGCAGCTGAAGCTGTGAGACATGTGCGGCAGGCGGCAACGGGGGCTCTAGACTAGACTTCACCTCATGGCGCCTCCGGCCATCTCCAACTGAGCTGGATCGAGCCGCGTTACTCAGTACTGCGATCAGATCAACCGTTGGGATGCTCAGGGATGTTATAGCTCGCCAAGAGATCGTCGGCGTATTGGCGGAACTCGTCCCACGGTGCTTCGCGGTAGTTGTGATTGCGAACAATGAAGGACGCACCGGCGTAGAACTTCTCATATTGCTGATGCCGGCCGGCGAATTCGGAGCCGACCAGCTCCCACACTAATTTGAACAGTTTCATGCGCTCGAGGGCCGGCGATTGCGGCGTCTGCCAATAGGTCTCGAACAGTTTCCTCAGCGCAGGATCGTGCATCACGGTCGCGCTGGCCGGCATCTGGAACACGCCGCCGCCCGACAGCTCGCGCAGAATGTCGATGAGTTGGGAATACATTTCGGTGCCCCAATTGAGCGCCGCATACATGTAGCGCCGATTGAACGTCGCAAAGCCGTCCGGCCAGGGCTCCCATGCCTCGATCTGACCGTGGATCATGCCGCCGAGCGTCGCTTCGAGTGCTGCGAGGCGCCCCAACACCTCGCGCACTGCAGGCACCTGATCGGCTCCCGTCGATTGGGCTACCCGGCTCGCCAGTCCGACGATCAGCCGCAGCTTCGACCAGAGCCGGACATTGGACTGGTGATTGCCGTAACAGTGGCTCGGCGTCCGGATATAGATCTCGCGCGACAAAACCGCGTCGTCCATGACGAAGACGCGTTCCCACGGCACTTTGACGTTGTCACAGAGGACCATGCTGTCCGTCTCGTCGAAGCGCCACGCCAACGGGCTGTCGAATTCGTTCTCGGCATTGCGCTCGAAGGGTTTCCTCGACCACAAGGTGAGACCCTCGGCGTTGCACGGTACGGCGCAGGTCACCGCCTGCTTGACCAGCTCGGGAGCCAATGGCAGCAAATTGCCGATCCAGATCTCGTCGGCGAACACCGCCGCGGTCGCCAGCATCTTCATTCCCGAGATCACCACGCCGTCATCGTCCTCGCGCACGACCTGCAGGCTCGGGATCGGCAGGTTCTGCTTCTGGTAGAAGGCGGGGTCGCGCGCCGCCTGTGGCGGCACCACGGCGTATGCCGCATAGATGTCCTGCTCTCGCATATGGCGGTAAAAATTGACGATGTTCTCCGCGTAAGGACGGCTGCCGGCGGCGAAGACATCCGGGCGCATTGCCATGCCGGTCACAAAGCCGGCGACGTGATCGGGCGAGCGGCCAAAGAGTCCGTAGGTCATGTCGGCGATCATGCGGTGCGCGCGCATGCGCCGCCGCAGATCCTCCTGGGTGCGGGCCTGCAGGTAGTACATGCTGTAGCGGTCGCCGGTTTCGGCGAACGACATGGTCTCGCGATTGGCGGGATCGGCCTTCATGTCGTAAATCGCCGCAACGGTGCCGGCGGCGTTGCGGAAGGCAGGGTGGGTCGTGACATCGTCCACCCGTTCGCTGCCGATATAGACGGTTCGCCCGTCCCGCAGCCGCTCGAGATGCTCGCTGCCCGTCCTTAGCATGTCTGCTCCTCTGTCGAGCTCTTCGGGCGAGACCGGGGCTGCGCGTCCCCAACCGCGCCACCGCGCACGGGGATTATCGTTGCCGAAGATCCCCAAAAGAGCGATTTTGTCTCAAACAGTTGTTCGAAGGGGGGAAACATCAGCATGTGCAAATTGTGCGATGCGGGACAGCCGCAGAACCATTTCGACTCGCGGCGCGATTTTCTGAAGGGTGCGGCGGCGGCCGGGGTCGCCGCGGCGGGTCTCAATCTGTTCGCGCCGCGTCCTGCCGCGGCGGACGCCGGAGATCCGCCGCTCGACAGCGGGCGGCCGGGCCGGCGGTACATCATTCGCGGCGGTTCGGTGATGTCGCTGGATCAGGGGGTCGGGGACTTCCCGCAGGCCGATGTGCTGGTCGAGGGCAAGAAAATTCTCGCCGTCGGGCCGAACCTGCAAGCGGGCGGTGCGGCAGAGATCGATGCAACCGGCCGCATCGTCATGCCCGGGTTTATCGATACGCACCACCACCAGTTCGAGACGGCGCTGCGCAGCTTTCTTGCCGATGGGATCCTTATCAACGACGGCTCGGGCACGGCGGCCGGGACCATAACCTATTACGAGTACATTCTCCTCACCTTCGCCCCGGTGTACCGGCCGCAGGATGTGTATATCAACGAGCTGTTTGGGGGGTTGAGCCAGCTCGACGACGGCGTGACGACCGTCCACGACGTCTCGCAAATCCACCACACCCCCCAGCACTCCGACGCCGCCATCCAGGCCCTCTTCGACACCGGGCGTCGCGCGGCCTTCGGCTATTTCGAGGGCGCGGGGACCAACGGCCCCAATTACGCATATCCTCAGGACGCATTCCGCATAAAGCAGCAATACTTTTCCTCGACCGACCAGCTCGTCACGATGATCATGGGCGGCGAGGTCTACCTCGGGACGCCGATCTACACGCAGTCCTGGACGATTGGGCGCCAGCTCGGTCTGCAGATAGCGGCGCACATCCTCTCGCCGTTCGGAATACGTCCGATCCTGAACCAGCTCGCTATCGGCCAAGGCGGCGTCAATAACAACATCGGGATCGGGTCCGACAACCTGTTCATCCATATGACCGGGATGTCCGACCTTGGATGGCAGGCGGTGCACGACAAAGGCGCGCAGGTCTCGCTGGCTGTCCCGATCGAAATGAATATGCGGCACGGCATGCCGCCCATCCTCAAGCTGCAGAGCCTCGGCATGGAGCCGTCGCTGAGCGTCGATGTCGAGTGCACGTTGACGGCCGACTACTTCACCCAGATGCGCTCATGCATGAACCTGCAGCGCGTGCTCCTGAACCAGATGATCCTCGATCAGGGCAATCCGCCAGACCCGGTCGATTGGGGCCTTCCGGGAGCTCCGCCAGATGTGCCAAACGGCGATCCGTGGCCGACGCCGCCCGCCGGCACAATTGCCCCGCTCACGACCCGCGATGTGCTGCGTTTCGGTACGATGAATGGCGCGAAAGCCTTGCGGCTCGACGGCAAGACCGGCTCGCTCACCCCGGGCAAGGAGGCCGACATCATCATACTCGACGCCACGCGGATCAATGTGGCGCCCCTCAACCAGGTGCCGGGGGCTGTGGTGTCGCTGATGGACCGCACCAATGTCGAGACCGTGATCGTCGCGGGCAAAGTCCGCAAGTGGAAAGGGCAATTGCTCGACGTCGATCTGCCAAATCTGCGCCAGCAGCTCGAGGCCTCGCGCGACTATGTCTTTGCCGCCGCCGGCATCCCGCAGGACCTGTTCCGCAGCAACTGAAGCTGTAGTCGTGCGGTCAGCACAATAAATCCGAGGCTATTCCCAGTATCTCGGCTGCGATGAGCTTCGCAGTGCGCGCAACCCTGTGTGTTCTGAGAATGCCCTAACCGGACCGAGCAGTTGTGACTGCCGCTAGCAACGCAACGGCGGGAAAATGTCGTCCGATGTTTGCACCGCTCTCTTCTACGACCGGCGGACGCTCGCGTTCGGCATCATCCCGCTCAGCGTGGAGGCGGGGTCCGGGTCTGGCCCGATGCAGTTCGCGAGCTCGAGGCATCGGATCCCGGTGGCGGGTTTGTCGCAGCGAAGACCTGGCTGCGTATCGAATCAAGAAAGCTGAAGAAGGCGTCCGCTGCATATCCCGCCAGAAAAGCCAAGCCTCCGGCGCTAAGGCTCAACCCGCCGGTCAATCCCGGGGACGATCCGGGTGCAGAGCCGGAGGGATTGATAAACAAGCCAACAACGAGGCCCGCTATCGCGCCGATTGGTAAACCGGTCAATGTCAAGACCAGATCGCGCGGTGACAGCAGGCTGTCGCGCATCTTGTCGTGGATTGACCGGATTGTTGCCACCAGGGTGCCCAGCAAACCGAACATCATCGGCAGGACTAGGGTGCTGAAAACCGAAACGACGGCGGCGATCGCCTGGCCGTCGATTAAACTCGCCTGCCGGTTTGCATTCGTGTTCTGCGAACTGGCCCGCTCTCCCGGGTTTGGCGCCTTGTTTTCAGCTCCGGATGGTGGTTGAGCCGATGCAGCGGGATTGCTCCCGCTTTCGGTTTGCTGCCCCGAGGATGGTCTCGGTGCGGGCTCCGAAGATGAAGGTTGTTCTCCCGCGGCAACTTTCTGCTTTTCGCCATGATCGGCGACCCGAGCTTCCGCCCCAGCTCCAACACGCAGGTCCGCAGTGTTTTGCTGCGTCGGTCGCCCATCTGCGCCAAGATTGCGCCCGACGAAATTGGAGCCTGCCCAGCAGCGGATAAACAGAATCTTTTTTACCCCTCGGCATTGACTGTATCTCGAGAGGTCTTCGCTTGCTTTTGCTAGCTCTCCGGCAATTTCTTGCAATTGTAAGCAGGACACTCTCGCGGAGTTGGGCGCAACGGATCGGTTTCCGTCCGGAGTGATGCATCCTTCGAGGGCCGGATTGGCTCGCAAAATCGTCAGGCTCTCCTGTTTCAGCTGATCGATGTGCTGCAACATAGAGCCGCCCAAGGCGATATCCCAATAAGTGAGCGCCGTTAGCGTTAACCACAGGAACACGACGAGTATAAGAGTTCCGAAAACCTTTTTAAATCGCCGTACGTGCGGTATGAGTTCGGGATTGGCTCGTTCGGCAAGATCAACGCGCGAGGACCTCGGTTCGTCGGGTCTTTCCTTGCGAAAATTCGAGATGAAATTTTTTATCTTTTCCCCAAAGTGGCCTTCCTGCGCGGCGAACAAGGTCAAATGTGAGATTAAATTTCCTGTACGCCCAAAAAGGCCTTGCCCGGCGGCGAACATCGTCGAATACGCGATCGTGCGGCCTCGGGCCGGACGGATCAGCTCGTTCAGGCAATCTTTGGCAAGCAGAAGCAGTGCAGCGTCTTCGGCTCTGATTTTGGGGGACGGATCCGGAGGAAAGCGGATCAAGCTTATCCGGGTTACGGCCTGCGCCGGATCCATTTCCGGATGCGGCCCGTCGGGCTTGGTATCGCGCAATCTTAAATCATTCAGGCTCTTGTTAGGCAGACCGGATATGAAGTCCATCAGCAGATGGACCTCGGCAAGGTCGCGTCGGTAGATCTCTTCGTCGATAAGCTCGTCCTGGATCTGGGCAACGGTCGGGCCTGTCGCGCCCGTGGCAGGGGTCGCGCCTGTGGCGCCCCTGGCGGCGGTTGGGCCGGTGGCGCCCGTGGCAGCGGTTGGGCCGGTCGCGCCCGTGGCGGCGGTTGGGCCGGTCGCGCCCGTGGCGGCGGTTGGGCCGGTCGCGCCCGTGGCAGCGGTCGGGCCGGTCGCGCCCGTGGCAGCGGTTGGGCCGGTCGCGCCCGTGGCGGCGGTTGGGCCGGTCGCGCCCGTGGCAGCGGTTGGGCCGGTCGCGCCCGTGGCGGCGGTTGGGCCTGTGGCGCCCGTTGCAGCGGTCGGGCCAGTCGCTCCCGTTGCGCCTCCGGTTGTTATCATCGGTGCTCCCTGTTTCGTTTATTAATTGAATTACTATATCATTAATTCAGCTTCGGGTCCAGATCCAAGGCGAAGAGCCGATATGGCGGGACAAGCGCAGTGCCGTCCGCCGCCGTCCGCCCGATCGGGTATCTGGCGGAATTCGCTCCGGCTCTTCTGCCCTACGCTCCCGCGACCCCGCGAATTGCCACAATCGCATGCTAACTGGGAGCAATGATTTTAGCTGTTGCAGAGGGGCTCCGCAGGCGTCCGGCGCTTTGTCGCTCGGGTCGGGCGCCCGCATCGCAGAACTTGATTGGTTGTTTCGGACTATTTTAACTGTTTGGTGGCTGTTATAGCTGGCTGTTCTTCGCTGTTATTGTTCCGCCGTCCTTGGCAAAGGGCGCGATTTCTACGGGTTCCGCCGATGTGCTGGCTGTAAATTGCTGCATTTAACAGCGATATCAGCCAGCAATGTTCAACCCTCGCACGTCAATTCCCGAATTGGCCGTACTCGGCTTGGGTGCCGTTGGCGAGGTTGAAATCGACGCTGCGGCCGCCGCATTGGCTCGTGGGAAGCTGGGCCAGTTTCCATCTTCTCGTCTGGTACCAGCTGCTGAAATCGGGCCACGAGGTCGGCGCGGCCAGCCAGCACAGCTCGGCAAGACCGTTGGCGAGCAGCGTGTTGCAGACGAGGCCGCTGCCATAGACGCCGATGCGGTACCCGCTGCCCGCCATTCTGGCATTCACTTCGCGGAAATAGGCCATGATCGCGGCCAGTTCGTAGGAGCCGCTCCACGCGCCGTCGACGCCGAAGTAAATCGCGCTGCCTCTCGGCTGAGAATTCTCGGCGGCGAGGAGGAGGCTGCGCTCCGCGTCCTGGCGGCCGCGCAGCGCAGTGAACGAAGCAAATTTATTATTATTGTGCTGAAATACGACGCCCATCTTCAGACCGTTCATTACAATCTGGTCGCGTTCTCCCCGCCTCAGCGTTTTATCGGGAAGGGTTTCGTCCTCGTGATCGTAGTAACGGATGATGGTGCTGACGCCGATCGCCTTCATCTGCTCCAAAAAGCTCTGCGTCACCGGGGCGGACGAGTCGACCGCCTCGGCTCGAGGATCTCTGATGCAAATGTCCGTTGCGTGCGCCGCGTAAGCCCAGATTGCGGAGCTCGCAATAAACACACAGACCAACCTCGCCGGCCCTTCGGCCGAGCGTCTGCCGGTTGGCATAGGCACCCCCGATCGCATTCCCCGCCATCCGTTTAAGCACACAGTGATTGGCAAAATCAACTTTAATGACCGAGGAACGAAAGGCGCGGCAGCGTAGTCCCGGCAATGCTGCGCTGCGGGTTGACAATCGCGTCCTCGGGGCTCAGCAATCGGTCACGCCACCGAGCTCAGGAGGAACCATGCTGTCGCCCGCCGATCTCGCCGCGTATCGCCGCGACGGGTTCATCGTAGTGCCCGGGATCCTCGGTGCGGAGGAGGCCGCAGCGCTGCGCGATACGACCGACGAATTCGTGCGCAACGCGCGCACAGTCGCCGCCAATGACGATGTCTATGACCTCGAGGAGTCACATTCAGTGGCCGAGCCGCGGGTGCGTCGCATCAAGACGCCGCACCTGCATCATCCGGAATATGCCGAGGCGGCGCGGCATCCGAAGATCGTCGAGGTGCTCAAGGATCTGTGGGGGACAGTGCGCTTCGACACCGGCAAGCTCAACATGAAGTCGGCGGGGTTTGGCGCGCCGGTCGAATGGCACCAGGACTGGGCGTTCTATCCGCATACCAATGACGATCTCGCCGCGGTCGGGATCATGCTCGACGATTGCGACCTGGAGAACGGTCCGATGATGGTGATCCCGGGCAGCCATCTCGGCCCGGTCTACGACCACCACGGCCCCGACAGCCGGTTCTGCGGTGCGATGGACCCGGATGCCTGCGGTCTCGATGTGTCCACCGCGGTACCGTGCCTCGGCAAGGCCGGCTCGATCACGGTGCATCACGTGCGCGCGGTGCACGGCTCGGCAACCAATTTTTCCGGCAGGGAGCGGCGCTTTTTATTGTTCCAATACCGCGCCGCGGACGCGTGGCCATTGCTCGGCTTCGCGGGCGGCATCGAGAAGTTCGACGAGCTGTTGTTGGCCGGCGAGCCGACCGTGACGCCGCGTCTCGCGCCGGTTCCGGTACGGCTGCCGTTGCCGCCCGCCGAATACCAGGGATCGATCTATGAGAACCAGCGGGCCACGGGCCGACGGTTCTTCGAGACCGCCGCCGACCGGACGAGGGTCGCCGTCGCAGCGGAATGACCGCGATGGCCCGGCTCAGCGTCAACCTCAACAAAGTCGCATTGTTGCGCAATTCGCGCCGCACCGGCGTTCCGGACGTCCTGCGCTTTGGCCGGATAGCGCATGATGCCGGCGCCGACGGGCTGACTGCGCATCCCCGCCCGGACGAGCGCCACATCCGCCGCAGCGATGTGACCGGGCTGGTCGAGCTGATGCTGCCGTGGCGGCCCGCGTTCGAGCTCAACCTCGAAGGCTATCCCGACCGCCGCTTTCTCGACATCGTCGCCGAGGTGAAGCCGGAGCAGTGCACGCTGGTGCCCGACAGCCCCGACGCCTTCACCTCGGAAGAGGGATGGAAGCTCGACGCTGCGCAGCACCGCCTTGTCGACGCCGCGCTCAACGAGCTCAAGCCGCTCGGCTGCCGCGTCATCCTGTTCATCGATCCCGACCCGGCCGCAGTCGCACCCGTGCACAATACCGGGGCTGACGGCATCGAGATCTACACCGGTTCCTACGCCGCCGCCTTCCGCCGCGGCGACCACGCGGCATTGCTGCGCGCCTGCGCCGCCGCGGCGGAGCGCGCCGCTGAGTTTGGTTTGGTCGTCAATATCGGACACGATCTGAACCTCGAAAACCTGCTTCCGCTGATCGACGCCTTGCCGACGGTCGCTGAGGCGTCGATCGGGCACGAGCTGACGGCCGACGCCTTGGTCATGGGTTTTGCCGAGGCCGTGCAGGCTTACAAGGCTGCGCTGGGCGGCAGGACGACCGCCTGACGGCTGCCGAAGACGGAGGGGCAGGTGGAAGCGACCGAGATCGCCGAAAAGATCCGTGGGGAAGAGGAGGCCCACAGCGCGGCGGCGGACGCCACCTTTCGCAAGTTCACCGGCATCTATCTCGGCATCGTCGCGATGCTGCTCGCGATCACCGCTCTCGGCGGGTCGAATGCGACAAAGACAATGCTCAACGCCAACATCCAGGCCTCGGATATCTACGGCTATTATCAGGCGAAAAATGTCCGCCAGACGGTTTATCAGCTGACCGCCGAGCAGCTCGAACTCGGAACTCCTTGCGCTGCCCGATATCCCCGAAGCAGCCAGGGCCAAGATCGAAGATAGAATCAAACGCTATCGCGATAGGGTCGACCGTTATGAAACCGATCCCTCGACCGGCGACGGCAAGAAAGAACTGCTCGCCAAGGCGAAGGAGTTTGAGGCCAAGCGCGATCAAGCCGCCGAGCGGGACCCAAATTTCGACTTCGCGGAGGCTTTGTTTCAGATCGCGATCGTGCTCGGGTCGGTCAGCATCGTCGCCGCCTCGCGCCCGCTCGTCCATCTGAGCGGGATCCTTGCCATTGCCGGCACCTTGTTAATGATCAACGGATATTTCCTGCTCGTGCATCTGCCGTTCGAGTAGCCGCTTCAGCTTTTTGCAGGCGGAACGCACGCTCTCGCAGCGAATTGTAAATCGGCGTTCCGTTCAGCAGGTTGGGCACGAGCATCGCCGCGAAGCACGCCGCGATGATAGGGAGCAGCATCGTGAATCCGGCGGTCATCTCGATCACCAGCACAATGCCGGTGACCGGAGCCTGAACCACTCCGGTGAAAAACGCCGCCATGCCGACAACCGCGAAAGCTATCGGGTCGAGGTTACCAGCGGGAAAGACCAGGCGGCATAGAAGCCCAAAGAACAACCCTAGCTGCGCCCCAAGGACGAGAAGCGGGGCGAAGAGGCCGCCCGGCACCGGGGCCGCATAGGACACCGGGCCGAGGCCGAAGCGCAGTAGAAAAGCGAATGGAAGAATGCCGAGCGCCACCCCGTGCACGAGGACACGCTGCGTGATGTCGTCGCCGCCCCCGATCAGATCAGGGGCAAAAAAGCCGAGCGCGCCGACCCCTCCGCCGATGATGGCCGCACGAAGTTCGACGGGCCAGCGGCCGAGCCGGTCCATTATCGCGAGAGCACCCAGGAGTGTGCGGTTGTAGAGGTGGGCTGCCAACCCGGCAATGGCGCCCAGCGCGACGAAAAGCGGCCAGACCTCGGCGCCCACATAGGCCAGCGGCGCGACCCCGAAATCCGGGGCGGCGCCAAGCAAGGCGCGGGCGACGGCGATCGCGGCCGCCGAAGCGCCCAGTGCGGCGATTGCGATGCGGGTGTCGAACCGCCGCACCAGCTCCTCGAGCACGAAGACCGCACCAGAGATCGGCGCGTTGAATGCGGTGGCGAGGCCGGCGCCGGCACCGGCGGCGATCAGGACCTTGCAGTCGAGCCAGGTGCGGCCCGAGATTCGCGCCACGATGTGCGCGACTGCGGCGCCCATCTGCACGCTGGGGCCCTCGCGGCCGAGCGCCAGCCCGGCGCCGATCGCCGACAGGCCGCCGAAAAATTTCACGACGAGCAGCCGAGGCGGTGTCGGCGGCAGCTGGTCGCTCAAAATCGCCTCGACTTGCGGGATGCCGCTGCCCGAGGCGTAAGGCGAGAACCGCCGGACGAGCCAGGCGGCGAAGGCGACCGCTGCTGCACAGCCCGCCGCTATGATCAAGAACCCGCCGAACCTCCAGCCGTGCGCCCAGAGGATGGCGGCATCCCGAAACTGATCGGCCTCGGCCAGCGCCAGGCGGAATACCGCTCCAATCAATCCCGAGGCGGCGCCCACGATCGGCGCCAGGAGCGCCAGAGCCCAGAGGCTGCCATAAGCCTCGCGAGTAGGTGTCAGCACCAAGCGATCCGCGCTAGCTCGGGTAGATCTGGACGCTGCTCGCTACCGAATTGGCAACGTGCTCCTTGGTGATCACGCCCGCGATGTTCTGTGGTCGCGGTACGCCACGGCCGCGCACGACAATGGCCATGACGGCGCGCTTGCGCCAGATCCGCTGAATGACCTCGAAGGCGATATCGTCTTCGCGCACGATCGTAAAATTCGGGCGGGCGACGTCGCCAAGAGTGATGCCGGTATCTACTTTTGCCAGCCCTCGGCGGATCCCCGTGTTGACGCGCACGACACCGAAGATGCGGTTGTTTCGGGTGACGATGACGTGCCGCATGCGCCCGGCATGCTCCGGCCGGCTGAGGAATTCGTCAAAATCGGTTTCGGCCGGTAAGACCAGCACATCGGTATCCATTACATCCGCGGCGCGGCGCACGAGAAACATGTTGGCGTGCAAGGCTTTGGGCACCATGTGGCCGCGGCGGCTCAGCTTCATCGTGTAAATGCTTTCCGGTGACAGCACGCGGCGCACGCCGAGGCTGAACGCCACGGCGAGGATCATCGGCAGCACGATGTTGTAGTCGCGCGTCATCTCGAAAATCATTGTGACGGCGGTCATTGCCGCGCCGGTGCCACCCCCAACCATCGCCGCCATGCCGACCATCGCGAAAGCCGGCACATCGATGGGGAGTGGCACATGGACGGCAACAAGCGCCGAAGCGAACGCGCCACCGAGCGTTGCACCCATGAAGAGGGAGGGCGAGAAAATTCCGCCGGAGGATCCCGACCCCAGGCTCGTCGTCGTGGCAAACAGCTTGCAGACGAACAACAGCGCCAAGAGCCAAGCCGCGTTCAGCTGCCCGAACACGATGGCCTGGATCGTGGCATAGCCGACGCCCTCGACGTAATAGTGGCCAAAATTCGCGTGCAGCCCGTAGATCAGGAGGCCGACGACCAGCATCCCGAGGACGTGCCTTACATACGGCCCCTCGATCCGGTCGAACTGGTCTTCGAGAAAATGCAGGCCGCGAACAAAGCCCGTCGCGGCGAGGCCGGTAATCATGCCGAGAACTGCGTAGAGGAACAGCAGCAGCGCCGTACCGACATCGGGGTGCTGGAGCGGCGGCAACGGCACGACGAAAGCCGGCTGGTCGCCAAAAAACACCCGACCGATAAATGTCGCGGTTCCCGTCCCGATCGCGACCGGCAAGAAGGTCCGGACGCTGACTTCCGGCATCATCAGCTCGATTGCAAACAGCACACCGCCTATGGGCGTGTTGAAGGTCGCTGCGATACCGGCACCGGCGCCGGCGGCCACCAGAGTGATGCGCTGCCCTTGGGGCATGCGGATGACCTGGCCCAAGGTCGACCCGAACGCCGAGCCGATCTGGATGATCGGCCCCTCGCGGCCCACGGCCGCTCCGCTGCCGATCGCGATGGCCGAGGCGAGTGACTTCACGACGGCGACGATCGGACGAATCACGCCGCCATTGTAATAAATCGCATCCATGACCTCGGGCACGCCGTGCCCTCTCGCTTCCGGGGCGAATTTGGTGACGAGGAAGGTGACGCCGATCGCCCCGACGACCGGTACCAGAATTACGAAGGGTCCCCACGGGCTGGCCGGTGTGAAGATGTTGGCGTCATAGCGGACGACGAACTGGCCGAGGAACAACAGATTGTGAACGAGGCCGATCAAATCGCGGAACGCGACCGCGCCGAAGCCGGCGACGATGCCAACCCCAAACGCCAGCAAGGAGAGATAAGGCAGCCCGATGCGGCGGCCCTCCTCTTCTACAGCCAGAGGCTGAAAATTGGGGTCGGGAGGCGTTACGGTCGGATCGAGGGCCGCGTTTGCCCCCACCCCTCCCTCTCCCGTAAGCGGGGGAGGGTTAGGGAGGGGGTGGTCTTCTGGCATTAGTTGCTGTCCGACTGTTGTGGCATGATGTTGCCCTTGAATATCACGCCTGCGCGATCTTCAAGTTCGTCATCGAGGAGGAAAACCGCCATGCCGGAAAACCTGCACTGGGTCGGTACCTGGACTGCCGCGCCGGCGCCCGCCGAGGCCGGCGCCATCAACAACCAGACCTTGCGGATGAATCCGCGCGTCAGCATCGGCGGCGACCGGGTTCGGGTGCGAATATCGAATGCTTACGGGACACGCCCGCTGCTCGTCGGCGCGGCGTGGCTGGGGTTACGCGACAAAGGTCCCGCGGTGATGCCCGATTCTCACAGAAAGCTAACGTTTGGCGGCGTCGAATCGGCGACGATCGCGGCCGGTTCGCTCCTGGTCAGCGACCCAGTCGCGTTCGATCTGCCGCCGCTCGCCGACATCGCCGTCAGCGTGTACCTGCCGGGCGACCTGCCTCTCAGCTTCGGATTAACCGGCCGCTACGCGCGGCAGACGAACTACATCTCCCCGCCCGGCAACTTCGCGAGCTCCGCGGTGATGCCGGTCGGCAGCATAACCGGCGAGTGGTTTTTCGTCTGCGGCGTCGACGTGCTGGCCTCGTCGGAAATGGGCGCGGTGGTCGCGCTCGGCGATTCCTTGACCGACGCCAATATTTCAACGATGGACGCCTTTTGCCGGTGGCCCGACCAACTCGCCCGCCGGCTGCACGGCAGGCGAGGCGGCCGGCCGATGGCGGTGATGAACCAGGGGCTCGGCGGCAACCGGATCTTGCACGATATCCGCGGCGAAAGCGGGTTGCGCCGCTTCGACCGCGATGTCATCGCCCAGCCCGGCGTCACGCACGTAATCGTCATGCTGGGGACCAATGATCTGCGCAACCGCTGGGCCAAGCCGGAGGAGGAGGTCACCGCCGACCAGATGATCGCGGGCCTCAAACAACTCGCGGTGCGTGCCCGGACGGCCGGTATTAAGATCTTCGGCGCCACCTTGACCCCGTTCGAGAACGAAACTTTCCTGCCCGGAGCGTGGACGCCGAAGCGCGAGGAGACACGGCAAGCGGTCAACGAGTGGGTTCGCGAGGGTGGCGCCTTTGATGCGGTCATCGACTTCGACAGAGCTTTGCGCGACCCGGAGCATCCGACGAGCATGCTGCCGATCTACGATTGCGGCGATCACCTGCACCCGAGCGATCTCGGCTACAACAAGATGGGCGACGCGATCGATCTGTCGCTCTTCGGATAGCTATTCGGTCGGTCGGGCGACAAACCCGACGCTTCCGTCATCCTTATCCGGAGTGACGGTTACGCCGGTCACGTGAGCGCCGAACGGACCCTTTCGACTGGCATCGATCATGGCCGCGACGGCCTCCGGTGGCCCCGTCACCAGCGCCTCGACGCTGCCGTCCGTTCGGTTGCGGACCCAGCCGCGCAGCCCAAGGCTGGCGGCGGTTCGCGTCATCCAAAGCCGGTATCCGACGCCTTGCACCTGTCCGGTGATGCGAAGCCGAACAGTTTCTACTGCCGCGGTCATTCGGGTCCAAAGCCGGGAATTTGACGTTCATCAAGGGCGAATGGTGCGATGGGGTTAACTCTATCGCGTCGTCTCAGACCCCTGATGAAAGGATAGAGCATCATGGCCGGCGAAACTCTGCAAGGCATGAAGGTCGCCATTCTCGTCACGGACGGCTTCGAACAGGTCGAACTGACCGAACCGCGCAAGGCGCTGGATCAAGCCGGCGCCGACACCCATGTTGTCTCCCCCAAGGGCGACGAGGTCCGGGGTTGGAATTTCACCGATTGGGGCCAATCTTTGCCGGTCGATCTGAAGCTCGACGACGCCCAGCCGCAAGATTTCGACGCTCTGATGTTGCCCGGCGGTGTGATCAACCCGGATAAACTGCGGATGATCCCTGCTGCGGTCCAATTCGTGAAGGCCTTCTTCGACGCCGGCAAGCCGGTGGCAGCGATTTGCCATGGCCCGTGGATGATCGTTGAAGCTGACAAGGCGCGCGGCCGGCGCATGACTTCCTGGCCCTCGGTTAGAACCGATCTGCGGAACGCAGGGGCGGAAGTCGTCGATCAGGAAGCCGTCGTCGACGGCAATCTGGTCACCAGCCGGAAGCCCGATGACATCCCGGCGTTCAGCCGCGAGATGATCAAGCTGTTCGCAGCCGCACGCGGCCGTGTCGCTAGCACGTAAAGATGTCCGGTTTTCCTAGCACATTATATGTCCGCTTCTGTTGTTGATGGCCCTGTGGGGTTGTGGGTAACGCAGCGCGTTATCCACAAATCCCTAGGGCTTGCCGCCGAGCGGGCTCAAGCGGCCGATCGGGTTGGGTTCTCCTCTGCGATGAGAGAGCCGTCCGCAGTGTAGCCGGCGAGCCGCCGAGGACCGTGAAACAATGCCATCGTGCCGTCGGGATATTCGTGTACCTGGACCGTGACCTTGACGAAGTGATGGCGGTGCCGCTGCTCGGGGATTTGCAAGATCCGCCCGTCGTAGCGCACGCAATTGTCGCGCCCGACCACCCGTTCGTGCTTGATGCACAGGATGTCCCGCAAGCCGGCGGCGAACGGCACGAAAGCCTGCCCCTGCGAAGGCGGGGGGCGCTGCCTTCCTCGGCCGAAGCGACGGCAAAGCGGGCGTTGTGCGCGGACAGGTAGGTCTCCGCCAGGGATCGGGCGCGGCCGGGCAAGACCGCCAAATTTGGCGCGGATTTGCGCCTATGGGTTCTGCGCCAATTGGAATTGCCGCCGCCCAAGGGGTTGGCCAGTTGGGATGGGGCTTCACTGGCCGCAGCGTCGGGCGCCTCGGACGATGCGGTCTGGCGCCTGCGGCGCAGGAAGGCGTCCAATTGCGCCGGCGGCGCTCCTGGTGCGTCAGCGCCGACCCACAATTTGCGGCCAAGCCTGCCCCTGGCCCGAACAGGGGGCCGCCGATATTATCGGCCTCTACCTGAACCCGCCGAAAAACGCGCTGGTCTTGAGCGTCGACGAGAAGCCGACGATCCAGGCGCTTGAGCGCGTGAACGGATATGTCCTGACCAGCAGCGGCAAGATTGTTCACGGCTTGAAAAGCACCTACAAACGGCACGGCACGGTCAGCCTTTTCGCCGCGCTCGAAGTGGCCACCGGCGTTATTCGGGGAAAGACCACGCAGACCAAGAAACGCGTCGATCTCCAGGCCTTTATGACCGACCTGATCGCCGAGCAACCGCCCGATCGGGAAATCCATGTCATCCTCGACAACCTCTCCACCCACCAAAAGAACGACGACTGGTTGGCGGCACACCCGAACGTTACTTTCCACTTCACCCCAACCTCGGCAAGCTGGCTCAACCAGGTGGAAATCTGGTTCGGCATCTTCAGCCGAAAGGCCCTGGCCGCAGCCAGCTTTGCCAGCGCCGCGCAACTGGTCCAGGCAACCCGCGACTTCACCGAAGCCTACAACCGGAGAACGCCGCGCCCCGCGTCTGGCGCAAGCGCGAGGTCAAGCGTGCCCAATTGCGTGATATTATCGTCAACTTACGCAATTAGACACTAGTGTCTCGGTGATGTCCTCGCCGAGCTTGGCCAGCCTGCCGCCGCAGGCGAGGCACGCGCATCGAGCCGGCATCACGATCCGCTCGCGCGGCAGATGGGCCGGTAGCAGATGGGCCGGTAGCAGATGGGCCGGTAAGCGTGCCCGCACGGGCCGCCGACGGGCCAAGCTCTTGATGACGGCGCCGGCCGCCTTCTCCTCGGCAGCGGCCGCGTTCTCGCTCGTCTCGGCCTGCAACTCCTTGAGCTGCAGCTCTAACGGGTCAAGCACCTTGAACTGGTCAAGCACCTTGCGGCCGCGCTCGGAAGACTGGCCGTACTGTTCGCGCCGGAGCTTGGGCCATCACTAGCTTCATCTGCGCGTGCGCGATCATCTAGGCGAGGGAGGCGGTGTCGACACGCGTCGGGGCGCCTCGGCACCCGATGCACGGGCCGCGGCCGCGGCCCGTTCTTCGCGCTGCCGAAGGATTAGCGCGTGCGCCTCGGCGAGATTGATCGGCCGCGCCATGGGTGCCGACACGCGCCCGGTTCTGCCACATTACGGAGCGCTCCGCCTCTTTCAACTATAAGGAGAGTCAAAAGGCCGCAGCCTCCGATGCGATGCGCCAGGCCTCAGCCGGCGGCCTCCGGCCGCCAGGTGCGAACCGGGTTCCTCCCGTCGACCAGCATCTGCGCCAAGCCATTCGCCGTTGCCCGCAGATCCCGACGCCAGCGGTAGATCAAGCTCGCCGTCACATCGGCCTGCCGAGCCACATCCCGCACCACGGCACCGGATCTGAACGCCGCCGCCACAATCGCCTGCTTCTGCTCGACGCTCCACCGGCGGCGCCGCGCGGGACCAACCAGCACTTCGACGCTTGCCATCGCACCGTCTCTTGCACCGGTGCAGGGCCTGCAAGGGGTCGAGATCGTGGCGCTCGGCTAGAACACGCCGACCGAGAACATCACCACCCCGAGCCGATGCACCTGCGGATGTTCCACCACTTCGTCACGATGCGGGCCAACGCCTATCAAAACGGCACCTGGGTGCTCGCCGCGGCCAAGGCGGGCAAGGAGGACGGGTTCGGCCTGATCGGCGGTTCCGCGATCATCGCGCCGACCGGCGAAATCGCCGCACCGCGCTCGGCGAAGACGACGAGGTCATCACCGCCACCCTCGACCTCGCCGACCACATCAAGCGCACGATCTTCAACCTCAAGAAGCACCGGCGCATCGAGCACTACCGGCTCATTACCAAGCGCATCGGCGCCAAAGTCGAAGTGTGACGCCGACGATCGGACATCCTAACCCTCCCCCCGCTCATAGGCGAAGGTTAGGATGGGATTACGCAATCAGCACGATGTGCTGTTGTCGCCGCTGCTCCAGTCGCCACCGCCGCCGCCCCAGTCCTGATCGGAGCTGAGATCCTGGCCCGGGTCGGAGCTGGAATAATCCCCGCCGCCGGCCGCGCCGGCATCGCTGCTCCAGTCGCCGCCACCCCCGGCCCCGCCCGGATCGCTGCTCCAATCGCCGCCACCGCCGCCGGCATCGCTGCCGTAGTAGTTGTTGACGACGCTCTCACCGAGACCAGGTGTCATGCCGCCGCTCATCAGACCGCCGGCGTAATGGTTGCCGAACAGCGACTCGATGCCCTGGAACAGCAACGCGCCGCCTGCGACACCCGCCGCCGTCGCCGCAGCCGAGCGCAGGAACCCGCCGCCGGCGCTACCCATGCCGCCGCCCATGAACCCGCCGCCCATCGGCTGTTGGCCGTAGCCGGGCTGCTGCGCATAACCGGGCTGTCCATAAGGCTGCGCCGGCGGCGCTGCCGCGACCTGCGGTGAACGCGTCCACGGACCGGCCTGGGGAGGGCTGGCCTGAGCTGGGCCGCTCGCCTGGGCCGGCGGCCGGCTCCCGAACAGGCCGCCGAGGAAACTTCCCACCGTAGGCTTCGCAGCCTGCTGCGCATCGGCGAGCTGTTTCTCGAGATCGGCGATCCGTTGCTGCGCCTGATGCAGGCTCAGATCCTGGATCAGCACGGTCTGTGTCAAGTAATAGGGCAGATCCGGCTGGGCGGCCATCGCCTGGCGGATCAGAGCATCGGCCTCCGGATCTTTGTCTTGCCGCGGGGCATTTTTCACGCGGTCGAGCAGCGTCGTAAGAAGCTCTTTTTCCTGGGGGTTCATGAATGCCTTCCGGTGCTGGAAAAGCGGTGTCTTCCCATGAAGAACATCAGCGCCGCCGTAATCGGCACGCCGGAGTAGATGTGGGAAGGCCTAACCAGTGGTCAATGACGGGCCGTCAGAGGCCGTGGCCACCCATCGCGAGGAATTTTTCGCGGCGCTGCAGGCGCAGCGTGCCCCCATCGATGCCGAGCAGCGGACGCAGCGCCTCCTCGATCGCCTCGCCGAGCTGCTCGATAGCCTCTTTCGGGGCACGCTGCGCGCCGCCGAGCGGCTCGGCGACGACCCGATCGACGATCCCGAGCCGCTGCAGATCCTCGGCGGTGAGGCGCAGCGCTTCCGCAGCTTCCGGCGCGTGTTCGGCGCTGCGCCACAGGATCGAGGCACAGCCTTCGGGAGAAATGACCGAGTAGATCGCGTGCTCCAGCATCAGCACGGTATTGCCGGCGGCGAGCGCAACCGCCCCGCCGGACCCGCCTTCGCCGATGATCGCGGCGACGAGCGGCACCTTGATGTCGAGACAGGTTTCGATCGCGCGGGCGATCGCCTCGGCTTGGCCACGCGCCTCGGCATCGATGCCGGGATACGCGCCGGCTGTGTCGACCAAGGTGAGGACCGGCAAGCCGAAGCGGTCGGCGAGCCGCATCAATCGCTGCGCCTTGCGATACCCTTCCGGCCGCCCCATGCCGAAATTGTGCTTGAGCCGGCCCTCGGTATCCGCGCCTTTTTCGGTGCCGAGAACGAGAATGCTGCGCCCGCGGAAGCGGCCGATGCCGCCGACGATCGCCGCGTCCTCGGCGAATGCGCGGTCGCCGGCGAGCGGCACGAAATCGGCGACCAATCCGCCGATGTAGTCGAGGCAATGCGGCCGTTCGGGATGCCGGGCCACCTGAACCTTCTGCCACGGCGTCAGGCGCGAATAGGTCTGGCGCAGCAGCCGGTCGGCGCTGCTCTGCAAGCGTCCGACCTCGTCGGCGATGTTGAGTTCTCCGGTGGTCGAAGCCGGCGAAGCTCCTCGATCTTGCCTTCGAGCTCGGCGACGGGCCGCTCGAAATCGAGAAAGTGACGGATCATTTGCGGCGGGCCAGTGGATGGGCGCTTTCCACCAGCTTGCGCAGCCGCTCGGTCTCGACATGCGTGTAGATTTGCGTCGTCGCGATGTCGGCGTGCCCGAGCATCTGCTGCACGCTGCGCAGGTCGGCGCCGTGGTCGAGCAGATGGCTGGCAAAGGCGTGGCGCAGCACGTGCGGCGACAGCCGGCCCGGGTCGAGCCCGGCCTTTAGCGCAAGCTCCTTCAGCAATTGGCCGGTGCGTTGGCGCGTCAGGTGGCCCGCCCGGCCGTGCGACGGAAAAAGCCAGCGGGACGGCCGGGAGTCGGGCAGGAAACCCTCGCGGCACTCCGAGGTATCTGCGTAGCGCGACCCGCCCCGGCTCGCTCATCGGCACGACCCGCTCCTTGCCGCCCTTGCCCGAGATCACGAGAAATCGCGGATCGCGGCGTGCTGCGGCGAGCGGCAGTGTTACCAGCTCTGAAACCCTGAGACCGGTCGCATAGAGCAGCTCGAGGACACAACCGAGACGAATTCCTTCCTCTCCGGGCCAGCTCTGCGCTGTGTCGATCAGGGACTTTATTTCCGTTTCCGATAATATCTTGGGCAGCGGCCGGCCGAGCCTCGGCGTATCGAGCTCCGTCGTCGGGTCATCCTGTCGTACCCCTTCGAGCAGCAGAAATTTGTAGAACTGCCGCATCGCCGAGATCCGCCGGGCAAGCGTACGCGGCCTCAGCCGAACAGTGTCGGGGCTCGCCAGGTAGGCGTGCAGTTTTTCCCGATCCGACGCCGCCAGCTCGACGTCGCTCGCCGTCAAAAAAACGGCGAGATTGGACAAATCGTTCTTGTAGGCGGCCAGGGTCAACGGCGCGGCACCACGCTCGGCCGCCAGCATCTCGAGAAACGCTTCGAGATGTTTCGAGACGTCAGAGGCCGGCGGCAAGAGCAGCTTTGACGGCGAGCACGAGAAACGGCGCTAGCCGGTCGACGGCGAGCCCGTCACTTGGGGAAGCGCGCATCGGGAATCACCTTCTCGACGGGCGCGGAGGGAGGCGGGGGGTTCCAGAATGCGAGGAAAGCCATGCCGCCAAGCAACAGCAGGGCGATCACGATGACGAACGCGACAGTGACCTTCCCCATGCCCCCACGGCTCGCAACTTGCACTACCCCGATGTCCATGTCCAATCTGTCCTGTGCGGATTGACGACAAGGTTGGACGATATGCTAGTACCCCCTCGGTCGGCATGGAGAAAGAGCGGTGAGAGGCGAGGCGCAGATCGAGGCAGTGCTGTCGGACCGAAAAGTGGCGGAAATCAACCGGTTTGTGCCGAGCCGCTCGATTGTTCTGGTCGGTCTGATGGGAGCCGGGAAGAGCAAGGTCGGACGCCGCCTCGCAACCCGCCTCGGCGTGCCGTTTTTCGATTCGGATCCCGAGATCGAGGCCGCCGCCGGCGAGACGATCGAGGAGATCTTTGCCAATCGCGGCGAGCACGTCTTTCGTGCCGGCGAGCGGCGGGTCATTGCCCGGCTGCTGGCCCAGCCGGTTCACGTGCTGGCGACCGGTGGCGGCGCCTTTATGGATCCAGCGACCCGTGAACTGATCGCGCGCCGGGGCGTCTCGCTGTGGCTGCGCGCCGATCTCGATGTGCTGGTGTTACGGGTCATGCGCCGCAACAATCGGCCGCTGTTGAAACAAGGTGATCCGCGCGCAATCCTCACTCAGTTGATCGAGCGGCGTTATCCGCTCTACGCCGAAGCCGACGTGGTCGTGGACAGCGGGGAGGGCTCGCCGGAAGCGACGGTGACCCGAGCTGTTGCAGCGTTGGCCGCCTGCCCGCGCGCGATGTTGTTGCCCGAAGCGTAGACGAGGAAAAATGGAAACGACCGAACGGCTGCGCGTCGATCTCGGCGATCGAGGCTACGACATCCTGGTCGGCCCTCAGCTGATCGAGCGCGCCGGCCGCGAGATGCTCCCTCTGATGCGGCGTCGCCAAGCCGTCGTCGTGTCAGACGAAATCGTCGCTGGGCATTACCTCGCCTCTCTGCGGGACAGCCTGTCCGAGGCCGGCATCGCCCATCATGCCGTGCTTTTGCCGCCGGGCGAGAAAACCAAGGACCTGGCTCACTTCGGCAAGCTGGCCGAGGACATTCTGGGGATCGGCATCGAGCGAGGGTCGATGCTGGTGGCGCTGGGCGGCGGAGTTGTCGGCGACATCACCGGGTTCGCCGCCGCGACCTTGTTGCGCGGCATCGACTTCGTGCAGATCCCGACGACGCTGTTGGCGCAAGTCGACAGCTCGGTCGGCGGCAAGACCGGGATCAACACCCGTACCGGCAAGAACCTGATCGGCGCCTTCTACCAGCCGCGCCTCGTTCTGGCGGACACCGGGAGTTTGGCGAGCCTGCCGCGCCGTGAGCTGCTCGCCGGCTATGCCGAAACTGTCAAATACGGCCTGATCCGCGACGCCGAATTCTTCGCCTGGCTCGAAGCCGAGGGCCACCAGGTCTGTGCGCTGGCGCCCGAGCCGCTGCGGCGCGCGGTGATGACCAGCTGTGCGATGAAAGCCGAGATCGTCGCGGGCGACGAACGCGAAGAGCGCGACCGCGCGCTGCTCAATTTCGGTCACACCTTCGGCCACGCTCTGGAGACCGAGACCGGGTTCAGCTCGAGCCTGCTGCACGGCGAGGCGGTGGCGCTCGGCATGGTTCTCGCGACCGACTTCGCCGCAAAGCTCGGCTTCCTCGCGTCGGAGGATGCGTTGCGCGTGCGCCGCCATCTCGCAGATTGCGGCCTGCCGACCCGGCTGGCCGAGATCGGGCTCGCGGGCATCCGGGCCGACCGGCTGCTCGCCCATATGAGCAAGGACAAGAAGGTCCGCGACGGCCGCATCACCTTGATCCTGCCGCGCCGCATCGGCGAAACCTTCGTCATGAAAGACGCACCAATCGAGCCGCTGCGCGCTTTCCTCACCGCAGCGGCGGTTTAGCCCCGGCGGGCTGTCCGCTCGGCGAGATGCTTGGTGAAGGGGTCGCCGTTATCGCCTTTCTGCGCGTAGCTAACAGGTCCTTGGGGGCGCCGCGAATTTCCTCGAAGTCCTCGTCCGGCCGAGGATGATCAGTGCCAGCGTGTGCGCCTGAGGCGCGGCGGCCGAGCGCAGAACCTTCCGGCGCTCCTCAGGCAGCTGCATCCGCTTCAGCGGATACGTTTGTCCGAGCGATTTGCAAGATCGCGAACGGGTCGAGATGCCGCAGGGCTGGTATGCTTCACGCGCCCTACCGGCCTATTGCTGACACCCCGTCGGCCCCTACTTTAGAATAAGTTTAAACTGCTGGCGGGCGCGTCCCGCAAGGAGGCTGCGATGACACGCAGCAAACTTTCGCATAAAGTAATCTTCTTGGCGACCGGCATTGGGTTGTCCGCGGCGGCATTTGCCGCATCGCAACCGGCTGCCGCGCAATCCTATTCCGACGATTACACCTGTCCGGCGGGGACCGTATACGATCCGACCTACGGCTGTACTTTGCCGGGTGAGGCTTATGAGCCCTATGATTATGGTTATTACGGATATCTACCCGATGGCTCCTATGGAGCCTACAATGGCGGGCACCGCGCATTCGGCCATGGCTTCGGCCATGGCATGGGTGGCTTCAATCATGGCGTAGGTTTTGCCCACGGCGGCGGTGGTGATTTCGGCCATGGCATGGGTGGCGGCTTCGGGCATGGCGGAGGCGGCGGGCACCGGTAGAGCTAGCGGGTATCTTCGTCTGGAGCGAGAGTGGTCAGCGACAGCGCATGGACGCGGGTCGCGAGTTCGGCGGCGAGAGTTTGATAGACGAGCCGCTGGCGCGCGACCCGGGTCTGACCGGTGAAGGCCACCGACACGATCGTCACGGCGAAATGCGTCTCGCCTCCGCCTCCGGGGCGAGACCCTTCGTGCCCGATATGAAGGTGCGACTGGTCCTCGACCTCGATATGGGTCGGGGCGAACCGCTCGGTCAGCTTGCGGCGTATTGTTTCAGCGACAGACATGTCACTCATCCGGGAGGCGGGTATTCGGCGCCCCCCACAGCTGTGGTGAGAAAGGTGCCGAGATCGTCGACGATGTGATGGATGTGATCGCCCTCGCAGCCGTCGACGGCCCAGTCGGCCGAGTTGCGCACCCACGCCGTGGTCATGCCCAGCGCGGCGGCCGGAACCAAGTTTCGTGCCATGTCCTCGACCATCAGTGCGGTACCGGGGCTCACCTCGTGCCGCCGCAGCAATTCGTTATACCCGGCGAGCGCGGGCTTTGGATCATAGCCGGCGGCGGCGATGTCGACGACGCCGCAAAACGAGCCGGCAATGCCGAGGTGGTCGAGCAGCCGCTCGGCATGCCGCTGCGAGCCGTTGGTATGGACGATCTTGCGGCCGGGCAACCTGGTCAACGCTTCGACGAGAACCGGGTCGGGCGGCACGCAGGCGAGATCGATTTCGTGTACATGGGCGAGAAAATCCTCGGGGTCGATCCGGTTGACCGTCATCAGACCGCGCATCGTCGTCCCGTGCTCGCGAAAATAGGTCTTTTGCACCGTCAGCGCCGCTTCCCGCGACAGCCCCAGCCGATCGGTGATAAAGCCCGTCATGCGCGCGTGGATCTGGTCGAAAAGCCGGCAGGAGGAGGGGTAGAGCGTGTTGTCGAGATCGAAGATCCAGGTCTCGATTTCGACCAATGGCCGCGCGCGCATGGAAATCATTCGGGTTCGCCTAGCTAGCCGGCCCGGATCAGCGTTCCGGCGCCTTCAGTGAACAGCTCGAGCAAAATCGCGTGGCGCACCCGGCCGTCGACGATGACCGCCGCCTCGACCCCGCCATCCACGGCGTCGAGACAGGTTTCGATTTTGGGAATCATGCCGCCATTGATGACGCCTTCGGCGATCAGCTGCCGCGCCTTGGCGGCGGTGAGCTCCGCGATCAGCTTCTTGTCGGCATCGAGCACCCCGGCGACATCGGTCAGCAGCAATAGCCGGGTCGCCTTGACCGCTGCGGCAACTGCCCCGGCCACGGTGTCGGCATTGATGTTGTACGTCTCGCCCTGCGCGCCGACGCCGATCGGCGCGATGACCGGGATGATGTCGGATTGCTTGAAGATGTCGAGCACCCCGGAGGCGATCCGCTGCGGCTCGCCGACAAAGCCGAGGTCAATCTCGGTCCTGACGCCGC
Source organism: uncultured Alphaproteobacteria bacterium (assembly GCA_963736715.1). GTDB lineage: Bacteria > Pseudomonadota > Alphaproteobacteria > ATCC43930 > CGMCC-115725 > AP-15. The sequence continues at coordinate 14,845 of CAVTQA010000008.1, read as the reverse complement.
CTTCGATCCGGGTACGCACGAGCTTTGTCGCCTCGATCAGCCCGCCATCCTTGCCGGTGAGGCCGATCGCACAGCCGCCCTCGGCGTTTATCGCCGAGACGAGCTGTTTGTTGATGGTTCCGGCCAGGACCATCTCGACCACTTCCATCGTCTCGCCGTCGGTCACTCGCAAGCCGTCGACGATGCGGGTCTCGATTCCGAGCCGCTTCAGCATATGCGCGATCTGTGGCCCGCCGCCGTGCACGACGATCGGGTTGATGCCGACCTGCTTCAACAGCACGACGTCCCGCGCGAACGAATCTTCGGACATGCCATCGGCCATGGCATGGCCGCCATATTTGATCACCAACGTGTGGCCGGCGTAGCGGCGCATGTAGGGCAGCGCCTGCGCCAGAATCGCGGCCTTGACGACCGGGTCCGGGTTGGGCATCGGGGCGAGCGTGGGAGGGCGGGTATCAGGGCTCATCGCGCCGCGCACTCTATAGAGATTGTTCGACGGGAAACGCAAAATTGGCCAGGGCCTCGCGCAATTCTGCAATGCCGCGGCGGTCGAGCGCACTCGTTATATGGATCTCGGGATGCGCCGCGACGTGGGGGGTCAGCTCGGCGATGATTTTGTCGGGAACCGACGCGAGCTCGCTCTTGCTCGCCTTGTCGGCCTTGGTCAGAACGACTTGATAGGACACCCCGGCATCGTCGAGCATGCGCATCAGCGGCCGGTCGGCCTCCTTGATGCCGTGCCGTGAATTGACCAGCAGGCAGACCCGCCGCAGATTGGCGCGCATCTGGAGATAGTGCCGCACCAGGCTGGTCCAGCTCTTGATGGCGGATTTCGGCGCGTCGGCATAACCATAGCCGGGGAGGTCGACGATCATCAGCCGGCCGCCGAGATCAAAGAAATTGATCTGGCGCGTCCGTCCGGGGGTATTGGAAATCCGCGCCAGCATGCGGCGGCCGGTCAGCGCATTGACGAGGCTCGACTTCCCGACATTGGATCGGCCGGCAAACGCGATTTCGGGCAAACCCTCCGGGGGCAGCGCCGACCGGGCTTGGCGCGCCGGCGATGAAGCGGGCCTCGGCGGCGAAGAGCCGGCGACCAGCCTCGGCCAAGCTGGAATTGATCGCGTGCGGAGGGGAGATCAGGCGGCACCGGCGCGGTGCATGATCGTCCATTGCTGGGCGATGCTGAGCAGATTGTTCCACGCCCAATAAATGACGAGGCCCGCCGGGAAGGCAGCGAGCATGTAAGTAAAAACGATCGGCAGCAGCATGAACATCCGCGCTTGCACCGGATCGACCGGCTGTGGGTTGAGCTTTTGCTGCAGAAACATCGTCAACCCCATGATCAGCGGCCATGCGCCGATCATCAGGATGTGCGGCGGCGCGAACGGCAACAGGCCGAAAAGGTTTGCGAACGAGGTCGGGTCCGGCGCCGAAAGATCGTGGATCCAGCCGAAGAACGGCGCATGCCGCATCTCGATCGTGACGAACAGCACCTTGTAGAGTGAGAAGAAGACCGGGATCTGGATGACGATCGGCAGGCACCCCGCCAGCGGGTTGGCCCCGACGCGCTTGTAGAGGGCCATCATTTCTTGCTGCTGGCGCGCCTTGTCGTCCGGGAAGCGCTCGCGCAGCTTCTGGATTTCGGGCTGCAGCAGCTTCATCTTGCTCATCGCGTTGTAAGATTTGTTCGCGAGCGGGAAGAAGGCGAGCTTGACCAAAAACGTGAACAGCAAAATCGCCAAGCCGAAATTGCCGAGGAGCCCTTCGAGGACCAGCAGGATCCGGAAGATCGGCTTCGTCAGGAACCAGAACCAGCCGAAATCAATCGCGTAATCGAAGAGCGGGATACCCGACGCCGTATAGGACTGCAGCAGATTGAGTTCCTTGGCGCCGGCGAAGAAACGGGCCGACGTCGACGCGGTCCCGCCGGCGGGCACAGTGACTTGATTGCCGGTATAATCGACCTGATAATGATCGATCTGGTCGGGGCCCACCGCCTTTCGGAACTGCGCCTTGATCGTCTCACCCTGCGGCGGGACCAGCGCGGTCAGCCAATACTTGTCGGTAAAGCCGAGCCATCCTCCGGCGGAGGTGAAATCCGTAGGCTTATCCGGCGTGAGCGATGCATATTTCACGTCGCGAATTGCACCGTCGAGATAGCCGATCGGCCCTTCGTACAAGATGTAATAGCCGGAAACCGGCGGTGTGCCGCTACGGCTGATCAGTCCGTAAGGGGTCAGCTTGACTGGCGTCGAGCCGGTATTCTTTACGGTGTCGTCGACGGTGAACATGTAATTCTTGTCGACGCTGATCGTGCGCGTGAACGTCAATCCTTCGCTGTTGTCCCACATCAGGGTCAGCGGATGCTCGGGGGTCAGCTGATCGCCCGATGTCGTCCATCTGGTATCGGCTCCCGGCAATTTGACGCCGGGCGTCTCCGCCCAGCCGAATTGGGCAACGTAGGCGTCCGCGGTGCCCGGCGGCTGTAGCAGCACGACCTCCGGGCTCTTCGGATTCACCGTCTCATGGTATTTCGCGAGGGTCAGGTCATCGATCCGGGCGCCGACAAGATCGATCGAGCCATGCAGGCTCGGCGTATCGATCTTGACCCGCGGCTGTTCGGCGATTACCGCCTCCCGCGGCTCGGCGGCTTGCCCGGGCGATGCCGCGGGGGCACTGGACGCTGGGGCATTCGCCGAGGAGCTCGCCGGAGCGGGAGGCTCCGACTGGCCGGGGGTTGCAGGCGCCGTAACCGATGTCCCGCCAGTTGAGGGGGGTGGGCGCAGGCGCTCGAACGCGAATTGAAACGCGATCAGGATCCCGACCGAGAGCACGATCGCAATGAGGAGATTGCGTTGTTCCATATCGTATTGGTTAGTCCCAAGGACCGGGCAAGAAAGGCTTAGGCGTCCGCGCCCGTACGCAGGCGGTCCAAGGCAGCGGGCGCGGGAACCGGATCATAGCCGCTCCCTCCCCACGGGTGGCAACGGGCCACGCGTCGGAGCGCGAGAATGGAGCCGCGCAAGGCGCCGTGACGTTCGATTGCTTCCGCGGCATATTCCGAGCAGCTCGGCAGATATCGACAGGACGGCAGCAGCAGCGGTGATACGAAAAGCTGGTAAGCGCGAACCGCGCCTTTAAACGCTAACCTCATTGGCCCCGCACGATTTTGCCGTTCCATCCCATTACTCCCGCGCGGCGCCGCAACACATCGAGACGGCAATGGACACCGCGCGGGCGGCCAAAGCCCCCGGCTCGCGCAGCCCTTCACCACGGAGGTGTTTCAGTCGCCAAGGCAGCCGAATGTGCGCGATTGCGATCAGGTTTTACCAACACTTCGGTTCAGGGTGCACCCGGCCCATAGCGCTATCGGGAAGCGCCGACCACCGGGCGCGCCACGATCAACGAGCCCGCTGTCTCGCGGGCACGACAACGAAGGAAAATCGGAGCGAACCTCCGGCCTTACAACCCCGCTGGGCGAGGAAAACAAGACTGGTTGGGCGAGACGATCGGTTGTGCTCGCCTTTTGCGCAGCAAACACCCGACCGATCAGATCCTTATCAGCTCGGAACCCGAGGTGGCGCTTGCGAACGGAGTTGTTCCACTATTTAGTACGCCCGGCTACGCGCCGTGGGGGACTATTCTGACGCGCAGTTGACGTATCGGGGGTATTCCGACCAGCCGTCCCAGCGGATAAGGAGCATCATGTCGGAGGTGATCGAAAGAGGGGGGGCCGCGCTTGATCTGGATGCTGCCGAAGTCCGGGCCGCCGACCGGGCCGCCCGGACATGGGAAGCCGGCGAGTATGGCCCGATAGTTCTCGGCAGCGAGGCGCACAAGCGAGCCTTCTGCCGCATGCTACTCGACACGCATAATCCATACCGACCGTCCATTGTCGATTGGCCCGCTCTCGACCCGGAGGCGCGCGATCGACTGGTCAGCCTGCCGATCTGGGACATTGCGATGCAGACCGAAGGCAACGCGAGCCTGCGCGTGCTGAGCTACGCCAAAACTGTTACCGACCCGCTATTGCGGGAAGCAATCGAAATCGACGGTTTCGAGGAGACACGGCACAAGCAGGTTTTGTCTAACCTCGTTGCGGCTTACGATATCCGCCTCGCACCAGAGCCCGAATACCTGCCGCCCAAGCACCCGGAGTGGGCGTTCCTGCTCGCCGGCTTTTGCGAATGCGTCGATACTTTCTTTGCCTTTGGTCTGTTCGCGTTGGCCAAACGGTCGGGCTTCTTTCCCCCCGAGCTCGTCGACACTTTCGAGCCTGTCATTCAAGAGGAGGGCCGTCACATAATCTTCTTCGTGAACTGGGTGGCGTGGCACCGGCGCAATCTGCCGGTGTGGCGGCGCGTTCTCTTCGCGGCCAAGATCGTTTCGGTGTGGGCATTCCTCATCTGGGAGAGGATCGGATTCGCCCGAGGTGTCGATGGTGACGGTGGCCCGCGGCCGGAAAGCACCCCCCAGGACAATAATTTCGTGCTTACCGGCAGCCGGGCGATCGGCAGCGGGAATGTTTCCGCCGCCGCGGTGATCGACATTTGCCTGAGTGAGAACGAACGGCGCTTCGCCGGCTATGACCCGCGGCTGCTACGGCCTCGGTTGATGCCGCGCCTAATGCGCGTCGCCCGATGCTTCATGCGATAATGACGCTGGCCCGCATCCCTCGCCAGCGCGCGGCGGCGGCGGTCAGGTTTTGGCAGTGAGGGCCGATGGCCTTTGCGCAAAGCTACGCCCGATGCGGCGCAGCGCCGCTTCGAGATCGGCAATCAGTTCCGCAAAGGGCCGGTCAGGCGTGCTCGCCCTCGCAATCAAGACATAATCGGTTCCGGGTTGTCCAAGAGTTGGCAGGACGCTCGCCGCTGCTGCGCGCATCCGCCGCTTCGCACGGTTGCGGATGACCGAGTTCCCGACTTTTCGGCTCGCGGTGAAGCCGACCCGTATCCCGGTGGCGCCACTTGGTTCTTGCGGACGCGGTGCGGCCTGCACAACCAAGCCGGGCCCGGCCGACCGGCGCCCAGCGCCCGCCACTCTAAGGAATTCGGCGCGGACCTTCAGCGTTTCTAGTTTGCGGCCCACCAAAGATTGAGGCTGACCCGGAAACCGCGGCGTCAGGCGGAAAGGCGCTTACGGCCCTTCGCCCGGCGCGCTGCCAAAACCCGCCGGCCGGCGACCGTGGCCATCCTCGCCCGGAAACCATGACGGCGTTTGCGAACCAAGTTGCTGGGCTGATAAGTACGCTTCACGGCTGCGGTTCCGATTAGGGCATCTCTCTCGAGCGGAGGCGGCTATATAATAGGGCCAGCCGGGGGCGTCAACGGCGGGCCGGGAGAAGAGGGATGTAATCGCCCCGCCGAAGTGTTCGCCATGCACCCGGCTTTAGCTATCGGCGACGGGGCGGGCCGAGTTGGGGCTCCAACACAGGAGGTTGTGCGGATGTTCGATGATGCGGCGGTCGAGGCCGCCGACCGTGCCGCCCGGATTTGGACAGCAAGCAAATCGGGGCCGATCGAGCCCGGCAGCGAGGCGCACAAGGCGGCCTTTTGTCGTATGCTGCTCGACACGCACAACCCGTACAAGCCATCGATCATCGAATGGCCGGCGCTCGATGCCGAGGCTCGCGAGCGCCTCGTCAGCCTGCCGATCTGGGACATCGCGGTGCAGACCGAGGGGAAGGCCCGCCAGCGTGTGTTGAGCTATGCCGCGATGATCAAGGACGCATTGCTGCGGCGCGCCGTCGAACTGGACGGGTTCGAGGAAGGGCGCCATAAGGAGGTCCTTTCAAACCTCGTCGAGGCCTACGGTATCCGCTTGGCGCCGGAGCCGGAATATCGCCGTCCGCGCGATCCGGAATGGGCCTTCATGGTGACCGGCTTTAGCGAGTGCATTGACAGCTTCTTTGCCTTTGGTCTGTTCGCGCTGGCCAAACGATCGGGTTTTTTCCCGTCGCCCCTCGTCGATACCTTCGAACCGGTCATGCAGGAGGAAGGCCGGCATATCCTGTTTTTTGTCAATTGGGTGGCGTGGCACAAACGAAACCTGGCATGGTGGCGTCGCCCGCTGTTCGCGGCGAAGGTGCTCGCGGTCTGGATTTTTCTGGTATGGGAACGGATCGGCATCGCCCGCAGCGTTGGCGACGCCGGGTCGGGAGCGGCGGTCCAGGACAACAACTTCACCTTGACCGGCGGCAAGGCCGTCGGTGCTGTCGACGTGTCGGTCGCCGGTCTGATCGACGTCTGCCTCGAAGAAAACGAGCGGCGGCTCTCCGGTTACGATTCTCGTCTCCTGCGGCCCAATTTCGTGCCGCGCCTGATGCGGTTTGCGCGCCGCTTCACGCAGCGGCCAAACGTAATTCCAGTCTCCTGATGAAGATCGGATCCGACGAGCACAAGGAGCGCTTCTGTCGAGACTTCGTCGCCAGCCACTGTCGCTTCGACCCTGCGACACTGACCTGGCCCGACCTCGACGATTTGGCGCTCGAACGTTTGCGCGCCATCCCGTTTTGGGAGGAAGTCCTCTACACCGAACGGCGAGCGGGTGCCATCGTCGACGCTTACGCCCGAACGATCGCCGACCCCATGGTGCGTGACGCGGTCGCCCTCCAAGGGTTTGAAGAGGCGCGTCACGCCGAGCTGTTGCGCGAAATGATCAGGCGCTACGGCATCGCTGCCGAAGAGCGCCCGCTCGACGAGCCACTCAGCCCTGATCTCCGCCGGGCTTTTGCCGATTTTGGCTACGGCGAATGCCTCGATTCATTTCTGGGTTTTGGCGTTTTCAAGATCGCACGCCGGTCTGGTTTCTTGCCTGAACGGCTTTTCGAGATCTTCGACATGCTGATGCGCGAGGAAACCCGGCACATCGTTTTCTTCATCAACTGGATGGCGTGGGAACAGGCGGCGCGCGGGGCCATAGCTGGCCGGCTGCGCGGCTTGAATGCGGCTTTGTACTACGGCCGAGCGATCGGACGGCTGCTCGGCACCGTGCGGCGCGGCCGCCGCGCGAACGATGGGCGGGACTTCTCGGCAACGCAGGCGAGCGTCTTTCTCGAAGGCTTCACGCTCCGCGGCTTTGTCGAAGAGTGTTGCGTCGAACACGACAGGCGCATGAGGGAGTTCGCGCCTGATCTCCTGCAGCCTCGCTTCCTGCCCAGACTGGCGGCAATAGTCCTAGCCGGCCTACGTTTGGGCAGCGGGTTTCGTGCGGTGCGGGAAGAGCGCGTGTGAAGCTCTTTTCCGCGCTTGCGGCAGTCGTCGGACTGAGCTTGATCGCGGTGTTGGTCTTTCATTTCGGACCGCAGGCTATCACCCGCCCGCTGATTGCGGTCGGCTGGACCGGTTTCGCCGCGATCTGCTCGATTCACCTCGCGCTGATCGCCGTAATGGGGATCGCGTGGGGCGTGCTGATCCCCGGAACCAGCCTTTGGGTGCCGGTTTGGGGTCGCCTCGTCCGCGACTCCGGATCCGAGTTGCTGCCACTTTCGCAAATCGGCGGGTATGTACTGGGTGCGCGCGCCGTCACCTTGGCGGGGGTCGACGGGACCACGGCCACGGCGAGCACCATTGTCGATGTCACTCTCGAACTCTTCGGACAGCTCGCCTACACGGCGCTCGGTCTATCTTGTCTGATATATGTCAAGCCCGACGCCGCAATCGCCACTCCCGTCGCGATCGGTCTGATCGCGGCGGCACTTCTCGCGGCGGGATTTCTCGTCGTCCAGCGCCGCGGCTTCGACCTGTTGGACCGATTTGCCCGGGTGCTCGGCCGCGGCTGGGCCGATAAGACGGCTGCCGGTGCGGCAGCCCTCCATATCGCGCTGACCGCCATCTACCGAGGGCGAGGGCGCATCTTTTCCAGCTTTGCGCTGCACCTCGCCTGCTGGATCGCGAGCACGCTGGAAGCCTGGATCGCGTTGCGCTTGGCTGCCGCCTCTCTTGGTTTCATTACGATACTGGTGATCGAGAGTTTGCTGTACGCGGCGCGAAGCCTCGCTTTTGCCGTTCCGAATGCGGTCGGGGTTCAAGAAGGAGCCTATATTCTGCTCGGCGCCGGCTTCGGCCTGACGCCGGAGACGGCGCTCGCCCTTTCCCTCCTGAAGCGAGCGCGCGATCTGACGATCGGTCTGCCGGCGCTCGTTACGTGGCAGCTTCTCGAAGGCGGACGGCTGTGGCGTCGAATTGCCAGCCGCGGGCGCATTCACCCCGCCGAAAAACGAAACCCCGGTCGCGACGACCGGGGCTTCTCCCTCATCAGCTGGCTGCGGTGACGGGGGCAATGAGCGTTTGCCGCGAGATAATGCGACTCACGCTCTTAGGTTGCAATGGATATCCGGTAAATTAACTATAAATGGTCGAGAGTAGGGATTTTGTGGTAACCCATCGCCCGGTAGATCACAAAAGCGATGAGCCAAGTCGCTACGAATATGGCGACTACGAGGTAGCCAAGCGCCGCGAAATGAGCCCCTGTGGTATCGGCCGTGACCCATAAGCCCCCTTCGAGGCCGAATTTGTTCCCGACCAAACCCGACGCCTCTATCGCGCCGACCAGCACGGCGACGACCACCGAAAAGCCGGTTATTGCTATGTTGTAATGCAGTTTGCGCACCGGGTTCATGAACGCCCAACCATACGCGCCGACCATCAGCACGCCGTCGCTGCTGTCGACCAGCGACATCCCTGCGGTAAACAGCGCGGGGAACACCAAGATCGACCAGACGGACAGCCCCTTGGATGCTTCTGCGGCCGAGATCCCGAGCACGCCGATCTCGGTGGCTGTATCGAAACCGAGCCCGAACAGGGAACCCGAGCGGATACATATGCCAGCTGCGGGAAATAAGCCGGAAGAGCCCGCGCAGCAGGCGGCCAAATAACCCCCGCGACGAGATAAAGACGTTCAGTTCCTCTTCGGTATATGTCTTGCCTCGCCTTACGCGCTGGAAGAGCCGGTACACGCCCACCAGCACGAAGAAATTGATGATCGCGATGCCCATCAGGAAAAACACCGAGACCAACGTGCCGACCACGCCGCCGACCTCGATTAACCCGGGGAAGCGCCGCTGCAGGCTGCTCGCCGTCAGAGCAATGACCAGCGAGGCGGCAAACACGACGGTGGAGTGGCCGAGCGAGAAGAAGAGCCCGACCATGATCGGCCGCTTGCCCTCCTGCATTAACTTGCGGGTGATGTTGTCGATCGCGGCGATGTGATCCGCGTCGACCGCGTGCCGCAGGCCCAAGCCATAGGCAATCACCGCGGTCGCTAATAGCAGCGGATAGCGGTGAAACGCAGCCAACGCCCACACCCAGACCAGCAGATTGACGGCGATGAGGGCGCCGTAGAGCCCTATCACCTTGGGTCCCAAACGGTTGGCCCCGTCGTCGAAAATTGCGAGCATCAGTGATGGCGATCCGTCCTGCCGCCGTGGAGATGATCGATATATCTGGCGGGTTCCCAGCACGCTACGTTCTGCGGTGACCGAAATTCCACACGAAAGGTTCCGCTAATTTCACACGAAGGTGACTAGCCCACCCTCCAGGAGGGGTTAGCATCGGGGTTTCTTGACTGCGCACCGATTTCGATGGCTGACGACACCTCTGCACAACGACTTGTTTCCGCCCGACGGCTCCTGCCCCTCGCCCTTCTCGTCGCCGCGTGGATCGTCTTCATGCTGGCGGGCGGCTATCGCTATCTGACCTTCTCGGCGCTCGCCCAGAACCGCGACTGGCTGTGCGGCCTCGTTCAGCAATGGGGCATTCTCGCCGCGGTCGTCTACATCACGGTCTATGCAATGCTGGTCGCGCTATCGGTCCCCGGTGCCGCCTTATTGACGATCGCCGGCGGCTTTCTGTTTGGAACCTGGATCGGCGGGCTGTGCGCAGTAATCGGTGCGACGCTCGGCGCCACCGCCATTTTCCTTGCCGCCCGCGCTGGTCTCGGCGGCCTGACACAACGCGCCGGACGGTTCGTCGGCAAGCTCGAGGCCGGGTTCCGTGCAGATGCCTTCAATTATCTGCTGGTGCTGAGACTGGTACCAATCTTCCCGTTCTGGCTGGTCAACCTGGTTCCGGCATTGGTCGGCGTCAGGCTGCCGACATACGTGCTCGCCACCTTTCTCGGCATCGTGCCCGGCACCTTGGTCTATGCCAGTCTCGGCAACGGACTGGGCAGCTTGGTCGAGGAACCCGATCCGGCGATCATCTTCAAACCAAGCCTATTCGTCCCGATCGTCGGGCTCGCCCTGCTGGCGCTGGTCCCGGTCGGCTACAAGCACTGGCGCAGCAAAAAGCCGGCATGACCGGGCGGCTCGCTCCCGATCTTTGCATCATCGGCGCCGGCTCGGCAGGCTTGGCGGTCGCCGCCGGAGCGGCTCAGATGGGTGCCGCGGTCGTGCTGGTCGAGCGCGGGCTGATGGGCGGCGACTGCCTGAACTTCGGCTGCGTCCCCTCGAAATCGCTGCTCGCCGCCGCGCGCCTTGCGGATGTGGCGCGGCGCGGCAAGGCGCTCGGGATTCTCTCTGCTCGGCCCGATGTCGATTTCGCCGCCGCCGCCGATGGTGTCCAAAAGGTGATCGCGGCAATCGCGCCGAACGATTCCGCAGAGCGGTTCGAGCGGCTCGGGGTCAGGGTCCTGCGCCGCGAGGCGCGGTTCACGAGTCCCACGCACGATCCGCGCCGGCGAGATCGAGATCCGGCCGCGCCGCTTTATCATCGCGACCGGCTCGTATCCTGCGGTCCCGGCGATCCCGGGGCTCGCGGACGTTCCCTACCTGACGAACGAGACGATTTTCGCGAACCGCGAGCGGCCGGACCATCTGATCGTGATCGGCGGCGGTCCGATCGGCATCGAAATGGCGCAGGCCCATCGCCGGCTGGGCGCGCGGGTCACTGTGCTCGATGTCGGGCCGATGCTTCCGCGCGACGATCCCGAACTCGTCGCCAGTCTCGCCGGCCATCTGGCCGGTGAAGGGATCTCGATCCGCCCCGGCATCGAAATCGCCGGCATCGAGCGCGACGCAGACGGGATTGTCGCCCGGCTCGCCGACGGCGAGCGGATTTTGGGATCGCATCTCCTGGTCGCTGCGGGGCGCCGCCCTAGCATCGAGGCGCTTGCCCTGCCTGCTGCCGGGATCGAGGCGTCCGCCAAAGGGATCACCGTCGACGCCCGGCTGCGCACGACCAACCGGCGCGCCTTTGCCATCGGCGATGTGGCGGGCGGCCCGCAGTTCACTCACGTCGCGCTCTATCACGCCGGGATCGTCATCCGGAACGCGCTCTTCAGGCTGCCCGCCAAGGTCGATTACCGGGCCCTACCCTGGGTCACCTACACGGATCCCGAACTCGCCCAGGTCGGGTTGACGCAGGCCGCCGCCGGGGAGGATGCGCGCGTTCTGGAATGGCCATTCTTGGAGAACGACCGCGCCCAGACCGAACGGGACACCGAAGGGTTGGTCAAGGTGGTATTGCGCAGAAATGGCCGCGTCGTCGGAGCCTCGATCCTCGGGGCCGGCGCCGGCGATTTGATCCTGCCCTGGGCGCTGGCGATTTCGCAAAAGCTCAAAATCGGCGCGCTCGCCAATTTGATGGTGCCCTATCCGACGCGCGGAGAAGCGAGCAAGCGGGCCGCGGGATGCTATTATACGCCGACCCTGTTCTCGCCGCGCACCCGCCGGCTCGTGCGCTTTCTGGCGCGCTTCGGCTGACACGGCGCCAACGGGTCGCGAGAACATCATCGCGGGATGGGTCGTGCCGTTGAAGAGCCTCTCCGCCCGTCTTCTGATCCTCACTGCGTTCTTCGTGATGGTCGGCGAGGTGCTGATCTTTGTGCCCTCGGTCGCCCGCTATCGTATGACTTATTTCGAGAACCGCCTCGCCGCAGGATATCTCGCAACATTGGCGCTCGACGCGAGCCCAAGCGGCCGCCTCGAGCAGAGCCTGACCGATAAGCTTCTCTCGCGCGTCGGGGCGCAGGGTGTCGGTCTATACCGCGCTAACAGGTCGGCGTTGCGGCTCGACCGCGCCGATCCGCCGCGCCCCGATTTCACGATCGACCTGACCCGGCCGAACATCCTGCTCGCGATCCGCGGCTCGTTCGTCACCTTGTTCGGCGGCGGCGACCGCATCCTGCGAGTGCTCGGCCCGGTAGGAACCGACAACGCGGACACCGCCGAAGTGCTGCTCGACGAGGCGCCGTTGCGCGATGAGCTGTGGGATTTCGGCATCCGCATCCTCGAACTGTCGCTGGTTCTGTCGCTGGTGACGGCGGCGCTGGTCTATCTGAGCCTGCATTGGCTCCTGGTGCGGCCGATGCGGCGCATCACCGCCAGCATGATGGAGTTCCGCGAGGATCCCGAGGACGCCTCGCGGGTGATCGCGGTGAGCCGCCGGCGGGACGAGATCGGCGTCGCCGAGCGCGAGCTAGCGGTATTGCAGAGCACGGTACGCCAGGCGCTCGGTCAGCAGGCGCGGCTCGCCGCGCTCGGCACGGCGGTGACCAAGATCAACCACGATTTGCGCAACATTCTGGCGACGGCCCGCCTGGTGACGGACGGCCTGACCGCCAGCGCCGCGCCGGAGGTGCGGCGGGTCGCGCCGCGCCTCCTCGACGCGATCGACCGCGCAATCGCGCTGTGCACCCGCACTCTCGATTTTTCGCGCGAGGACACCCCGCCGCTCGCGCGCAGCCGCTTTGCGCTGGCGCCGCTGATCGACGAAATCGGCCCGGGTCTCGCGGTATCCGAGCACGATCTGGCGATCGAGGACGAGATCCCGCCCGATCTCATCGTCGAGGCCGATCGCGATCAGCTCTACCGGGTGTTCCTCAACCTCGCCCGCAATGCGGTCGAAGCCGGGGCGCACCGGCTGCGCTTTGCCGCGGCGCGCGACGCCGCGACGATCGCGATCGAGGTCGGCGATGACGGCCCCGGCCTCCCGCCCAAGGCACGCGAGAACCTGTTTCGGCCGTTTTTCGGCTCGGCCCGCCCCGGCGGCAGCGGGCTCGGCCTGGCGATCGCCCGCGAGCTGGTACGGGCCCATGGCGGCGAGCTGAGCCTCGCCTCGATCGACCGGCGCCGGCACCGTCTTTCGCCTGACCCTGCCCGCCCCCGCCATCCGCGAAGCCAAGCGAGTGCGGGCTTCGGCGACGTGACAATCATGCACCGCTCCGGTGCACTCTTCGTTGATATCGCTGTTATTTGCAGAAGAAAAACAGCGAGCAGAAAAAGCTTTGCCACAGAATCCCTGCCACTTCGGTTGGCAGCCTATGAAAATAACAGCAAAAATGTTCGCTGATATCCCGCTGTTATTCGCTGTTACCGGCTTGAACAATGAACGCATCGAGTAAACTTAGATCCGTAACTGCCGTCGAGAAGCTACCGCCTATCATGAAATTGCGGCGATTTTCGGATCAACGAACCCGCGGCACTTGTCTTTCGCCGACAACGAGGGCGACTTCGCCCGGATCAACGGGCTTCGGCACGACAATTGGCTGCGGCGAGTGTCCGATCAATGAGTATCGACGGCGCCTTCCTCGTTCGCCCCATCAGCCGTGAATACCCCGCCACATCGGCGCCGAGAATCGCGGCGAGGCGGCGGGTCTGGCTCATGCCACCTCGCCCGCCGCCAAGCGCAGGCCCGACAGATAGAGCTTCCGTTGTTCCGGGTTCCGGTAGGGTGGAACGGCCGGTACCACGACCGGCGTAAGGCGCCGCAACCGCTCGATCAGCTCTCTGGCCTCGTTAAGCCGGCCCAAATGCGCATAGGAAGACGCAAGAAATCGATAGGTAGCGACGTAAGAGGGGAGCTCTTCTAAAGACACGCTGAGTTTTTCGATGGCATCATCAAAGCGCCTATTGAAAAAGTGGGCGATGCCAATCCCAGTAAGCTGAAATGCCCTCCGATCCCGGGGGTTGAGGCGCAAGGACGTTTCAAGATCCGGGATCGCGAGATCAGACTGACCGGCCCACAATTTAAGAAACCCGCTTAACAGCCAACCGAACGCGAAACTCGGGTTTAGCGAGAGCGACCGCTCCATCAACCGCATGGCGGCATCGAAGAGCCAGCGGATGCGGGACAGCGCGGTGATGATTTCCTCGACCATGCCGTCGGCGAAATATTCCTGCTCGGGATCGCCGCTCATATTGGCGAAGGGCAACACCGCGATCGACGGCTTGTCGGGCAACGCCAGCGCTGCGAGCTACCCTCACCCGCCTCACGCCTTTGGCGCTCGGCACCCTCTCCCGCAATGCGGGAGAGGGGGGACCCCGGCGCGTTAGCGGCGGGGTGGGTGAGGGTCGGGCGGACCCGGTAGACCCGCACCGGCCGGGCAATGTTTTTGACCTGCTGCTCGCCCAGATCCTCAAACACAAAGGGCAGCCGGTCGCGGACTTGGTCGTGAACCGTATTGGAGACGAACACGCCGCCGGCATCGGCCAGCGCTTCGATCCGCGCCGCGATGTTGACGCCGTCGCCATAGAGGTCGTCGCCCTCGACGATCACATCGCCGAGATTGATGCCGATGCGCAATTCGATGCGGCTGTCCGCCGCCGACACTGGTGTTCCGCTCGGGCATCGCCTGCTGCACCGAGACCGCACAGCGCACCGCATCGACGACGCTGGCAAACTCCACCAGCATGCCGTCACCGGTGGTCTTGACGATGCGGCCCTTGTGCTCGGCGATTTTCGGATCGAGGAGCTCGCGGCGCAGCGCCTTGAGGCGTTCGAGCGTGCCTTCCTCATCCGCCCCCATCAGCCGCGAATAACCCGCCACATCGGCGGCGAGGATCGCCGCGAGACGGCGGGTCTGGCTCATGTCGCCTCGCCGGCCGCCAGCCGCAGACCCGACA
>CAVTQA010000007.1:0-371720 GCA_963736715.1 uncultured Alphaproteobacteria bacterium | reverse complement strand
GCGCTCGCAGGCGGTCTTCGCCGTAGTCGAGCAGCAACTCAGGTCCAGGGAAAGCTGCCGCCGCCGGGCTCGGCGACGAGTGCGGCCACCATACGGCAAGTCGCCGACCAACTCGTGTTGATCGTCAGCACGGTCTTGACGAAATCTTCGTAGAAAAACGAGCCGCGCAGCATTCGACCGCCGCCGCGTTCGATCAATTCCGCTACATCGGGCAACGCCGCAATCGCCGGCGCGGGCCGCCAATCGGCAGATAGCCAGCGCCGCACGCGGCCAAGGACCTCCGCTCCATCGGCGCCGCCGAAACCCTCCCAGCTGACGGCAACCGCATCAGCGCAACGTAGGGCAGCTTCTATCGTGCCGAGACGATCACCAATCCTCTCCACGCGGGCGAGCCGGCCGCGTTCCGGGTCCCATTGCCACGGCGCAAGGTAAACCCAACCATGGCTGGCGACGGTCCGAGCGAGAGATCGATCGGCCAGCGAAATTTCAGAACCGCCTTGGGCTCGGGGCGGATCAGGCAGCCTCCAGCGCCTGCGACAGATCGGCGAGGATATCTTCCTCGTGCTCGATCCCGATCGACAGCCGGACATAATTTTCGTCGACCCCGGTCTGCAGCTGCTCTTCCGGGGACAGCTGGGAGTGGGTCGTCGTCGCCGGATGGATCGCCAGGCTGCGCGCATCGCCGATATTGGCGACGTGATAGAACATCTTCAGGGCGTCGATGAAGCGCCGGCCGGCCTCGCTGCCGCCCTTCAGCTCGAAGCCGACGAGCCCGCCATAGCCGCCTTTCAGATAGGCGTCGGCCCGGCGCCGCATCTCGCCGGTCATCTGGTTCGGGTAGATGACCCGCGTCACTTTGGGATGCTCGGAAAGGAATTTCGACACCGCCGCCGCATTGGCGCAATGGGCGCGCATGCGCAACGGCAGGGTCTCGAGCCCCTGGATGAACAGGAAGGCGTTGAACGGGCTCATCGGCGCGCCGAGATCGCGCAGCAAAGTCACCCGCATCTTGAGGATATAGGCGATCGGGCCCAGGGGCTTGACCGCCTGCGTCCAGACCGCGCCGTGATAGCTCGGGTCCGGCTGGTTTAAGAGCGGGAAGCGGGCGGCGTGCCTTTCCCAGTCGAAATTGCCGCCGTCGACGACGATGCCGCCGATCGAATTGCCGTGCCCGCCGATATACTTCGTGGTCGAATACACCACGATGGCGGCGCCATGTTCGAGCGGCCGGCACAAGACCGGAGCGGCGGTATTGTCGACGATCAGCGGGACCCCGAGCTCACGGCCGATCTTGGCCACCTCGGCGATCGGGAACACTTAGCTTCGGGTTGGGCAGGGTCTCGGCGTAGTAGCAGCGGGTCCGCTCGTCGGTCGCGCGCCGGAAATTCTCGGGATCGGCCGGGTCGACAAAACGCACCTCCATCCCCATCGTCTTCATCATCGTATTGAGGAAGAGGTTCCATGTGCCGCCGTAGAGGTCGGTGGAGCTGACAAAATTGTCGCCCGCCTGGCAGATGTTCTGAACCGCAAACAGCGAGGCAGCCTGGCCCGAGGCGAGCGCCAGCGCGGCGACGCCGCCGTCGAGCGCGGCGACACGCTCCTCGAGCACCGCGTTGGTCGGGTTCATGATGCGGGTGTAGATGTTCCCCAGCTCGGCCAGACCGAACAGGTTGGCGGCGTGCTGGCTGTCGCGGAACTGGTAGCTCGTGGTCTGGTAGATCGGGACCGCTACGGCGTTGGTCGCCGGGTCGCTCCGGTACCCGCATGGAGCACGAGGGTTTCCGGATGCTGGCTCTTGGTCGGCATTCAAATCTCCGTGGAAGGGCGCCGGTTCGGCACTTTGCCATGACAGGGCCGCAGGAACAGCCGGGTTCCGTTTGCTGTGGACACAGCCGGGCGGAAACGGCGTTTACCCGGTATGTGTTGCGGTACCGGACAGGTCCAGTGAGCGAAGACGACAACAGCGTCGGCGTCCAGATTCCGTCCCAGCCGACAGTCGGCGCGCTGCGCGACGCCGCCGCTCGATGCACCGCCTGCGATTTGTACAAGAACGCCACACAGACCGTGTTCGGCGAAGGACCGGAGAGAGCACCGGTCATGCTCGTGGGCGAGCAGCCGGGCGATGCCGAAGACCTCGCCGGCCATCCCTTCGTCGGACCGGCGGGAAGGCTGTTGGACCGCTGTCTTGTCGAGGCAGGGATCGACCGCAGGCAGACCTACGTCACCAATGTTGTCAAACACTTCAAATGGGTGCCGCGCGGACCGCGGCGCATTCCAGCAAACCCGGCGCGGTCGAAATCGAGGCTTGCTTTCCTGGCTCGAGGCCGAGATCAGCGTCGTCAAGCCGCAAATTGTCGTCGCGCTCGGAGCGACCGCGGCGCAGGCCCTGTTCGGAAGGGCTTTCCGGCTGCCCGAGACCGCGGCAGGCTCGTTCCCTTTGCGCTGGCGCCTCGCGCGCTCGCGACAGTGCATCCCTCGGCATTGCTGCGCGCCCCGGACGAGGAGATCCGCCGCAGCGAGATCGATCGTTTCATCGAGGATCTACGCCAAGTCGCGGCGATCCTGAAATAGCGGCGCCACCCTTGCGGGAGAGAAAACCGGCGCGCCGCGCGCGTATCACACCGAGAGACGGTTTGGGTCGGGGCAAGACCCTCACCCGCCTCGCTGCGCTCGGCACCCTCTCCCGCGGTGCAGGAGAGGGGCGGCGCTGAATTCCGCACAAAGCTCTCTCCCACATTTTTTTTTTTTTTTTTTTTTTTTTTTTTTAAAAAAAAAAAAAAAAAAAAAAAAAAAAAAAAAAAAAAAAAAAAAAAAAAAAAAAAAAAAAAAAAAAAAAAAAAAAAAAAAAAAAAAAAAAAAAAAAAAAAAAAAAAAAAAAAAAAAAAAAAAAAAAAAAAAAAAAAAAAAAAAAAAAAAAAAAAAAAAAAAAAAAAAAAAAAAAAAAAAAACGCACCGCGGGAGAGGGGGGACCAAGCCCGCAGGGCTTGGTCGGTGAGGGTAGCGCCGGTTCCTAGCAGGTTGCGATCAATTTCTTGGGAAGTTCGGTGAGATCGACGCTCAGTTGGGTCGCGGCCGCGATCGCCGGCATCGTCGTTCTGGTGCTCGGCTTTTTGATCGGCGCGCTGTGGATCGGCATCGGCGATTCCGAGATCAGCGTCGCCGGTTGGCTGGCGATGGGATTGGGGGTCGTCGCCACTCTCGCCTTGGGGATCGGGCTCATGGCGCTGGTCTTTATCAGCAGCCGCCGCGGCTATGACGAGATCGGCCGCAGAGACGGCTGAGGAACCTATTGCATTAGAACAAAATTAACCTTAAATACGGCGGTTACTCCACCGTAGGTTAATTCGGCGGCCCGCGATGCCTGCATTTGTCAAATCTTGCTTGCGCTTCGGGCGAACCCGTTGCAACCTTATGTGGCGCGGTGCAGAGGGGAACGTGCGTTGAAGCGGTCGGCAAAAAAGTTGGAGGAGCCCAGTTCGGCTCCCAAATACGGGCGCGGCACCGGCGTGCCAAACCCGATCGACGTGCATGTCGGCGGCCGCATCAGAATGCGCCGTCTGCTGTTGGGGATGAACCAGGAGACGCTCGCCAACGCGCTCGGCCTAACCTTTCAGCAGGTGCAGAAATACGAGGGCGGCGCCAACCGCGTAAGCGCCTCCCGGCTGTCCGCGATGGCGGAGATCCTGAGCGTGCCGATTTCCTATTTTTTTCGGCGATCTGCGGACCGACGACGCCGAGATCAGCCCCGAAGATCGGCAGTGGCGGGAGTACCTGCAGCGGCCGGAGACGATCGAGTTCATCCGGCTCTACTACGCGATCCCCGACGCGAAAGTCCGGCGCCAGTTCCTCGACATGGCGAAGACCGTCGCCGAAATCGTTCGAGGCGAAGCCGTAAGTTTTGGTCCCAACGCCGGCCTCTGCCCGCTGACCCCCTACTCCACCGTCACGCTTTTCGCCAGGTTGCGCGGCTGGTCGACGTCGGTGCCTTTGAGGACGGCGATGTGGTAGGCGAGGAGCTGGATCGGGATCGCGTAGAGCAGGGGCGCGACGAACGGCTCGCAATTCGGCACCGCGATGCCGAAGGCGAGCCGGTCTTCGAGCCGGGCGACCCCGGCGGCGTCGGAGATCATCACCACCCGGCCGCCGCGCGCCATGACCTCCTCGACATTGCAGAGCGTCTTCTCGAAAAGATCGTCGGGCGGCGCCAGCACGATGATCGGCACCTTTTCGTCGATCAGGGCGATGGGGCCGTGCTTCATCTCGCCGGCGGCATAGCCTTCGGCGTGGATGTAGGAGATCTCCTTGAGCTTCAGCGCGCCTTCGAGCGCCAGCGGATAGGCGCTGCCGCGGCCGAGATAGAGCACGTCGCGCGCCTCGGCGATCTCGCGGCGATCTCCTGGATGCGCTCGTCATGGTTCAGCACTTCGCCGGCGCGCGACGGGATCTCGGTGATGACGCCGACGAGCGCCGCCTCGCGCTTCTGGCTGATGGCGCCGCGCGCCCGCGCCAGCGCGACGGTCAACGACGCCAGCACGGCGAGCTGCGTGGTGAACGCCTTGGTCGAGGCGACGCCGATCTCGGGGCCGGCCAGCGTCGGCAGCACGATGTCGGCCTCGCGCGCGATCGAGCTTTCCGGCTGGTTGACGACGGCGATGATCTTCTGCGCCTGCGCCTTCGCGTAGCGCAGCGCCGCCAGCGTGTCGGCGGTCTCGCCCGATTGCGAGATGAAGATCGCCGCGCCGCCCTTCGGCATCGCCGGCGCGCGGTAGCGGAACTCCGAGGCGATGTCGACCTCGACCGGGATGCGGGCGATCCGCTCGAGCCAGTATTTCGCGACGAGGCCGGCATGGTAGGAGGTGCCGCAGGCGATGATCGTCACCCGCTCCAGCTCGCCCAGCGCGAACGGCAGCTCCGGCAGATGCACGGTGCGGGTCGCCGGGTTGATCAGCGCGTGCAGCGTGTCGCCGATCACCGCCGGCTGCTCGAAGATCTCCTTCTGCATGAAATGGCGGTAATTGCCCTTGCCGATCAGCGCGCCCGACGCGGCGGATTCGCGGATCGGCCGCTCGACTTGGGCATTCTCGGCGTCGAAGATCGTGACCGCGCGCGACGTGACGACCGCCCAGTCGCCTTCTTCGAGATAGGTGATGCGGCGGGTCAGCGGCGCCAGCGCCAATGCGTCGGAGCCGAGAAACATCTCGCCGTCGCCATAGCCGATCGCGAGCGGGCTGCCGCGGCGCGCGCAGATCAGCAGATCGTGCTCGCCGGCAAACAGAAAGGCGAGCGCAAACGCGCCTTCGAGCCGCGCCAAGGTCTTGGCCACCGCCTGCGGCGGCGCAGCCCCTCGTCGAGGAAATGCGTCGCCAGGATCGCGACCGCCTCGGTGTCGGTCTCGGTGCGGAAGACGTGGCCGAGCCCTTCGAGCTCGTGCCGCAAGGCCTGGAAATTCTCGATGATGCCGTTATGGACGACCGCGACCCGGTCGGTGGCGATCGGGTGGGCGTTGGTCTCGGTCGGCAGGCCGTGCGTCGCCCAGCGGGTATGGCCGATGCCGATCGTCCCCTGCACCGGCTCGCTGGTCGAGCCGACGCGCGAGGTTGGCGAGCTTGCCTTCGGCGCGGCGGCGCTCGATGCGGCCGTCGACCAGGGTCGCGATGCCGGCCGAATCATAGCCGCGATATTCGAGCCGGCGCAGCCCTTCGATCAGCCCCGGCGCGACCGTTCCTTGGCGATGATGCCGATGATGCCGCACATCATTCTTCCTCCGCAGCCGCGCCCGAATCTCCGCCGCGCGCCCCGGCTTGTCCACCTGCTGCGCGCGGGCGATCGCCAGCGCGTCGGCGGGGACATCCTGGTGATCACGCTGCCGGCGGCGACGATCGCGCCGTCGCCGACCGTGACCGGCGCCACCAGCGCGGTATTCGAGCCGATAAACGCACCCTCGCCGATTATCGTGCGGTATTTGTTAACGCCATCGTAATTGCAGGTGATCGTGCCGGCGCCGATATTGGTGCGCGCGCCGATTCGCTGTCGCCGATATAGGAGAGGTGGTTGGCCTTGGCGCCGGCGCCGAGCCGGGCGCCTTGACCTCGACAAAATTGCCGATATGGACGTCCTCCTCGAGCACCGCGCCCGGGCGCAGCCGCGCGAACGGGCCGACGATCGCGCCCGCCCCGACCGTCGCCCCTTCCAGATGCGAGAACGAGCGGATGCGCGCCCCCTCCCCGACCGTAACGCCGGGGCCGAACACGACGTTCGGCTCGACGACGACATCGCGGCCGAGCCGGGTGTCGGCGCTGAGAAACACGGTTTCGGGTGCGACCAGCGTCACCCCCGCGTCCATCGCAGCGCGGCGCAGCCGGCGCTGCATCAGCGCCTCGGCCTCGGCCAGTTCGGCGCGGGTGTTGACGCCGAGCAGTTCCTCCGCCGGCAGCTCGACCGCTCGGCAGGCGAGCCCTTTTCGGCGGGCGATGGCGACGATATCGGTCAGGTAGAACTCGCGCTTGGCGTTGTCGCTGTCGAGCGCGTCGAGGAATTCGGCGAGCCGGCAAGCCTCGATCACCATGATGCCGCCATTGACGAGGCCGATCGCCTGCTCCTCGGGGCCGGCGTCGGCCGCCTCGACGATACGCTCGAGCGCGCCGTCGGCGCCAGCACGAAGCGGCCGTAGGGGCCGGGGTCGGCGGGACGCATGCCGGAGACGAGGACTGCCGCCGCGCTGCGGCGCCGCTCCGCCAATAACCGCGACAGTGTTTCGGTGGCGAGAAACGGCGTATCGCCGTAGAGCACGAGCACGTCCTCGATCGAGCCCTGCGGCGCCAGGCGGCCATCGAGCGCCCGCATCGCCGTCCGCACCGCATCGCCGGTGCCGAGCGGCGGATCCTGCACGACGCTTTCGGCCGGAGCGACGATCGCGGCGACGCTTTCCATCCGCGGCCCGATCACGACGAGGGTCGCGGCCGGCGATAGCGGGCGCAGCGCCTCCAAAGGATAAGCGATCATCGGCCGCCCGGCGATCGGATGCATCACCTTTGGCAGAGCGGATTTCATCCGCGTGCCGCTGCCGGCGGCGAGGATGATGGCGGCAAAAGACGGTTGGCTCATCGAGAGCTCGAAATCAGGTCGAAGACATGAGCGGCGGCACGGTTGCCCGCCGCCGCCGAATTTACAACACACAGTTTGTTGCAGAATATATCACGACAACGCAAAGTTTCGTTTATGCAAGGCTTTCTCCTCGTCTTCGATCTCGACGGCACGCTTGTCGACAGCGTGCCGGATCTGCGCGCCGCGCTCAACGAGTGTTGCGCGAGCGCGGGCGCCGGGAGTTGTCGCCGCCGCAGGTCAAGCGCATGGTCGGCGACGGCGTGCCGGCGCTCGTCGCGCGCGCCCTCGCCGCCAGCGGCGCCGACCCCTCCGAAGCGGTCACGGCGCTGCCGCGCTTTCTCGAAATTTACGAGGCGAATGCGGCGCAGCTGACGCGACCTTATCCCGGTGTGCCCGAAACCTTGACGGCGCTGCGCGATCGCGGCTACCGCGCCGCGATCTGCACCAACAAGCCACAGCGCGCGACGATCGCGGTATTGCGGGGTGTGGGTCTTCTGCCGTTCTTCGACGGCATCGCCGGCGGCGACCGGTTTGCGGTCAGGAAACCCGATCCCGGTCACCTCTTGGGGGTCATCTCCGAACTCGGTGCCAGCCCCGCGGCGAGCGCGATGATCGGCGACAACGAGAACGACGCGGCAGCCGCCCGCGCCGCTGCGTGCCGCTCGTGCTGATGCGCTACGGCTATGCCCGAGTCGACCCCGACACACTGTCCGCCGACGCTCTGCTCGACCACTTCTCCGAACTGCCGGACGCTCTCGAACGCCTCGGCCTCACTCCTTGACATATCGCCGGCCCGACCCGCTAAATGCGGCCGGCCTGGACGGGCGCGTAGCTCAGCGGGAGAGCACACCCTTCACACGGGTGGGGTCACAGGTTCAATCCCTGTCGCGCCCACCACGACCTCACCGGCCGCAATAGGCGCGTAGCTCAGTGGCAGAGCGCTCCTACCACATAGGAGAGGTCAGGGGTTCGATTCCCTTTCGCGCCTACCAGAGACAGGTCTCGCCCATAATCCGAGTTCGTCTCCCTATCGACCCGCGCGGTGCGTCGGCGTAGGCTCGCCGGCGACAGGTCCGGAGGGGAAGATGCAGATCACGCGTATCGGGGATTTCGAGGTTCACCGCATCGCCGAGTATGAGGGGCCCTTTATTGCGCCAGAGACGTTTTTTCCGGATTTCGACAAGGAAGTTTTGAGGTCGGACCCGGATCATCCCGGCCCGCGGCTGATCGACCCGGCAACCGGCAACCTCCTCTTCAGCTTCCATAGCTTCATCGTCAAGACCGGGCATCATACGATTCTGATCGATTCCTGCCTGGGCAACGACAAGGAGCGTCCGACCCGGCCGCAATTCCATCGGCTGCGCAGCTCCTATCTCGCCGATCTCGCCCGCGCGGGGGTCAGTGTCGAGGATGTCGACTATGTGATGTGCACCCACCTGCACTGGGACCATGTCGGCTGGAACACCCGGCTCGAAAGCGGGCGCTGGGTCCCGACCTTTCCCAATGCGCGCTATGTTATGGCGCGCCGCGAGTTTGCGCATTGGGAGGGGGTGCATCGCAATGGCGAAGATTCGCCCCATCGGCTCGCCTTCGAGGACAGCGTGCTGCCGGTGGTACGCACCGGCCAATCGGTGCTGGTCGACGATGACTATGCACTCGAGGACGGGGTGTGGTTCGAGAGCGCGCCCGGCCACACGCCGGGCAATGTCGTGATCCATGCCCGCTCGGGCGGCGAGACTGGGGTTTTTATGGGAGACGTCATCCACCATCCACTGCAGCTGCTTAAGCCGGAATGGTCGACCCTCGCCTGCACCGACCCGGAACTGTCGCGCAAGACGCGGACCCGGCTGATCGAGGAACATGCCGCGCGCGGCACCCGCCTGCTGCCGGCGCATTTCCCGAGCCCGACGGCGGGGCGCATCGTGCGTCACAGCAGCGCCTACAGCTATAGGTTCGAATAATGTCCGGCCTCTCGTCACCCCCGCGGAAAACGGTGGTCCAGAGCCTGCCCCTGGCTTGAACAGGGGGCGGTAGCGCAAGAGCTCGCTGCCCCTAGATTCCCGCTTTCGCGGGAATGACAAAAGCGGAGGAGAAGGAAACACGATGACGCGGATGACGGGCGGCGGGGCGCTGGTCGAGATGCTGCGCCGCAACGGCGTCGACACGCTGTTTGCGCTGCCCGGCGTGCAGAACGATGCGCTGTTCGTCGCGCTCTACGACGCCGGCGAAGCGCTTCGGGTCATCCACACGCGTCACGAGCAGGGCGCCGCCTACATGGCTTACGGCTATGCCAGGTCGAGCGGCAAGACCGGGGCCTATGCCGTCGTGCCGGGGCCGGGGCTGCTCAACACCACAGCCGCGCTCTCCACCGCTTACGCCACCAACACCCCTGTCCTGTGCATCAGCGGCCAGATCCCTTCCGACCTGATCGGCCGCGGCTTTGGCCTGCTGCACGAGATCCCCGACCAGCTCGCGATCCTGCGAACGCTGACCAAATGGGCGGCGCGCATCGACCATCCGAGCAAGACCGGCAAACGCGTTAACGAGGCCTTTCGGCAGATGCGCGACGGCAGGCCGCGCCCGGTCGCGCTCGAAATGCCGCTCGACATCATGGCGCTCGAAACCGAAGTGGTCCTGCCCGAGACGGAACCGACGCCGGCCGTCACGCTGCCCGACCCGGAACTGATCGACAAAGCGGCGGCGATTGCTGGCCGACGCGAAAAAGCCGCTGCTGTTTGTCGGCGGAGGCGCGATTGGCGCGGCCGAAGAGGTGCTCGCGATTGGCGAAATGCTCCAGGCGCCGGTGGTCAGCTATACCGGCGGCAAAGGCATCGTCAGCGACCGCCATTACCTCGCCCAAACGGCGGCTGCCGGACATGAACTGTGGCGCGATGCCGATGTCGTGCTGGCGGTCGGCACCCGCCTGCACCAGCCGCAGGTGCGCTGGGGCATCGACGCCGACATCAAGCTCATCCGCATCGACCTCGACCCGACCGAGATCACCCGCATTCTGAAGCCGGCGATCGGTATCGTCGCCGATGCCAGGGCGGCGCTCGCTGCGCTTCACCGCGCTCTCGAGCGCCGCGCCCCGCGGCGGCCGTCACGCAGGGACGAGCTCGAGGCGCTTAAGTCCCGCACGCTCGCCAGGCTCGCCGATGTTCTCGGGCCGCAATGCGAATACCTTCAGGCGATCCGCGCCGAATTGCCCGATGACGGCATTTACGTCGAGGATTTGACGCAGGTCGGCTATGTCGGACGCGTGGCGTTCCCGATCTATCACCCGCGCACCTATATCCATAGCGGCTATCAGGGCACGCTCGGCTCCGGCTTTGCGACCGCGCTCGGCGCCAAAGTGGGGCGACCCGATCTGCCGGTCGTCTCGGTCTCGGGCGATGGCGGCTTCATGTACAACGTGCAGGAGCTGTCGACCGCGGTCAAACACGGGATCGACGTCGTGGCTATCGTGTTTGCCGACGGCGCCTATGGCAATGTCCGGCGCATGCAGAAAGAGGATTACGGCAACCGGCTGATCGGCGTCGACCTGCACAATCCGCAATTCCCGAAGATGGCCGAGAGCTTTGGCGTCGCCGGGGTGCGCGCGACGAGCCCCGACGGCCTGCGCCGCGAGCTCGCTGCGGCACTGAAGCGGCGCGGCACGACCCTGATCGAGGTCGCGGTCGGCGAAATGCCCGATCCGTGGAAGCATCTGGTGTTGCCGCGCGTGCGCGGCGGCCACTAGTAGACGGGAGCGATGTTCGACAAAGCAAAACTCGAGGCTCTGCGCGCCAAATACGAAGGCGCCAAAGAAACAGAAATCGCGCCGGCCGAGTTCAGAAAGGCGCTGTCGCTGGTGTTCGGGAGCAGCTACCGGCGGGCGATGCCGTTCGCAGGAATATCGACGCTGCTGGATTTGCCGTATCGGCCCGAGGCGCCCGAGCTGCCCGATTTTGGCGGCCTCGATGTCGCGCTGGTCGGGGTGCCGATGGATCTCGGCGTCACCAACCGGGCGGGCGCCCGCCTCGGACCCCGTGCGGTGCGTGACATCGAGCGTATCGGCCCTTACCACCACGCGCTCGGTGTCGTGCCGAGGGCGGAGTGCAAGGCCGCGGATATCGGCGATGTGCCGATGCGCTCGCGGTTCAGCCTCGATAGCTGCATCGAGGATATCGGGGCGTTCTACTCGCGCATCCAAGCGGCCAGCGTGCGGCCGCTGTCAGTCGGCGGCGACCACTCGATCACCTATCCGATCCTGCAGGCGTTGGGGCATAACCGGCCGGTCGGTCTCGTCCACATCGATGCGCATTGCGACACGATGGGGGAGATCGACGGGTCCAAATTTCACCATGGCGGCCCGTTCCGCCAGGCGGTGCTCGCCGGCGTGCTCGACCCCGAGCGCACGATTCAGATCGGCATCCGCGGCCCAGCCGAGATCTTTTGGGGTTTTTCCTACGATTCGGGGATGACCGTGCTGCACATCGAGGATGTCGACCGGATGGGCATCGAGGCGGTCGTGCAGAAGGCGCGAGAAGTCGTCGGCGGCGGCCCGACCTACATTTCCTTCGATGTCGACGGGCTCGACCCGGCCTTCACGCCCGGGACCGGGACACCCGAACCCGGCGGCCTGACGCCCCGCGAGGCCCAAGCCATCCTGCGCGGCCTCAAAGGCCTCGACATCATCGGCGGCGACGTGGTCGAGGTCGCGCCGCAATACGACCCGACCAGCAACACCGCAATGGTCGGCGCACAGATGCTGTTCGAAATCTTCTCGTTGATGGTCCTGGCCCCCAACTCCTCGCGCCGTTGACTTCCAGCGGAGACTTAGGCTCGCGAATGCTCCGTGGACGGGCGCTCCGAGGGCGACTGCCTCGTGAACGGCCGCAGCGCCTCCGGAATGCGCATGTCGCGCGGCGGGGTGAAATCCTTTCTTGCGGCGCCGCGCATTTCTTCCGGCGGCCGCGGCATGCCGCGGCGATCGCTGTCGCCGTGGCGGTGCGCATACAAGATTAGTTGATTATTTCATTTTGCTGCATCTGCAGCAATCAGCAGCAAAGCCTCGCCCATCGGCTTGTTGAGCCAGCCCGACCCGGAGCCGCCATCCCCGTCATGGCAACGCCGCCACGGCGAGCGTGGATTTCCTGCGCGAGCCGGACCGCCGGCCGGCGGAATCCGCCCTTGGCGGCCGCCCGTGCCGATCCCTCATTCCCTGTTTCCCCTGTTTTATCTGGTCGAGATCAGGCATTCGCAACTCCTTCAATCGCAATCCTGCACCCGCGCACGAGCTCAGTGTATAATGCCATTGTGGTAATTGCCTGACGCTTATGCCATATCCACCAGACGGGCCGGCGCAATTCGACGCCCTTAGGCCATGTGTCGGATAACTGGCGAGCACGGAAATCACTGGCGTTCAGTGCGCCTACCTACCCTTTATCCGGCCTACTTGAGCCGCCCTGCGGACGTTTCCAGTAGCGAGCGCATCGCTCGAGCAGGGGTAGGCGGCGGGATTTGGTCCCTGATTTGAGCGAGAGTACGGAGACTCTCCATCGGAGCCAGTGATCCGCCAGAAGTTCCAGCCATTGACAGAGTAGTAGAGACGTCCGGGGGGTGAAGAGCCTGTCGCGCCGGTAATCGCCTGACCTGCGGCCGTCGAGGGCGAGGAATATCGCCGGCCGCGTAATGAGAAGGTCCCATCGACCTCCAGGCGGGCCCGGATTGTCGCTCATCATGAATACCGATGCCCGCCGCATCTCGTTCGGGCCCCGGTCAAAAGGTCTTTGACTTGAAGCGGCAACGGCTTCTCGCCGGACGTCGGCGGGACTGTCGCTTTTCGAGGCCGCAGTAGATCGTCTTTACCTTGCATTCCCATTTGCTCGCGTCGCATGGTGGCGGTAAAATCGTAGCACACGCGGTCAGGCTACCTTCACCTCTACTAGGTGAACCGGACGGGCGAAGAGATTTCGCGCACTGGTCAGATTCCCCTCTGCGTGCCCGACAGTATCTTCATAGCGGTCTCCGCCGCTCTCAACGAGTCCGAGGCCGTTGCTCGTCCACGCCCGAGTGCGTGTCGACCAAAATTGATGACCTCCTGGGTTGCAGCTCGATCTGTCCCGCCTCGATCCGGTGCAGAGCAGGTCGATCTGTATTTTGCCGCCGCCGACGCGGAGATAATCCGCCAGATAATATGGGTTTATTTCATTGGGGTTCACCCGGCGGTTCTGACATGCCGTCTGCTATGGCCGGTCTGTCGAGTTGAAAACGCACGCTTTTCCGAGAGTTCCCGTCCCTGTCGAGGAAATCAGTACATCGCCTTTTTCCAGGTGAGCTTCCTCCAGCTCCTCGTACACATCCCTTTCTATGAAATCGCCTTCTTCCAGCAACCTGCCAAACTTAGTGATGTTGGTCCCTGCTTTCACAACGAGCGCAAATCCGTCTTTCTCGTCCACGTAGCTCTCTGCCTTCGGGCTTTTCCCGCGCCTCGTCTTGAGCCGGTTGATGTCCTTTAGCGGCACGGCGCCCTTTTCGGTGAGTTCCTGAACCTTCTTGACAGTTTCCGGCTCCCAGTATTTTAGGTCCAGCCTGAAAGCGTCGCCCTGCGCGATTTCGTCAATGTCCACCTCGAACGCCCGCCAGTGCGTTCCCGCCCTGGGGGAGCCGCTGTCCGGCTTAAGCGCCTCCTCTTCGATCTCTTTCAGGAACGCTTCAAAATAAAAGCCTCTCACGGCGTCGCCCGAGCCCTGGTAACCGAGCGATTTTATATCGACGAACGTGACCTCGTACTTCTGGTCCAGATCCATGTCGTCATGTTCGTGCCGCTGCAACAGCAGCACACTGGACCGGACATTGATCTTGTTGGGTTTGAATGTCTCTTCGGGCAGCCGCACGCAAGGTCAGACCCTTGTTCTTGAAAATCGCCTGCCAACTCCCGCCGGACCCGGTCTTAAGAGGCCCTCATAGACACCGAGCCGATGTTCCGCCCGGAACCGTGCAACTGAGCATCTTCTGCAGGAAGAGCTGCTCGCCCTTGACCGCATGAACGTCGTACTGCGACCAGTCGCCCTTCTGAAGGGATTCAGTTTCGGAGGTACCGAAGGGCGGGTTCGTTATAATCACGTCGCAATCCGGCTGCGTCACCTTCCAGTTCGCCGCCCTCGAGGAAAAAATCTCTCTCGGCCTGGATATTCGTGTGGCCTGTCGCTCTCGATCATCATCGTCTGCTTGGCGGCGCATGCGACGCCTTCATTGGCGTCCGATCCGAAGAACGTCTCGCTGCATCACCCGGTCGGTGAGGGTTTCAATCGCCTTCGCCGTTATTTTTGATCCTTTCCGGTCTCTTTCGGCATAGCTGACGCATTCCTGCATCAGGTAGACAAGAAAACCTCCGGTGCCGCATGCGGGATCGAGGACCTTGACCTTTTCTCCTCGCCGCAGCGAGTTATAGATTTTCTCGCGGCCTACAAGGGTGCTCATCAGCCGTACGACCTGGCGCGGCGTGAAATTCTGCCCGAGCTTCTTTCCCTTCAAGGTCACCCGTACAAAATATTCGAACGCAGCCCCTTTGAATCCAGGCTGCTGTCCACAAATGACACGGCGGCGAGCTGCATTACAATGTACCTGAAGGTCTTTGCATTCTTCAAGTGAATGGGATCGCCCAAAACCTCGCCGTATGGCGTTCTTTTCCTGATCGCGTCGATCATGTTTTCGACTGCGTTTTGCACCTGATCGGCTTCGGAATCGGGCCTCTCGGCAAGTTCATGAAAACGATCGGAGACGGCACGAGAAGCGGTCGCGACCTTCTTTTCTTGTTTCGGAACAGGAGCTTCGAGAAATCGTCAAAAGCATACTCCTCGTTTTTTTCGATCTTGCGTATCGTGTTGTGGCAGCGGGCAAAGAGGCCATTGAGCTGCTTTAGCGGCAAGCCGGGCCGAAATGGCAGGCTGCGGTCGGAACCAAGGGGAACGGCCGTCGCGTCCTTGCCCTGAGACTGTTGCCGACGGTTCTCAGTTGATCCTTACCCGGGATTTTTGTGAGCGTCGTAAGATGGGCGTCTTGGTCTTGACGTCGGAGGCCGAAAATCGTGGCCGCTCGTGACCATGACGAAGGCATCGCGCGGATGCCGTAATCGATCGCCGCTTGGGTCCGGGGCGTTCAGGACACGGCTTGTCCGCTTCGCTTCGATCAGGAACACCGGCCTCGGGTCGCCACAGGTTACCAGAAGATCGATGTAACCCTTGCTGTATTTCTCGGGTTGCTTTGTCGGGGGTTCAAAGTCGATATCCTTCTTTATGTCGTAGCCGCGACAGCACAGATAAGGCAGTATGCGCTTAACAACAGTGTCGGTTTCTGAGTGAATTGCCATATCATCTGGCCTCGGAGCCGCCGTCGGTTGTGCGAGATGAAAAAGCATGAGCCGTGATCACAGCGAATACTTCTTACTCTCGCCGTGCAATCGCGAAATCGTCTGCGGACTGACATTGTAGCTGCGGGCGACGCTCCGCTGCGTCTCACCGGCGTCGAGGCGCTTGCGGGCCTCTTTCTGCTGGTGCGGCGTGAGGATCGGCTTGCGGCCGAATTTGACGCCCTTGGCCTTGGCGTCGGCCCGGCCGCGCGCTGAGCATCGGCAAGCGTAGTGCGGGCCTTCGCCAGATGATCGGCAGTCTCGGGCTTCACAGATCGAGGCCATCTTTGCGCAACTCATGCATGAAGCCGGTGCGCTCCCGGTAGGCTCCGGCCGCAAACGGCGTGGCGGAAATGACGGCCCCGGTGTCCTCAAGATATCTGTGTTATGGCGGCAAGCCGCCCGCTCTCGTCGTAGAAGCTCCCGAGGTCTTTGATAAAGACCGCAATATCATAGTCGGAATCCGGCTGATCATCGCCCCGCGCGCGCGAGCCGTACAAGACAACAGCTCCAGACGGTCGCCGTAGACTTCGGCCACCGCGGCACGGAAGCGCTTCAACACAGGTTCGTTTTGCGGTTCGTCAATCATCCCGCGCATTGTGCACAACTGTTGCAGGCGTCGTAATTCCGCTCCCTCAAAACTTGAAATTCGAGCGCGAGGATGGAGCTATGTATATCCCGCGTGGATATACGAGAAGGAAGATGGCTCACTCGAGGATTTTTAAGACCAACCGAACCCAGGCGGTGCGCCTGCCGAAAGCGGTGGCATTCCCCGACCACGTACGCGAGGTCGAAATAATCAAGCTCGGCCAGACCCGACTTATAGTTCCCGTAGGGTTGCGCTGGGACGACTTCTTCCGGGATGGGCCGTCCGTGTCCGAGGATTTTATGCAAGACCGGGAGCAGCCCGCCGCCGAGGGGCGAGAGCAGCTTTGACGCGGCAATACATGCTCGATACGAACATCTGTGTTTATGTGCTCAAGAATCGCCCGGAGCAGCTTCGCGAAAGGTTCAACCGCTTGGCCGGGCAGCTTTGCATTTCGACGATCAGCCTAGCCGAGTTGTTGTATGGCGTGGAAAAATCATCCCGCCCGAATGAAAACCGCCAAGCGGTCGAGCAATTCGTCGCTCGGCTCGATGTCCTGCCATTCTCGGCGTCGGCGGCCTCTCATTACGGGCAAATTAGGGTCGCTCTGGAGGGGGTCGGTCGACCGATCGGCGCGCACGACATGCTGATCGGGGCCCATGCCCGCAGTGAAGGGATGACCGTCGTGACCAATAACCTCCGCGAGTTCGAGCGCATTCCCGAGCTTAGAACGGAGAATTGGGTTTAGTTCACTGATCGGCCATCACCCGCGCGGCCAGCGCGGTCATCACCAGAGACAATCCGAAAAAGAGCATGTTGATGCCGACCAGGAGGCCGATGGCCCAGTCGGCCGAGCTCGGCCATCCTGCCCAGATCAGGTAAGCGAGCAACAGGTCGACAATCCCGCTGAACAGCACCCAAACCCAACTGCGCAGATGCCGGCGATGCTCGATCGCGCCGATGATCGAGGCGATGCCCTCGACGATGAAGAAAGCGACCAGCACCATCGTCAATGTCAGCACGCCTGCCAGCGGCCGAAGGATCAGTATCAGGCCGAGCGCAATCGACAGCAGGGCGGTCAGCATCGCCCAGGCAAAGCCCGGCATCTGCCGCGAATGCCACGCCAAGGCAGCGCGGAAAACCCCTGCGATCAGGAATAGCCATCCGACAAAGAGGGTCACCGCCAGTGTGGCAACGTTGGGCTCGGCGACTGCCAGGAATCCCAGCACCATCATGACGATGCCCTGGATCAGAAACAGCTTCCAGTGTGTGTGGATCGTCAGAGCCAGCTGGCGACGCAGTCCGTCGATATCGGTTTGATTGCTCATCTCGGGAGTTCCCTTACGGTTGCGCGGGCAGGCGAACGCCGCCCGGCCCGATCAGGCCGGGATAGGGCGCTTTGAAACGCCAGAACGTTCCGCTGGTTGCCCCCTCCAAATAGATGGACTGATTGTCGGGGCCGCCGAACGCGAAGTTGGTTGTTGCAGCGTCGCCATTCGGTATTGACACAAAGCCGAGAATGATGCCGCGCGGGTTGATTTGGATGATGCCGCCAAGACCGGCCAACGCGGCCCAGAGATTGCCGCGCACGTCGTAGTGCATGCCGTCCGGCCCGCCGTTCCCGGGTATAAAGGTCCCGGCCTTCACCGAACTGAAGGTCGAATGCGACGGATCTTTCGGGCATTGTGGGCAGCCCATGGTCGGACCGTTTTGGAATGTGCTGTACCAAACCCGGCCGCCTCTAAAATCGCCGACGGCGAGCAGCGCGTCGTCTGGTGACACAGCAATTCCGTTCGGAAACAAGCCGCTGTCCATCACCTTGCGCAGCATGCCGTCGCGCGAGTACAGGTAGACGGCGCCCGTTTGGTCGGTCAGGTTTGGCCCCGGGCCGGTTCCCCAAGGGTCGGTGAAAAAGAGGTTCCCCTCCGCGTCGAAATCGAGGTCGTTGGGACCTTTAAACAACTGGTTGCGGTAGGTATAGACGAGAGTGCTGACCTGCTTCGTCTGCGGATCAAAAACCAAGATGCCGCGATGACGGCTGGTCAAGTAGAGCTTGCCCTCGAACCAACGGGTGCCTTGCGGCTCGCAGGTCTGACCCAGCTCGGGCGGCGGGTTGCAGTTGAAGACCGGGACCAGCTTGCCGTCCGGCGTCAGGTACGACACCCAGCCGCTGCCGATCGCCACGAACCAAAGATTGCCTTGGGTATCGAACGCGCCGCCTTCGAGAAACTGACCCTGCGGCGTGCCGCTGACATCGGCAAATTTCTCGACCGGGCCGACCCCCGCAGGCAATGGCGGCAGCCCCCAGGGCTGCACCGGGCCCGGGGCTTGGGCTCGTGCTGCACCAGTGGCGCAGAGCATCCCAATCAGCACGGCGCCCATCAACCGCACCAGAGCACAGAATGTCGGCATTGCTTCCTCCCCCTTTCTCGCAGTCAGGTTTGTTACAGAAAATCACGTTCAGACGACACCCTCCGCGCGCAGCGTCTCGACATCGTCGGCGCTCATGCCGAGCCAGTCGCCGAACACGTCGGCGGTGTGCTCGCCGAGCAGCGGCGCCGGCTCGACCGGCGGCCGGGGTGCCGTCGAAGCGCACCGGGAAGGTCGGCATGCGCAATTCCCCATTGGGGTGCCGCATGGTCTGGATGATGCCGCGTTTCTCGAAGCTGGGTTCACCCAGCAAGTCGCCGGTGTCGAGCACCGCGCCGGCCGGCACGCCGGCGCCGCCGATCAGGCGCATCGCCTCGTGCTTGTCGTGCCGTCGCGTCCAGTCGGAAACGATCTGGTCGATTTCGGCTTCGTGCTGGCTGCGCGCCTCGCGGGTCGCAAAGCGCGGATCCGTCGATCAGATCCTCGCGCCCGATGACCTTCAACAGCCGCTGCCAGTGCTCGGGATTGGCGGGGCTGGTGAAGACGTAGACATAGTCGTTGGGCCCGCCGGGCTTGCACGGATAGATGCCGGCGGGCGCCATGCCGCCGGCCAGTGACTTGGCGCCGTTGCGCATTGCCGGCTCGCCGCTCCTCGCATGCTGCACGAAGGCGCTGCGGGTGTATTGCAATTGGGCGTCCTGCATCGCGATCTGCAGCCGCCTGCCCTTGCCGGTCGTGTGACGCTGATAAAGCGCACCCAGAATGCCGATCGCCAACAGCATGCCGGTGCCGGTGTCGCCCAATGTCGGTCCCGGCTTGCACGGCCGCCCGTCGCGCTCGCCGGTGATCGCCATCGTGCCGCCGCAGGCCTGCGCGATCATGTCGAAGGCGAGGTTGTTCTCATAGGGGCTGCCCTCGCCGAACCCCTTCACCTGCGCGTAGACGAGGCGCGGATTGAGCGCGTGCAACACCTCCCAGCCGAGCCCCAATCGCTCGATCGCTCCTGGGGCGAAATTCTCGACGAAAACATCCGCGCGCTTTGCCATTTCCTTGACCAGCTGGAGACCGCGCTCGGATTTGAGGTCGACTGTGGCGGATTTCTTGTTGGCGTTGTAGATCATGAAATAATAGGCGTCGGCGCCGGGCCGGGGTCCTGTACCCAGCCCGCGGCCGGGCTCGCCGCCCTTCGGGTTCTCGACTTTGACGACCTCGGCCCCCAGCCAGGCGAGAGCCTCGGTGCAGGACGGCCCGGCCTCGAATTGCGAGAGGTCGAGAACCCGGACGCCGTCGAGACAATTCGGCGCTGCGCCTGCTCCATCCATCGCTCATATGTTCCTTCTCAAAACCGCGGAGCGTCACGATAGTGCAGACCGGCTTCCGGTTGAAACGCCTTTCGCCTGCATCAGCGTTTCGGAGAACCAGATGAGCGACCCTTACGACCTCCAACGATTTGTCGATGCCCAGAACCCGGTTTACGACAGGGTCTGTGCCGAATTGCGGGACGGAAGAAAGAAAAGCCACTGGATGTGGTTTGTCTTCCCGCAGATCGAGGGTTTGGGGTCCAGTCCTCTGGCCCGCAAATTTGCCGTTTCGTCTCTGGCGGAAGCCGCCGGCTATCTGGCGCACCCGGTCCTCGGCCCGCGGCTCACCGAATGCACTAGGCTGGTGAATCTCGTCGAGGGCCACCCGATCGAGCAGATCTTCGGTTATCCCGATGATCTGAAGTTCCGGTCTTCGATGACCCTGTTCGCCCATGCCACACCCGACAATCGGGTTTTCATCGACGCCCTGCAAAAATATTTCAGTGGCGAATTCGATCCGGCGACTATGGAGCGGCTCTAGGCTCTCCGGCCGGTTCGCTTTGGCGCGCCGGCGAGAGGACTGTTCAACGTTATCCCGGTGGTTCGTCTCGGCACAATAACCAATGGTTGATATTGCCCATGCGGAGTTCGGGACAATACCGCATTGACCGAAATCGCGGATTGCCGCATCTGAGATCGAAACCGTATATCGCCGAGCGATCTTTCGGCGGCAGCAATGGAGCACCTTCCGATGGCCACGCCCGCAGTGGCTGGCGCTTCGACCCCGACCCGCCAGCCGATACCCGCGCTGCTGACGCGCGCCGCGATATTTCTCGTCGTGACGATCAACTCGGGCAGCGAGGCCGTCGCGAGTGTGCAATCCCTGTGCGCCGACCTCGCCGCGCTGCTTCGTGCGGTCGGATTTCGTGAGCCCAGCGAAAATCTCTCCTGCATCATGGGGTTCGGGTCCGAGGCCTGGGACCGGCTCTTCGGGGCGCCGCGGCCGGCCGAATTGCATCGATTTCGCGAATTCCGCGATGGGCCGCGGCATGCAGTCGCTACACCTGGCGACCTGCTGTTCCATATCCGCGCCGAACGGATGGACCTGTGCTTCGAGTTGGCGGCGCAGATCATGGCGCGATTGGAGGGGGCCGTTACTCCGGTGGACGAGGTGCACGGCTTTCGCTACTTCGACAGCCGTGACCTGCTTGGGTTTGTTGACGGGACCGAGAACCCGACCGGCCAGGACGCGGTGGACGCCACCATAATCGGCGAGGAGGACCCGGGGTTTGCCGGCGGCAGCTATGTCATCGTGCAAAAATATCTCCACGACATGGCCGGCTGGAACGCACTGCCGACCGAGGCGCAGGAACGAATCATAGGCCGCATGAAGCTCTCGGATATCGAGCTCGACGACACCGTCAAACCGAGCTGGGCACACAGCGCGCTGACCGTGATCGAGGAGAACGGGAGAGAGATCAAGATCGTCCGCGACAACATGCCCTTCGGACAGCCCGGGCAAGGCGAATTCGGCACCTACTTCATCGGCTACAGCCGCTCGCCGCGCACGATCGAGCAGATGCTGGAAAACATGTTCGTCGGACGCCCGCCGGGCAATTACGACCGGATTTTGGATTTCAGCCGCGCCGTAACCGGCAACCTCTTCTTCGTGCCGACGGCGACCTTCCTCGAAGACGTGACGTCGGGCGTGCCGGCTACGGTGCAACCGGCGAGCGAGCCGCCGGCAGACGAGCCTTCACAACCCATTCGGCCGATGCCCAATAGTTCGCTCGGCATCGGCTCGCTCAAAGGGGAACCCCGCTGATGAACAACCTGCACCGCGAGCTCGCCCCGATCTCCGATGCGGCATGGGCGCAGATCGAAGAAGAGGCGTCGCGGACCTTGAAGCGCTATCTCGCCGGACGGCGGGTCGTGGACCTGCAGGGCCCGAGCGGCGTCGGCCTGTCCGCCGTCGGCACCGGCCACCTGCAAAATATCACGGCCCCCGGCGAGGGCATCCTTGCGCGGCAGCGCGAGGTCAAGGCGCTGGTAGAATTGCGCGTGCCGTTCGATCTCGACCGCCAGATGATCGATGACGTCGAGCGCGGCGCCAACGACTCGGATTGGCAGCCGGCAAAGGACGCCGCCAAGAAGATCGCCTTTGCCGAGGACGGTGCGATTTTCGAGGGCTATGCCGCGGGCGGCATTCAAGGCATCCGCCAGGGGACCAGCAACCCGATCGAGGCGCTGCCCGCCGACGTGCGCAACTACCCTGACGCCATCGCCCACTCGCTCAGTCAGTTGCGTCTCGTCGGCGTCAACGGTCCCTACTCGGTGCTGCTGGGCGCCGACGAGTACACAGCCGTTGCCGAGGCCAGAGACTACGGGTACCCGGTGCTGGAGCACCTTCGACGGATCGTCGACGGCGAGATCATTTGGGCCCCGGCCATCACCGGCGCCTTTGTCCTGACCACCCGCGGTGGCGATTTCGACCTGCATATCGGCCAGGACATCTCGATCGGTTATCTGAGCCATACCGACGCTGCGGTTCGGCTCTATCTGCAGGAGAGTTTCACCTTTCTTCTGCTGACTACCGAAGCCGCCGTGGCGCTGGCCCCCGCGGCGGTTGCGTAGCCCCGTCTGTGGCAAGGCGTCAGCTGCGCATCAAACGGGTTTACAAACCTCCTGACGACGGGGACGGCGTCCGTGTTCTGGTTGATCGCCTGTGGCCGCGCGGCTTATCGAAGGAACGGGCACGGATCGACCTTTGGCTGAAGGAAATCGCCCCCAGCAATACTCTGCGCCGCCTCTTCCACGGCAACCCGGCGGGCTGGGAAGAATTCAAAGCCGCCTATTATGCCGAGCTCGGCCAACCGGCAGCGCAGTCGGCGGTTGGCGACCTGCTCGATCGGCTTACCCATGAGCCCGTGACGCTGCTCTTCGCCGCTCGCGACGAGACCCGCAACAACGCGGTGGCTCTAAAGGAATGGCTCAACTCGCAAAATTGACAGGACCATAGAGGGCAGCGTTAGTGTGGCTCGCCTTTATCACGCAAAATTCAGGGAGGAAGACAGTGAAGCAGCGGAAGACCGGCGCCACCATTCGCGTAATCCTGCGTCGCCCTCTCGATGATGGCATTCGGCGCCCCGGCCCGGGCCGATGCCGGAGCCGACATCAAGGCGCTCGAGGAGCGCTTTGTCGCCGCGATCAAGGCAAAGGACGTCGACGCAATCATGAAGGCGTACGCCCCCGACCAGACGCTGGTCGTCTTCGATGTGGTCCCGCCGCGGCAATATGTCGGCGCAGCAGCCTACCGCAAGGACTGGCAAACCTTCCTCGACAGCATTCGAGGGCCCGATCACCGTCGAGCTGAGCGACCTCGACGTCGCGACCGACCGCAATCTCGCCTACAGCCACAGCATCCAGCGCGTTGCCGGCACGGACAAGCAGGGCAAGAAGCTCGATCTCACGGTGCGGGTGACCGACGTCTACAAAAAGGCCCGGGGCCGGTGGCTCATCATCCACGAGCACGTCTCGGTGCCGGTCGACCTCGATACCGACAAGCCCGATCTCAGTTCGAAACCCTAGCTCGATCGACGCTTGACGACAACGGTAAGTGTACGCTAACGTAAGTTATGGCTTACGAAGCGGCATTGGCGGCGCTCTCCGATCCGACACGGCGGCTGGTTTTCGAGCGCATCCTCGCCGCGCCGCGGCCGGTCGCGGCGATTGCCGAGGGCCTGCCGGTCAGCCGCCCGGCCGTCTCGCAGCACCTGAAAATATTGCGGAAGGCAGGGCTGGTCACCGAGCGGCGCAGTGGCACGCGGCGGCTTTACGCGGCCAACCCGCAGGCGTTGGGTGAGCTGCGCGCGGCCATCGAGGCGATGTGGCATGAGGCGCTGGGTGGAATGGCCGCGGCGATAGACGAGGAGCAGCAGGGATGACGATCGCCCGGTTCGCGGTCCCGCCGATCGTCAAGACGGTGACGGTTCGCGCAGCGCCGGAGCGGGCGTTCGCGCTGTTTGCCGGCGATTTCGCGCGCTGGTGGCCATTGTCGCGGGTCCACACCGGTCCCGACCCGGTGGACTGTGCGATCGAGCCGCGAGTTGGCGGGCGCGTGTTCGAACGTGCGGCCGATGGGCGCGAAACTCCGTGGGGAACGGTGCTGGCATATGACCCGCCGCATCGTCTCGCATTTTCCTGGGTCGTCGAGCTGTCGGCCGAACGGGAGCAATTGGTCGAGATCCGCTTCACGGCAGAGGATCGCGGCACCAGGGTCGAGCTGACGCATTCGGGCTGGGAGAAACTCGGCGACGCCGCAGCGAGCTTGCGCGAGCGCTATGACCGCGGTTGGGGCACCGTCTTCGAGCGCCAATTCGTCGAGTACGTCAATTCCCGCTGCAATCTGAGAAGAGGAGCAAACCATGAAGTCAGGCATGATCGTTCACGGCATTCCCGGCAGTCCCTATGTGCGCGCTGCCTTGCTGGCTCTGGAAGAAAAAGGCGCCGACTACGAATTTGCCGCAATGGCGCCAGGCGCGCTCAAGCAGCAGCCGCATTTGTTGCGCCATCCGTTTGGCCGCATTCCGGCATTCGAGCATGACGGCTGGATGCTGTATGAAACGCAAGCCATCATGCGCTATGTCGATACGGTCATCCCCGAGCCGCGGCTGCAGCCCAAAGAACCGCGCGCGGCGGCGCGCATGAACCAGCTGATGGGCATCACCGATTGGTATGTAATGCCGCAGGTTTCGGCGCCGATAACACGCAATCGCGTCGTCGCGCCCCGCTTTAACCGGCCGGTCGATGAAGACGCGATTGCCGGCGCGACCCCCAATGCGCGGGTTTGCATCGCCGAGATCGGCCGTCTGCTGGACGGCCATACATGGATGGCAGGGGATACACTCAGCCTGGCCGATCTGCTGCTCGCAGCGCATCTGTCGATGTTCGCGCAGGCGCCGGAGGGCGCGCAAATATTGCAAAACCACGACAATCTGAGGGGCTGGCTCACACGCATCGAAGCGCGCCCGAGCATGAAAGCGACCACCTGGGACAGGCTGCTCGAACGCGTGGCGGCTGCCGCCTGAGTTGAGGCACAGCGATGCTGATCAGGGGTTTGGCGACAGTCACTCTAGCCCCTGGCCGTCGCCGTTCCGGCCGCAGCAGAGGTCAAGTTCGTCACGGCGAACGGTTTCGAGGTCGCGACTACGGTCACAATCGGCGCACCTGCCGATCGGGTCTACGCCGCACTCGGCGAGGTCGGTCATTGGTGGAGCCCCTCTCATACATTTTCGCGCGACGCCGCCAACTTCAGCATCGAGCTGCGCGCCGGCGGCTGTTTTGCGAGCGCTTGAAGGATGGCGGCTCGGTTCAGCACCTGCAGGTGGTCTACGCCGCGCCTGGCCAGGGAGTGCGCCTGCGTGGCGCGCTCGGCCCGTTGCAGATGGAGGGCGTCGACGTCGCGCTCAGCTGGACGCTGAAACCGGGAGAGGGCGGCACCAGTGTCACCTTAAGCTATGTCCTCGGCGGCTACATCCGCAGAGGCATGGAGCAATGGGCGCCCAAAGTCGACCGGGTGCTCGACGAGCAGCTGCAACGCCTCAAAAGCTTCGTCGAAGGCAACTCCCCGATGCAATAGCGGGGCTCAACCCGCCTACGACCCGAACAAGCGCCGCCCGCCCGCAGTCCGATCATAATCTCCTAGCAAGGATCGACAGCGGCGCTGGATGTTGTTAGTTTTACAGCTCGTTGTAAACCTGCAGTGCCAAGTCGATGTCGTCGAAGAGACTACCCCGCCCATGGTGCATGACGAGCGCACGCGAACAATAAGATTTGATCACATCGCCCATATGAGAGGCGAGGATAAGGGTGCGATCGGCCCTCTTTTCGAACAGTTCTTCGTGTGAGCGGCGCTGGAAGCGGTGGTCGCCCGCGGCGATGACCTCATCGATCAGATAGCAATCGAAATCGATGGCCAGCGATAATGCAAAAGCGAACCGAGCCCGCATCCCGATAGAGTAAATTTTGACCGGCTCCGAGAGATGGCTTCCAAGCTCAGCAAAATCTTCAACATATGCTTTGATTTCATCGAAAGGCTTGTTGTAGATCCTCGCGATGAACCGCATATTGTCGTTGCCGGTCAAGCTGCCCTGAAAGCCGCCTTGTAGCGCAAGCGGCCAAGAAACGGACATGGTCTGTTCGATCCTTCCGCTGGTCGGAAGTTCAACCCTGCCCAGTAGCCGGATCAGTGTCGATTTGCCGGCGCCGTTACGGCCGAGCACCGCCAATTTGTCTCCCCGGGCCACGCTGAAAGATACGCCGCTGACGGCGCGGCGCACACGTCCTTCGGTGCGATACTCCTTGGTTACGTTGATCGCTTCGATCATTCTGCCACGACGTATTTCCGGCTTTCGCGCATCAGCAGCAACCCGATAAACGTCAAGACTGCAAGAACGAGGGTAGTATAGGCTGGGTCGCCATATGTCTTGACCGCGCTGCCGAACATGCCCGCTCGGATCATTTCGTAAGCCTGAAGGGACGGCTGAAACAACGCCCATTGACGTATGCTCTCAGGCAGCCATGCCGCCATAACGAAAAACCCCGAGAAAAATATGTATAAATACGAGTATGGCTGCCATACTTTCTCTACCCAATCGGAGCGCTCGCTCAGGCCGCCAATGATCAGCCCGACTGCGGCCGCCCACCAGATCATGTAGAAATAGCCGAGATAAAACATCGGCAAATCGCGTGGCAGATCCACCCACCCTAAGGTATAAAACAACGCGAATGACGCCACAACGGCAGCAAGGTTAGATGCTACCTCGAGCAGACTACGTGCAAGGAAGATATCGAAGATCGTCACCTGCCGATGATAAAGGAGGCCTGCATTGACCCGCACGAAGAGCAGCATCCGTCCACCAACATGCCGGAACAGCAAAAGCGGCAGGTAACCGCTCCAGAGAAACGGCATCAACGCCACACCGTGCTCGTAGGGAGCCCTTACGACCGACCAAACCAACAAGACCGGGATAGCGAAGATCAAAGGCTCGAGAAGGATCCAGCCGAAACCGAGACCCTCTCGACCAAACCGCGTGTAAATTTCGCGTATCAGGAGAGCGCCGACAACGCGCCACTGGGTAGCAGCATTTTCCCCGAAATTACGCATCGTCGAAACCGAATGCTACGCTGCGGAATGCTCGCGGACATTCGCGACCAGCAGCCAGGCCAGCCCGTAAGCGAGCATGCAGGTAGCGACAACGGTCAGAAAAGAGACGATCCGCTTCGGGAAAAGCGGATAATCCGCAAGATTCGGTTGCGCAATCGTCTCGAGGTAAAGCTGTTGCCGCTGCGCCTCGATGCGCGCTGCCTCAAGGGACGTAAACGCCGAGGCCAGCGCCTTTTCGGCGAGTTCGTGCTGCGTGTTCAGGCGTTCGTACTCGGTCAGCGCGGAGACCACCGAATCACTTTCGCCGCTTAGTTTCGCGCGTTCTTCGGCGATCAGTTTATCGAGCGAGGCGATGCGTGTCTTGACCAGCGGGATCTGCGGACTGCTCGGCGAATTGTTGAGGAGCTCGCCGAGCTGAGCTCGGGCGTTGGCCTGGGCCGCGTTCATTTGCCCGAGCAACTCCAACACGCCCGATGACGCCGATTTTGGATCGAGCATCTTCTGCTTGACGCGATAGGCCGTCAGCTCGGTCTGAATCTCCGCAATCTGCTGCTCTGCCCGGTCAACCTCGTGGCGCGCGGTGTCGAGGGCGTCTCGGCGTGCCCGCTCGTTGAGGTCATTGATCAGCTGCTCGCCGTAATTCAAGAGTGCGCTGGCCAGCGCATGGGCATCCTCCGGCCGGTAGGCTTTGACCCGAAGCGCGGTCACACCGGTACTGGTGTCGGTTTCGACGGAGACAAAATGCTCATAGCGCGAGAACAGCGCTTCGAAATCTTTGCGCCAAAACAGGAGACCCGGAAACCGCGTGATAAAATCGCCCTCCGGCCGGCTGAGCACGGTCCGCAGGTCATCGTCCTGCTCGAGCTTGCGGACCGCATCACGCGACATGATGAAGTCTTGGACGGCGCTGGTGTCTTCTGCTGCGCGGCTCAAGCCCGTAGATTGAAGCAGCGCACCGATCCCGGTTGTCTGCACCTGCTTCGGGCTGCGGACAATAAATTTGGCCTCCGACAGGTAGAGATCCGAGGCGATCGCGAAATAGTAGACGCCGGCAATCAGGGTCGGCAGGCCGACAATTCCCCATAGCCATGGGTTAAAAGGCCGGAAAAGCCGGCGGAACCGCGCGACGCTGCGCGGCGGCGCCGTCCCGGCATCGACCACGGCGGCGCGGCCGAGCGGCTGGACCCTATCGAGTTGTCTGATTTCTGCCATTTGGGACACCAGAGTGAACTTTGGACAAGCTGATCAGCCGATTTTGTGCAAAACAAGGCACCTGCCGAAGCGAGGCATTAGCCCGGTCTGCGCGGCTACTGTAACCCCCCGTAAGTGCGAATGAAACCGCAGAACACTCCGCTTTTTAATCATGCGGTTTATGCTGCGGCGCTTCAACGCAGCGCAGCGTAGACTTCCGCGACCCGCTCGCGGTAGCGCTCGACGGAAAATTTTGCGGCTTGCAGTGGTCCGCGTCGCGCGAGTTCGGCACGCAGATCCCCGTCATTGACGATCGTCGCGACAGCCCGCGCGATCTGATCGGTATCGTAAGGGTCCACGAGAAGAGCGGCATCGCCGGCGACCTCGGGCAGCGCGGATTCACACGACGCGACGACCGGCGTGCCGAGAAGCATCGCCTCGAGGACCGGCAGGCCGAAACCCTCGTAGAGCGACGGAAAGATGACGGCCCGCGCCCCCCGAATTAATGTCGCCAGTGTCGCAAAGCTTAGATAATCGAGCCGGTGGATGCCGCGCCCGGAGCGCTTCCGCACCCCCTCGCACTCGTTTCGTTCGGCGAGCAGCCTCAATTCGGCATCATTCCCCCAACCCCCGGCGACGACGAGCACCAAAGGGACATCGACGTCCGAAGCCAAATAGGCCTCGATCAAACGCCGGACATTTTTTTTTGGTTCCAGCGCTCCATAAAACAGCAGGTATTCGTGCAAGCCGAGGCCAAACTGCACTTCCAGCTGGTTAGCGATCGCCGCCGCCGGCCGTTCGATCCATTCGCGAGGAAAATCCACAGTCTGATAGGTGTTCGAGATGCGACTTTCTTCGACGCCGAGAAGCTCGATGATGTCGCGCTTGGAATTTTCGGACACCGTGACGATATGGTCCGCTTCCTTGGCGATCTTCTGGAGCAAGCGAAAAAGCTGCCGCTTGTTGTCTTCGGTCGTGAACGGCAGCCGGAGCGGGACTAGATCGTGAATGGTATAGACGTTGCGCGCCGATTTGACCCTTAGAGGCAGCGGATAGGTGCAATGCAGGATATCCGGCCGCGGCTCGAAGGCGAGGTTGACGAATGCCTTGGTGCGGGAAAAATAGGACCGGGCGTTCGCGAAAAGGTTGCGGGCGATAAAAACCCGATCATGGGCGTCAAGCGTGCGCCTGAATTGCCGGCCGACGACGGCGCCGCTAAATTCGACCGGCAAGGGCTTGACGGGCAGGTGATACCGCGTCTGGTCGATGGCATGGTTGAGGGCCCGCCGCAAGGTTAGCTTTCGCTTCCCCGACATGCTCGGCCGCTTCTCGTCGAAAAATGCGATCTCGCGCAGCAGCCGATCTTTCGCGGGTGTGAACGGAGTGCTGTAAAGGACGCCGACCTCATGGCCGAGATCGTGGGCGGCACGCGTCAACATGCGCGTGTACGTCGCGATGCCTGTTCCTCTCGCCAGCGAAAGGTTCAAGCCATCGAAGATGATGCGCTGGGATCCCTCGCCCGAAGCGGATGGTATCGCCGTCATTTCAAGCCAAACGTTGCCGTGCGCCGGCGTAATCGCCTGCCGCAGGTATTTGTTGCACCAGTAGGGCCTCTTAATCTGCGGGTCGACGTTCCGCGCGTTCACCGGGAGGAGTTCGGATATTGCACCGCAGCGTGATTTTCGTGGACAGTGCCCAGCCAATTGTCAAGAGTTACCGGCGCTAGGCAAGAATCTTTATACCGACGCGATGATCGGAGTGGGGATGCGGCAATGTGATCACGTCTCCGCGACGGCGGCGACTTCGCGTCATGGCGGCCTAACACTGCCTGCGGC
This sequence comes from uncultured Alphaproteobacteria bacterium, assembly GCA_963736715.1. Taxonomy (GTDB): domain Bacteria; phylum Pseudomonadota; class Alphaproteobacteria; order ATCC43930; family CGMCC-115725; genus AP-15. Next base: position 341,776 of record CAVTQA010000007.1, on the reverse strand, counting down.
GCCCGGCGGTTCCGGGCTGCTCGCAGCCGGGATTGCGGCGCCGGAGACCGGGGCGCTTACAGCGCTGTTTCCCGATTTTACGATCGGGCGGCGCCTCCCGGGTCATGCAGCCACCGGTGTATCGGCGGTCGTGAGTTGGTGCGATTTACGTCACAAGGGCGGCGCGAGAAGGCGAGCCGCAGCACTCGGGGTTCCCTTTCTGCTGTTCGGCCCAGGCCTGCTGCGCGCTCCTCCGGGATGGGGGGCCATAACCCCGATCTTGAGCGTCACGGCGCACGAGATCGCCGGACCTGGTTCGCCGATCGACATCCTCAACCCCGACCGGCTCCTTGCGAGCGGCGGTTGGGAGAGCCCGGAGCTTCTCGCGAGGACGGCCGGCTTGCGGCGCGAGATCGTATCGCGCCGCCTCGGCGGTCCGTGGTGGAATGCCGGAGCCGATTCCGGACTGCCGCACGGCGGCAGCCATACGTTGATCCTGGGCGACAGAAATTGGGACAGCCCCAATAGATCGACTTCCCTAGAGCTCCTCAACGCCATGCTAGTCGCAGCCAGGGCGGAAAGCACGTCGCGGCAAATCGTGCTTGTCCCTCCGGGCCATGCGGGCGCTCCTCGTTTGCCGGCCGGCTTTCTTCCGGACGGCTTTCTTAGAGACACCGCCGCGCGCGGGTGCACCGTCCTGACCGGAACTGTGGACATTTGGGAAGCGATCGCCCGAGCCGAAGCGGTCTACACAGCCGGCGACGAGAACGGCTTTCTCGCGCTGCTGGCCGGAACCCGAATCCGCTGCTTTGGCGACTCATTCTATTCGGGCTGGGGCATTACAACGGACGAGCCCGACGTACCGCAAAAACCGTTTCGCCGGACGGTTGACGAAATATTTGCCGGCGCTTGCCTCCTCGCGACCCGCTATCTCGATCCGTACCGCCGCGAACCCGCGTGTTTCGAGGAAATTTTGGAGATCCTCGGCGATTGGCAGAAAATCGAGGCCGTCAACCGGAATGTCTCGGTCTGCCTCGGAATGTCGTTCTGGAAGCGTCGGCAGGTCCGAGATTTTCTGCGGTCGAGCGCTGGCACGCCGATCTTCCGGCGCAGCAAGCGTGCCGCGCTTGCGGTGGCGCGCCGCAAGCCGCGAGGCAGCATTGCCGTTTGGGCCTCGCGGGCGCCGGCGGGGCTCGCCGAAGCGGCCGCACAGCAAGGCGTCCCGCTGATCCGGATCGAGGACGGGTTTGTCCGCTCGGTCGGGCTCGGCTCCGATTTTATACCGGCAGCCTCGCTGGTGCTCGACAGCCGCGGCATGCATTTCGATCCGAACGTGCGCAGCGATCTCGAGCAACTCCTAGCCGAAACCGAATTTGACGGCGCATTGATCGAGCGCGCCCGCGATCTGATCGCTCGGCTCGTCGCTCGCGGCATCACGAAATATAATATCGGCGACGGGGCGCTCCCGATCGAATGGCCTGCCGGTAAACGGCGCGTTCTGGTGCCGGGACAGGTCGAGGACGATCTCTCGGTTCGCCTCGGCGGCGAAGGGATCACCGGTAACCTCGATCTTCTCGCCCGAGCGCGCGCAGCCAACCCCGATGCCTTTATCCTGTACAAACCTCACCCCGACGTCGAGGCCGGTCACCGCGAGGGAAGGATCGCCGACGAGGTTGCCACCAATTTCGCCGACATTGTGATCCGGGATATCTCGACGGCGGTAGTCCTGGCTGAAATCGACGAACTGCACACGCTGACATCGCTTACCGGCTTCGAGGCCTTGCTGCGCGGCCGGCGGGTCGTCGTTTACGGCCGGCCCTTTTACGCCGGCTGGGGGCTCACCAGCGATCTTGCCGGAATTGACCGGGGTCGGCGGCTCACCCTGGAGGAGCTGGTCGCCGGCGCTCTGATCCTCTACCCGCGCTACCTCGATCCGGTTACTCGTCTGCCTTGCAAGCCGGAGCTAGTGATCGAACGTTTGGCCAATCCGGAGCTTTGGCGACCGGGTCTCCTCATCGCCGCGCGCCGGCTGCAGGGCTTGTTGCTGCGGCGTTGGAGCGAAACCTTGGTCAGGTCCGCCAGGCTTTTTGCGAAATCCGCTACGTGGCCAGGATCGTGACGGCTTCAGGACAACGCTTCTTCTAGGGATTCGGGGATGCGCGCACCCTTCAGCGTCGTAATCATTACCGGCGCTTCGAGCGGTCTGGGCGCGTCGCTGGCGAAAGCCTATGCCGCACCGCGCGTCGCGCTCGGACTCCAAGGCCGCGATCAGCAGCGGCTCGAGGACACCGCGCTCGCTTGTGAAGCACGGGGGGCAAGGGTGAACACGGCCATCATTGACGTGACCGATGCCCCCGCCATGGCATCATGGCTGCGGGAGTTTGATGGTCGCCACCCGGTCGATCTATTGATCGCGAATGCCGGCACCTCGGCCGGGCCGGACCCGGAAAGCCCCTCGGAGGGCACCGAAAGCGCAGCGCGGCAGGTCGGAGTAAACCTGCTGGGCGCCATCAACACCGTCGAGCCGCTTCTGCCGGCGCTGTGTGCCCGCAGACGCGGCCGCGTCGCCGCGGTCGCATCGATAGCTGCTTATCGGGGGCTTCCCTACAGCCCGGGGTATTGCGCGAGCAAAGCCGGGTTGCGCGCTTACGCCGAGGCCTTACGGCCTCGCCTCGAGCGTCACCGCATCGGAGTGACCGTGGTTTGTCCGGGGTTCTTCGATTCGCCGATGACCGATCGGTTCGACGGGCCGACGCCGTTTTTGCTCAGCAGCGACGGCGCGGCCCGGATCGTCAAGCGTGGCATCGATCGCGGGCGGCGCCGCGTCGCTTTTCCGCGGCTGCTGGTGCTCGGTCTGCAATTCTGCGACATCGCGCCCGCTTTCATAGGGGATGCGATTTTGCGCCGCTATCGTTTCCAAATTCACTCGGCGTGATCGCGCGATGAGCGAAGCGCTGCATATTGTCGTGGGCTGTATGCTCGCGCTTGGGGCATGGTTGCTGCCTCGGCGCGTCGCCAAGGCTCGGACCGATAGCGCACCCGCTCTCCTTCTGGATTTTCTCCCGGTTCTGTTGGCGGGGAGCTTCGTACTGACCGCTACGGGCCGCCCGATTTTCACCGGCGCCCTGTTGATCTCTCTCGGCGCGGGTTTCGCGTTAGTCGATCGCACCAAGCGCGAGGTGTTGCGCGAACCGGTCGTGTTTTCCGAAATGTCCGAGCTGCGCCACGTCTTCACCCACCCGCAGCTCTACCTGCCTTTCGCCGGACCGGCGCTAGTCATCGGGGGCGCTGCTGCAGCAATCGCGCTCTGCGTTGCCCTGCTCTCCTTCGAGCCCGCGTTGTGGAAGGTCGATCCTTTGCTGATTTTCCTCTACGGCGGGCTGATGGCAGCGGCAGCTTGGCTGTTCTCGCGCGAGCCGACCCTCGGGGCAGCGGCCGCGGCGCTGCGGGAGCTCGGCGCCACTGGCGAGCCGTTCAGAGATGCCGCGACATTGGGCCCCTTCGCGATGGTGCTGACCTATGGTGTGATCGCGAGGGCCGAGCGAGCCGCGCGGCGCGCTCGGCACGCACCGCCGGCGGCGCCGCCACTTGGCCGGGCCCGTCTCCGGCCGGCGGTCCCTCTCATTCTTGTCCAATGCGAATTGTTTTTCGATGCCCGTCGGCTGTCGCCGCTGATCCCGCAGGGACTGCTGTCGGGGTTCGACGCCTGTTGCGGAATTGGCGGGACATTCGGCCGGCTGCAGGTTCCGGGCTGGGGCGCCAACACAATGCGGGCCGAATTCGCGGTGCTGACCGGGATTCCGGAAAGCGAGCTCGGATACGACCGGTTCAATCCATACCACGCCTTTGCGCGCGTGCCGATCGCCTCGCTGGTCTGGCACTTGCGCAGCCAAGGGTATCGCACCGTCTGCCTGCATCCATTCGACCGCAGCTTTTTCCGGCGTGATTTGACGCTACCGGCACTGGGGTTCGAAACCTTCTTGGGCATCGAGACCCTCGGCGGTTCGCGGCGCCCCCCCTATTACTCCGATCCGGAACTCGCCGATCATGTGCTGAGGGTACTCGATGCCGAAGGGCCGCGCGTCTTCATCTTCGCAATCACGATGGGCAATCATGGTCCTTGGCGCGAAGCGGGGCCGCCGATAAATCCCGAACTGCGGCGCGATTTCAATGGAATCGGTCTGCCGCAAGGCGGCGAGTTGCTGCGCTATCTCGACGGCCTGCGCCGATCGGACGAGATGTTGCAGATTCTGCTGACCGGGCTGCAACGCCGCCACCGCGAGGGGGTGCTGTCGTTTTATGGAGACCACCTGCCGAGCCTGCCTAACGCCTTCCGCCATTTTGGCTTCGAGGAAGTGGGCAGCGACTACGTCGTATGGCGGGCCGGCGAAACCGCTACGCAGCAACTCGATTTGCCGGCGTACCGGTTGCCGCGGGTCGTCATCGATGCGCTGCGTGCAACCGGGGCCATCGAGCCCCGGGGCGGTCCCGCCTTGGTCTCGGCCCACTGATCACGACATGGTGGAGAGTAAACGGCAAGCCCGGCTAAAACCGTCCTGATCGACGAAGACGCAGCAGTGAGGACAGCATGGAGATGCAAGGCCAGAGCGTCATCGTTACCGGCGGCGCTTCCGGGATCGGAAAGGCCACCGCCCTACTGCTGGCTCGAGAGGGCGCCAGGGTTCTTGTCGGAGATATCGACGAGGCGGGCGGGGCGGCGACCGCGTCGGAAGCCGCGGCAGAACGGCTCGCGATCGAATACCTGCCGCTCGACCTGACCGATCCGTTCTCGATCGCGGGTTTCGCAGCTGCCGTTCATCAGCGGACAGACCGCGTCGATGGCTTGGTCAACGGTGCCGGTTGGGACCAGATCCAGCCCTTTCTCGAAAACCCGCCGGAGATGTGGGATCGCGTGGTCGCGATCAATCTGATGGGCGCAGTTCGCCTGACCCGCGACGTGCTGTCGCCGATGGTGGCGGCGCGCGCCGGTAAGATCGTCAATATCTCGAGCGATGCGGGACGGGTCGGCAGCATGGGAGAAACCGTCTATGCCGCCGCAAAGGGTGGGCTGATCGCCTTCACCAAGTCGCTCGCGCGCGAACTCGCTCGCTATCAGATCAACGTCAATTGCGTCTGTCCCGGCCCGACCGACACGCCGCTGTTCCAGCGGCAACCGGAGCGCATGAAGGAGGCGTTGACCCGCGCCATCCCGTTCCGTCGGATCGCGCAACCGATCGAGATCGCCGAGGCGGTCCTGTTTTTTTTGAGCCGACGATCCGACTACATCACCGGGCAAGTGCTGAGCGTCAGCGGCGGCCTGACGATGGCGGATTGAGCAAATCCCGTTCTCGCGGCAAGATCCGACCTCGCGACCAAATATGGAGGAATGAAAATGGCTAGACAAATCTTGTGGGCTCTCGCCGCAGCACTGACCCTCGGGTTCGGCGGCAGTGTTTCGGCGCAGCAGACGCCGCCCGACCCGGGTGCGGCGGCCAACGTAAAACAGAGCCAAACATACGAGCAGGTATTGCAGGGCAATCCCTCGTTCCGCGCCAAGCGGATGCAGCAGGAGTGCGGCCCCATAACCGACGCGGAACTGCATGCGAGTTGCGTCGCTTCGTTTGGCGGCGAGAGCGCGCCGGCGCCGCGCAAGGCGCGGCAACAACACTGAACCAAAATCCGAGGAACCCGAAATGCCGAACTCTGCCCCGGGCTTTGCCAGTCGGCCCGATTACCGCGTCGACCTGCTCCCCGCAGGCCGGCGCGTCACGGTCAAATTCAGCGGCGTGACGATCGCCGACAGCAGCGAAGCGCTGCGCGTGGAAGAGACCGGCCATGGCCCGGTCTTTTACCTGCCGCAAAAAGACGTGCGGCTCGACCTGATGCGTCCGACCGAACACCACACGCGCTGCCCATATAAGGGCGAGGCATCATACTGGACGATCGAGGTTCCGGCCGAGGCCGCCTCTGTCCGCCGGGCTGAGAATGCCGTATGGGCCTATCCCTCGCCCTATGACGAAGTTTCCGGCCTCGCCGGCTATTACGCGTTCTATCCCAACCGGGTCGATTCGATCACCGTAACCTGAGCGGCGGGCCAGGATGCATCTGACGCAGAACTGGGACATTCGCAAGCCGCCGGCATCGTCGCGCGGCGGTATCGTCGCGGCGCAAAACGGCACTGCCGCCCGGGTTGGCGCTGAGGCGTTGCAGGCGGGCGGCAGCGCGGTCGACGCCGTTGTCGCCGCCGCTTTTGCTCTCGCCGCGGTAGAGCCGTGGAACAGCGGCCTCGGCGGGATCGGGTTCATGGTAGTGCACCAGACAGGCGCCGACCGCGCCGAGGTCGTCGATTTCGGTCCGGTTGCGCCGCACCGCCTCGACCCCGCCGCGTTCCCGTTGACCGGGGAGATGAGGACCGAGCTGTTCACCTGGCCGCAGGTCGTCGGCGACCGCAACATGCATGGACCGCTCTCCTTCGCGATCCCCACCGCCGTCCGCGGCTATGCTCTGGCGGTCGAGCGGTTCGGGCGCCTGCCGTGGCGCGACCTGGTGAAACCGGCGATCGGGCTTGCCCGCGCCGGCCTGCCGGCCGACTGGTTCACGACGGTGAAGGTCGCCAGTGCTGCGGCCGATCTCCGTCGCTATGAAGAGAGCCGGCGGGTCTGGCTGCCGGATGATTTGCCGCCGGTCTGCCCACCCGACAGCGACAGCATGAGCCTGCCGCTCGGCCGTCTTGCCGAAACCCTCGAGCGGCTTGCTGAAACCGGACCCGCAGATTTCTATGAGGGGGAGATCGCGCGTTCGATTGTGGCCGACACGCGCGCCGGCGGCGGCGTTCTCTCAGCCGAGGATCTGGCGGGTTGTCGCGCGCGCACCGTGCCTTCGCTCGAAATCCCCTATCGCGGCGCAACTTTCCAGACGACTCCCGGTATGACGGCCGGACCGACGCTCGCCGGGATTCTGCGCAGGCTCGGCGGACGGAGATTTGCGGCCGCCCCCGATGGCGATTACTTCGAGGCGCTCGTCGAGGCGCTCCGGCAAGCCTATGCCGAGCGGCTCGAAAGCATGGGAGATGGCGAAACCGGTTCGCGGACCTCGACCACACATATTACCGCCATCGACCGTCAAGGGGGCATAGCCGCATTGACGACGACGCTCCTGTCATCTTTCGGCAGTCGTTACGTGCTGCCCGGCACCGGCATTCTGATGAACAACGGTGTGATGTGGTTCGACCCGCGTCCCGGGCGCGCTAACTCGATCGGGCCCGGTAAACGCGCACTGACCAATATGTGTCCGGTCGTGGTGGCGCGCGATGCGCGGCCATGGTTCGGCGCTCGGTGCCTCCGGAGGCCGGCGCATTCTCGGGGCGGTGCTGCAGCTGGCCAGCTTCATCGTCGATTTCGGCATGGCTCCCGAAGCCGCGGCCCATCATCCGCGGATCGATGTTAACGGCAGCGAGCGGGTCGGCATCGACCGTCGGCATTCCCTTGAGATCATCGAACGGTTGTCTCGGCAACCGGGAGCAACGATGGTGGAGCACACGGTCTTTCCGTCCCGGTTTGCCTGCCCGAACCTGGTGTTGCGCGGCGCCGACGGGATGAATTACGGCATATCCGACGTGATGTCGCCGTGGTCGGCGGCGGTTGCCGAACCCGGCGGCGTGTGACCGCCCGGCGCACCGCGACGCATGAGCCCGGCGGAGGTGCATGCGTCAGGAGCGGGTCAGCAGATAGAGCAGGATCGCTGCGGCCGCAGCCACGTTGAGTGACTGCACGCGGCCGCTGCCGGGGATCGACCAAATCTGATCACAGGCGGCGATCGTGGCGGGATCGAGACCGCTCTCTTCGTTGCCGAAGACCAGCGCCACCGGAGCCCTGTTTTCCAGCATATCGGGCGCCGGACCGTGCCCGAGGGCCGTGCCGATCACGCGATAGGCCGGCCGCAGTTCGAAGAGAGCTGCCGGAAGCGGCGCGCGCTGCAAATCCAAGTGCTCCAACCCGCCTTCCGCCACGCGGTAACTGGCATCCGATGGCAGCGCCTGGTCGAGGCGGTCGGCCAGGACCATCCGCTCGAGCCCGAAGAAGGCGGCGCTGCGGGCTATCGCCCCCAAATTATGGGGGTTGCCGATGCCGTCGAGAACAAGGAGCGGCTTGCCGTTCTTGGCCCAAATTCGGATTGCGTTTGGATCGAACTCGGGCAACGGTTGTGGCCCGGCGATCGCCACGACGCCCCCGTGCAGAGGAGTCCCGGCGACGCGCACAAGTTCGCCCTTGCTCACTTGACGATACGGCTTGCGGGCGCGAGCGAGCATCCGGCAGAACGACCCGACCTCGTCCTTCACCCGGTCCTCGAAGAATAGCCGCTCGACCCGCCGCGGATCGCGGTCGAACAAAGCGGTCACCGCTGCAAGCCCGCAAACCCGCAACAGCCGCCGTGCATGCGGCGGCCGGTTCTCGCCGTCCTTCATCTTGCTAACCCGAAATGGACAAATTGACGTAGTGAATAGCCATATCCCCGTGCAAGCGGGGGTCGAAGGCTAGTTTTGGGAGCTTGCGCGATGGCGGCCTGGATCGAGACCTGTCGCAGCGTCGTGTCCCCTTGGGAGTGCGACGTCACCGAACATTTCACAATCGCCTACTATTTCGACCGGCTGTCGGATGCTGCCGTGACAACGGCGCAAGACCTGGGCTTGCGCGACCTTGCCGACTCCGCCCACCGCTGCTTTGACGTCCGGTTTGTCCGCGAGCTTCGCGCCGGCGCCAGCTTTCACATTCTGAGCGCTCCCGTCGCAGTCGACGAAAACTCGATTCGGTTTGGTCACCAGGTCATCGACTCTGCCGATGGTGAAGTCACGGCTTGGGTCGAGGAGACGCTCGACCAGGCCGCGGTACCATTGCCGAGAAACCTTCGTGAGGCAATCGGCGGCCGCCTTCTGGTCTGGCCGGGACCCGCCGTCGAACGCCGTCCCGAGCCGGCGACGCTCCAACAGTTTATTCCGACGGTGCGCGATCGGATCAAGCCGATGGATTTGGATTCGAGTGGGAGGCTGGCGCTTTCGGCGTTCGTCCACCGCTTCACGGCTGCCTCCATCCAGGCGCTTGCCGCCATTGGCGCGACCTCTTCCTATATGAAGACCGAGCGCCGCGGCTATTCCACATTCGAGCTCGCGCTGCGGGTAACCGGCTCGCCGCAATCAGGCGATCCGGTCCTCGTCGAAACCGGCATCGTACATCTCGGCAATTCGTCGATTCGCTTCTTTCATCGGATGTGCGACCCCGCGACCGGAGCCGAATACGCGCGCCTCGGCCAATTCGGGGTACAACTCGATCTCGATACCAGGCGGCCTGCCGCATTGCCGGAGCGCCTGCGGGCAGCTGCGACCCGGCTGCTGGTCCCAATCGGCTAGCCCGGAGATAACAATGGCGTCGATCGCACCGCCGGACATCGGTTTGTTTGAGGCGATCTATTCGGCGCGATCGATCCGCCGCCTCAAGCCTGATCCGGTTCCGGAAGAGCTGATCACCAGCATTCTCGAAGCTGCGATCCGCGCACCGTCAGGCGGCAATGCGCAGAGCTTCGCGTTTCTCGTGGTGCGCGACCCGGACCTGAGGCGCCAGCTCGGCGTCATCTACCGCAAGGCCTCAGACATCGCAGAGGCGGTCTATGCAGCACGCGGCCGTCCGCCACATCTGACGGAGCGTCAATACGCTCGGCTTATGGCCGCTGGGAGGCATCTCTGGAACCATATGGGCGAGGCGCCGGTGCTGCTCCTCCCCTGTTCGCACCGCCCTGTCTTGCCCGCGCGCGAGGCATTGCCGCCCGACATCGCCGCGCGCTGGGAGGAAGAAGCCGCCTATGCCGAGCGCATCCGCGGCGCCAGCATCTATCCTGCGGTGCAGAACATCATTCTCGCCTGCCGCGGTCTTGGGCTTGGCACCGTGATCACCACCAACCACATCCGCTGCGAGGACGAGGTCAAGGCGCTTCTCGGGATTCCCGAGGATGTCTCGACCTGGGCGCTGATGCCGGTCGGCTGGCCGATCGACAAGTTCGGGGCACTGACCCGCCGGCCGCTCACCGAGATCGCCCACGCCGACCGCTGGGGAGCAGCTTGGCCCAGCAGTTGACAGACGATTACATCGAATGCGCCACGATTTGTGTGCGGAAGCGCCCGCTGTTCATCGATTTAACAATCTTTTAGCCACATGCTGTGATCAATGCGAAACGAAAGATATCGGAGTGTCCGATGGGTAGCCGGTGTCTCGGGCTGTGGGTAAGAATTTACTTGACCGCTGAGACAGTTCATCAGGTGATCAAGGATTGTCGCGGCGTTACGGCGGTGGAATATGCGCTCATCGCAGCGTTGATTGCCGTCGCGGCGATCCTCTCCTTCACATTGCTCGGTACGCATCTCAGCAGTACCTTCAGCAACGTCGCCGCCAAGTTGTAAACCGATACTGGCCTGAGCTGTCCGTCCGAACGAGACGGCGCGCTGCTGCGGGACCGGGTTCACTGTCCTTCACGCGATGTCGCGGGCGGACAGTAGCCGCACGACGTCCCCGGGCGGGAGCATCGTCCCGTCGACCGGCGCAGGATTGTGCATAGTTTTGCCACAACCAGGCGATATCCTAGGCTTCAAGCCAGCCCAAGCAAAGGACTCGATGTGGCCGAAAATCAGCTCATGCCATTCCAAGTGACGATTTGCGGGATCGACGAGCTGGAGGGCCATTGCGCCGGAGGTGTGACGCATGTGCTCTCGATCCTCGACCCCGGCTGGCCTGAGCCGGATTCACTGAGCAGGTTTGAGATCAACCGACGCTTGCGGCTGCGCTTTCACGACGTGATCGAATCGCGGCCTGGCTGGATCGCGCCGGAGCGCTGGGACGTCGAGTTGTTGCTTGCCTTTTCCCGCGACCTCACCGTGGCCAAGCAGGCGCATCTCCTCATTCATTGCCATGCCGGAGTATCCCGCTCGACGGCGGCGGCAACTTTGGTAATGGCGCAGACCTGCCCCGATCGGCCGGCCGACGAGGTGCTGCGGGAAATTGTCCGCCTGCGCCCACGGGCCTGGCCCAATCTTCGCATCCTCGAACTCGGCGACGAGATCCTCGGCCGTGGCGGCGAGATCGTGGAAGCCGCCCGGGCGCATTACCGCCGCGCGCTCGAGCGTGAACCTTGGCTGGCGGAAGCAATGATCGACGGTGGACGCGGCCGCGAAGTCGCCGCCGCCGGCCTGCCCTAGAGACCATCAGCGGGTTTCAGCGCAGATACTCGACCCGCAGCACCACGAAGTAATGGTGGTCGGGATCGACGACGATGCCGTCGGGGCCGGCGAGGTGACCGTCGGCGGTGGTCGGGATGTGCTTCATCGAGACGGCATTGTCGACATTGCCGCCGATCACATCGAGGTAACCCCGCTGGATTGCAACGACGATGTCGCAATGGCCCGGAAAGCGGCCGGTCGGCAGCTCGTCATAGGAAACCGGCTGCCGACCTCGCCAATAACAGATCAGATCGCCGCGCTGCGGAGCATAGAACTCGACCCGCTCGGCGGAGAGCGCGGTGCCCGGCTCAAGCCCGAGACCATGACGCCGCGCCGCGTTGATGTAATCGGAATGGGTTTCCGAGTAAGGGAAACGACTACCGGCTCCGGCAATTCGCATCACGTAGGAGATAAAGGCGGCGGACCAGGCGTAATTGCCATCTTCCGAAGCCGGGAAGATGACGCCGTTCTCGTCGTGGACTCCGGTCCAGCCTTGCTGCCGCCAGCGCGGGTCGAGACCCAGCCACCAATATTCGCCGACGCGTTGCCACAGGCCCTCTTCACGTTCCTCGTCTTCGGGCAATTCGATATTCGGGTACACGACGGGCTGCCCGAATGCCCGCCACTCGCGTAATGCTATCTGCACCGCTGCCTCGCGCGAAAAGGCCTGATACGGCCATCGTGCGAAGGGCGGGATGTGTGCGTCGAGGGCCCCCGTTGGCGGCGGCAGTACCCCCGGGGGGGACGGCGCTGATGCAGGCGGAACACAGCCGGCAAGCATCAAGCCGAGCAGTAGCGCCGAGCGTCGGATCACGGTACCTGGAATGTGACGAGCTGCAAAGGAGGGCACTTGGTTAACGTTTGTCTTATGCCGCTGCGATGTGGCGATAATCAAGATGAGGATTTGGAGAAATTGTCGCCCGCGATAATCTCGAAAGTGAGTTGATCGCTGGAAGGAAATTGGAGCAATGCAGTTTGGCCTTTTCGGCAGCGCCGCGGCACGGCGCGGCAGCCCCGAATTCGACAGCAGCGAGGGATTTCGCGATTTCATCGAGTATAACATCGAGGCCGAGGCGCTCGGCTTTCACGGCACCTTTGTGGTCGAGCACCACTTTACCGGCTACGGCCAGGTCTCGGCGACACTCAACCTGCTGACCTGGCTCGGCGCGCGCACCCGCTGGCTGCGGCTCGGAACGGCGGTGATCGTGCTGCCTTGGCACAATCCGGTGCTGCTGGCGGAGCAGGCGGCAACCCTCGATCTTCTTTCCGGAGGCCGGCTCGATTTCGGCATCGGCAAGGGCTATCGATATAATGAATTCGCTGGGTTCTGCGTGCCGATGGAAGAGGCCGACGCACGGTTCGACGAAGCCCTCGACGTCATCGTCAAGGCGTGGACCGCCGAAGAGCCGTTTTCGCACCGGGGCAGGTATTGGCAGTTCGACAACATCGTCGTCGAGCCGCCGACCGCGCAGAAGCCCTATCCGCCGATCTGGATGGGCGCCGGCGGCGAGCGCTCCGTCCGCCGGGTCGCGCAACAGGGTTATAACCTGCTGCTCGGCCAATACGCCTCGCCCCAGGATGTCGGCCAGTCAATCGCGGTATACAGGGACGCCGTCGAAGCAACCGGACGCCGCTTCGATCCGATGCAGGTCGGGGTCACTCGGGCGTTTTTCGTCACGGACAGTCGGGCCGAAAAGGAAGCCGCGATGGAGCGGAGACTGCAAAACCGCATGCGCCAGCTGAGATTGGCGACGCGGCCGGACGGCACCGTTCATGGCGGCCCGGACCGGGCCACGGGTGATCCGCGCATGGTCAACGAGGTCAGCGCAATGTACGGAACACCCGACGAGATCGCGCAAAGCCTCGATAAGCTGCACGATTCGGGGGTTGGTTACGTGCTGATCAACGGGGGCGGCTCTGGTGGCGGCGCAAAAGGCCGCGAGAGCCTCCGCCGCTTCGCGCGCGAGATTATGCCATTGTTCTCCGAGCCGCCACCGAAGCGCCTTACCGTCTGAGTGGGGGAATGGTGCCGGTCGGCCCTCGCCTTCCCTGCGGGACTGCTCACGTTCTAGACTAAGACTAGAACGGATCGGAGACGGTTTTCAGCTGCGCGACCTTGGACACCATATCGCAGCGCTCGACCAACTTGGGGTCACCCTTGATCACCTCGAACGCGGTTTCCTCCCCTTCGCGCCAGAAGCGGATGTCGAGCTTGTGCTTGCCGAGGCGGAGGTCATAGACAGCTAGGTCGGGCAGCCATTTCGGAAGCAATGGGTCGATGAACAGCTTGTTGCGCGGCGCGTCCGGTAGAACGCCAAATATGGCCTGGGTCAGCATGAAAGCCGAGCCGGCTGCCCAGGCTTGCGGGACGTTCGCGCCGATGTATTGGACCGGAAAGTTGGTTTCCTCGCGCTCGAACGCGGTGTACAGCTCCGGTAGCTGGTTGAGCCGGAAATAGCTCGCTGCCTCGCTGATGTCGTGCGCGATCCGCCCCGCCTCTGCGCCGAAACCATAGTACTTGAAGCCCAACGCGATGATCGCGTTGTCGTGCGGCCACACCGAACCTGTCTGATAATTATATGGATTGAACGCCGGATTCTTGGTGGAAAGCGTGCGAATGCCCCATCCAGTCCACATGTCCGGCGCCATCAGCCGTTCCACGACCTTCTTGGCGCGCTCGGGAGAAACAATGCCGGACCACAGGCAATGTCCGGCATTGGACGCGACGGTCAGTACCTTCTTCTTCTCGCCGTCGAGCGCATAGGCATAAAAGCCGAGCTCTTCGTCCCAGAACGCTGCATTGAAGCGCTCGAACAGGGCGGCTGCTTTCTCCCGCAACGCCCGTGCGCGGTCGGGCTTGCCGAGCGCATCGAACACCTCGGCCATGCGCACCCAGGCACTGTAGACATAGCCTTGAAGCTCACACAGTGCCTTCGGGCCTTTGACCAGTGAGCCGTCCGGATTAACAACGCAATCGCCCGAGTCCTTCCAGCCCATATTCTCGTAGCCGACCGCAGAGCGCGTCTGGTACTCCTGAAAACCGTCGCCGTCGCGGTCGCCATACTCGTCAATCCAGGAAAGGCAGCCTTCGGCAGTCTCGAGATGCCTCTCCAACAGCCCGCGGTCGCCGATGGCGCGCCACGCGGCATGCAGGGCAATCAGATAGAGCGGCGTCGCGTCTGCAGTGCCGTAATAGGGCGTGTGCGGGATCAGCTTGAAATGCGCGAGCTCGCCATAGCGTATTTCGTGCAATATCTTACCGGGCTCGGCATCGCGGTAGTCGTCCTCCTCCTTTGCTTGCAGTGAGCCCAGAACCTCCAAAGTTCCGCATGCAAACTCCGGATAAACGAGAGTGTTCTGCAGCGACACGATCAGACTGTCGCGTCCAAACGGCGCGACAAACCAGGGGAGCCCGGCGGCCGGCAAGAAAACCATATGATCCTGGCCTGCGATCGGCAGGCGGAGGGCAGCCATATCCTCGAGTGCCTGGCGGAACAGGCGATAAAATTCCTCGTTGCTGGTCCGGATCTTGACGACATTTTCGAGCCAGTCCGCCATTGTCTCGGCGTGGCGCGACTTGTGGCTGTGACCGATGCAGTCAACTGGCGAAGCAGAATGCTGGTCGCCATCGCTCAGTATGTAACGAAGACAGCAATGCCATGGCTCATCCGGTTTGAGGGCCACCTCGAAGCTGAGCCGCCCGTTTGCATATACCGCTTCTGCCGACGACTGCACGGGAGTGATCGTCACTGCGCGGGTGAAGTCTGCGTTTCGGTAGGTGGTGCGCAGATACTGGTGCGACGCAGACCACTCGGTAGTGATCCGGCCACGGCGCACGATGTGGCCCGCCTTCACCTCAAAAATGTCGGCAAAGTCGCAGCGCAGCGCGATCTCGAGCTGAAACCTTACCGGCTTCATGCCCCGGTTGACGATGTCGAGATCCTCGTGTACGCCGCCGCTGATCGATCGGCTGACGACGAGGCCCAAGGTGCGCGGCGGGATCGTGCCGTCTTCGGTGAGGAAAGCGCGGTTGGTCAGAAAGATGCGGGCTGCGTAGTAGCTGATGGCACCGCCGTTCAGCAGTTCCCAGGGTTCGCCGTTCGCATAAACGCGCCAGCTGCTGACGACCCGGGTATCCAAGAAATAAAGGCCCTTTTCGCTCGGCCAATTGATCTGCCCGTCCTCTTCGCTGATCAGCACCGTCTGGCCTTGGTGGATGGCGATCTGCGGTGGGCCGACCTGGACCTTGACCGTCATGAAATGCTCCCGTGATGGGCTCTGCGGCATGCCATCAGACGAAATATGCCCGTTTGCGGGAGTTTACAGGGGGAGCGGGTTCCTGTGGCGCGGGTTGACCCCGAGCCCTTGTTGCGTCCGAATGGTGCGGAAACGGGGTTGGCTGCGACAAGCTACGCCGCCTTCTAAAGCCTGTTCTATAAAGGCCTGTGCTATACTCGGGGCGACCGCCGGCGGCGGGGGTGCGAGGAAAGGTGCGGCGCGATGCAGGCTGACCGATTGCTTTATTGGATGACGGTCGGGCTGGCCGCGCTGTCCGGGGCGCTCGTCGTCGCCTACATCTTCCTCGTACAAGACAACCGGACGGTGCAGGCGGCCGTCAACCGGCGGCAACAATTCATCAATCAGAGCATCCAGCTCGGGCGCATCAACGAGGCGCTGATTCGCGCGCTCGCGGCGGCCGCGGTGAGTAACAACGACGACAAACTGCGCGATCTGCTGGCGGACAACGGGATCACGATCAATGCGTCGGGGGAACCGGTCCCCTCGGCCGAAAAAACCGCCCCTACAGCAACCGGAAAGACGCCGTGATGATGACCCGAAGCGGTTCCATCATTCCGGAGCCGGGGGGATGGTGGCTGCCTGTCCTTATTGTCGTCGTGTCGTTTTTTGTACTGATGGCGTTCGAGACGGGCTACACGATCCACGATCGGGACGCGCTGGAGGAACAACAGCGGTTGCAGGAACCGGCCGTGCAGGAGGCGGTTAAGCTGCGTCAGAAGCTTGAGGAGCTCGCCCGCAAAACCGCGCAACTGGCCGCCGATGGCGACGAGGGCGCTAAGGCGGTCGTCGACCAAATGAAGCGCCAAGGCGTTACCCTGTCCCCGCCAAAACAGTAGGCAGCTGTCGGCTCTCGCGAGGCTTGACACCGGCCGGCCCGCGCGCGGAGATGCGAGAAGGAGGAACCGACCATGCTCGACGGCTACATCTACAACGCTCTGCGCACACCCTTTGGCCGGCATGCCGGCGCCCTTGCCCGAATGCGGCCCGACGACATGCTGGCCGCGGTCATTTCCGAGGTCGTCAAGCAAAGCCCGTTCGACCCGGAAAAGATCGAGGATGTCGTCGTCGGCTGCGCCAATCAGGCGGGCGAGGACAGCCGCTGCGTCGCACGCCACGCCGGGCTCTTGGCCGGGCTGCCGATCGAAGTCGCGGGCTCGGTACTGCAGCGCAATTGCGGCAGCGGACTCAATGCGATCGTCATGGCAGCGCAGGCGGTGACTTGCGGCGAAGGCGAGGTCATGGTCACCGGCGGGGTCGAGAGCATGAGCCGCGCGCCTTTCGTAATGAACAAGGCCGAAACACCGTTCAGCCGCGACGGCCGGGTCTTTGATTCGACGATCGGCGCACGCTTCCCGAACCCGAAGATCGAGCGCCAGTTCGGCGCCGATACGATGCCCGACACCGCTGACAATCTGGCACGCGACTACCAGATCACGCGCGAGGCCTGCGACGTGTTCGCCGCGGCCTCGCAGCGCAAGTATGCTGCCGCCAAGGCGGATGGGTTTTTCGCGGGCGAGATCCTCGCCGTCGAGGTGCCGGGCGGCCGCGCAGGGCCGGTCAAGGTGGCCGAGGACGAGCACCCGCGGCCGCAGACCGATCTGCCGGCGCTCGCCCGATTGAAGCCACTGCAAGAGGGCGGCGTGACGACCGCCGGCAATGCGTCAGGCATCAATGACGGCGCGGTGGCGATGATCGTCGCCAGCCGCAAGGCCGGCGAAGCCGCAGGGGCCGAGCCGCTCGCCCGCGTTCTTGCCAGCGGCGTGGCGGGTGTGCCGCCCCGGATCATGGGGATCGGCCCAGTTGAAGCTTCGAAAAAGGCCCTCGCCCGTGCCGGGCTCAGCCTCTCCGACATCGACGTGATCGAGATTAACGAGGCTTTCGCCGCCCAGGTGTTGGCTTGCCTGCGCGGTCTCGAACTGCCGTTCGACGATAGCCGCGTCAACATGAATGGCGGGGCGATCGCGGTCGGCCACCCGCTGGGCGCCTCCGGCCCGCGCATCGCGCTGACCGCCGCCCGTCAGCTGCAGCGCACCGGCGGCCGTTACGCGCTGGTCGCGATGTGCGTCGGCGTCGGCCAGGGCATCGCCGCGGTGCTCGAACGGGTCTGACATCCTTCCACGCGAGCATGGCCTCCCCAGATAGGAGCTCATGACCTCAATTCCGACTTTTGCCACGCGGCCGACCTTTCTCGGCCTTGAACGCTCAGATGCCGACGCCGCAATCTGCATCGCCGGCATCCCCTTTGATCTCGGCACCTCAAATCGGCCAGGCGCGCGGTTCGGACCCGCCTCGATCCGCCAGGCTAGCCGCATGCTGGTCGACGGCGACCATCCGGCGTCCTGGGCCGAGATCGAGCGCATCGGCCTCGCCGATATCGGCGATTTCCGCATCGCTCACGGCGACATCCTAGGTACGCTCGCCAAAATCGAGGAGCAGGCCTCAATTATCGAACACCTCGTCTCGCTCGGCGGTGACCACACGATAACTCTCGCATTGCTCCGTGCCTTGGCCCACCGCAAGGGTCCGGTCGGGCTCGTGCATTTCGACGGGCATGTCGATACTTGGCCCGAGAGCTTCGGCCTCGCCTATGGCCATGGCTCGCCGTTTTACCATGCGATCGAGGAGGGCCTGATCGACCCGAGTTGCACGATCCAGATCGGCATCCGCTCGCCGATGCACCGCGACATCTTCGATTGGACCGTCGGCAGGGGCGTGACGATCGTCTCGGCCGAGGAGGTGCACGAAACGAGCCCGCAGGCCGTCGCCAAGCGGATTCGCGCGGTCGTCGGGACCGAGCCGGCATATCTGAGCTTCGACGTTGATGCGCTCGACCCCGCTTTCGCGCCGGGGACCGGCACGCCGGAAGTCGGCGGGCTCGCGACCTGGCAGGCTCGCGCGATCCTGCGCCGGCTTACCGGCCTGAACTTCGCCGGGATGGACGTCGTCGAGGTATCTCCGCCCTATGACGTCGCCGAGATTACCGCGCTCGCGGCGGCGACGATGGCCTGGGACTACATCGCGCTGCTGGCCCCGCACGCAGAACGATAGACGCAGGGGCGTCGCTCGCCTATATTACGGAGGTGATTGGCCGGCGGCTGCAGTGCCGGCCGACTGCTCCTAGGCCCGGCTCAGGGCGACGACGACGTGTAGAACACGGCGGCGCCAAACCTTCAGCCGGCGCACCAGGAGAAAGGGCATCTGACTCATGCTCTTTCCTCCGGGTAAGGCAGGCCGGCTCATTCCGGCCTGCCAACACGCACTGATCGGCGTTCATGCTGAAGATTTCGAAAAACCCTTGAACCGGCTGGCGTTTTTCCTATTTTAGACGCCGACGCAATCGCACGTGCCTAGAACCCCGCTTCGCAAGGGGTGCTGCTACGACGTAACGCGTCCTTTTCGGTCAGAGCCGGCCACCCGTGGGCCGGTGTCCTTAAGGGAAACGGATATGTTCCGGCACGCGATGCGAAGTCCTCGCACCATCGTCTGACGCCGTCGGGGCGCTTCGCCCCGACGCAGCGATTCACCCTGATCGGTCATTCCGGCTCCTGCGCTTTCGACGCACGGAGCGGCATGTCGCCTCCTGGCTTCGGAGGATCGTGCGATGGCACAAACCCGTCTCGTCTCTCCCCGCCCGCAGGGGCGCGCTGTTTTTCCCTCGATCGATGCCGTCGTCGCTCGGACGCGTCCGAGCGATCCGTTGCTGTGCCTGCGCCCGGCGGCGATCGCCCGCGCAGCGCTGGCGGTTTGTCGATCTCTTCCCGGCGATGTTCTCTATGCCGTCAAGTGCAATCCTGAGCCTTCCGTGCTTCGCTCGCTCTGGGCCGGTGGTGTGCGCCACTTCGATTGCGCCTCGCTCGCCGAGGTGGCGCTTGTCCGCGAGCTGTTGCCGGCGGCCGAGGTTCATTTCATGCACCCGGTCAAGGCACGCCCGGCGATCCGCGACGCCTTCGATGTCTATGGCGTGACCGACTTCGCGTTCGACAGCGCCGACGAGCTGCAAAAGATACTGCAAGAGACTGTGCCAGTCGGGCTCGTCGGCGATCCGCCAACTTTGGAGCTGTTTGTGCGGCTGGCGTTGCCCAAGGGCGGCGCGGTCTATGATCTGTCCGGCAAATTCGGCGCGCCTCTTGAGGAGGCGATCGAGCTGTTGCGCTCGGCCCGGCCGCACGCTGCCCGTCTCGGCATCGCCTTTCATGTCGGCTCGCAGTGCCTGGAGCCGGATGCCTATGCGCGGGCAATGGCGTTGGCCGGGGAAGCGATCGTGAATTGCGGGGTTCCGGTCGACATCGTCGATGTCGGCGGCGGTTTTCCGGTCAGCTACCCCGACATGGAACCGCCCCCGCTCGCCGACTACATGGCCGCGATCGAGGCCGGCGCCGCGGCTTTCCCGGAAAGTGTCCGGCTGTGGGCCGAGCCGGGGCGGGCGCTCGTCGCCGGTGGTGGGTCGGTCGTGGTCCAGGTTGAGCTGCGCCGTGGCGACGCGCTCTATGTAAATGATGGCGTGTACGGCAATCTGAGCGACGCCGGCGCCCTCGGGTTCCGCTTCCCGGCGCGCCGCATCCGCCTTGGTGAAGCGGAGGATGACAAGACCGAGCTTGCCGATTTCGTGCTGTTCGGGCCGACCTGCGACAGCGCCGACCGGATGCGCGGACCGTTTCGGCTGCCGGCCGACATGCGCGAGGGCGATTGGGTCGAACTCGGCCAGCTCGGCGCGTATGGCGCTTGCCTGCGCACCGGGTTCAACGGCTTTGGCCGCGCCGCCCTGGTCGAGGTCGCCGACCCGCCGATGCTGGCCACGCCGGGTTTCGAGTAAGGGGTGACGCCCCCACCCAACCCGGCCCCCACCCTAACCCTCCCCCGCGTGCGGGGGAGGGAATGGGAGGGGGCTCGGCTCAGCCGCCGACCGGTGCCGGGCGGCGATCGCGGTGTGGGGTCGCCTTCTCGAACGCGTCGGCGACCCTGAACAAATCTGGCTCGTGGAACGGCTTGCCGACCAGTTCGATCGCCACCGGCAAGCCGCCTTCTCCGAACCCTGAGCATATCGAGATCGCCGGGTAACCCGCGACATTGAACGGCATCGTAAAATTCGGCGGGCCGAACACGTCCCACTTCGGCACGGCGTCGATCTTCGCCGCCTCGGCCGGTTGGGTGGCCGTCAGCACGATGTCGAGCCCCTGCATCGCCGCCTGCAGCTCGGCACGAAGCTCGCGCCGCCGCCGCACCGCTTGCACATAATCGACCCCCGTGACAAAGGCGCCAAGCATCAGCCGGCTGCGCAGCCGCTCGCCGAAATCGCCGAGCCGGGTGCGCGCCCATTCCTCATAGGCCGCAGCGCGCTCCGTGATCGAGATCAGCGAGCCGCAGGCCAGCCAGTCCTGCAGCGGCGACACTTGCACTTCGCGGATCTCGGCGCCGAGGTCGCGGAATGTGGCGATCGCCGCGGTGATGCCGCGCTGCGTGCCGTCGCTGACCTTGTGGTCGGTTTCGTGGAAATGATGGATGACGCCGATGCGCATGCCCTCGATGCCGCTGCCGAGCTGGGCGGTGTAGTTCGGGATCGGACGCGACGCGCTCGCGGGGTCGCGCGGATCGTGGCCGGCCAAGACCTGCAGCATCAATGCGCAATCCTCGGCGGTCCACGCCATCGGCCCGATATGGTCGAGGCTGAACGCCGCCGGCGCGACCCCGGCGCGGCTGACGAGGCCATAGGTCGGCTTGATGCCGGCAATGCCGCACAGCGCCGCCGGGCCGCGAATCGAGCCGCCGGTGTCGGTGCCGATGCCGCCGAGGATCAACCCTGCCGCGACGCCGGCCCCGGTGCCGCTGCTGCTGCCGGCTGTGAAATGCTCGGGGTTCCATGGGTTGCGCGCCGGCGGCTTTGGCAAATCGAATGAGGGGCCGCCATCAGCAAATTCGTGCGTCGTCGTCTTGCCGATCAGCACCGTGCCGGCGGCGGCGAGCTTCTCAGCGCAAGTCGCGTCAGCATTAGGGATGTTGTCCTGCAGCAATTTCGACTGGCAGGTGGTTGGGATTCCCTTGGTATCGACGATGTCCTTGAGGCCGATCGGAATGCCGTGCAATGGCCCTTTCGGACCATTGGCCAGGATCGCCGCCTCGGCGTCGCGCGCCTCGGCCAAAGCCCGCTCCTCGGTCAAATGGACAAACGCGTGCAACTGCCCGTCCAATTTGTGGATCCGCTCGAGGCAGGCTTGCGTCAGCTCGACCGGTGACAAGCGCTTAGCCGCGATCTCGCGAGCGGCTTCAGCAATCGTCGGGATCGCGCCTGTCACGCCAGATCCGCCTCGGTGAACCCATAGACGTGCGCCGGCTCGGCCATATATCCGCGCGGCCGGCGCACCCGCTCCGCCATTGCGGCAACGCCGGCATAGACCCCCTTCAGCTCCGCCTTTTGGTCATCGGTCAGGTCGAGCCCGGCGCGGGCGAGCAAAAATTCGAACGCTTCGTCGCTAATTTCGGCGGGCATGAGCGGCTCCTCTAGGTCGGCCCTAATCTGCAAAGCCTAGCAGAGCGGAGTTGGGCCAGTAAACTTAAGACGAGGCACCTGCATGAGTTTGCCTCTCCTACGCCCGCTGATCTCGCTGATAATCCGCAAAAATACAGCGAGGCCCCCGGTCCCCAGCCGCAGGAATCCTCGCGTTTTCGGCTTCACGACTACGCCGGAACAGCGAAATAACAGTGGGAAACAGCAAAAAACAGCGAGCAGCCCACAGGCTGTAGATTAAAGCTGCTCCAATTCGTGCCGCGCTCCGCTCACCGCACGCGCGGTCTGAGCCTCGCTGGTGAGAGGTATTGCCGGCGCCGGTCTTAGGATCGGCCAACAGCATTCCCGTGTGCTCGATGCACCCAAATTTGAGCCGATTTTATTCGGCGCTGGCGGCCAGTGCCGGGTCGCCAGCGCATACGTGATTTCGGGTAGTGATGGTCAAAGCGTCGCTCCCGCCGCGGACGGCAGCGCACGAGCGCCCCATCGGCGCACAAATCATGAACGAATATAGGGCTATTCTCGGCGGTACGCAACTATTTTGCGGAAAGCGTCGTGGGATTTTAGCTAAGATGCCAGCACGCTGGCGTTTAGCGCCATGCGCAGAAAAGATCTCCGCCTAACCCCTTACTGGGCGCCGGCTGATGGCGCAGCCGAGCTCGGCTGCCTATTTCGTCAGCAGCGACGTCAGGGTCCAGAATTCCTTTATCTCAGCGCTCTTATGTACTCTAGCAAACGGGCCGTCATGATCGTCGATGTAGACCACGTCGCCAGCGGTGAAGAGCTCGCAATTCCACCCAAAATGGGCTTGTAGCGAGAGCATGGTCTTGTCCTTTTCTGGCGTCTCGTCAGCGGCACGGACCAATTTCCGCAGCATCTCGATTGTCGGACAAGACCATACGGGGCCGTGAATGACGATCCGATTGCCAGATGCTTCATTCAGTTCTGCCACGGCCAGTGGTTTGATCTCATTTGGCGGCGCAAAAAGCAACGGGACGTCGCCTTGGACATTAAGTCCGAGTCGATGAAGCCAGCCTTTCTTACCGGCGTCGATAGAATTACCGGTTATTTGGGCGTAGAGATCCGGACGGTCGGCGCTTTTCGGATCTTGGGCCAGAATTTGCAAAGTCGCACCAGTGCGGAGAACAACATGTCCATCCGCTGAAGTCCTACTTGGAAAGAACCATGTTTCCCCTTCGGGCGATAATGTCTTTACTACCGCCTTCGTATTGGCGGGGATACGCGGTTGAAGCCCTAGCGAACCGGTCCATCCGGACCACGAAAAGTCATCCGCCGTAATAGAAACAAAATATTCCCCCCCTAAACCAGACATAACTATTTCATGAGAGTTTATAGTGACGGGGATACCTTTGTGTTTTTCTCTACATTCCGGGACGACGGCTGTAGCGCTCGAAGACCATTTCCTATAGTGATTTGCTGAAGGACAAACGGTCAGGGTACTTGCACCACCCCCGTCGTCGCCGGTGTAGGCCCCTACGCCTTGTCGAAGTTGAAGCCACGGCGGCGGAGCGACTCCGACGATCACCGTCGACGAATTCTCTCGTGCGATGGGAGTGCTGACGCTTTCACTCGCGTTGTGGCTGGTCGATGACTGCGCGCCTGATGGTGTCGGGTGCGATGGCTCGCTGATCGTCAATCCAGGCTTTGGTGACAGCGAATGCAACCATCCGAACAATATCAACGCCGTTACGAGCACGGATGGGACACCGATTACCCAAATAATCGCGAAACGCTTTCCCGGATCGAGCGCGCGAAATCCGGTAACCCAGGCCGGTTCGGGTCTCAACGCAAATGAATTTTGGGCGTTTTTTTCCGCTTGAGGTGAAGCATGGGCCGCCGGTCGTAAGCGAACATCGTCGATCGTTCCCTTCGCTGCTTGGTAGGCGTTCTGCATTGCCGCAGAACTGCTTTCGGACGCCAAATCTTTTCCGCAGCACCGGCAGACCTTTGCGCTGCGCATGATCATTTCGCCGCAATCGGGCATGGGCGCCTGTCTTCACCGGCAGAAGCACTGTTGAAGATTGGTCTCGGCCTTGGATCCGTGACTGCACAGACCAGGGCCCCGACCCAACCGATGAAGGTCCATCCGAGAAACAGATTAGCGAGGAAGATGGCGGCCCTGTTGTGGTGCTTTCTGTTGTAAGCGACGATTGCAGGAATGAAGTACACGAGTACCAGAAAGCAGAGAAGGGTCGCACCACCGCCATCGGCCGCGAGCGCCGGGTTCACGCGCGCCCCCTGTGTTTTGATAATCCACCCTTTGGATCAATCGCCTGGAAAGATGATCGTCTCACAAACTTTTCGAACCGAAGTAACTCGACCGCGCTCGCACACCCCCTTAGCACCCCTCGTGTTAGGGGTTTAACATGCGATATGGCCGAGCCCGCAACCTCGATTTTCGCCCCAAACGCCGCTTTCTGACAGCCGCGCGATGTCTCTTGATGCCGAGCCTGATCGCCGAAACGAGTTCGCTGGTGGCGATGGAAGCCATCGCTTGCGGGACCCCGGTGGTCGCGTTCCCGGTCGGCGCTCTGCCCGAGATAATCGAGCCGGGGGTGACAGGGTTTCTCGTCGATGAAGATGCCGAAGCCATTCGCGCTGTGGAGACGCTCGAGCCCGAGCGCTGCCGAGAGGCGGCTCGACAGCGGTTCTCGCTCGAGAGAATGATTACGGGCTATTTTGGATATTATCGGAAGCTGGCCGCCACAGCGTCAATACTGCAATGATGCGCTTGGAGCCAGTCACGTCGCAAACAGCCTTTGATCGGCTCGCGCCGGAGTGGCAGGCGCTATGGCGACGCGTTTCTAATGCAAGCCCGTTCCAATCACCGGAGTGGCTGATGACCTGGTGGCGCTTGTTTGGCAATAAGGCGCCATTGGTGCTGACTGCCCGCGATGGCTGGCGATTGATTGCCGTGCTGCCGCTCTACCTTTACGAGGAAGCCGAATGCTGCAAGCTGCTGCCGATCGGCATCGGCCTTTCCGATTACCTCGACGTGTTGGTGGAACCCGGCCACTCCGAGGCGGTCGGCGCGTTCTTCGAGGCGTTGGCCGAACATCCCGGTTGGGAGGAATGCTACATTCCAGACCTTCCGCCGGGAGCGGCATTGCTTGCAGCTCAATTTCCGGCGCAGCTGATGGAACACCGGGTCATGAGCGGGACCTGCCCCGTTCTCGCCTTGCCCAGCGCAGTAGCGGGGCTGCCCGAGGTAGTCCCACGCAAGACGTTGCGGGATCTGCGGCAGGCGCGCCGCCGCGCCGCTGCCGCTGGCACGGTGGAAGCGATCCGGGCGGATGCGAGTACAGTTTCGGGATTTATGCAGGATTTCTTCCGGCTGCATGAGGGCCGGTGGCAGCCCATCGCTGGACAGGGCGTTTGCGCCGATCCAGTGGTCCGGGATTTTCACCTGGCCGCGGCTCAGAGAATGCTTGATGCGGGCATGCTCCGCCTTTATTTGCTGCAGGTCGGAAATTCAACTGCAGCTGCCTATTATGGGTTCACGACCAAGCGTACCGCCTATGCCTATCTGAGCGGGTTCGATCCCGAATACGCGGAGCTGAGCCCTGGCACGCAGATCGTGGCTCACGCCATCGAAGAGGCGGTTCGGGAGGGCGCACGCGAATTCCATTTCCTACGCGGCGGCGAAGCCTACAAATATGCCTGGGGCGCGGTCGACCGGCCGAACACTGCCCTCACCATGAGGCGACCGTGCTGACCGGTCGATTCATTGCCATGTGTCCACCGGCACTGCGTGCCCCGCTTGCCCGTTATCTCGCCGGCGAGGCTTCCGGCGAGATAACGCTGATGCATTTTGCTTTGAGCCTCGGGGACGCCGGTTTGCTCGGCCCATTATTGCAGGGCCTCACTGGCGCGGCGCCGGAGCGGGAAGATCTGGCCGATCTCCTGCGACTGGCCGTGATGAACATGGATCATCTCGCGCAAGTGACCGCTCTCGGTAACGGCGGGCTGGTTAACATTCCTTCCGGGGGCGGCGATGGTGTTGCCGCAATCCGCCGCCAATTCGACAGGGCGGTAGCTCTCGCGCCGGAAGCGGCGGTGGCGCTCTATTCTCTCGGCTCCGCCGAAATTCTAGAGCACGCCACGAACGAGATCGTCAGCCGTCTTGCCGAATGGGGATTGTTGCGAGCTGATTCGAGCGTCCTCGACATTGGTTGCGGCATCGGGCGGATCGAGCGCGCTCTCGCGCCGCAGGTAGGTGCGGTCATCGGCATCGACGTCTCGTCCGGAATGATCGAGGAGGCGCAACGGCGGTGCAGAGATCTGGCGAATGTCGCCTTCGAGCAGTGCAACGGGCGTGATCTCGCCAGATACCTGGACTCCACCTTCGATCTGGTGCTGGCGGTCGATTCTTTTCCGTATCTGTTCGCGGCAGATCGCGAGATCGTCGCTCGACACTTGCGTGACGCCGCTCGGGCGCTCCGGCCGGGCGGGGCCGTCGTCATCTTGAATTTTTCTTATCGCGGTGACGAGGAGGCTGACCGGCGTGACATCGAGCAATTGGCTGCTGCCAACGGGTTCTCGATCCGACGAGCCGGAACCCGGGATTTCAGTCTGTGGGACGGGCTGACTTTCTTGCTGACCCTTCCGGCTCACCGTGAATGAAGGCTTCGGTCCTGGCCCGCGCCTCGTAATCGGTGAATTGCTCCGGAGGGCTTTTCATAAAGTAGCTTGAGGGGCCGATCAGGGCGCCGCCAATGCGCCGGTCAAGAGCCAGCTTGGCGCAGCGGATCGCATCGATCACCACCCCGGCCGAATTTGGTGAATCCCAGACTTCGAGCTTCAGCTCGCAGTTCAACGGCAGATTGCCGAAGCCGGTCCCCTCGATCCGGATGTAGGCCCATTTCCGATCGGTCAGCCACGGAACAAAGTCGCTCGGCCCGATGTGAGCCTCAGCGTCGGAAAGCCTCTCATCCAATTGGCTTGTCAGCGAGTTTGTCTTCGATCGCTTTTTCGATTCGAGCCTTTCGCGTTCCAGCATATTGCGGAAGTCACTGTTGCCGCCGAAGTTCAGCTGGTAGGTGCGGTCGACCCGAACACCTCGTTCGCGGAACAGGTTGGCCAGCACGCGATGAACGATGGTGGCTCCGACCTGACTTTTGACATCGTCGCCGACCAGCGGCAGCCCGCGCTCCTCGAACCGAGCGCGCCACATCGGGTCCTTGGCGATGAAAACCGGAATGCAATTGACTAAGCCGCAGCCCGCTGCCAGCGCCTGCTCGGCGTACCATCGCGAGGCAGTTTCGGCCCCGACCGGAAGATAGGAGACGACGATTTCGGCGCCGGTCGCTCGAAGGGTTTTCGCGACATCGTCGGGCGGCGCCGGCGATTCGGAGACGACGCCGTTCAAGTATCGCCCGATGCCGTCGTAAGTCGGGCCGCGGCGTACTTCCACTCCGGTGGCGGGGACGCTCGAAAACCGCTCGGTATTGTTCGGAGGGGCAAAAATAGCTTGGGCCAGATCGCTGCCCACCTTGCCGATGGCAACGTCGAAGGCAGCGACGAACTCTATGTCACCAATGTGATAGCCGCCGAGGTCAAGATGCATGACCCCCGGAATTGCAGCGCGCCCGGCGGCGCGACGATAGAATTCGACCCCCTGGACGAGAGAGGATGCGCAATTTCCGACGCCGACGATCGCGACCCTGATTTTCGCCACGCCCTCCTCCTCCTGCCGAGTGCAACCGAGAGGCGCACCGGCGTCAGGAGGCGAACAGCGCAGAACGCAATCAGTTCAACTGGTTGTGCAACACTTCCGATGATCGGGCCGGATCGGCCCGCGGCGCGCGGCTGCGGCCTTTCTTTTCATTCCCTGCTGAGCTGCCGGCTTCCTTTTGTTGCTTTTCCAGCTCGCCCAGACGCAAGCGAAGGAACGCCGCCACCGCCGCCTCCTCGGCGCTCATCCCGGCCACGTTTTCTGCCAGATAAGTCTGCGTTTGGTCCTTAAGCGTAGTCAGCAAGGTGCCATCGAGGTAGCCGTCAAAAATGGCCGGGTGAATATAGCAACGGCGGCAAATCGCCGGCGTGTTGCCCAGATGTTTCGCCACCTTTTCCACGGCCCGGACGACGGCGCGCTTTCTCTTTGCTTCAGTGTCGAACAGCTCGAATTCCTGCAGGGCGAGAGCGGCGAGGTTGGTTGCCGCCCAGGTCCGAAAGTCCTTCGCTGTGATCTCCTCGCCGCTGATTTCGCGTAAGTAATCATTGACATCAGCCGAGTTGATCGTACAGCGATTTCCCTCCTCGTCGAGGTATTGGAACAATTCGTAGCCAGGCAGATCGCGGCAGTCCTTGATGATGCGCGCCAGCCGGCGGTCATTGATCTCCGTTTCATGCCGGATGCCGTGTTTGCCACGGAAGTTCAAATGGATGTGACTGCCCTCGATCTCGACATGCCGATCGCGCAACGTGGTCAGACCATAGCTCTTGTTCGCCTTGGCGTATTCGGTGTTGCCAATGCGAAACAAGGTCGTCTCCATGAGCCGGACGACGGCGGCCAGGACTCGCTCCCGCGGCAAACCGCGGCGCTTCAGATCGGCCTCGACGCGCTCCCTGATCACGGGGAGAACCCGGCCAAAAACCAGCATCTTGCCGTATTTCGACTCGTCACGAACCTCGCGCCAACGCGGATGATAGCGATATTGCTTGCGGCCGCGCTTGTCCCGTCCGATTGCCTGGATATGGCCGTTTGGATAGGGACAGATCCACACCGCGGTCCAGGCCGGCGGGATCGCCAGCGAACGAATGCGCTTCAACGTATCGAGGTCGCGCACCAACTGCCCGTCGGGGAGGCGGTAGTCGAAGCCATTTCGCACTTTGTGCCGGGTTATCCCGGGCATATCATCGCTGACGTGGCGTAACTTGGCGAGCTTTGCCGCCGCGAGCGGATCGAGCGCCGCCTCGAGCGCGGCAGCCCCGTTATTGTGCTTTAGGGTCGATGAAGTATCGCAAGCCTGATTCCGGGTGGCCACTCAAATCTCGCGCCAACAGGGGATAGGGTCGGTCCTGCCAACACTCCCGCCGGGCGCGGCGTTCCGGAATTATCGAGGAGAAGAGCTCGGAATTAGCCTGGGCCGAGTTTCAAGGCAGAAATGAACCGGAAAATCGCTCGCGATACTCGGCCTCTGGCGAACGATGCTGGGCCTTCGCTGCATCGAACATCAGATCGAGGCAGCGGCGATCGATGCCTTCGCTCGTCATTTGCACGCCGAGTACTGGGTGTTCGAGCAGCTCTTCGAGCGAATACTCTTTCGATCCCCTAAACATGATGTCCTCTGGCCCGTCGGACGCGAAAGTCGCAGATCACGTAGCCGGCGACCGAACCGTCTTCAATTTCTATTAAGCATCAGGGTTGTTGCCGATGCCTTGCTACGGTCCGGTCCCGCAAGATGGACGAGGAGTGCTGCCGCATGTTCCCTTTTTGTTCCGAAGCACGATTAAGGCTGGAGTGCGTGCCGTCCCTCTTCGGATTCGGCACCGGCGTGATCAACTCGGGCCGGCGCCAAGAGGGACATCTTGATCGCATGAAAAAGCCGGGTGAGACGGAGTCCCTCCCGGCTTTTGGAAGTCGTGGATTGTTGAGAAGGCTGCGGTCAGTGCCTCTCAAGCTGGTAGATTTCGTCCTTGATGCGCAGCTTTTGACGCTTCAGATCGTGGACTGCGTCCTGATTAGGAAGCGGACGCTTGTTTTCCTCATCGAGAGCGCGTTCGAGTGCCGCATGTTTCTCCTTCAGCGCCTCGATGCGATCCTGCAGCGACATGCACGGTCCTCCTGCTAGACGGTGGCAGCAGTCGATGTTAACGCCGGTGACAACGGCCGGCTATAGGGTCGTTGACCCTCGGACGGAGATATGACGGAACGATTAAATTCGCAGAGGGGCGGCGGTGCAGAAAAATCCGGATGCCCCCGTCTGATCGTCGGGATCAGCGGCGCCTCCGGAGTGATCTACGGCGCGCGGCTGCTCGAACTGCTGCGTCCGCTGCCGGTCGAGACGCATCTCGTCATCAGCCGGGCGGCCGAGGTCACATTGGCGCTGGAAACCGACCTGAAACCCGCTCTCGTCCGCAGCCGCGCAGACGTCGTCCACGCGATCGGAGATCTGGCAGCACCGATCTCGTCCGGCTCGTTTAGGACGATCGGCATGGTGGTGGCTCCGTGCTCGATCCGCAGCATGGCCGAGATCGCCAGCGGGGTGACGACGACGCTGCTGAGCCGCGCCGCGGATGTCGTGCTCAAGGAGCGGCGCCGCCTCGTCCTCGTAGTGCGTGAGACGCCGCTCCACACCGGCCACTTGCGAACCTTGACGGCGCTCTCGGAGATGGGCGCGGTGATCGCTCCGCCGGTACCCGCCTTTTATGCCAAGCCCCAGACCATCGCCGAGATGATCGATCAGACCTTGGGCCGCGTCCTCGACCTATTCGGGCTGGAAACCGGAGTTGTCAAACGGTGGGGCGAGCCCTCAAGTGCTGAAGACCGCGCCAAACCGCGCGACACAGCCGATTAGGAGGTCGGTCTGCTTCACAGATCTTGCGTGAATGCGTCGAGGGCTTCTTCGATGACCGCTGCTTCCCTGCACCGAACCGCTTCCCCGCCGAGATAAAGCGCGAGATTGGCATGGGCGGCGGCTCGCCGGTCCCCGGGACCCGTCTTCGCGCACCCACTCCCTGCGAGGCGGGCGAGACGATCTTGGACCAGCTTCTCGCTCGCGATTTCGAGCGCCTTCACGCCTTCGCGCAACCGCTGGATGTCGCCGTCGGGATGGTGCCGGAGGTTTCGGCGCAGGCGACGCAGGGGTTCGACTATTTCGCTTCGGAGCGTGCCGGCTACGCGTTGCGCCGCCGCCAGGGCATCGCCGCCGAGCGGTCCGCGCCCCGACATGCCGAGCCACAGCGCAAACAGGATCAGGTTGACGTCGAACCCGTCGCGGTCCTGCAGCGCGATGAGCGCATCGGGGACTCCCGGCCGCTCGTAGAAGGCGAGCGAGAAACGCCAAAACGCCTTCTCTTCCAAGGGTTTTTGTGGCTTATCCACCGGCCAGGCATATCCCCAATCTTCGCGCCGTACGCACCAGCGCGAGCCGTCGGGATCGGCGCCGGATGACGGAGTCAACTCGGCAACAGGCACCGCCGTTCACAATACGCCGGAAAGCCGGCGAAGCGACCGCATCCGTCGCTCCAAGTGCCAAATCGAGACCGCCAGCCGGTTTCGATCGGCAAAAAAGAGTACCGATCGTCTTGGAAGAGCCGCACAACAGCGCATTTTTGCAAGAATGCTCGCGTCTGATGGTGCCCGGCGCGTCGGGGGTGCTATTTATCATGTTGAACTCTCGAGGCACGGCCATGGACCTCGACGCCGAAGCACTGAAAGCAAAGCTCGCCGCGCTGAAAACCGAACACCGCGATCTCGACGAAGTGATCGCGCTTCTCGGCACTCGCGCTCCGGTCGACCAACTCGAGCTGCAGCGGCTAAAAAAGCGAAAGCTGCTGCTCAAGGACCAGATCATCAAGATCGAGAGCGAGTTGTTGCCCGACATCATCGCCTGAGGGGCAAAATCACCCGAAGTTGCACCCCGGCGCCGACCGCGGATTGTGGCCGGGGCGGCTTGTGCAACCCTTTGCCGCTCCTATAATCACGGCTCTCGAGGATGCTCGCAAAGTGAGTTGAATGGACGACGCCGGTCGGTCAGTGGGTATCATTATGGGGAGCCAGTCCGACTGGGAGACGATGCAGCACGCTGCGAGCACTCTCGAACGGTTGGGGATAGGCTACGAAACTCGCATCGTCTCGGCGCATCGCACACCTGACCGCCTCTTTGAATATGCCCGCACCGCGAAGTCGCGCGGATTGCGGCTGATTATCGCCGCGGCCGGCGGGGCTGCTCACCTTCCCGGCATGGCCGCGGCCCTGACGCCGCTCCCCGTGCTCGGCGTCCCGATTGAAAGCAGAGCTTTGAAGGGCGTCGATAGCCTGCTCTCGATCGTCCAGATGCCGGCGGGGATCCCGGTTGCGACGTTCGCGATCGGGCAGGCCGGCGCGGTCAACGCGGCGCTCTTTGCCGCGGCGGTGCTCGCTCTGGGCGATGGCGACGTCGCTCAGGCTCTCGATGGCTGGCGACAGGCGCAAACACAAGGTGTGGCAGAGCGTCCCGCCGGCCGGGAATGTTAGCTCCCGGCGCGACGATCGGCATTTTAGGCGGCGGCCAGCTCGGTCGGATGACGGCGCTGGCCGCCGCGCGGCTCGGCTACCGCTGCCATGTTTTCGCCGACGAGCCCGACAGCCCGACCGCGCAAGTTTGCGGCGCGGCCACCGTTGCCGACTTCGCCGACCGAGAGGCGCTCGAGCGGTTCGCCGACGCCGTCGACATCGCGACCTTCGAATTCGAAAATATTCCGGCGGAGGCAGTTCGATGGGTCGCGGCTCTCACACCGGTGCTGCCGCGGCCCGAAATTCTCGAAATCGCGCAGGACCGCCTGCGTGAGAAGGACTTCCTTCGCTCGATCGATGTCGATACTGCCGCCTACCGCGAAATTCCCGACCCGACCGTGTTGCTCCGCGCCATGCACGATTTCGGCTACCCCGCGGTGCTGAAAACGGTGCGTTTGGGCTATGACGGCAAGGGTCAAGTGACTTTGACCCCGGACATCAAGGCCGAGGACGCTTGGCGCCGAATGGGGGGCGAGAGCGGCATCCTCGAAAATTTTGTCGATTTTTCCTGCGAGATCTCGGTTATCGTTGCGCGCGGCGCAGACGGCGCCCGGGCGACCTATCCGCCGGTCGAAAACCAGCACGTCAACCATGTTCTCGATACGACGATCGCGCCCGCGCGAATTCCGGCAGAGACCGTTATGCGCGCCGAGGCGATCGCGCTCCACGTCGCCCAAAAGCTCGATCTCGTCGGGGTGCTCGCGGTCGAGATGTTCGTGACGCAGAGCGGTGCTATCCTCGTCAACGAGATCGCGCCGCGCCCGCACAATTCGGGTCATTGGACGATCGACGCTTGCTATACCAGCCAATTCGAGCAGCTTGTGCGGGCGATTTGCGGGCTCCCGCTCGGCTCGGTCGAGCGCCACTCCGATGCTGTGATGAAGAACCTGTTAGGCGACGACGTCGCCAAATGGCGAGAGACGCTGAACGATCCTCTGGCCAAACTGCATCTCTACGGCAAGACCGAAATCCAGCCCGGCCGCAAGATGGGTCACGTGACTCGTCTCATCCCGCACCGCTGACCTCTGTCTCGAAAAGTCGGTCAGGCCGCGCGCGACGCTGTCTTATCGTTGAGCCAGGCACGCATCGCCTTCGATGTCGCGTCCCAGGCCTCGGTCAACCCATCGGCGACGTCCCGGGCGCGACGAGCGTTTCCGGCATCGCAGGCCGCCCGCAGCTCTTCGGCAAGGCGGCTGAGCCGTAACGCCCCGAAATTGCCGGCCGTCCCGAGTAGGGTATGGGCTTCCCGGCCGGTCCCGTCGAGGTCGTGGCAATCAACGAGGCGGCGGATCTGATTGATGCGCTCTGCAGCGTTGGCGAGAAATACGTCGACAAACTCACCCAAGGGCTCGCCTCCTGCCATGACCTCCGCGACCATCTCGAGGCGAGCAGGATCGATCGTGACCGGCGGCAGGCAATCGGCAGCAACCAGAGTTGGCCTCGCGCCTCCTCCTCCGAGGAGCCCCACGGCCACGTCATTGAGCCGCGAGAAGAGCTCTCCATTATCGATCGGCTTCGACAAATAGTCGTCCATCTCGGCCGCGAGATATTCTTCCTTGGCCCCCATCATCGCGTGAGCGGTCAACGCGATGATCGGCACCGCGTTCTTGGGCGGCGGCAAAGCGCGAATGCGTTTTGTCGCCTGGACCCCGTCGAGCACCGGCATTTGAACATCCATCAGTACGACATCGTAATCGGCATTGCGCACGGCCTCGAACGCCAGTGCCCCATTTTCGACGACATCGACCTGGTGCTCCGCCTTGCGAAGCAGCATTGTGACCAGCTGCTGGTTGATCTTGTTGTCTTCTGCCAGCAGGATTTGCAGAGAACGTCCGGCCGATCCGGAAGGCGGCAGCGGCGTGAGGGGCGGCTCCGTGCGCCGTATACCGGCAAAGCCGAAGAGCTGTGCGAAGGCGTCGAGCAGGGACTGCTCGCGGACCGGTTTGGTCAGTACCGCATCGATAATTCCGGAGATGCCTTCGGCGAGGCCGTGGCGACCGGCCGACGAGGCAATCACGATCTTGGTCTCGGCGAGGCCCCCCGCCGCGCGGATTCTCTGGGCCAGTGCTTCACCCGAAAGGCCCGGCATCATCTGGTCGATGATGACAAGGTCGAACGGTTTACCCTGATGAAAGGCCCGCTCCAGTTCGGCCATCGCGGCGAAACCATCATCGACCGACATTGCCTCGATGCCGAAGCCGGCGAGCTGACGCGCCAGAATGCGCCGGTTCATCTGGACATCGTCGACGATCAGGACATTAAGACCCGCCAGTTTGCCGGGCAACGCCCGGCGCTCGACGGTCGGGTTGATCGCCGGCCGCAGCGGCAGCTCAAACCAGAAGCGGCTGCCGAAGCCGAGCGTGCTGTCGACACCGATCTCGCCGCCCATGAGCTCGATCAGCTGTTTGCATATTGCCAATCCGAGACCGCTTCCGCCAAAGCGGCGCGTAATCGAGGTATCGGCCTGACTGAATTTTTCAAACAGCCTGCCACGAACGGCTTCCGACATGCCGATGCCGGTATCGACAATTTCAAAGCGCAGGCGGCGCAAATCTTGGGCGGGACCGGAGCAGACCGCCACCTCCACCGAAACACCGCCATGCTCAGTGAACTTGATGGCGTTGCCGACTAGGTTCAGCAGGATTTGACGAAGCCGCGTCTCATCCCCGCGAAAGCCGCCCCTGGCAGCCGGATCGACGAAAACACCGAGATCAATCTCCTTCTCGTGGGCTTTCGGCGCCAACAGGCTGACGGCGGCTTCGACCGTGTCGAAGAGATCGAAATCGATGATTTCGAGGTCGACCTTGCCGGCCTCCAGCTTCGAAATATCCAGAATGTCGTTGATCAGCGCGAGCAGCGACTCGGCGCTGTCGCGCACCGCGATCGCACATTCGCGCTGCTCCGTCGTCAAATCGGTCTGCAGCAGCAGTCCATTCATCCCGATGACGCCGTTCATCGGGGTACGAATCTCGTGGGACATATTGGCGAGGAAGTCCGATTTGGCGCGGCTAGCCTTTTCGGCGGCTTCACGCGCCTGCTCGGCCTGCTGACGCGCCGCGGCAATCTGTTCCTCGGCGGCCTTGCGCGCGGTGATGTCGGTGAATGTTCTGACAGCCCCGCCGCCGGGAAGCGGCACATTGCGGAATTCGATCATCCGCCCATTCGGCCGCCGGCGCTCGCGGACCCGTGGCTCTTCGAGAGCCCCGCCCCGCCTGACGATGTCCTTCAGTGTCTCGTCGCGCCCATATTCGTGCTTTCTCCACTGCCACGCGAGGACATCGTCGAAATGCGGTTGAACCGCCATCAGCTCCGGCGGCAGATCCATAATTTCGATGGCGCGGCGGTTGCAGAGCGGGACCATACGGTCCCCGTCGACCACCAGGATACCCTGATCCATGTGTTCGAGGGTCGTTTCGAGGAGCTGCGATTTTTCGGTCAGGCGGCGCTCGCTTTTGCGCAGCGCATCGGCGGTCTGCTGCAACTCCATCGTGTTGAGTTCGAGTCTCGCCCGATTTTGCTCGAGCTCGCGAAATTGAGCGCCAAGCTCTCGAAACAGGACCATGAAGCCGAGGACCGCGCATACCGCGCCGATCGCAATCAATCTCGATTGCCGACGCCAATTCGCGAGGGCAGCCGCCTCTGAGATCGTCACATCGACAACCAGAGGATAGTCCGTCAGGGGACGTACCGCGTCCACCCGGGTGATCCCGGCGGCATCCTCTTGAGAACGAAAAGTGCCACCGCTTTCGGCCAGCCGATACCACGGTGATGCGGCCGGCATTTTCTGCCCGACGATGTCTTCTTCGACACGGGGATAACGCGCGAAGATGGTGCCGTCCTGCCGCAGAACCGTGACCGGTCCGAGTTCCGGCAGAGTGATCGCCTTGTAAAATTCTTCGAGATACTCGGCCCGGATCGTTGCGAAGATGGTGCCGAGAAACTCGCCGCCCGATCCGCTGATACGGCGGGCGACAATAATCGACCGCCCGCTGTTGGTACGGTTCTTTACCGGCATCCCCAAAAAGCTGGTTGGCTCGTCGTGCAGCCGAAAATACGCGATAAAGTCACGGTCCGAGAAATCGGCGGCCGAAACCGGCCAACGGCGTGACGCATTTATGAGCTTGCCGTCCGCATCGATCAGGGCGAGGGCATCGGCTTGGGGCAAATTTTTCAGCCGATCGGCCAGAAACTGGTGCCACTTCCTGCCGGAGAGCAGCTGTTCGAATTGCGCGGTGGTTTCGATTCTGGAGCCGAGTACGCGGTCTTTGACCTGATCCAGTACGAGGTCGACTGCCTGCAGGGTGCGTGACGTCTGTTCGGCAAAGGCGACACCGAGATTTTCGATTTCCTCCGTAAAGGTTTTGATCGCCTCCTGCCGCAGGTCCCAGATCGTCAGGCCGGCGGCAAGAATGGTCATGCAAACGACCGCCAGGCCGATCAAGTTGAGGCGGCGGTTGGATGGGGGATGCTGCCGCAAGCTCGCGAAAAACTTCATTATGAGAGTTCGCTCTGACGATGACGGCAGACCCGAATTTTACGCTGGACGTTAACTGCGCCTTGAGGTTAATCCGCCTTTAGTTAAGAAGGGGTAACGGGGTGACTGCCAGCAGTGGATTTCCTTCGTGAAGCCGCGCCGGCCATTCCGGCATCTCTGTCGCGGACGACTATTTCTTGTCGTATTCCTCGGAGATGTCGCGGTTCGTGTAATCAGGCAACAACGCGGCGGCAGCAAAGCTGATGATGGCGCAGACGAAGACATAAATAGCGATCGCGTAGCCCGATCTGAACTGGGCGAACAGCGCAGTCGCGATCAGTGGTGCGGGGCCGCCGGCAAATACCGAGGCCAGCTGATAGCCGATCGAGGCGCCGCTGTAGCGCAACCGGCCGGTAAAGCATTCTGCGATCAGCGCCGCTTGCGGTCCGTACATCATGTCGTGCGGGATCAGCGACAGCACGATGGCTAGAAAGATCCACCCCGGCACCATCGTGTTGAGCAGGGCAAAATAAATAAACCCGAACACTCCGGTCACCGCGGCGCCCAGCAGATACATGCGTCTGCGGCCGATCCTGTCCGACAGGTGGCCCGAAATCGGGATCGAGAAGAACGAGACCACCGCGGCGGTCAGCACCGCGACCAACAGCAGATCGCGCGAGACACCCAGGATTGTCGTACCATAGGTGAAAACAAAAGCCGTGAAGATGTAGAACGGCGCCTGCTCCCCCGTGCGCGCCAACGCCGTCAGCAGGATCTCCTTCGGCTGACGTTTGATCACTTCGAGGGCCGGCGTCTTCTCGACCCGGTTCTCCGCGACCAGGCGCGCAAAGGTCGGCGTCTCGAGTATGCCGAGCCGAATGTAAAGGCCGATCCCGACGAGCACGATGCTCAAAAAGAACGGGATGCGCCATCCCCAGTCGAGGAATTGAGTGCCGGCGATCTGGCTGAATGCCAGCGCCGCCAAATTCGCCAGGAACAGCCCGGCCGGCACGCCGAATTGCGGCCAGGCGGCAATAAAGCCGCGATGATGGTCGGAGCGCGCCCACTCCATCGAGAGCAGCACCGAGCCGCCCCATTCCCCGCCCACCCCGATACCCTGGATGAAACGCAGGATGGTCAGGATGATCGCACCCCAGATGCCGATTTGCGCATAGGTCGGCACGAACGCGACGAGAAAGGTCGCGATGCCCATCAACAGCAGCGTGGCGATCAGCGCCGCCTTGCGCCCGATGCGGTCGCCGTAATGGCCGAAGATTGCGGCGCCTATCGGACGGGCGACAAAGCCGACCGCATAAATGCCGAATGCCTGCAGGGTTCCGACCAGCGGATCGGATTCCGGGAAGTACAACTTGGCAAAGACCAGTCCCGTGACGGTGCTGTACAGAAAGAAATCATACCATTCGATCGTCGTGCCGATCGTGCTGGCGATCACCGCGCGGCGCAGCTGCACCCGGTGCTCGAGCTCGGTGAGCGCGTCTGTCGTTATTCCTGCTGCCGTCATCGAAGCTCCTCCTCACGCTTCACCGCGGGCGGTTTTGCTCGTGCCGTGCGGTAGAGCTTTTCCGCAGAAGGTACCCGCACGCCAGGGATATAGTTTTACACGGCGGTGGCGAGCAAAATGATGCCGCCGACAACCGATGCGCCGCCGGCGATCACTCCGAGCGAACGTTCCTCGAAATGGCTGATCGAGACGTCCCGGTGACCGTCGGGCGCGAGGCGCAAGGTTGCGGATATCGCCCAGACCATCACGCCCAAAATAGCAAGCGCTGATCCGAGGGTTCTCTTGCGAACCCGCATTCGATATCGCCGGTTCATCCCGGGGTCCTCCTCTACAGCAATCTCGGTGATCACCATTTCCTATCCCGAACGTCGCATACGAGCAAACGGGGGTAGTGCCCCAGTTCGAACTTCCCTTTCGACCCTTCTCGGCCACTCAGCCGTCGCGGGTCGGAACCGCTCTTCTTGCCCCATACCTGACCTTCGGATCGGGAGTCCCGTTGGGTCAT
The DNA here is from genome assembly GCA_963736715.1 of uncultured Alphaproteobacteria bacterium. Lineage (GTDB taxonomy): Bacteria > Pseudomonadota > Alphaproteobacteria > ATCC43930 > CGMCC-115725 > AP-15. The sequence continues at coordinate 302,995 of CAVTQA010000007.1, read as the reverse complement.
GATGACCCAACCCCGTCCTTCAACAGCCCGGCCCTGGACAGGGCGCTTCAACCGAAGGATGATCCGTTCGGGCCCGTGGAGTGCGGCCATGGATGTCGGGGGTTGGCTCAGAAGTCTCGGCCTCGGACAGTACGAGGCGCTCTTTCGCGCGAGTGAAATCGACGCCGATATCCTGCCGGATCTGACGGAAATCGACCTCGAGAAGCTTGGCTTGCCGTTGGGGCACCGCAAGCGTCTTCTCAGAGCCATCTCCGGTTTGGCCGCCCCCGAGACATTGGCGGCGCCCTCCGCCTCGACCGGCTCGAAGCCGCACGACGCCGCCGAGCGCCGGCAGCTGACGGTGATGTTCTGCGATCTCGTCGGCTCGACGGCCTTGTCGATGCGGTTCGACCCCGAGGAATTGCGCGAGGAGATCCGCGCCTATCAGAACGCCGTTTCCGGCGTCGTCGCGCGCTATGACGGCTTTGTCGCCAAATTCATGGGCGACGGGGTGCTGGCCTATTTCGGCTATCCGCGGGCGCATGAGGACGACGCTGAGCGGGCGGTGCGGGCGGGGCTGGAGATAGCAGCGGCGGTGACGAGCCTGGAGACCCGTGGAACGGAGCCGCTCGCCGTCCGCATCGGCATCGCCACCGGGCTTGTCGTCGTCGGCGATCTGGTCGGCGAGGGCTCGGCGCAGGAGCAGGCGGTGGTCGGCGAGACCCCCAACCTCGCGGCGCGATTGCAGGCCTTGGCGCAGCCCGGGCAAATCGTTGTCGCCGGCGTCACCCGCCGCCTGATCGGCGACCTGTTCCGGCTGCGCGACCTCGGGCGGCAGAGCGATGAAGGGCTTCGCCGACGCCCGTCGAGGCCTTCGCGGTCGAAGGCGTCGCCGCAACAGAGAGCCGTTTCGAGGCGGCGCGCCGCCGGCTCACCGACCTCGTCGGGCGGGCAGCGGAGAGCGCCCTGTTGCGCGACCGCCTGCGCGAGGCCTGGGCCGGCGGCGGCCAGATTGTCTTGCTGTCGGGCGAGGCTGGCATCGGCAAGTCGCGGCTCGGCGCGCAGCTCGCCGCCGAGGTCGCAAGCGAGCCGCACACGCGGTTGCGCTATCAATGCTCACCCTATCATCGCGACAGCGTCCTGCACCCCTTTGTCGTGCAATTGGGGCGCGCCGCCCGCCTCGCCCCCGAGGACCCAGCGGAGACGCAGATCGAGAAGCTCGAAGCCATATTGGCGCCGGCGCGCATCGCGGAAACCGCGCCGCTCTTTGCTTCCTTGCTGTCGATCCCCACGGGCGACCGCTATCCGCGGCTCGCGTTGAGCGCGGCGCAGCAGCGCCGCCTGACCCTGGCGGCCTTGCTAGATCAGCTCGAAGCATTGGCGCGGCAGAAGCCGGTATTGATGCTGTTCGAGGACGCCCACTGGGCCGATGCGACCTCGCTCGAAGTGCTCGATCTGACGGTCGAGCGCGTCCGCGCCTTGCCGGTATTGGTGCTGATCACCTTCCGGCCGGAATACGAGGCGCCCTGGACCGGCCTCTCGCACGTCACCAGCATAGCGCTCGACCGCCTGGCACCGGTCGAGGTCGAGACCCTGGCCGAGCATGTCGCCGGCCGGTCCGCTGCCGCCCGAGGTGACGGCGCAGATCGTCGCCAAGACCGACGGAGTGCCGCTCTTTGTCGAGGAATTGACCAAGGCGGTGCTCGAATTGGGCCTGCTCGTCGCGGGGCCGCAGGGCTGGCGCCTCGACGGGCCATTGCCGCCCTTCGCCATTCCGGCGACGTTGCAGGATTCATTGGCGGCGCGTCTCGATCGGCTGGCGCCGGTCAAGGAGATCGCGCAGATCGGCGCCGCGATCGGCCGCGAATTCTCCTACCCGCTGTTGCGCGCGGTCGCCGGCCGCGACGAGCCGGCGTTGCGCGCGGCATTGGCGCAGCTCGAAGAGGCGGAGTTGCTGTTCCGCTCGGGCGTGCCGCCCGATGCGCGCTACACCTTCAAGCATGCGCTGGTCCAGGACACCGCCTACGAAACCCTGCTCAGGAGCCGGCGGCAGATCCTGCACCGGCAGATCGCCGATGCCTTGCGCGGAGAGTTCCCGGCGGTCGCGGCGGCCGAGCCGGAACTCGTCGCCCACCATCTGACCCAGGCCGGTCTCGACGAGCCGGCGATCGAATGGTGGGGCAAGGCCGGCGACCAGGCCTTGCGCCGCTCGGCGTTCAAGGAGGCCGCCGCCCACCTCGGCAAGGCGATCGAATTGGCCGACAAACTCGCCGCGACGGCGCCGAGCGCCGCGCCGGGCAGCGACCGGCTGCGTTTACAGACCAGCCTCGGCAATGCGCTGATCTGGGCCAAGGGATATCACGCGCCGGAAACCAGCGCGGCCTTTGCGCGCGCCCGCGAATTGGCGAGCCGGGAAGAAGACGCCTCGGAACGGTTCTCCGCCTATTACGGTCTTTGGGTGGGGCATTTTAACCGCGGCGAACCCGCACCGATGCGCGAAATGGCCGAGCTTTTCCTGCGCGAAGCCACGGCCCGGCCGGATTGTCCCGAGACCTTGATCGCGCACCGCATTTCCGGCGTCACCTGCTTTTATTTCGGCGACTTTGCCGGCGCCCATGACCATTTTCAGAAGACCGTCGAACTCTACGACCCGGACATGCCATGGCGATTTCGCCAACCGGTTCGGCCAGGATCCCCGCGCCGCAGCGGAGATTTGTGACGCCCTCACGTTGTGGGTGCTCGGGTCAAATCGACGAGGCTTTGCGCCTTGCCGACCGCGCCCTCGCCGACGCCGAGTCGGCAGCGCATGCTCCGACGATGGGTCATGCGCTCCTATTCGCGGCGTGGCTGGGGCTTGTTCGGTGCAACCCCGAAGCAGTCGCGACCTACAGCCAAGCGTTGGCCGATATCGTGTCTCGATACGATCTCCCAGCCTTTTTTGCCGGCCTGGCGGTATTTTTTCAAGGCTGGGCAAAGTGGTCCGACGGCTGCCGAAGAGTCGAGACTCGCCGAGATGCGAAGGGAATTGCGACGGCTCGGGAGCAAGGTTTGGTTTGGTCTTGCCCAGTCTCGAAGCAGCCCTGGCCAAAGCCGAAGCGAGTGCCGGCGAGACCGATGCCGGGCTCCGGCGCCTGGACGATGCGCTCGCCGAGTTGGAGCGCACCGAGCAGCGCTGGTACGAAGCGGAGATGCACCGCATCCGCGCCGAGATCCTGCTGAAGCGCGACCCGGCCGATACCGCGGCGGCCGAGCAGTCTTTGCACGTGGCGATCGCTATCGCGCAGTCGCAAAAGGCGCGCAGCTTCGAACTGCGCGCCGCGCTCTCTCTGGCGAAGCTTTATCGCGCGGCCAATCGCGACGCCGATGCCCACGCCGTGCTGGCGCCGGCGGTCGAGGGCTTCCCGCCGACCCAACAATTCCCCGAACTCACCGAGGCGCAAACCCTCCTCGCGGCGCTCTCGGAAAGCGATGCGGTGAAGAGCGCCGCCGCGTTGCGCCAGCGCCGCCTTCAGCTCCAGACCAGCCTCGGCAATGCGCTGATCTGGGCCAAGGGATATCACGCGCCGGAGACCGCCGCGGCCTTTGCGCGCGCCCGCGAACTGGCGAGCCGGGTGGAAGACGCCTCGGAACGGTTCTCTGCCTATTACGGCCTTTGGGCGGGGCATCTGAACCGCTGCGAACCCGCACCGATGCGCGAAATGGCCGAGCTTTTCCTGCGCGAAGCCACGGCCCGGCCGAATTGTCCCGAGACCTTGATCGCGCACCGCAATTCCGGCTTCACCTGCTTTTATTTCGGAGATTTTGCCGGCGCCCATGACCATTTTCAGAAGACTATCGAGCTCTACGACCAGCGCGCGCCATGGCGATTTCGCCAACCGGTTCGGCCAGGATCCTCGCGCCGGCAGCGGAGATTCGGCGACGCCCTCATGTTGTGGGTGCTCGGCCGAATCGACGAGGCCTTGCCGCTGGCCGACCGCGCCCTCGCCGACGCCGACTCAGCGGCGCATGCTCCGACGATGGGTCACGCGCTCTCATTCGCGGCGTGGCTAGGACTTATTCGGTACAACCCCGAAGCAGTCGCGACCTACAGCCAAGCGTTGGCCGATATCGTGTCTCGATACGATCTCCCAGCGCTTTGGGCCAGCGCCGGCGGTATTTTTCAAGGCTGGGCAAAGAGGCCCGACGGTGCCGAAGAGTCGAGACTCGCCGAGATGCGACGCGGCCTCGCCATCTACTCGGGAGCAAGGTATGGATCTGGTTCTTGTCCAGTCTCGAAGCGGCCCTGGCCGAAGCCGAAGCGAGTGCCGGCAAGACTGATGCCGGGCTCCGGCGCCTGGACGACGCGCTCGCCGAGTTGGAGCGCACCGAGCAGCGCTGGTACGAAGCGGAGATGCACCGCATCCGCGCCGAGATCCTGCTGAAGCGCGACCCGGCCGATACTGCGCCGGCCGAGCAGTCTTTGCAGGCCGCGATCGCGATCGCGCAGTCGCAAAAGGCGCGCAGCTTCGAACTGCGCGCCGCGCTGTCTCTGGCGAAGCTCTATCGCGCGGCCAATCGCGACGCCGATGCGCACGCCGTGCTGGCGCCGGCGGTCGAGGGCTTCCCGCCGACCCAACAATTCCCCGAACTCACCGAGGCGCAAGCCCTCCTCTCGGCGCTATGCTCTTAGATCGATTGCTTCCGACGAGCCAGACAAGCCCTCCGCGTCGTCCGCTTATCGGCCAGCGAGCCGATCCTACCGAATGACCGGCCTCGCTATCTCCTCCGGCGTCCGCTCGGCCTTTCTCTGCTGCCCAGGTCCGGCCCACTCCCGATCGATCGCTTAGGTCGAAAGCAACGGCGAGGTTATGCGCTTAGCGGACCTACCGACCTTAAGGTTGACCCCTAACACGCCCGTGCCGCTAGCAACCGCGGATTGGCGGGAAGGACCGCTTTCGGCGCAACCTTGCCATTGGCGCGCGTATCGGCGAAGGACCGGAATCCACCACAAGCGACGTTGGGATCCGTCCTCGGTGCAGAACTCAGGCTTTAACTTTTGCAATGCGCGGGATTTGGTGGCCCCAGCCAAATGTAATGGTCGTCAATGTTGGGTTGACATAGGCGTCAATATGCGGTTGACTGTCATCCTAACGTTGACGACGGAAAAAAGGCCGTGGCGGAAGAGAAAGCTACTCAAACTCACAATCGCCTATATCGCTGCTCTTTTTGTGGGAAGGCGCAAACGGAGGTGAAGACGCTGGTCGCGGGACCCGGCGTGTTCATCTGCGATGAGTGCGTGCTACTCTGTCAGGGAATCATTGCCAAGAAGGCGGCAACGCAAGCCTCAACGCAGGAGGTGCCGGGTTCGCTGTTGCCGGACAACGCGCCAACCGAGACGTTGTTGAACACCTTGGCCGGATACAATGGCGCATTCGAGAGGGTGGATGCCGGTATGCAGGACATTGTGGACATCCTGCGTGAGCGGGAGGTGAGTTGGGCAACCATCGGGCAGGCCCTTGCCGTGTCGCGGCAGGCGGCATGGAAGCGCTTTGGGTGAAGTGGTGCTGAAAGTCCTGAAGCGTCATTCTGCGAAAGGCTGATCAACGCAGGCTACGCTTATGGTCTTGTCCGGTGATCTGTCTCACACTTCGATAACGTCTGCGCGTTTGGCGCTGCGGGCATTCACGGCGGCGGACGCGGCCGAATTGTTCGAAGAGGCCAGTGCGACCATTGCCCGGTTCATGTCATGGAACCCGCCAGCTTCGGAGAGGGAGTTTGAAACCATATGGCAAGGACACCTTTCGCATATGAAGCTCGGAACGGAATTGCACCTGGTAATCCGCCTGAATGGCACAGATGAATTTGTCGGCAGAGCCGGATTGCATCCGGCGGACGGATCAGAGGAAGCTGTTGCCGCAATGTGACCAAGTGGGCAGGCGAGAAGTTTCGACCTTCCGGGTTTTTATATCCTGTGGTCGATGAAAACATACCCAGCCGCAGGCTCGCCGAAGCTCTTGGCGGCAAGATCATCGGAACGCGGCAACGACGTAAGCCAGGCGACAAGGAGCGGAAACTGCTGCTCTACCACATACCCGTGCCCGGCTAGGCAGCAGCGCGCCCGCGAACCACTCGAATAGCCCGCTCTTGAAGAATTCGGATGCGAGCGCGTCCATCTCAGACGCGCGCAGCACGATGACGCCGGGGACGATGACCAGCCAAGGCCGTATGACGCGCGCGAATGCACGGGTCCGGGCTCCCGATTCTTGTGTAGCGGGCACGAAACTGTCACTCGGCCGCTAGCCATGCAGCCTGTACGGGATGGACTGGGGCGCGGGCCATGTCAAAGCCGCGTAAGCCATTCTGGAAAACTGCCTGTCGGGCCGGGGCCTCTCAAAAACCTCGTTTTGAGAGCCAAACCCTCGATGGCGAATATAAGTCTTTTTATGAAAACCGCTGCGTTGCGATGAAGCCAACCATAGAATTGCCTTATTAGCATCGCATAATCCCTCGCATCGCGGCTCCGCGGATTGGCGCCGGTCGGCAGAGGAGGTTTCGATGGCTGATGGGGTTTCACCAAAACCGCCAGGGCGGGCTCGCGGGCGGCCGTTCGAAAGGGGGCGGTCGGGCAATCCGGCCGGCCGCCGGACCGGCTCCCGCAACAAGACGAGCCAGGCCGCGGCGGCGCTGCTCGCGGGCGAGTCGGAGGCGTTGACGCGCAAGGCCGTCGAGCTCGCGCTGGGCGGCGATCCGACCGCGATGCGGCTCTGCATTGAACGAGTCCTACCAGCGTGCCGCGAACGCGCTGTCAATTTCGCGCTGCCGCCGATTGAGAGCGCCGCCGATATCGCCGCTGCAATGAAGGCGGTCACCTCGGCATTGGCCGATGGCGCGATCACGCCCGGCGAAGCCGCCACCATCGCGGCGGTGGTCGACACCTTTGTCCGGGCGATCGAGACGAGCGATTTCGACCGGCGGCTGCAGCTCATGGAGGACGACTTCGCCAGCCGGGCAAAAGCGGAGGCGAGCGCCGGGCCGAGGATGCGCTTCAACTTTTAGGGGAGGCTTTGCTGCAGATTTGCTGCAGGTGCAGCAACGAGCAATCAGCGATGCAAGATTTGGTTGCAGGTCAGCGCAGCGTGAGCAGGCAGGCGCGGGCGGCGGCGTCGAGGATCGCGCCGGTGTCGATATGGTAGGCCTGGTAAAGGTCCGGGATGTCGCCGGATTGGCCAAATCGGTCGACCCCCATCGGCACGATGCGGTTGCCGGCAACCGCGCCGAGCCACGACAGCGTCGCCGGGTGCAAATCGCCGACCGTGACCAGCGCGGCGCCGGGGCGCAGCCGCGCCAGCAGCCGCTCGGCGACGCTCACCTCGCCGCCGGCGCGGGCGGCCTGCCAATCGCGGTGCAGCCGGTCGGGCGAGGTGATCGCGAGCAGCCCCGCCGCGGGGATGTCTTCGGCCAGCTCCTGGTGGGCGGCGAGCGCTTCGGGGGCGACCGCGCCGCAATAAGCGATCGCGAGTTCCGCTCCCTCTGCCGGCTCGCGCAGCCAATAGGCGCCGGCGATGATCGCCTCCTCGAGGTCGGCGGTGAGCTTCCGCGCCGGTTGCTCGACCGGACGGGTCGACAGTCGGAAATAGACCGAGTCGCCGTGTTCCTGTTGGATCTCCTCGAATGCCCAGCGCAGCAGCACCGCCAGCTCGTCGGCGTAAGCGGGCTCGAAGCTGACGAGCCCGGGCTGGGCGAGCCCGATCAGCGGCTCGCCGATCGACTGGTGGGCGCCGCCTTCGGGCGCCAAGGTGATCCCGGAAGGGGTCGCCACGAGGATAAAGCGCGCGTCCTGGTAGCAGGCGTAGTTCAGCACATCGAGGCCGCGCTTGATGAACGGGTCGTAGAGAGTGCCGATCGGCAGGAGGCGCGTGCCGAAGAGCGGGCCGGCGAGACCCAGCGCCGCGAGCTGCAGAAACAGATTGCTTTCGGCGATGCCGAGTTCGATGTGCTGACCCTTCGGCGACATCGCCCAACGCTGCGCCGAAACGACCTTTTCCTCGCGAAAAGTGTCGGCGCGCTCTGTGCGGTCGAAGATCCCGCGGCGGTTGACCCACGGCCCGAGATTGGTCGACACCGTGACATCGGGCGAGGTCGTCACGATGCGTTCGGCGAGCGGACCGCCGGCGGCGGCGATATCACCGAGGATCCTGCCGAAGGCCTCCTGTGTCGAGAGCGTTGTGCCGCGCGGGGTGGGAAGGCCGGGCAGCACCGCAACTCGCGGCGCATCGTGCCAGCGCCGGGCGGACCCGGCGAGCGGCGTCGCCGCAACGAACGCCGAGAGCCGCTCCGGCGGCACGTCGAGCCCGGCGAACGGGTCCCATTCAGCCCCCTCCGCCACCCCCATGTTGCGCCGAAAGGACATCATCTGGTCGAGGTTCATCAAACCGGCGTGGTTGTCCTTGTGCCCGGCGAAGGGCAAACCGTAGCCCTTGATCGTATAAGCGATGAAGCAGGTCGGCCGGTCGTCGGCGACGCCATGAAAGGCGTCGAGAACCGATTCCATGTCGTGGCCGGCGAGATTGGTCATCAGGCGCTGCAACGCCGTATCGTCATGGTCGTCGAGGATCGCCCGGATGCCGGGATGGCGGTTGAGGTCGCGGTGCAGATGCTCGCGCCAGCCTTCGCCGCCCTTGTACACCAGTGCCGAATAGAGCGAGTTGGGGCAGGCGTCGATCCACTCGCGCAAATGGTGGCCGTCCGGCCGGGCGAAGGCTGCCTCGAGGAGGCGACCGTATTTCAGAGTGACGACGCGCCAGCCCATCATCTCGAACATTGCGTCGATGCGGCCGAACAGCCGATCCGAGACGACGGCGTCGAGGCTCTGGCGGTTGTAGTCGATGACCCACCAGAGATTGCGGACGTCGTGTTTCCAGCCCTCGAGCAGCGCCTCGAAGATGTTGCCTTCGTCAAGCTCGGCGTCGCCGGCAAGGGCGATCATCCGGCCGGGCGGGGCGTCGGTCGGCATCAGCTGCTTGAAGCGGAGGTAGTCCTGGGCCATCGAGGCGAACAAGGTAATGCCGACGCCGAGCCCGACCGAGCCGGTCGAGAAATCGACGGTTTCGCCGTCCTTGGTGCGCGACGGGTAGGATTGCGCGCCGCCAAAGGCGCGAAACCGCTCGAGCTTCTCGCGGCTCTGATGCCCGAGCAGATATTGGATGGCGTGGAAGACGGGCGATGCATGCGGCTTGACGGCAACGCGATCCTGCGGACGGAGCACGTCGAAGTAGAGCGCCGTCATCAACGTCGCGACAGAGGCGCTCGACGCCTGGTGGCCGCCGACTTTCAAGCCGTCCCGGTTCGGACGTAGGTGGTTGGCGTTGTGGATCATCCAGGTCGACAGCCACAGCACCTTGCGCTCGAGCGCCGTCAGGCAGGCGATCTTGTCCTGCGGCGCCGTTTCTTCCTCTACGCCGACGGCGCCTTCCAGGACCTGCGACATTTCCACCTCCTGCTCCCAGGTAGCAGCTTAGCCGATTCCCCTCGGAAAATCTGGCATTTGACCCACGTGGCGCCCGTGCCTACATATGCTTGGCAGGCGGGAAGTGGGAGCATCGATAGCATGGCCGAAGCCGCGAGCGAAACTGAGGAGCGGCGGATCGTTCTGACTGAAAGCGCCGCCCGTCGGATCGCGACGTTGAAGACCAAAGAAGACGCGGAGAGCGCATTTCTGAGGATCGCTGTCTCGGGCGGCGGCTGCTCCGGATTTCAGTACGGTCTGTCGTTCGATGACCAGCGCAACGAGGACGATTTCGTATTCGAGCGAGACGGGGTCGGCGTCGTCATCGACGAGGTCTCGCTCGGCCTCCTGAACGGCGCCGAGGTGGATTTTGTCGAGGACCTGATGGGCGCCTCGTTCCAGATCCGCAACCCGAATGCCGCCTCTTCATGCGGTTGCGGCAATTCCTTTTCGATTGGCTGACCGTCAAACTCGCTTCGCCCCGTGAAGATCGCCAGCTGGAACGTCAATTCGGTCAAGGCGCGGCTACCCCATCTCCTTGCATTTCTCGAGGACGCCCAGCCCGACGTGCTGTGCCTGCAAGAAACCAAATGTCTCGCGCAAGATTTCCCGATGCTCGAAGTCAAGGGTCTGGGCTACCACGTCGAGGCGATCGGGCAGCGCGCCTATAACGGTGTCGCTTTACTTTCGAAGCGCCCCGCCGAGGACGTCGTCACCAGGTTGCTCGGTAATGACGAAGACGAGCAACCACGCTTCATCGAAGCGTCTTTTGGCGAGGTTCGCGTCGCCTCGGTCTACCTGCCAAACGGAAATCCCGTCGATACCGACAAATTCACCTACAAGCTCGCCTGGATGGAGAGGCTGATCGGCCACACGCGCGAAATGTCACGCCGTGAGATCCCGTTCGTGCTGGCCGGCGACTACAATATCTGTCCGACCGACGATGATGTTTACGATCCAGTGGCGTTTCGCGACGACGCCCTGTGCCGGCTGGAAGCCCGCTCGCGGTTTCGCGCGCTCCTTTACCTCGGGCTGACCGACGCCTACCGCGTCTTTCACCCGGAGCCGCACCGCTACACTTTCTGGGACTACCAGGCTGGGCGCTGGCATCGCGACGAGGGATTGCGCATCGATCATCTGCTGCTGTCGCCGCAAGCGGCCGACAGAATTGCCGCCTGCAACATCGACAAGAAGCCTCGGGCGAAGGACCGCTCCTCCGATCACACCCCGATCTGGTGCGAACTCGCGGTCTAGCCTAACTGCGCTGCAGGAACCGCTCCGCCGCGGCAGCGAGCGTGTCCGTCCCTTCTCTGAAACGTGCGGTCGGGAAGAGGAGCAGAGCGCGGCCATTCGGATCGAGGGCGTGGAGATCGTGGGTAATTTCGAAATGGTCTCCACGGGACACCGCGATCGGGATTGCGTCCGGCGGGGGAATCCGCGGGAGGTCTTCCGAACCAATCTCTCCGATCGCAAATTCCTGACCGCCAAATGCGACGCGTCCGCGCGATCCCGGGAAACGCCCCAGGCCAACAAAGGCCGGCGCCGCGAGTGCTGCGGCCGAGAACGTGGTTTCGAATTCGAAGTGCCGGGCAATCGACTCGGCAAAGCTGGCCTCGGCGATCCGCAGCACGATCGGCATCGTCGGATTTCGGGCTCGAGCACCAAGCGCGATCTCGAGGTTCAAGGTATCGACGTTGGTCAGGGCGATCAGGCTATGTGCGGCGGCAAGATTGCAGAGATCGAGCGTCGTGTCTCGGCTCGCATCCCCGGTCAGCAAATCGAAATGCTGCTCGCGTGCCCTTTCGACGATCGTACTATCGGGGTTGAGCTCGACTACGACCAGCCGCTTTCCGAGCGCGAGGAGCAGGTCGATGACGCCGGAGCCGATGCTGCCGGCGCCGCAAATCACGATATGCCCGCGGCGGTGCACCGGGCGTAGGCCTTGCATGGTGACCCAGTGCACCCGCGTCAAAAGCGAAGCGCCGAAGGCGATAAAGAGGCCGGTCAGCGTGATGCCGGACAGCATCAGCAGCATCGCGACAACAATTTCGAGAGGCTTGCTCCGGTCGGGGGTCAGGTCGCCGTATCCAGTCGTCGTCATTGTTGCGACAACGAAGTAGACGGCGTCGAGCCAATCGCCTCCGAAGACAGCGTGAAAATACCACGTCCCGGTGAGGAGCACGATCAAGGTGACCCAGGCGAGCCGGGCAAGGATCGGGTTTAACCGGGGCGGACGATGCGGTCGGTGGCCCAATAGCGAACGCAGCCTGCGTCCGATTTCCGGCTTCGCCCGAGCCCCCGATCGAACAGGTGCAGTACCCTCCAACTTGGCAATCTCACCATAAACGACCAGCTCGGCTCCTCCTGCGAGCACCGCGTCTTCGGAGAAGACGGTAGCGCCATCGATCGCAATGATCCGCGTCCCCAGCACCCGCTCGGCATGGGCCACGGAACCGCCGTCGATCCCGCAATATTCGGCGATCCGGGTAGCAAATCCGGTCAGCGGGCCGTCGGGCTCGGGGAACTGCAGCCCGCGGAAGCAGGACGGATCGATTGCGGCCGCGGCATAGGTCGCGGCCGAGTGCCAGGCAAGCGACAGAACCGAGCAGTTCGGCAGGTTCTGCTCGATCTTGTGGGCGAGGGTCCGGTTGAATTGCCGCAATACGATGCGGATCCGCGGGTTGAGGTCCCGTGCGAGAAGAGCGGCGTGCAGATTGAGATGATCGTCGGGCGAAAGCGCGAGAACCGTGATCGCATGGCGCACCCCGGCGCGATCCAGCCCCTCGCCACTATCCGGGCGGGCCGCGGTAATGAAAACTGCGCCTATACTCTCGACGGCGCGCGCCAAGTCCGGATCCCTGCGCCACAAGACGACTACGCGATGCCCTTGCAGCGCGCAAAGCTCCTGGGCCGTGCTGAGCGCGATCGCACCACCGCCGACGACGATCATGACAGGATCGTCCGGCTCCGCCACCATCGGCTCCCTCAGTCCTCCGCTTCGCCGGGATCAGGCGGATATGGGTGCCGAACACCGGCACCGTCTTCGATGATCCACTCGCCAGATGAGCCCCCTTGACCGGCCGCACAAGGACCGATCGGCACCTTCCCGTAACCGTCCGGTATATCGAGCACGTAAGTCGGCTGACACAGCCCGGAGACACGTCCGCGCAACAAGCGAACGAGGCGCTGCCCGGACGCAATCCCGGTGCGAAAATGCGCGGTGCCGCGGGCAAGATCGGGGTGATGCAGGTAATAGGGCTTGACCCGCATCGCGACCAAACGCCGGAACAACGCTTCTAGGACCGCAGCGTCGTCATTGACGCCGCGCAAGAGGACCGTCTGCGACAGCAATGGAATACCGGCCCGGCTCAGCTTTAGCACTGCCTCCTGCACCTGCGTCGTCAACTCGCGGGGGTGGTTCGCGTGAATAACCACATAGACCGCCTTTTCCACGGCGAGTGCCTCGACCAACGCGCGCGTCACCCGCCGTGGATCGACCACGGGAACACGGGTATGAAAGCGCAGGACACCCAGATGCGGGATCTGATCGAGAATGCGAACGATGTCCGCGATGCGGCGCGGTGCGAGCAGAAACGGGTCACCGCCGGTGATGATCACCTCCCAGATCTGCGCCCGTTGACGAATGTAGTCAAAGGCGCGCGCCAAGGAGGCTTGGTCGAGCACCGCCCCTGTCTTGCCGACGACTTCGCGCCGGAAGCAGAAGCGGCAATAGACCGGGCATAGCAGCGTCGGTTTCAACAGCACGCGATCGGGGTACCGATGGACGATGCCGGGGACGGGCGACCAGCGCTCATCCCCGATCGGATCGGCACGTTCTTCCGGCGCTTCGGTGAGCTCCGCCGCTGTCGGCACAAACTGCGCCGCGATCGGGTCGGCGGGATCGGCCGGATCAATCAGTTCCGCCACGTCCTCCGTCACCGCGACGGCGAACTGCTCGGCCACTCGTCGGATGTCTCGGAGTTGACCCGGCTTGGCAATCCCCGCAGGAACGAAATCTTCTGCTCCGAGAATCCGGGCCCCTGTCATTCAGCCCGCTGTCAGCCGGTCATAAGCCACCCTTAGACGATCGCGGTCGCGGGTCACGTCCACCTGACGCTCGCGCTGCTCTTCGACCACTTCGGGCTTGGCCTTGGCGAGGAAATTGGCGTTGGCTAGCTTTGCACCAATCTTGGCCAGCTCTGCGTCCAGCTTGCCGATCTCTCTGCCCAACCTCCCCTTTTCTCGTGCGAGGTCGACCACCTCGCCGAGAGCCAGGATCAATGTCGCGCCCTCGACCACCGCCTGCACGCCGCCCGGCGAAAGCGACTGGGCCGGCTCAAACCGCTCGACCCGGGCGAGTCGCACGAAATGCTCGCGATGGCGCTCGATCCGCTGCGCCGCGACGGGTTCCGCGTCCTTGATCAGCAGCGGAACCCGGGCGGCCGGAGGGACATTCATCTCGGCGCGCAGCGCGCGGATCGCCGAAATCGCCTGAACGACCCATTCCATCTCGGCTGAGGCCTCTGGATCGATGGCATCGCGCTCGAACTCCGGCCATGGCGCGGTGATCAGCATGCCGAAGGAATGGCCCGCCAGCTGCTCCCATACCTCCTCGGTAATAAAGGGCATGATCGGGTGCAGCAGGTGGACGATGCGGCCCATGATCCAAGCTGTCGTGGCTTGCGTCTCAGCGCGCGCTGCCGCGTCCTCGCCCTGCAGGATCGGTTTCGTAAATTCCAGATACCAGTCGCAGAAGGTGCCCCACACGAAGTGGTAGAGCCGGTTCGCCGCGTCGTCGAAGCGATAGGTATCGAGTGCTGCCGTGACCTCGGCGGCGCACTGCGCCGCTGCTGACGTGATCCAGCGGTTCACAGTCAGCCGGCAACCAGCCGGAGAAAACTCGCCATCCAGCGTGCAATCGTTCATTTGTAGATAGCGCGCGGCGTTCCACAGCTTGGTTACAAAATTCCGGTACCCCTCGATCCTGCTTTCGGAAAGCTTGATATCGCGGCCGGGTGCCGCCAGCGCCGCCAAGGTAAGGCGCAGCGCGTCACAGCCGTAGCGGTCGATCAACTCCAACGGGTCTATTATATTGCCGCGCGATTTCGACATCTTTTGGCCGCGCGCATCACGGACCAGGGCATGGATGTAAACGGTGTGGAATGGCACGTCGCCCATAAACTGCAGTCCCATCATCATCATCCGGGCGACCCAAAAGAAGATGATGTCGAAGCCGGTGACCAGCACATCGGTCGGGTAATAACGCGCTAGCTCTCGAGTTGGCTCCGGCCAGCCAAGGGTCGAGAACGGCCATAGCGCCGAGGAAAACCATGTATCGAGGACATCGGGATCACGACGCAGCTCGACCTCCTTGCCATATTTTTCGGCAGCCTGCTGCCGCGCGTCCTCCTCGGTCTCCGCGACAAAAACCGCCCCATCCGGCCCGTACCAGGCGGGTATCCGATGGCCCCACCAGAGTTGCCGGGAGATGCACCAGGGCTGAATTTTGCGCATCCAATCGAAGAACGTGTTCTCCCACTGGCGCGGCACAAACCGCGTACGACCATCCTCTACCGCGGCGAGCGCCGGGGCGGCAAGCACCCGGGCATCGCAATACCACTGGTCCGTCAGCCAAGGCTCGATAACCACCCCCGAGCGGTCGTGATGCGGCACCATCAATGTGTGTTCTTCGATGCGGTCGAGGAGGCCGGCGGAGGCGAGGTCGGCAACCACTTTCTCGCGCGCTGCGAACCGGTCTAGACCGCGGTAGGCCGCCGCGACGACGTTAGTCAGCCGGGCATCCTGATCGAAAATATTGATCAGCGCGAGACCATGCCGCCGCCCGACCTCAAAGTCGGCGAAATCGTGAGCCGGCGTGATCTTGACGGCGCCGGTGCCGGTCTCCGGATCGGCATGCTCATCGGCGAGGATCGGCACGAGGCGGCCGGTCAACGGGAGGCGCACCGATCTTCCGACCAGATCGGCAAACCGCGGATCGTTCGGATGAACGGCAATGCCAGTGTCGCCAAGCATCGTCTCCGGCCGGGTCGTGGCAACAACGATAAACCGGCCCGGCATTTCTGCCACCGGGTAGCGGATGTGCCAAAGCGAACCTTTGGTTTCGCGGCTGTCGACCTCGAGATCCGAGATAACCGTGTGCATTACCGGATCCCAATTGACCAGCCGCTGGTCGCGATAAATCAAGCCTTTCCGATAGAGCTGGACGAAGACGCGGCGAACGGCCGTAGCCAATGCCGGATCCATCGTGAAGCGCTCCCGCCGCCAGTCGGGAGAAGCGCCGAGCCGGCGGAGCTGGCGAGTGATCGTTCCGCCCGACTCCTCCCGCCATTGCCAAACGCGCGCGACGAACCCCTCGCGGCCGAGGCCAGACTTGGTGCCGCCTTCCGCGATCACCTGGTCGCCCACGACGATCTCGGTAGCGATGCCTGCATGATCGGTACCGGGTTGCCAGAGCACGTCGCGGCCTCGCATCCGCTGATACCGTACGAGCACATCTTGCAACGTGAAGGTCAGCGCGTGCCCCATGTGCAGGCTCCCCGTCACGTTCGGGGGTGGCATCATGATCGCGTAGGGCGGCTTGTCGCTGCCCGGGTCGGCACTGAACGCGCCCGAACGCTCCCAGAGTTCGTAGCGCCGCGCCTCTATCGCAGCGGGCTGATAGGTCTTGTCCAGCATCACTCGATTGTCCGCATATGAGCTGTTCGTCAGACCTCGCCGCAAAAGGCCACGCCTGGTGGCGGAACTCGACTGCCTGTCAGCGCAGCCCCGCCTCGCCGACGACGCGGGCGATCTCTTCGCGGACCAGCCGCTCGACCATCCCAGGGAGGTTTTCGTCGAGCCAAGCCTGCAGCAGCGGTCGCAGCATATCGCGCACGATGTCTTCGAGAGTGCGATCGACGCCACCGAGCGGAAGCTCCCCCTCCCGGCGTCGCTCTCGCGGTAGCGCGCCGAGTTGAGCGAAAGCGGCCGCAGCGGCTCCCGACATTGCCGACGACAAAATGCGTTCGCGGCCGAGTTCGAGTTTCGGCTCAACTTCGGCCTCAGGATGTAACGCACTCGGACCGCTCCTTGCGGTCGCATTCACAATCGCGGGATCGGCGCCGGCTGCGGACCCGGTAGGCCGCCTCTCTGGACTGCCCGCCTCGGGGAAGACGCGCCGCACCGAGCCATCCTCGTCGACGACCTCAGTCAGTTCGAGGATCTCGCTCTTATCCGCGGGAACTGGACGGTCCGGTTCAGCCGACGTCTTTTCGTCCGTAATGATGCGGCTGATCGAGGCGATTATCTCTTCCATAGAGGGTTCTGACGGCGATTTGGGATTTTCCGGCATAGAAGCAGACCAAAAAAGGCTTGGGGCACCTTTAAACTAGGTAAGACGACGAGGATTTGCCAGCGGAACCGTCCTGGGCCAGCCGGCTCACTCGGAAAGACCGCCGCGGAAGCCGGCCCATTTGTCTCTCACCTGCTTATAGTGCTGCTCCATATCGTAGAGCCTGACCGGTAGCCTAAGTTCTGGTGCGATCAACCGGCCCACGGCGGCCGCCAAGTTGAATTCCGCGAGAGCCGCGTCGTGCTGCGCAGTGACGAGCTGAGACTGGGTCTGCAACAGCGTCTGGTTCTGGATCAGAACGTCGAGCACGGTGCGAGTGCCTACCAGCGCCTCCTGCTGGGTGCCCTCGAGGGCGATCTGCGCCGCTCGCACCGCCGCAGCGAAGGAAGAAATACTCGCCCGCGCGGCTTCCAGGGTCGACCAAAACTGGCTGGCCGTCTGGACCGCCGCCCGGCGCGCATCGTCGACCTGGCTGCGTCGTTGTCCGACGGTCTGCTCGGCCTGCCGCGTCTGCGAATAAATCGCCCCTCCTTCGTAGAGCGGCATCGTCATTTGTGCCATGATCGCGGCCGACTCCTCCAGGGAACCTTTCAACGTGATTGAGGGACCAAATGAGCGGAGGAGACCGCCGACGAGCGAGATCTGCGGCAACAGCTGGCCGCGCACGACGTCGATGTTGTCGCGAGCGGCGAGTTCGGCGAATGTTGCCGAGATCACACTGAAATTATTGTTCGCCGCAAGGCTCAATGCCTCTTCGCGTGTAGCGGGAAGCGCCGGACGGTCCCGCGGCAGGACCAATCTCCCAGGCGGGTGACCGACGGCGCGAACATATTCAGCCCGGCTTATTTCTAGCACGCCTTGCTGGGTGACGAGGGTGCCCTGAGCTTGCGCGAGCGCGGCCTCGGCCTGCGCCACATCGGTGCGCGTGACCTCGCCGACGCGGAAACGGTCCTGGGTCGCCTCAAGCTGCTTGCGTAGGACCTCGACGTTGTTGCGGTCGACCTCGACCAAGGCTTGGTCGCGAACGACATCGAGATAGGCCATCGCGACGGCCTGGAACACCGTGGTCTCGACTGCGAGGGTCTGCGCTCGAGTCGACTCCACGGTGTTGATCGCTTGGCGCGTTTGCGCCACGGTCCGGCCGCCCCGGTAAACCGGCTGAGTTACCTGGAGATTGAGGCTGTTCGAATAAAAAGTCGAATAGCTGCTCAGCCCGCCAGGGGTAGGCAACCCATTGCTCGGTGTCACGAAACTGCTTCGCGTGCCTGCCACCTGCCCATTGAAGGTAACCTGTGGGCGCCAGAATGACAGCGCTTGTGGAACCTGCTCGTCGGTCGCCCTTAACAAGGCGCGTTGAGCGAGGAGTTGTGGATTAGTGTTGTAGGCCTCGGCGAGAGCATCGGTAAGTGTCTGAGCCTGCGTAGAAACCGCTGTCAGAGCGGCAACCACTCCGGCAACCAATCCCCAAATCGTCTTGCGGCGCGAGTTGCCGCCGCAGTTGGCCCGATCGAGGTTCGAATAAAGGCGGGTCTGACCGGTGCACCGGCTCTCGGGCATTTTCCTCCGCTCCTGATCAGGGCGTCAGCAGAACTCAAACGCGGGCTTCGGTGTAAAGCCCTGCAACACGGGAGTGGCAGCGCCAAATATAACGCGCCGCGCGAGCACTCCGCCAGTCCGTGTCACCAGAGTGGCACGGCCGACAGCATTGGCGGGTTTGACAATGGCCAGTAGCCGACCGCCATCCGCCAGCTGCGCAGCGATCTCCGGCGGAATCTCGACGACCCCTCCGCCGAACAGGACTACATCGTACGGAGCACGCGGCCGATAGCCCTCGTGCAATGGACCTTCGACGACACTAACTGACGCGATAGCGTGCTCGACGAGAGCAGCGCGTGCACGCCGGGCCAGCTCGGGATCCTCTTCGAGGGCGAGGACACTCCTGGCGAGCATCGCGGTCAAAGCCGCTTCGTATCCCGTTGCGGCACCGACGATCAGCGCGGCATCCGTGCGGGCAATTGCTGCCTCCTGCAACAGCCGGGCAGCGACCATCGGCTCCATCAGGTAGCGCCCGCCGCCGAGCGGCAAGTCCTCATCGATATAGGCAACCGGGCGAAGGTGCTCGGGTACAAAAAGCTCGCGCCTTATGCTGGCGAAGGCATTGAGCACCCGATCGTCGGTAACTTTGTTGGGTCGGAGCTGGCTCTCAAGCATATGAGAGCGGGCAACTTCAAATACACTCATCAAGCATCCCGTTCGTGTCGCGCGTTTATATCTGCCGCGTCCGGGAGGCACAATCGATCGAACCAGCACCGGTCAATACGAGAGGCGCTCGATCTCCTGTCCGGGGGACAGCCGGGCTAGCAGTTGCACCGCGGTGAGCCCCAGAATCGGGTGCCGCCAGTCCGGCGCGATTTCGGCAAGCGGCACCAGAACGAACCGGCGTTCGTGCAGTCTCGGGTGAGGCAGGACGAGAGACGTGTCGTTCGTCACCTCGCCCTGATAGTCGAGAATGTCTAGATCGACGACGCGCGGCGTGTTGGGTTCTCCGCGAACGCGTCCAAACTGCGTCTCTAGGGCCTGCAGCACCGCGAGCAGGTTTTTCGCTCCAAGTTCCGTCTCCAAAGAGGCAACCGCATTGACAAACCAGGGTTGGTCGGAGCAAGGCACCGGCTCTGTACGATACCATCGGGAGCGCGTCAGGATTCTGATGCGTTTCTCTTCCAAAGCCGCAAGCGCGGCGGACAGCGTCTCGCGTGGCGGACCAAACCGAGCACTTTCCTGATTCCCGCCGATCCCGATTAGAATCACCGGAATTCCTCCAAATTGTCGCCGCTTGACCCGGAATGCGGGGTGTAAGACACTTCTGCTACATTATCGATGTGAAGGAGCATTTAGTCAGATGATTTTCTATCCGGAAGAGCGCCTTGCCATTTTCATCGACGGGGCTAACCTCTATTCAGCCGCTCGGGGTCTCTCGTTCGACATAGATTACAGACGGCTACTCGAGTTGTTTAGCACGAAGGGACGGCTAATTCGGGCATTCTACTACACTGCCCTGGTAGAAGACCAAGAGTACTCGCCAATCAGACCGCTTGTCGATTGGCTTGACTACAACGGCTATGCGATGGTCACCAAGCCGACGAAGGAGTTCACTGACGCATTGGGACGGCGACGGATCAAGGGTAATATGGATATCGAGCTGGCAATCGACATGCTCGAAATGGCTTCGTACATCGATCACGCTATCCTGTTTTCGGGTGACGGAGATTTTCGAAGGCTCGTGGAAGCAGTGCAGCGTAAGGGAGTCCGTGTGTCGGTGGTTTCGACGATCCGCTCGTCGCCGCCAATGGTGTCCGACGATCTGCGCCGCCAAGCGGATAATTTCATCGAACTTCAGGATCTTGCGCCGAGCTTAATGCGCAACCACCAAATGCGGGAGGATGTTAACCGCGCCCGTGCCGAGCCGGTGGACGAGGCGTGACCATTCCTCCCGCGGAGGTTCTGCCGCCGCGGCACTGTTCTCTCTGTCCACGCCTCGCGGCTTTCCGGGAGACCGAGGCGAGAGCCCACCCGGAATGGTTCAATGGGCCAGTTCCACCCTTCGGCGATGCCCTAGCCGATTTGTTGATTGTGGGCCTGGCGCCGGGCTTGCGCGGTGCGAACCGGACGGGGCGCCCGTTTACCGGCGATTCCGCCGGCGTGCTGCTCTATGCGACATTGCGCAAGTATGGGTTCGCCGAGGGCGATTATGACGCCCGTCCGGATGACGGTCTCGAGCTCCACCGCGCGCGAATCACCAATGCTGTGCGCTGCGTCCCACCGCAAAACAAGCCCGAAGCGAGCGAGATCGCGAACTGCCGTCGGTTTTTGGCCGCCGAGATCAGCGCTATGCCCCGACTCCGTGCGATCCTGGCGCTAGGCGGGATCGCACACCACGCGGTCCTCACCGCGCTCGGCTTTCGCCGCGCACCATTCCCTTTCAAGCACGGCCGACTGCATCGATTACCTTGTGGGTTGACGCTCGCGGACAGCTATCATTGCTCTCGGCTCAACACCAATACGGGCAAGCTCAGCCCCGCAATGTTCGAAGCAGTCTTCGCCACGCTTAGCGGCTGCCTCGATGCACCGCAAGGCCGGGGAGGCTTTCCCGGTGCCGGTGTGGATTTGGCGATCCGGCATTAGGTGTTTCGTTCGCGCAGGATGCGGGCCCGGCTGCGCTGCCAATCCCGCTGCTTCTCGGCTTCACGTTTGTCCGCCTTCCGCTTTCCTCGGGCGAGACCTAGTTCGACCTTGGCCCGCCCTCGGTCGTTGAAGTAGATGGAAAGCGGCACAACCGTAATGCCTTCGCGGCGGATGGCTCCCAAGAGGCGGTTCATCTGCTTGCGGTGCAGGAGCAATTTGCGCGGTCGCCGCGGCTGATGATTGAAGTGGGCGGAGGCGGAGTATTCCGGAATGTTGGCGTTGACCAGGTAGAGCTCGCCTGCGTCCTCGTCGGCATAAGCCTCGGCGATGCTCGCCTGCCCCTGGCGCAGCACCTTTACCTCGGTGCCCTGCAAAACGACCCCCGCCTCCAGGGTGTCCTCGATCAGGTAATCGTGCCGCGCCCGCCGGTTCTGGGCGACATATCGGTCGGCCGCCCTCATTACTCGATCAACCGGATCAGTTCAGCAGACCGGCGCTCCGCATCGCCCGCTGCACCTTTTCCTGCGTCTCCGGCATAATCGCCCATAGCGGCTGCCGCACCTCCGCGGTGCAGCGTCCGAGCAGCGAGGCGGCATATTTGACCGGCGCCGGGCTGGTTTCGGCAAAGAGCGCATCATGCAGGGGGATCAAACGCTGGTTGATCTCGCGCACCGAAGCGACATCGCCGCGCTGCCATGATTGGTGCAGTTCGGCGCAGAGCCGGGGCGCAACATTGGCGGTCACCGAGATGCAGCCGTCGCCGCCCTGAGCGAGATAGGCGACGGCGGTCGCGTCCTCTCCCGACAGCAGGCAAAATCCGGCGCCGATCTCGCCCCGCATGCGCAGCGGCCGCGCGAGGTCGTTGGTCGCGTCCTTGACCCCGACGATGTTCGGCAGCTTGGCGAGACGTGCCATCGTTGCATTCGTCATGTCCACCGAGGAGCGGCCCGGAATATTGTAAATAATAATCGGCAAATCGACGCTGTCGTGGATAGCCTTATAGTGCTGGTAAAGCCCCTCTTGTGTCGGTTTATTGTAATACGGGCAGACGACCAGCGCGGCATCGGCGCCCGCCGCCTTCGCTTGCCGGGTCAACGTGATCGTGTGCTCGGTCGAGTTCGTGCCCGTTCCGGCGATGACCGGAACGCGCTTGGCTTTGGCGATCTCGACGCACATGCCGATGAGCCTCTTTTGCTCTTGGTCTGCGAGAGCCGGCGATTCCCCGGTCGTGCCGCACGGCACCAATCCGTGCGTCCCCTGTTCGATTTGCCAGGCCACATGCGCCTGAAAGGCACCCTCGTCCAGCTCGTGGTCGCGAAACGGTGTGATCAGCGCGACGAGCGATCCCTTGAACATCGTTTCCTCCGGGATTGCGGCATTGCCGAGTGACGATAGCCCTCGCGGTCATCCTCTTCAACAGCGCTCGAAACGGCACGCGTTGCGCGGCGCCCGATGCGTCTTTGGCGTCGGACTTGCCTCGGTGCCAGAAAAACAGTAAGAGAACTTTGCCTCATCTTTGATTCAGCCAAGGAGCCGCCGACCTTGCCGTCGATCGTCTGCGGAACCCTGTCGATTGTTTTAATAGCCTTGACGCTAAGCCTTCCGGCGTCTGCTGCCGAGACACTACCGGCTGCCGATCTGGATGTGATGCGCGCGGCGCTTGCGGCCGCACTGAGTGGCGACTGGACCCGCGCCTACGCCAGCGCGTCGGGGATTAACGACCCGCTGCCGATGAAGATGTTGCACTGGATGGACTATGCCCGACCGGGTGCTCCCGGCCGGTTTCCCGACATCTCCGAGTTCATCGAACAGAACCCGGATTGGCCCGCGCAGAAAGCCCTGTGCAAACATGCCGAAGAGGCTCTGGCCGGCGAATTGGACGCGGTCGCAGCCGATTGGTTCAAACGCCACCCGCCGGTGAGCCCCACTGGCAAGCTCCGCGAAGCGGAGATAATGATAAACTTGGGCGATCTCGAAGGTGGCACAGGCGCGCTGCGGGCGCTCTGGATCGCCGCGGATTTCGGCCCACTCGACGAAAAGAATTTTCTGGCCCGGCATGCCTCGTCGCTGCGTCCCGAGGATCATGTGCAGCGGATCGATCGGCTGTTGTGGGACGGGCAGACCGAGGCGGCGCGCCGCCTGTTGCCGCTGGTGCCGCCCAACTATCGTCTGCTGGCCGAGGCGCGCCTGGCGCTCGCTGCGCAAGCCCCAAAAGCAGAAGCGGTCGTGGCGCGGGTTCCGCCGCAGCTGCGCTCGGACCCGGGGCTCGTCTTCGAGCAGTTGCGCTGGCGCCGCAAGAAGGACATGACCGATGCGGCGGTCCAAATTCTGCTCGCCCAGCCCAACGACCTCGTCCGCCCGGCGGCGTGGTGGGCGGAGCGCCAAGCGATTGCCCGGAGACTCCTCGCGGGCAGCAATGCCGAGCTTGCCTATCGGCTCGTCGAGCAGCACGGGTTGATCGAAGGTAACGCGTTCTCCGAAGCCCAGTTTCTGTTGGGCTATATCGCGCTGCGCTATATGAATCAGCCGGCGCTCGCGTTCGAGCACTTCTCACGCATCCTGACGCGGGTCGACACCCCGTATGCGAAGGCGCGCGCCGGATATTGGGGGGGACGGGCAGCCGAGGCGGAAGGCAAGTCCGAGCTCGCGGCGAAATGGTACGCCGCTGGGGCCGACCACATGGCGACCTTCTATGGACAACTCGCCGCGCACCAGCTGGGGCATGACGCGCCGCCGCGTCCGACACCGGAACCTGTCCCCGACCGGGCGGAGCTGGCGCAATTCGACGGCGACGAGGTGGTTCGTGCAGCCCGGATTTTCTTCGATCTCGGCGACGGGGCTCACGGCAAGACATTTCTGATCCACCTGGCCGACAACGCCAAGACTCCCGCACGGTTCGCGATGCTGGCGAGCCTCGCCGAGGACAGCGGGCGCATCGACCTGGCAATCGCGGTGGCCAAGAGGGCGATCGGAGCCGGAACCCCGCTGATGATCCACGGCTACCCCGTGACGGCGATACCGGATGGCGGCACCGCCGAACGTTCGCTGCTGTTCGCGATCATGCGCCAGGAGAGCGCCTTCGAGCGCGACGCAGTCAGCCGCGTCGGGGCGCGCGGTTTGATGCAGCTGATGCCCGCGACCGCCAGCTCCATCGCCACGAAAATGCAATTGCCGTTTTCGGCTGACCGGCTGACCGCGGACGGGCTCTACAACGTGCTCCTGGGACGCTCTTATGTTGAGACGTTGATCGACGATTTTGGAGGCTCTTACGCGTTGGCGATCGCCTCCTACAATGCCGGGCCGGGCCGGGTGCGGCAATGGGTCCGCGATTACGGCGATCCGCGCGGCGGTAGCATCGATATGGTCGACTGGATCGAGATGATCCCCATCAACGAAACGCGAAACTACGTTCAGCGCGTCCTCGAAAACCTGCAGATCTACCGCGGCCAGGTCGGCCGCGAGTCGGCCTTCTCGCTTGCCAGCGACCTCGCCCGCTGAACCCCCTGGACGGAACGCCTGGGGCGGAGGCGCTTTCGGCGTTTGCCCGGGCGCGGTCCGCGCTGGTAGAATTCTCGTGATCTCTGGGATCCGAGGATTGCCATGGCGGAGCGGGCACCGTTTCTTACTGCGTCCTATGGCGCATACCATCATCGAGAGCGGCCGGCGGATGACGAGGAGCTGACCCGCGTCGGCCCGGGCACGCCCTGCGGCGAATATCTGCGGCGGTTCTGGCAGCCGGTCATCCTGTCGGACGAGCTGCGCGACCTGCCGCGCCGCCTGCGCATCATGGGCGAGGATCTGGTTGCGTTCCGAGATGGCAGCGGTGCGGTCGGCCTCCTCGAATTGCATTGCCCGCATCGCGGCACCTCGCTCGAATTCGGCCTGATTTCCGATAAGGGGATCCGCTGCTGCTATCACGGATGGCGGTTCGACGTCGACGGCACGATCCTCGAAACCCCGGGAGAGCCGGCCGGCATCACATTGAAGGACCGGCTCTTCCACGGCGCCTATCCGGTGCGCGAATACCACGGTCTCGTCTTCGCCTATATGGGACCGCCCGACAAGCGGCCCGATTTCCCGATCTTGGACACCTACGACCTGCCCGGCTACCGAATGGTCGCCCGCGCCCCGACGGCGTGGGAGTGCAACTGGCTGCAGGTCAAGGACAACAGCATGGACCCGGCGCATCTCGCCTTTCTCCATACGCTTCCCGGCAGCCAGGGTTTCACCGATGATCTGGGAGCCCTTGGCGAATGGGATTGGATGGAGACCCCCGTCGGCATGGTCTACATCGACACCCGCCGGCAAGGCGACCGCGTCTGGGTGCGGGTCGCCGACTTCATCCCGCCGAACATCCACCAGTTCCCGCCGAACGCCGACCCGATGGCCAAGCGCACGGTGATCAACCGCCCGGCGGCGACGACCTGGGCGGTGCCGCTCGACGATACCCACACGATGCAAATCGGCTTCTACCGTGGGCCCGAGGGCCAGGAGCCGCGGCGCGGCGCTGGTTTCGGGCAAGATGCGAGCCGAACCTACGACGACCGGCAGCGGGTCCCGGGCGATTACGACGCACAAGTCAGCATCCATGGCGGCATCGCCCGGCACGGTCTCGAACACCTGGCCTCCACCGACCGCGGCGTAATCATGATGCGCAACACGATCCGGCGGGGTATCCGGTCAGTTCAGGACGGCGCCGACCCGGCGCATCCAGGCGTGGTGAATGGCACAGCAATCGCGACCTATGCCCACGACCGGGTAGTGCCCGGAATACCCCCGGCCGCCACGCCGGAAGAGGATGGCCGCTTGCTGCGCGAGATCGCTCGGAACATCGTCGCCGAGATGGTGAGAGCGGGTTCCTGAAGTCCTCTTCTCTCTCTCCGCCCTGGAGGCTGGGAGGCTGGAGGGCGGAGAGGGGCTGTTTTTGGAGGGGCTGATCAGCGGGCCTCCGCCTGCATCTGTTGCCGGCGCAGCGCGCGGCCCGGGCGCTCGCCGGTGGGCTTGCCCTCGGTCCACACCGGGCGGCCGTTGACGAAGACGTGCTCGATGCCGGCGGCGGGGGTCATCGGCGCATCGAAAGTCGCACGATCGGCAATGGTTGCCGGGTCGAAGACGGTAATGTCGGCATAGCAGCCGGCCGCGAGCGTGCCGCGCCCGGCTAGACCGAACCGGGCGGCGGAAAGGCCGGTCATCCGCCGCACCGCTTCTTCGAGGGGAAAGAGGCCGAGGTCGCGGCTGTAATGGCCAAGTACGCGTGGGAAGGCGCCCCACAATCGCGGGTGCGGGTGCGAATCGTGCGGCAACCCGTCGGAACCGATCATCGTGTGCTCGAAGCGCAGCACGCGCTGCACATCGGCCTCGTCCATCGTCCAATACACAGCCCCCGCCGGCTGCAGCCGATCGACCGCCTCCTTCTGGCTGACGCCCCAATCGGCGGCAATCGCCGAAAGCTCGCGGCCGGCCTGTTCGGGCGCGCTCTTCGACCAGGTGACGAGCACCTTCAGCGCCCTCTCGGCCTGCGCCGCGCTGAGCACGGTCGAGGAGGCGATGTAGGGATAGGCGTCGAGCCCGACTTCCTGATGAGCAATCGCCTTGGCGATCACCGGCAAGGTCTCGGCGGTGCGTCCGAAATTTTCCCGTCCGATCGTCTTGTGGTGCGAGATCACCACCGGCACGCCGGCCGCACGCCCGGCGGCGAAGCTCTCTTCGAGGCTGTCGAGAACGGCGCCGCCCTCGTTGCGCATATGCGTCGTGTAGAGGGCCCGGGCGGGGCGCAGTAGGCGAGCCAAGGTTTCGATCTCGGCGGAAGGTGCGCCCGCGGCCGGCGCGTAGGCGAGGCCGCTCGACAGACCGACCGCGCCGGCGTCGAGCGCTTCCTGCAATCGCTCGCACATCCGAGCCAGCTCGGCGTCATCGGCCGGCCGGTCGAGCGCGCTCATCGCTCCGACCCGCAACGTCGAATGGCCGACGAGGCAGGCCGCGTTGAGCGCCGGCGGCGACTCGTCGAGAGCGGCGAGATACTCGGCGAAACGGCCGTAACGATAATCGGCGTTGTCGCCGATCAGATCGAGAGGCGGCGGTGGCGCTTCATCGAGCAGCAGCGGCGCGAGGCTGATCCCGCAATTGCCGGTCACCACCGTGGTAACGCCCTGGCTGGCCTTGGCCCCCATTTCCGGGGTGGCAAAAAGCGCGCGATCGTCGTGGGTGTGCACGTCGATAAAACCGGGCGCGACGATCTTGCCGCCGACATCCACTTCCCGCGCGCCCTCGACCCTGCCAACCGACCCGATGGCGGCTATGCGGTCACCGGCGATCGCCACATCGGCACGCCGGCGGGGCCGGCCGCTGCCGTCGATCACCTCGCCGCCGCGCAAAATCCAATCGGTCATTCAAGCCCTCGCTGCGTCGATCCGCAGCCACCGTCAATCGGATGGCCAAGGCGGTTTGCCCGAGAACCTCATCCCCTGCAAGAGTTCTCTGCGTGCCACACACCAGGCGAATAGCTCCGCCAGGGAGGCAGAGGCGAAATCGGGCTCGTGTCCGTCTCGGAAACGCCGCGCGATGTCTTCGATTTTCACGATGAAAATGCCCGCCAGACCATCATGGTCGCCCACCGCCAATTCCTCCTCGAAGCGTTCCAATTCGAGCGTGTCGTCGAACTCGGCCATGTGGCCCGCCATCCCACCGAGCTGCACGGCAGTTGCGATTTCCGGGTCGATCCCCGCTTGTACCAAGCCCTCGCGGACCAGATTGCAGACCGTGTTCCAGGCCCTCGGCGTGCAACTTTCGAGGCCCGTGGTCGAATCGATGCGCATCCTATCTGCCGCCAGGCGAGCCAGCCGGGTGCTACGTACGCGCGGCATGAGCTTCTTCCAGCTCCCGCAGCCGCCTTTCGAAATCGCTGGTCTCGACCGCCCGGACGAAAATTTCGACAACCCGGGCCAGTTCCGCGGCCTGACCGGGCGTGATCGCGCCCTGCGTCGCCGCCGTAGTGATCGACGCCATCG
This sequence comes from uncultured Alphaproteobacteria bacterium, assembly GCA_963736715.1. Taxonomy (GTDB): domain Bacteria; phylum Pseudomonadota; class Alphaproteobacteria; order ATCC43930; family CGMCC-115725; genus AP-15. Next base: position 274,992 of record CAVTQA010000007.1, on the reverse strand, counting down.
TGCCGGCGAGATCGGCGGCGCCGCGAACCGACGGCACATCGAGTTTGACCGGCCGCTCGCGGCGTGGCGGAATAATGCGTTCGAGACAAAGCCGCAGCGCCGATCCCTCGCCTTCGAGCGCGAGCTCGACCGCCTTCCTGGTCAGCGCCTCGGCTTCGCCGTCGAGCAGCGCCTCGGCGGCTTCCGTCGCCTTGTTGCGCGCCCCCATCGGCCGCCCCTGGGGATTGCCCGACTGGCCCTTCCGGAACCGGCCGTCGGCGTCGCGGCTCACCTGTTTCTGCACGGAATTTACAGGCATCGACTTTCCCTCGCGATGATGGCGCCTTCTCGAGCGCCGGTTTGGGCCGCAAGCTACGATGCGAATGTGGCAATTTTAGCGTTGCTGTCTTGCACGGCCACCCATATCTCGCGGTATTCGGCAGGTTGCGAACCGGCATCCCGGCCCCGGCTGCCATGCGCTACGCCGACCCTGGGATCGTGCCTTTCGGCAAGCCTTCGCAATAACGTGCGATCTCGCCGGGGGTGGTGATCCATAGCCGATCGCGGTGGCGGACGATGTGGCGGATTGCGTCGCGGAAAGCGTGCAGGCGGAACGGCTGGCCGATGATGAAGGGGTACACCGAGACCGCGAAGACCAGCGGATATTTGCGCGACTGCTCCAGCATCTCGTCGAACTGGTCGATCACCATCTCGGCGAATTGCCGCCCGGTGTGGCGCCGGTAAACCAGCGCCGGCGAGTTGTTGATCTCGAGCGGGTAGGGCACCGATAGGATCGGCCCGGCGCGCGTCCGCATCCAGATCGGCTGGTCGTCCATCGCCCAATCCATCACGTAGCGGTAGCCGGCCTCCTTTAAGAGATCCAACGTGACGCCACTCTGCGCGATGTAGGGGCCGAGCCAGCCTTCCGGCCGCTTGCCGGAAAGGCGGGTCAAGACTTCGGTGCATTCGGCGATCAGCCGCGCCTCGTCCTCCTCCCACAGCACGTCCTGACGCTCGGAATTTGTCCTGCCATGGCCGACATACTCGTCGCCGCGCCCGTTGAGGCGCTCGACGATGTCGGGGCAGTGCTCGAGGACGGCCGAATTGACGTTGTGCGCTCCAGGCAGCGCGAACTCGTCGAGCAGGTCGAAATAATACCAGAGGCCGACCCGGTTGCCGTAATCGCGCCACGCGTAATTGCGCTGGCTCTGCGCCGCCGCGGCACCCGTCGAGTTGCTGCCGAGCCCGGCCCCAAAAGCGAAATACTCTATGTTGTTGTTGAAGGTGACAGCGAGCCTTGCCCCGCCGGGCCACTCGTATTGCGGCCGCCGGTGGATCGGCACGTAGTCGTAGCGGTCGTGGGCGGGAAGCTTCATGAGCAGGCTCGCTGGCGAGAATTGCCCCTCACCCTAGCCCTCTCCCCGCAAGCAGGGCGAGGGAATTTCCGGTATTAGGTAGCAAACTCAGAAAGCGGCCACTTGGGATCGGATTTCACTCACGGTGAAATAAAAGGGGATTGTAGTCCCACCCCAAATTTGCCGGACAACTTGTCCCGGCGGCAAATTTGCCGGCGCGCGGCGATGCGGGACTGTATTCCCTTTTGGTATTCTTTAATTATCCTATTGACGCACGTGCTCACTGGAGCCTAAAACCGAAACCGCTGGGTGTGCAACCACCCAGCGGTTCTGTCCCTTCCGTGAGGAAGGGAATGTCTGGCCAGCTCTCGAAAGACGCCAGACGGTAGACAGTCGGAGTTTAACCGAGAGCTGGCCTCACTTCAACCTGTTTGAAGGGAGCAGGCCAACTTGGCTGATACCGACCATCTTGACGCCTACGAACGAGCCACTTCTACACCCAAACATCCGCGCCGGAGATCGCCTCTCGATAGGCCGATTTCGCAAAGTGTGGCGCGATCACCCGCGTCCGCGAGGGCGCTGAGCGGTCTCGCTGGGATCGTTTGCCGCGATCCCAGCAGCTTCCCCGTCGTCTCGGAACACGAGCTTAATTCCAGCAGCTTCGATCACGCGCCGGATGGCCGCGAGGTTGTTGGCGATAGGGGTCCGCTCACCCTTCTCGAAATCGCGCACGGTCGAAAGACCGACGCCAGCTCGGGTTTCGGCTGACGGCGCATCAACCAACTGGGCCGAGTCCTACTTCTCGCGACTGCGGCGCGGCGAGTTCGGCCATCACCATCACATAGCTGGACCTTACCTCGCCGCCTTCGCGCGGGAATGCGCGTGGCGCGAACACCATCGGCGCCAGCCGAACGGCGCATTGGTTAACCTCGCCGCCCGCGCGGCCCTGGCGCATCCGAAATCCGAGCAATGGTGCGGCTACTGGCAACGGAGCTTCGCATGACCGCCGACAAGAGCCACGGCGTTTCCGGGCTGATCGCGAAACGAGCCGAGCTGGCGGGCCGGATCGAAACGGCGCAGTCGGAACTCCGCCGCCTGGTGATCGATCTCGACAACCTCGACGCAACGATTCGGCTTTTTGCACCCGATATTGACCTTGACGATATCCGCCCTCGACCGCTGCCAGCGCGTAATCACGCGTTCCGGGGCGAGATGTCCCGGACGGTGCTGAATGCCCTCCGCAATGCCCGCAACCCGCTTCCTGCCCACGAAATCGCGTTGCGCTTCATGGCAAGCCGCAGCCTTGCGGCGGAGGACAAACCGCTACTCAGGGTCATTCACAAACGCGTTGGCGCTTGCTTACGCAACTACCGCAACAAGGGGATCGTGCGGGCGCTAGACGGGCCAGGGCGGCGCGTGTTGTGGGAGATCGTGCGCTAGCCCGAACGGGCAGCGCATGGTTTGGGAGATCGCCCTCTAACCCACTCTGGTAGACTTAGCCTGGAGCAAAATTGACGCCCGATAGACGCCATACTGGTGCCCCTATTCCGTAGTAAAATCTTAACCACTAGGAGCCAGGGTGACCGGCTCTGCAGAGGAGAAATCTTATGTCGAGACCACTTTGATATGTGGCTTTCGCATGCCAGCTATGCGCGGATGTGCGACGCTTTGAGTTGTTTTTTATCTAAATGCCAGCCAATCTTGCGTCATGGAGACACCGTTTTGACGACGTTACAACGTAGGGCGCGCACCAAAAGGATGCCACAACAGAGTCAAAGGACGAACGCGATGGCCGAATCTGATAAGGAATCCCGTGTAACACTGCGCCTCTCACCCACCACGAAGAAGGCACTGGATGATATAAAGGAACTTGGCGGGTTCAAAACAATCCAGGAGGCAGTTCGGCGCGCTATTGGGGATGAGCTATTCCTCCAACGGCAGCAGAACGCCGGATGGAACGTTCTACTCAAAAAGGGTAATGAATACCGGGAACTCGTATGGCCTAATCCGACATGATGGGAGGAAATGGCAGCGGCCAATCAACATAGTGAGGAGCCAGAACACGTTCTCTGCGTAGGTCACCTCACAGAGCGGCCCAGCGAAAAATGGCATATGCCGCCTTTCGCCCCCCGTCCGGATCGAATCGAAGTTGATCCGCTTCCGCGACCTGACGATCCGGAAGAATGTTGAGACGGGGTAAATGGCCGACAACGAGCCTCCAGAACCTACGGAGGTCGGCGAGCCGGAAGCTCCCGTTGCCCTCGACATTGATGCGCCAGCGTCACCTCCCGAGCAGCAACCGCTTCCGCATATCCAGGAGGCTGCGCGCCGCCGGCTCGCATACTATCTCGTTTCTATTCTCGCATTAGAAGTAGTCGTCTCGGTTGCTTTTATTTGGTGCCATCCAGATCACATTGATACGATTCGGAGTTGGATGACAATCGTTTTTGGACCTACTGTTGCCCTCGTTGGTTCGGCCGCTGGTTTTTATTTCGGCAGCGCGAAGAGCGAATGATTCAGATTTTCTGAGTTTGCTACCTAATACCGGGAATTTCGGCTCCCTCGCCCCGCTTGCGGGGAGAGGATCGGGGTGAGGGGGTCACCGGCCCTGCAGGACACCAGAGATGAGGGTGAGTGGGAGAGCTGTCTGAAACCCTGGCGTGGCTGAACACCTGACCAGTCCCTTATCTTTCCGCTGCGGCGAGCGGATGCTTGCGCAGGAAATTGAAATCGCAGCCGCGGTCGGCCTGCAGGATCTCGCGGCGGTAGAGCAGGGCGTAGCCGCGCTCAGGGACCGGCGGCGGCGCGACCGGGCGACGCGCCAGCTCCTCCGGCGCAACCAGGAGGTCGAGGCGGCGCTCGGCGACCGAGAGGCGTATCCGGTCGCCGTTTCGGACCTTGGCTAGCGGGCCGCCGCTCGCCGCGTCGGGGGTCACATGCAATACGATCGAGCCATAGGCCGTGCCGCTCATCCGCGCGTCGGAGATGCGCACCATGTCCTTGACCCCGGCCCGCGCCAGCTTGCCCGGGATCGGCAGGTAGCCGGCCTCGGGCATGCCCGAGGCGCTGAGCGGCCCTGCGTTCTGCAACACGAGAAAATCGTCCGGGGCCACATCGAGCGCGGGGTCGTCGATGCGCGCCGAGAGGTCCTCGAGCGAGGTGAAGACGACGGCGCGTCCCTCCTTCTCGAACAGTTTCGGGTCGGCCGCCGAGCGCTTGAAGATCGCGCCCCTCGGCGCCAGCGAGCCGAACAGCGCGACGACCCCGCCCTTCGGCTGCAGCGGATCATTCAAGGGTTTGACGACAGACCGGTCGACGGGACCGTCCGGCGCGGCGAGCCGTTCCGCCAGGGTTTCGCCGGCGACCGTCATGCAGTCGAGGTGCAGCAGCGGTTTAAGCTCGCGCAGCACCGCACCGATGCCGCCAGCGGCAAACAGATCCTCCATGTAGTGCGGGCCGGTCGGTTTCAGATCGACAAGAACCGGCGTCGTCTCGCTGATCTCGTTGAGCCGGCTGAGGTCGAGGTCGACGCCGGCCCGTCCCGCGATCGCGGTCAGATGCAATACCGCATTGGTCGAGCCGCCGATCGCCATCAGCACCCGCAGCGCATTCTCGACCGCATCAGGCGTCACGATCCGATCGGGTGTCAGCCTGGAACCGGCGAGCTGCATCGCGGCGCGGCCGGTCGCTTCGGCGGCGCGCAGCCGGTCGGCATGGACCGCCGGGATCGCCGCGCTGCCGGGCAGGATCATGCCGAGCGCCTCGGCGATCGACGCCATCGTGCTCGCCGTTCCCATGACCGCGCAGGTTCCGGCGGTCGTCGCGAGGTTCCCCTCGACCTCGCCGATCTCGTCGCGGTCGATCTCGCCGGCGCGGTACCTCGCCCAGAACCGCCGGCAATCGGTGCAGGCGCCGAGCCGCTCACCGTGCCAGCGCGCGGTCAGCATCGGACCGGCGACGAGCCCGATGGCGGGCCGGTTGGCGGAAATGGCGCCCATCAGCTGAGCCGGCACGGTCTTGTCGCAGCCGCCGACCAGCACGACCGCATCCATCGGCTGGGCCCGGATCATCTCCTCGGTGTCGATCGCCATCAGATTGCGGAACATCAGACTGGTAGGGCTGAGAAACACCTCGCCGAGAGAGATCGTCGGAAAGGTCAGCGGCAACCCGCCCATCGCCAGCACGCCACGCTTGACTGCGTCGATCAACTCGGGGAAGTGCCGGTGGCAATTGTTGAAGCCGGAATATGTGTCGGCAATGCCGATCACCGGGCGCGTCAGCAAATCGGTCGAATACCCCATCGAGCGCGCAAAGGAGCGCCGCAGGTAGAGCGCAAAATCAGGGTCGCCGTAATTGGTGAGGCCGCGGGCGAGGCCGACCGGTTCGGTCATGTGATCCTCTCACTTCTCCGATGCGCCAGCTTGCTGCTGACCGGCGAGGGTATGCAAGAGCGGCGGTTCAGGTTGACTTCGGCTGCGGCATCAGCAGCGAGGCAGCCGCAAGCAGGCAGGCGAAACCTACCGCAGCCCAAATCACCGCTTCGCCGATTTTTGCGTAAGCGAAGGCCCCGAGCGCCCCTCCGGCTATCAGCCCGAGCCAGGGAGAGCCTTGCGCTACCCAACCCCACCCGCTCGGACCACGGACGAGCAGATTGCCCAAACCCTGACCGAAGCGCACCAGCACGCCGGTGACAAAGGTGACGCTGACCCGGATATGGCCGGCTCGATCCATCGCGGCGTTGAGAGCCCCCATTGCGAATGTCATCGGCTCGGGGGCGGTTGCCAGCAATCCGGAGATGACGAGCAGAATCGCGACCCCGACAAGCACGCCGGTCATGTGCCGGTTTCCGGTGACCTCGGCGAGCATTTGCCCGCCGGCGGCGCCAAGAACGAAAAACAGGACGAGTTTGGCGATCGTCGCTGCCGTCGCCAGATTTCCTTGGCCGAGCGAGACCGCGAGCTGGGTGCTGTTGCCGCTCATGAATGACACGAAAAGCCCGCTCAGATGGATGTATGCGACCGCGTCTATCATGCCGGCAAGAGCGGCGAGCAACGCCGCCATGACCAGCAGTAGCCCTTCCCGCGCGGTTCCGCCCGGTTCAGTCATCGTAGAGAACCCCCATCTCTGCCTGGTGTTAGCGCTCTGCAACCAATCGAGGGGATGGACGCATGCACGTTGCCGAGCTCATGGTTCGGGGCCCTACGCTTATCGCGGCGGAGGAGAGCGTGCAAAGCGCTGCGCGGGCAATGGCCGATATCGACAGCCGGTTCATCCTCGTGGGCGCCGGTGACCGCGTGAGCGGGGTGCTGACGAGAGGAGACATTCTCATTCGGGTGGTTGCTGCCGGGCGCGATCCGGGCACCACGCCGGTGTCCCAGGTGATGTCCTCCTCCCTGTTCACCTGCGGCGAACAGGAAACCGCCGCCGCTGTCGCGCAGCGCATGACCGAACACCGCATCGAACAGATGCCGGTGCTCGGTTCGGACGAACGCCTGGTGGGAGTGATCACGCGCGATGCCGCCGAGACGTCGTCACCTACCGACCAGCCACAGTGAGTCGCGACCAGATTATAACCCTCGCCGTCTTGGGCGGCATGATCGTCCTGTTCCTGTGGGACCGATTGCGCTACGACCTCGTCGCCTTGCTGGCGCTGCTTGCTGCCGTCCTCGGCGGCATCGTGCCGGCCGATCATGCCTTCTCCGGCTATTCGAACCCCGTCGTGCCGCTGATCGCGGGTGCGCTGATCCTCAGTGCCGCAATCGCCCGGTCGGGCGCTGTCGAGGTCATATTTCGCTGGCTGACCCCGCTGTTGCGCTCATCCTCTCTGCAGGTCGGGGTGCTGGCGGCTTGTGTCGCCGCTCTTTCGGCGTTTGTGAAGAATGTCGGAGCGCTGGCGATTTTCATGCCGGTGGCCTTTCAGGTGGCCCGGCGAAACGAGCGGTCGCCCTCGGAGTTTCTGATGCCGCTCAGCTTCGCTTCCCTGCTCGGCGGATCGATGACCTTGATCGGCACCTCGCCGAACATGTTGACCGCGACCGTGCGGCAGGAGCTCGAAGGCGCGCCCTTTCACATGTTCGATTTTTTCCCGGTCGCCTTCGGCACCGCGCTCTGCGGGGTCGTGTTCCTGAGTTTCGGCTGGCGTCTGATCCCGCGCGGGCGGCGCTCCACAGCAGCCGACAACGCGTTCAAGATCGAGGACTACACGAGCGAGCTCCGGGTCGGGTCGGGCTCTCCGTTTGCCGGCCGAACCGTGGCCGAGCTCGAGGATTCGGCCGGCGGCGACGTCGCTGTTATTGCTATCGTTCGCGACGAATATCGGCGGTATGTCCCCGGCGGAAGCTGGGCTGTACTTCCGAATGATCTGCTCGTGGTCGAGGCGGACCCGCGGGCGCTCGAGCAGTTCATCAGCGACGGCAAGCTCGAGGTCATCGGCAGCAAGGAGCTGCCCGAGACGTCCGAAGGCGGCGAGGCCCAGGGTGCGGAAACCAAGCACGATGCCGCTCTCGTGCCGGCCGAATTGGACCCGAACCGGCTCGCCACGGTCGAAGCGGTAGTCACCGCCGATTCGGAGCTGATCGGCCATTCTGCCGCGGATCTGCATTTGCGCGAGCGATACGGAGTAAACATATTGGCCATCGGCCGCCGTGGACGGCAAACGGCGGTTCGGCTGCGCCGCCTGAAGTTCCAGCTCGGCGATGCGATCGTGTTCCAGGGACGTCGGGCCGTGATCTATGAGAGGCTGGCGACTCTCGGCTGCCTGCCGCTGGCCGAGCGTCAATTGCGGCTCGGGCGCCGCCGCCAACTGCTGATGCCGGTCGCGATCCTCGCGCTGGCAATGGCTGCGGCTGCGTTTCGACTGGTTCCGGCGGAGATCGCCTTTGTTGCGGCGGCGCTTGCGATTGCTCTTCTCGGCTTGCTCAGCTTGAGCGAGCTCTATGCGGCGGTCGAGTGGCCGATCCTGATCATGATCGGCGCGCTGATCCCGATCGGCGAGGCGGTCAAGAGCACCGGTACGACGGATCTGCTCGCGGGCCTGATTTCGGGATTTGCCGCCCACCTGCCCGCCTACGGGATCCTCGCGGTGATTCTCGCGGTGACGATGCTGGTGACGCCGATCCTGCATCACGCCGCCGCCGTTCTGGTCATGGGGCCGATCGCGGCCGAGCTGGCCCAAAGCTTGGGGTACAAAATCGATCCATTCTTGATTGCCGTGGCGCTTGGCGCGGGATCCGATTTTTTGTCGCCGATCGGTCATCAATCAAATACTCTTGTTATGGGACCTGGCGGATACCACTTCGCGGATTACTGGAAATTGGGATTGCCGCTCTCGTTGATCGTTGTTGGGATCGGCGTTCCTCTGATCCTTCTGTTCTGGCCGCTGCGTTGAAGCGTCGGAATTAAACCCGGCTTTATCGCGTTAATGGATACGAAGCAGGCGACGATCAGCACGTCGGAGGAATAGTTACACAGGTGAAAACCATGGCCAAACCGAAGAGAGGGCGGTCAACCGCCGCGATCGACGATCATGTCGGAAGCCGGATCCGCGAGCGCCGCATCATGCTGGGCCTGACCCAGCAGCAGCTCGCCGAGATGATCGGCGTGACCTATCAGCAGGCTCATAAATACGAGCGCGGCATCAATCGAGTATCGGCTGGAAGGCTGTTCGAGATTGCGCGCGCATTGAGCGCGCCGATCACCTATTTTTACGAAGGCATCGGTGAGGAGGGGCCGCGGCAGGTTACACCCCACCAGCGGATGCTGCTCGAAATAGCACGCAACTTTGCTGAAATCAGAAACGAGAAGCATCAGGAAGCCGTAAGCCAGCTCGCCCGCGCCTTGGCCAGCCGATGATGGGACTCGCCGATCGCGATCGAGGCGCTTAGCTCCGCGGCAGCGGGAACTCGTCGAGATAGGGGAGGTAATCCTCCTCTACATCGACCTGCATCGTCTCGAGCAGGCGCACAAGGCCATTATAAAAGGCGATCGTAACCATCAGGTCGGTAAGTCGCTCGTCGTCCAGTTCGTGCCTTAACGCGGCGAAAGTGCTATCGGAGATCGACAATTCTGTCGTCATCTCGCGGGCGGCGCGTAACACTGTCTTTGCGAGAGGTTCGAGCCGGGTTGGGCGTCCGGCGGTTTCATCGGCAACGGCGCGGATGTCCTCGGCCGAGAGGCCGACTTCCCGGCCGATCCGGATGTGGTGGGAGTAACCCCAGGCAGAGCGCGTCAGATAGCTGACTTGAAGAACGGCCAGCTCGCGCAGCCGCGGGTCAAGGCGGCTGCCGTCGCGGATATATCTGGCCAGCGTGTTGAGACTGCGGGCGGCGCGCGGGCTGTGGGCGAGAACCCGGTACAAGTTGAGGTTTCGCGCGAGAAGATCCTGGTGCTCGGGCAGGAGGTCGGATTTGTCGAGATAAGGCAGACGTGCCATCTTCGGGTCTCCTCCCGGCTCTTCTCAATCGGGCGCCCGGGCGGGCCCCACGAGGGTGGCTCCGCCGTCGACGACCAGGGTTTGCCCGGTAATGTAGCGCGCCTCGGCCGACAGAAGAAAGCGGACAGCGTGTCCGATATCCCAGCCCGTTCCCTCGATACCGAGCACCGAGGCCCGGCGTCGGGCTTCGCGTCCGGCGGGGCTCATCTGCCGCGAGTAGACCATCGGTGTGTAGACCGGCCCCGGCGCGACGCAATTGACGCGGATGCCGTCCGGCCCGTGGTCGACTGCCATCGCGCGGGTCAGTGCGATTACTGCACCTTTTGAGGTCGAATAGGCGGTGAGGCCGCGCGGCCGCAGGGCGGAAATGGACGAAACGTTGACAATGGCCCCGCCGCCTGCCGTCTCCTTCATGGCCGGGATCGCGTGACGCGAGGCCATGAACATGCTGTCGACATTGACCTGCATAACCCGGCGCCAGTCCTGCGGCGACACCTCGACTACGCTGCCGCGTCCGCCGATCCCGACATTGTTGTCGAGGCAGTCGAGCCGGCCGAACTGCCCGACTGCGGCGTCCACCATAGCGCGGGCCTCGTGTTCGTCGGTGACGTTCGCGACGAACGGAGCGGCGGTGCCGCCCTCCTCGCGGATCATCGCGACGGTGCGTTCGGCTCGCTGATAATCGAGATCGACGACGAGGACCTTGGCGCCGGCCCGGGCGAGGAGGATCGCCGCCGCGCGGCCATTGCCGATGCCGTCATCCGCCGCCCCGCCCCCCGTGACGATCGCGACTTTTCCGGAGAGGCCGAGCCCGTCCTCGCGCTTCGCTCCGTCCGTCATCCGCAATCCTCCCCAAACTTACCCTCACCACCCAGCCCTGCGGGCTGGGTCCCTCCTTTCCCGAGGTGCGGGAGAAGAGCTTCTCCCTCGCCCCGCTTGCGGGGAGAGGGTCGGGGTGAGGGGGCGACGCTCCGAGTTTAGTCAGGCGTTGCCGCGCTGCTCGCGCCACAAGCCGAGCTTCTCCTGTACCGGGCGGTCGGAGTAGCTGAACAGCACGGCCTCGTCCTCGGCATGGTGGCTCACGGGCATCCAGCTTGGCGCGACGAAGATATCGCGCGGGCGCCAGCTGAAGACCCGGTCGCCGACCCGGCTCTCTCCGGCGCCTTCGACCGCAACATAGACGGTCCCGTCGGTTGAGCGGTAGGGGCCCGTCGAGAACCCTTTCGGCAGCAACTGGATAAAGGTGCCGATTGTCGGCATCGCATAATCGCCGCTCGCCGGATTGACGTAGCGCATCTTGTAGCCGTGATAGGGGTGCGGATCGCCGTTGCGGCTCAAGGTTTCCAACGCCTCGCGGGTGCGCGCATAGGGATAGTTGAAGACCGGCGAGGTCTTGACTTCGGGCCGCCAATCGACCGGCGCCAGGTTGTTGCCGAACCGCGCTGCGCTGTCGCCTTCCGGCCGCGTCACTGCCTGCACCTCGGCGGGCGCCTGTTCGGCAAAGCTCGCGCTCAGCAACTTGACGATCTGAATGTCGAGCCCGTCGAGCCACACCATCGGCTCCTCGGTCTCGTTGCCGTGATCGTGCCAAGTCCAGGAGGGAGTGATAACGAAATCGCCGGGCTGCATGGAGGTGCGCTCGCCGTCGACCGCAGTGTAGGCGCCGTGACCCTCGATGATAAAGCGTAACGCCGATTGCGTGTGGCGATGGGCCGGCGCGACTTCACCGGGCAGGATAAGCTGGAGGCCGGCAAACAGCGACCCGGTGATAGTGGCCTGCCCCCGCATTCCCGGATTTTCCAGAATCAAGACGCGGCGCTGGGCCTCCTGCGCCGTGATCAGGCCGCCAGCCTGCATTAGATGAGGCCGGATTTCCTCATAGCGCCACAGTGCCGGCAGGCATGATGTGGTTGGCTCAGGCGTGACGAGCGAATGCAGCTGCTCCCAAAGCGGGGCCAGGTTGGCCGGGGCGATCCGGTTGTAGAAGGCCTGGCGCTCGGCTGCGGCCATGGCTAGGCCGCTATCGAGCGCGGCCGCTCGCCCAGCGTGAAGCCGAGCTTGGCGAGATCGCCGAGCAGTGCCGAGGATTGCGCCTGGTCGAACGGCACGAGCGGCGGCCGCACCGCGGCCCAATCCGGGTCGTTATGGAAATGCGCAACGATGCATTTCAAAGCCGGGATCATCGGGTAGGCCTGCAACGCCTTGCGCAAGGTGGTGATCTCGGCCTGCAACGCGTCGGCCTGCGGTCCGCGCCAGTTCTCGTAGACTTTGCGGATGCCCGGGACATTGACATTGCCCGAGGCGGTGATGCAGCCGGCGCCACCCTTGCGCAGCGCGTCGAGCAGAAACACCTCGGAGCCCGGGAACACAGCGAAGCCCGGAAAGCGCTCGAGCAACGCCGCCGTGTTGCTCCAATCGCCGGAGCTGTCCTTTAGCCCGACGACCGTGTCCGGATAGGCCGCGACCAGCCGACCGACGAGGTCGAGCGAATAGCCGACCTGAGCGACCGGCGGGATATGATAGAGATAGACCCGGAGCGCGGGCGACGCGACTTTGTCGATCACGCGAGATACGAAAGCGAAGATGCCGTCGTCGCTGACGCCCTTGTAATAAAATGGCGGTAACATCAGCACGCCGCCGCAGCCATGGCCGACGGCGTGGCGAACGAGGCTCGCCGCTTCGCTTATCGAACATGCGCCGGTTCCGGGCATCAGCTTTTCGGCTGGAATTCCTGCCTCGATCAGCGCATCGAGCAGCGCCATGCGCTCGGGCCCCGACATCGAATTCGCCTCACTCGTCGTGCCAAAGACCGAGAGGCCTCCGACGCCTTGGTCGAGCAGCCAGTGGCAAAAGGCGATAAATCGCCCGGCATCGGGCTCGCCGCTCGGAGTGAAGGGGGTCAGAACGGGGACGAGCACCCCGTGGAACGGCTGCGACGTCATGTGCTGGGCTCCTCTGCCTCGGTCAGCGCTTATGGCGGGAGTAAGCGACGCCGCGGCGCCCGGCGTCAACTCTCGTTTATGGGCTTATGCGCCCGGCTCACAATACCGTCAGCATGTCGGCGACGAGCGGGTGGCGGACGATGTCGCGGTCGCCGAGCCGGATCACGGCTATGTCGGGTATTGGATCGAGTCGCCGGGCAATTTCGGTCAGTCCGGATAGACCGTCGAGCAGATCACTCTGGTCGGGGTCGCCGGTCACGACCATCGTCGAATGCCAGCCGAGCCGCGTCAGCAGCATCTTGATCTGGCCGTAAGTGCAGTTCTGGGCCTCGTCGATCACGATAAATGCATTGTTCAACGTGCGCCCGCGCATATAGGCGATCGGGGCGATCTCGATCGCACCCTCGGTCATCAGTTGTTTGACCCGCTTGCCGCCGAGCCGTTCGTTCAGTGCATCGTTAAGCGGGCGCAGATAGGGCGCGAGCTTGTCGTTGATGTCGCCGGGCAGGTAGCCGAGGCTTTCGCCGGCCTCGACTGCCGGTCGCGTCAACACGATCCGGCCGACTTCCCCCGCCTCGAGCGCCGCCACGGCGGCGCTTACTGCGAGATAAGTCTTGCCGGTACCCGCCGGGCCAAGCGCAATCGTCAGGTTATGACGCTCGATCGCCGCCATCAAGCAGCTGCTGGCCGTCGCTTTGCGGGCGGACGCGGCGGCGATAGCTCTGCTCGCGCTCCGATTCCGCAGAACCCTGCTCAAAGGCAACGGACCCGGGGTGCCCTATTTCGGCGAGACGGATTGCCAAAGCGGCATGCGACGAGCGCTTTCCCATCAGCCTCTCCATTACGACTGTCCGTGGCGACCTCGATAAGCATACCACTAATTGAGTTCCATGACAGTATCGCTACAGGATGTGCAAAGCGCCGCCGCCGGCTGCGCACATGCCGGAGGGCTAGCTTCCCGATGGGGCTAGCCCCGCTCTCTGAGGCGCATGCCCACCGGCATGACGCCCCGTCCGATCAGGCCGTCATCTCAATGGTGGTTGTGATCCGCGCTCACGCACACGAAATTGGCCGCATCGGTGGGATCGCCGACGCCCTTGTAATGCGCCTCCCCGGGATAGGGGCACAGCGGTCGGGTGAAAGCCTCGGGCTGCGTCGGGTTCTCGGCAGCATGCGTCGCCAGCGGTTGATCCGTCGTCGCGATCAGCATGTCCGGCGCGACGCCCTTCTCGACCCACCGTTGCAGCGCGAGAACAGCATCGTGCTCGGGGTCGAGCGATACCGGCACGACGCCCGACTGCCCGAAATTGACTGCGCCGGCTCCGCCTGCGCAGTGGTTCATGCCAGGGACCATAAAGAGCCGATCGAACTCCTGCACCCGCTTCAACCCGCCGTTGGCGGCGACGACGCGATTGAAATAGTCGATCGATCCCTTCGGAAAGATCAGCTGGTCGGTCCACCCGTGATAGGTGATGATCTTCCCGCCGTACGCACGGAAGCCCGAGAGATCCGGGTCATCGGTGCCGATAACGTCGTGGAACTTCGCCTGCGACTCGCGGAAGCCGGTTTCGAAGCTGGCAGTGGTGAGCGTGGTCCAGTCGAAACTCGGGTTCTGCTTGATCCACAGGCGCCAATGGTCGAGCGTAATCGTGAAAGGCTGAGCCACCGGCGGCGTCCCGGACGAGTTTGCCAAGCCGGCAAAGGATGCACCCGGCTCGAGTCCGTACCACAAGAACTCGCCATGTGTGCCGCGCGCGCCCTGCCAGATCTGCTGGACCGCATCGGCTTCTTGACTGGCAAGGCAAGTACCGTCGGTTGGCGCGCCGGGCCGGCCGCAGACCAGCGAATGAGGATCGAAGTGGCATTGGCGCGGATCGTTGATGACGCCGTCGACGACGCCGTCAAGTCCATCGCACGCCTTGATCGCCGCCGCGGTCACGGCCGTAAGCTTGGTCTGCGAGACAGGCGCTCCGATATCCAGGTTCATGACAACCTCGGGCCAGAGCTCGGCCGGGATGAAGCGGTCCCAATTAAACGCCGGCGCGCCCGCGAGGATTCCGTCGTAATCCTCGGGGAACCGCTGCGCTTCCATCCATCCCTGTCGCCCGCCCGTCGAACAGCCGTCCCAATAAGCGTAATCCTGCGGCTCGCCGTAATAAGCTTTGATGACGGCTTTGGCCTTCACCGTCATCTCGTGCTCCGAACGCGATGCAAAATCGACGATCAGGCCCTCGTTGAGCATGTCGTTGGCAGGGTCGAGCGCGAAACCACCGCCGGCTTGGGCGCCGTTGGCGCCGCCTTGGCCGTTGGCGGTGCCGGTCGCGGGATGCCCGGTGTCGGTCGAGGCGGTGGCAAACTGCCCGGTCACGGCATCGCCGGTCACTGCCATTGCCAGCGCCGAATAGGAGATGACCCCGGCATAGCCGCCACCGCCCTCGGCCTGGAACCGATGGTTCCAATTTCCCGTCGGCGGGAGCCAGACCTCGATATTGATCGCCGGCGTGACAGTAATCTGGACCCGGCAGAACTCAACCGGCACGGGCGTCGTCAAGAACGGCGGCGCGGTAAAGCTGTTTGCCGCGACGGGGGTGGCCGCGATCGAGATTACCTCCGGCAAGTGGAGGTTGGAGAGTTTGGTACAGCTGTCTGCCGCCGCCGGCGCGGCGAAGACCGCTATCGATGCAGCGAGCGCGGCAGTGAAGCCGCAAAGTTTTGTGAAGCTTGCTCTATCGGTCATGTTTTTTCCTCCCATGCGATGTGGTGTGTATAGGACCCATCGGGCTGTCTTTTTGGTTTATGCGGCTCCTCTGTCAGTGTCCCAAGGGCCCACAGGCTGAGGTTAGTCTAGTCCAGGCGGACGTATTCGTAGGCGGGACCGAGATTGTTGATGCCGCCGTCGGGTGGCGCGATCCAGCCTGCGAATTTGCCGGGTTCGGTCACGCGCTGCATCAGGCTACCGACGAAGGCCCGATCCTGATCGGAAGGCAGCCAATCGTACTGCCGGGCTCGCCACTCTTCGGGGGAAATGGGCTTGCCCTGGGGATCGGTATAGATGCCGGCCCATGCACCCACCGAGCGCCGGAAGCGAAGGCTCGGCAGAACGAGCTGGAAATCGTGTCCGGCTTCCTGGATCAACCGGTTCCAGCGCTGGACGCCAATCTCGCAGTCTTTGAGGTAGGCTGCGCGCGACACCTCGTTCATCGCGCTGCGCATCGGCACCTCTTCGGGGATTACTCCACCCTTTCCGTCGGGCAAATCGATCTGCAGGCGGCCCGCGCCGAGGTGATCGGGGAAGCGCGCCTCGTCGGGCCGCCCTTTGATCCCTGTCGCAAAATAGCTCGCCGCATTGGATGAAATTTCGGCGCCGAACAGGTCGACGGACGAGCTGAACCAAAAGTTGACGAAGCGCTGCAGGGTCGGCAGATCGATCGCGCCGGCGTTGCGCACGGCCGCGGGATCGTCCGTCGTAAGCTCCTTCATCACCTGGAGGGTTCGCCTGATGACCCGGGTGATCCCGCTGGCGCCGACGAACATATGGAAAGCCTCTTCGGCCAGCATGAACCGGCAGCTGCGCGATAGTGGGTCGAACGCGCTCTCGGCGAGACTCTTCAGCTGAAACCGGCCGTCCCGGTCGGTGAAGTAGGTGAACATAAAGAAGCTGAGCCAATCTTCGATCGGCTCGTTGAACGTTCCGAGAATCCGCGGCTTGTCATTGTCTCCCGAATGGCGCGTCAGCATCTCTTCGGCTTCTTCCCGGCCATCGCGGCCGAAATAAGCGTGCAACAAGTAGACCATCGCCCAGAGATGCCGTCCCTCTTCGACATTGACCTGGAAGAGGTTGCGCAGATCGTAGAGCGAGGGACAGGTATGTCCGAGCCGGCGCTGCTGCTCGACCGAGGCCGGCTCGGTATCACCTTGCGTTACGATCAGCCGGCGCAGGCTCGAGCGATGCTCGCCCGGCACCTGCTGCCACACCGGCTCGCCCAGCGCATCGCCGAAGCCGATCCGTCTATCGGGCGCCGGATCGGCGAGAAAGATCCCCCAGCGGTAGTCCGGCATGGCGACGTGGCCATAGCTCGCCCAACCGTTCTCGTCGGCTGTCGTGGCGGTGCGCAGATAGACGTCACCGCGAAACGCGGTGGGTCCCATCTTCCGCCACCAGTCGAGAAATCGCGGCTGCCACTGTTCGAGGGCGCGTTGCAGCGCACGATTGTCGGCGATGCCGACGTTGTTCGGGATTTGCTCGTAATAGTCGATCGCCATTCCTTCCCCCTAGGCTATACTCGCTCCCAGTCGAACCGCGCCCGCGCGCCGCTGCCGTAGCGCTTCAGCGCACCCTGCTCACCGGTCGCGTTCGGTCGTGTAAAAATCCAGTTTTGCCAAGCCGAAAGCCGGCCGAATACCTTTGTAGCGACAGTCTCGGGGCCGGCGAAGCGCAGATTCGCCTCCAGCCCGGTGAGCGCGTCCGGCGACAAGCTCGCACGTTCCTCGATAGCCAAGCGGATTTCGTCTTCCCAGTCCAGCTCGTCCGGCGCGAAGGTGACGAGACCATGACCGAGCGCTGCACCGGCATCGAACGGCGCGGCAGCAAATGGCTCAAGGCGCGCAGCCTGGGTATCGTCGTTGAAACGGGTCGCCAGCCGGGTGCGGCCATTCACCATTTCGAGACCGGCGAAATTGAGCCCGGTCAGGGCCATCTGCGTTCCCTCCGCCAGAATGTAGCTGCGATCGGCGGCGAGGCTCAGCTCCAACAGGCTGCCGGCAAAACAGGAGCCCTGGTCGATGACCGCAAAGAGGCTGCGCGAGGAGACATCGAGCCGCTGCAGGGTGCGGCGCAAGAACCCGATCGTCTCGCGCACGAACCAGTGGTCTTGGTTGGCGATCATCGTCCGGTCGGCAGCCAGCGTGGCATCGATGGCGCCGCGGGTCTTCAGCACGAGGGTCCCGACATCGCGATGGTTCGCACGCAGCATCAACAGCGCGTCGTCCAGTTCACGCGCCATCGCGAGTGGCCACCAGCCGGCGCCGGCCTCGATGATCTGCTCGAGATCACCGGGAGCGGCGTCGCTGCGGGGGCCTGTTACCGTCACGGTCGCGACTCGCTCGTCCGCCTCGATGTCCACGTCGACCCAGCGGTAACGATACCCGCGTTCGCTGACCACCCGTTCGAGCGGTATCAGAGCGACGCCCGCTGCATCGGCCGGGCGATCGCTTTTTTCCGCCCAAGCGCGGGCGCGTTCCGCTACGAGCTGATGGAACCGGGCTGGCGGCGCGATGAAGTCGACGAGCCCCCACGCCTTTGCGCGATCGGCGCGCACCCCTTCGGCGGTGGTGCAAAAGACGTCGGCGAGATCACGCCGCACCTTGCGCTTGTCGACTAGCCGCGTGAGACCCCCGGTACCTGGCAGCACACCCAGAAGGGGCACTTCGGGCAGGCTGACCGTGCTCGACCGGTCGTCGATCATGATGATCTCGTCACAGGCAAGCGCCAGCTCATAGCCGCCGCCGGCGCAGGCGCCGTTTACGGCGGCGACGAATTTGAGGCCGGAATGCGCGCTCGAATCCTCGATGCCGTTGCGGGTCTCGTTGGTAAATTTGCAGAAATTGACCTTTTCGGCGTGGCTCGCCTGACCCAGCATGTAGATGTTGGCGCCGGAGCAGAACACGCGCTCCTTGCCGCTCGTCAGAACGACGACCCGCACCTCGGGATGCTCGAAGCGGATGCGGTTAAGCGCGTCGTGGAACTCTATATCGACCCCGAGGTCGTACGAGTTGAGCTTCAGCCGGTATCCCGGGGCGACCCCGCCTTCCTCCTCGACGTCGAGGGTCAGGGTGGCGACTGCGCCATCGCAAGAAAGGCGCCAGTGGCGATAGGCTTTGGGTTCGGTGTCGAATGTGATCATCGGAAATTTAATTCATGTTTCTACCGTCAGGTTCCAGGTTTCGTCAATTGACATGAATCATTTTTCATGAGCGAAGCCTCCCTCCTTCCGGTTCGCCTCAAGGGATGTTAAAGCTCGGGCACACGTCGACGCCCATCGGAGGAGATCATGAACGGCGCGGAAAGTCTCGTGCGTACCTTGGTCGGCGGCGGTGTGAACGTCTGTTTCGCCAATCCTGGCACCTCGGAGATGCATTTTGTCGCCGCGCTCGACAGGGTCGAAGGCATGCGCTGTGTCTTGGGCCTCTTTGAAGGCGTCGTTACCGGCGCCGCCGACGGCTACGCCCGAATGACCGGCAGCCCGGCGGCGACGCTGTTGCATCTCGGCCCCGGCATGGCCAACGGTCTCGCCAATATCCACAACGCCAACAAGGCCATGACGCCGATGGTCAACATCGTCGGCGATCACGCCACGTACCATCGCCGCTACGACGCGCCACTGACCACCGATATCGAAACCGCCGCAAAACCGTTCTCGCGCTGGGTAAAGACTTCGCCCGATGCGCGCTCCGTCGCGGCCGACGGCGCCGCGGCGATCGCTGCGGCGCGGACGCCGCCGGGCCAGATCGCGATGTTGATCCTGCCGGCCGACACGGCGTGGAACGAGAGCTCGGGCCCGGTCGAGGTGCCGCCCGCCGCACCGCCCGCGCCGGTGTCGCCCGAGGCGGTCGCCGAGGCGGCGCGGGTATTGCGTTCGGGCGAGCCGTGCCTCTTGCTCGTGACGGGCCGCGCCTTACGCCAGGAGGGGCTCGAGCTGGCCGGCCGCATCGCGGTGAAAACCGGAGCGAGGTTGATTGCGCAGGGGTCCAATGCCCGCACGCAGCGCGGGCGCGGCCGGGTATTCGTCGAACGGGTCCCTTACGTTGTCGACCAGGCGGTCAAGGTCCTGGCCGGGCTCAAGCACATCATCCTGGTCGGCTCGAAGATGCCGGTCGCGTTCTTCGCCTATCCCGACAAGCCGAGCCTGCTCTCACCGCCGGATGCGGTCGGCCATGTGCTCGCCCGGCCCGAGGAGGATCTGATCGGTGCGCTCGCAGCTTTGGCCGACGAGCTCGGGGCGCATTCGACACCGGCACCGGTGACCAATGATCCTCCGCCCGCCGCGGCAACCGGAGAGATCAGTTCGGAGGCGATCGGCAGGTCGCTCGCGGCGCTGCTGCCCGAGAATGCGATTGTCGTCGACGAGGCGGTCACTACCGGCCGCGGCTTTTTTGCGCCGACCCGCGCGGCGGCGCCGCACGACTGGCTCTCGAACATGGGCGGGTCGATCGGCATGGGCATGCCGGTGGCTACAGGGGCTGCGGTGGCGTGCCCCGACCGCAAGGTGATCTGCCTCGAAGGCGACGGCAGCGGCATGTACACCTTGCAGTCGCTGTGGACGCAGGCGCGCGAGGGGCTCGATGTGACGACGCTGTTATTTTCGAACCGCAGCTACGCGATCCTGCGCGGCGAGCTCGCCAATGTCGGCGCCGGCAATCCCGGGAGGAAAGCGCTCGACATGCTCGATCTCGGCCATCCCGACCTCGACTGGGTGGGTCTCGCGCGCTCGATGGGCGTGCCCGGCGCGCGGGTCACGACGATGGACGCGTTCAACGACCGCTTCGCTGAGGGCATCGCCACACCCGGTCCGTTCCTCGTCGAGGTCGTGCTCTGAACCCCGCCGTCACCCCTGCGAAAGCGGGGGCCCAGAGCGCGAGATATCGGTGCGGGCCGCCCTGGGTTCCCGCTTTGGCGGGAACGACGAGAAAAGCCGCGCAGCTGATCGGCTGGACCAGTCTATTCGTCTTCGTGATCGCGTCGTCGGTGCAGGCGGCGTGCACCGGGGTGGTTGCCGAGGGGCCGCTGCGCCTCGCGGCTGCCGGCGCAGAAGAAGCGGTATCGATCACCTTTCTCGGCCATGCGAGTTTTCTGATCGAGAGCCCTGGCGGTGTTCGGATCGTTACGGATTACAACGATGCGATACGAGCGCCGGTCACGCCCGACATCGTCACAATGAATAATGCCCATCCGACTCACTACAGCGATTCGGTCGAGCCGGGGGTGAAATACATCCTGCGCGGATGGGATCCTGGCGGCGGAGTTGCGAGCCATCGCCTCGAGTACCGCGACGTACGGATCCACAATGTGCCGACGAATGTTCGGGAGCTCGGCGGCACCCGGTACAACGGCAACTCGATTTTTGTGTTCGACATCGCCGATCTGTGCATCGCCCATCTCGGCCATTTGCACCACACCCTGACACAATCCCATCTCGCCGATCTCGGCGCGATTGATGTCGTGATGGTGCCGATCGATGGCGTGTGGACCTTGAACCAGGACGACATGATCGAGGTCCTGCGGCAGATCAAACCAAAAATCACCATCCCGATGCACATTTTCACGCAGGCAACTTTGGACAAATTTCTGACAAGGATCGGGGATTTTTATGCGGTGCGGCATGCGGACGCGCCCACGGTCGTTCTTACCCGGTCGGAGCTGCCAGCCGAGCCGGAAATATTGGTTCTTCCGGGCCGGTGAACGGCCGCTGCTGGCCGGCGTGGAACTTCACGAAGTCGGAGGCCATTACTAGGTCGGGACTAAGGGGATGGGGCAATCTGAACAACTCAGGTCTGTCGCAATGAGCGAAGGGCTCCGCATTTACAATCTGTTTCCGACATTGGCCGGCACCACCCGGAAATGGGCCGCGCATTTGCCGCGGATCGCGGCGATGGGGTTCAATGCCGTCTATGTGAACCCGTTTCATTACCCGGGTTTTTCCGGGAGCCTCTACGCGGTCAAGGATTACTACCGGCTCAATCCCCGCTTTCGCGGCGGCGAGCCTGGCGATGACGACCAACTGTTGTGCGCCTTTACCGAGGCGGCGCGGGGGCACGGGCTGCGCGTCATTATGGATCTGGTCGTCAATCATACCTCGAAGGATAGCGAGCTCGTCGCCAGCAATCCCGACTGGTTCACTCGCGATGCGCGCGGCAATGTCGTCTCGCCTTTCGCGACCGACCCTGCCGACCCCACCCAAAAGACGGTATGGGGCGACCTCGCCGAACTCGATTATCGGCCGCCGCAGCAGCGTCAGATCCTTGGCTATTTCCAACAGCTGGTGCGTCATTACATCGGCTTGGGCTTTGGCGGGTTTCGGTGCGATGCGGCCTATAAGGTGCCCGGCGAGGTCTGGCGCGGCCTGATTAGCGACGCCAAGGCCGCAGATCCCGAGGTGGTGTTCTGCGCCGAAAACCTCGGGGCGCCGAAAGAGGCGGTCCTCGCCCTCCGCGGCGCCGGGTTCGATTATCTCTTCAACAGCGTGAAATGGTGGGATTTTGAAAGCCCTTGGCTGCTGGAGCAGTACGAAGACTTTCGCCGTATCGCGCCATCGATCGGCTTTCCGGAGAGCCACGATACCGACCGGCTGGTGAATGAACTCCGCGCTGCCGGAATTCCGGAATCTCAGATCGAGCCGCGCTATCGGCAGGCTTACGCCTTTGCCGCCGCCTACTCGACCGGTGTGATGATGCCGATGGGTTTCGAATACGGCTGGTCGCGGCGGCTCGATGTCGTTGCCAACCCTGACGAGGAGCCGTGAGCCCGAGCGCTTTGATCTCAGCCAATTTGTAGCCGAGGTCAACGCGATGAAGAAATCGGTCCCGGCTCTGAACGAAGAGGGTCCGCTGCGGCGGCAGAGCAACCAAGCCGACCCGCTGGTCGTTCTGGAGCGGCGGACAGAAAGCGGCGACGATCGCGCCTTCATCCTCGTCAACACGCACGAGCAACAAACCAGTCAGATCGAAATCGAAGGCTCTTCCGTCGCCGTTGAGCCGTTTGAGGTGCGGGTTTTGCGGGTGGGTACGATCCGGTCCGGGCGGCCGGTCCCGCAACATCCGCGATGGCGACCCGAGAACCGGATACAAATCGAGGAGGTGTATCCCGAGTTGGATGGCGGCCGCTATCCCGTCAAGCGGATCGTCGGCGAGCTGTTCGAGGTGTGGGCCGACCTGTTTCGCGACGGGCACGACAAGCTGCGCGCCGTGGTGAAATACCGGCGCGAAGACGAGGCGTGGCGAGAAGCGCCTCTCGTTTTTTACGACAACGATCGCTGGGTCGGTCGCTTTCGAGCTCGATGCGGTTGGCCTGTGGCGGTACACGATCGAGGCCTGGACCGATCATTTCGAAAGCTGGCGCGACGAGGCCGAAAAGAAGCTGGCGGCCGGCCAGAGCATCGATCTCGAACTCGTCGAGGGGCGGAATATCGTAGACGCCGCGCTGGCGCTGGCGCGAGGTGGCGATAGGGCCTGTATCCAGCACATGTTGCGCGATTTCGAGCAGCACGACAGCGCCGGCCGCGCCGAGCTGCTCCTCTCATCCGAACTTCGCGACGCAATGGCGCGCTGTTCGATGCGCACCGATGCCGTGAGTTATCCACACGAACTGGAGGTCATCGTCGACCGCAAAGCGGCGAGCTTCGCCGCGTGGTATGAAATGTTCCCGCGCAGCCAAGGGGTGGAGCCCGGCAAAGGCGCTACGTTTGATGATTGTATCGCGCGCCTCCCCGAAATCGCGCGGCTCGGCTTCGACGTCGTCTATCTCGTTCCGATCCATCCGATCGGTCGCGTCAACCGCAAGGGCAGAGACAACAGCACGGTTGCGGAGCCGGGCGATCCAGGGAGCCCTTACGCCATCGGTTCGGAGGAAGGCGGTCATCGGGCAGTCGACCCCGAGCTCGGCACACTCGCCGACTTCCGCCGTTTCGTCCGTGGCGCTGCGGCGCTCGGGATGGAGGTGGCATTGGATTTCGCGATTCAAGCCGCACCCGACCATCCGTGGGTGCGAGAGCACCCGCAGTGGTTCCGCTTTCGGCCCGACGGAACCATTAAGTACGCTGAGAATCCTCCTAAAAAATACGAAGACATCGTCAATGTCGATTTCGATAATCCGGACTCCGACGGGCTGTGGACCGAATTGCGCGATACGATCTTGTTTTGGGTCGGCGAGGGTGTGCGCACCTTTCGCGTCGACAACCCCCACACCAAGCCCTTGCCCTTCTGGGAGTGGCTGATCCGCGAGGTCAAGGTGCGCTGCCCGGAGGCGATTTTCCTGTCAGAGGCGTTCACCCGGCCCAAGATGATGCGAGCATTGGCGAAATCCGGGTTCACCCAGTCCTATACTTATTTCACCTGGCGAAATACGAAATCCGAGTTGATCGAGTATCTGACCGAGCTGACCTCATATCCAGCCAAGGAATATTTTCGGCCGAACTTCTTCACCAACACGCCGGACATCCTGCCGGTATTCCTTCAAGAGGGCGGCCGCCCGGCATTTCGCATTCGTCTGGTGTTGGCCGCGACATTGTCGCCGGTCTATGGCATCTACAACGGGTTCGAGCTTTGCGAGAATACTCCGATCCCGGGGCGCGAGGAGTATCTCCATTCCGAGAAGTACGAATATAAGGTTTGGGACTGGGAGCGCTCGGGCAACATCAAGGAAGATATCGCTGTTCTCAATCGTTTTCGGCGCAACAATCCGGCATTGCGGCAGTTTCTCAATCTGCGCTTTCTAAACTGCAACGACCCGAACATCCTGGCTTATGCGAAGATCTCCTCGGACCGGGCCAACGTCGTGATTATCGTCGTCAATCTCGATCCGCACGGCGTGCGCGAGGATACTGTCGAGCTGCCGCTTGCCGAGTTCGGAATTTCGGCTGATGGGGCATATTCGCTCGAGGAGGCATTCACCGGCCATGCCGTTGCGTGCCGCGGGACTTATCAGCGCTTTCATCTCGATCCGGCAAGCAATCCCGCATCGATTTTCTGCCTCAGACGGGCGAACTAGATCCGCCAATAGTCGAATGCGTTGTAATTTTTTTCGGCAGGCCCGATTTCGGCCCTTTTTCAGGATTAGAGGCTCCAGTCGATCCTAATTGATGCACTTTTGCGATCAGCCCTAGCCGCATGACACTCCTAAACGATTTGACTAGTCCGGCGCCCGACAGCAGCGCAATCGCGCGCACGGTGGCATCCGACTCGCTGTGGTACAAGGACGCGATCATTTATCAGCTGCACGTGAAGGCCTTTTTCGACTCCAGCAATGACGGAATTGGCGATTTCGAAGGATTGCGCCGCAAGCTGGATTATCTGCAGGATCTCGGCATCACTACATTATGGCTGCTGCCGTTTTATCCCTCGCCCTTACGCGATGATGGGTATGACATCTCCGACTACAAGAACATCAACCCGTCCTACGGCAAGATGGCCGATTTCAAGGCGTTCATACGAGATGCGCACCGACGCGATATCCGGGTCATCACCGAGCTGATCATCAACCATACCTCTGATCAGCATCCTTGGTTCCAGCGCGCGCGGCGGGCAAAGCCGGGCTCGAAGTGGCGCGATTTCTATGTCTGGAGCGATACCGACCAGAAGTTTCCGGAGACCCGCATCATTTTTGTCGATACCGAAAAATCCAACTGGGCCTGGGACCCAGTGGCTCAAGCATATTACTGGCACCGCTTCTACTCGCACCAGCCGGACCTGAATTTCGACAATCCGCGGGTCTTCCGGGCCGTCGTGGATGTAATGCGCTTCTGGCTCGATCTCGGCGTCGACGGCATGCGCCTGGATGCGGTGCCGTATCTGATCGAGCGCGAAGGCACGATCAACGAGAATCTTCCTGAAACGCATGAGGTGCTGCGCCGTCTGCGGTGCGAGCTCGACCTACGCTACTCCGACCGCATGCTGTTGGCCGAAGCGAACCAATGGCCGGAAGACGTATTGCAATATTTCGGGGCCGGCGACGAATGCCATATGGCCTTCCATTTTCCGCTGATGCCGCGGATTTACATGGCCGTCGCAACCGAAGACCGTCACCCGATTGCGGACATCATGCGGCAAACGCCGGATATTCCGGAGATTTGCCAATGGGCGGTTTTCTTGCGCAACCACGACGAGCTGACGCTCGAGATGGTCACCGACCGTGAGCGGGACTACTTGTGGAATTACTATGCCGCCGATCGCCGCGCCCGCCTAAACCTCGGGATTCGCCGCCGCCTCGCGCCCCTGATGGAAAACGACCGGCGCAAGATCGAGCTGTTGAATGCGCTGTTGATCTCGATGCCGGGAACGCCGGTATTTTACTACGGCGACGAAATCGGCATGGGCGACAATGTCTTCCTTGGCGATCGCGACGGCGTACGTACGCCGATGCAGTGGTCGTTCGACCGCAATGGCGGATTTTCCCGCGCTGACCCGGCACGGCTCTACCTTCCGCCGATCATGGATCCGGTCTACGGCTTCGAGGCCGTCAATGTCGAGGCGCAGAGCCGCTCCCCGTCATCGCTGCTCAATTGGATCAAGCGGCTGATTGCGGCGCGCCGCTCACAACGCGCGTTTGGCCGCGGCAGTCTGCAGTTCTTGTACCCGTCAAATCGCAAGGTGATCGCCTATCTGCGCGCTTATGGCGATGAAACTGTCCTGTGCGTCGCCAATTTGTCGCGCACACCGCAGGCAGTGGAACTCGACCTATCCGACTGGCGCGGCCGTCAGCCGGTCGAGCTGCTGGGCCGCAGTGCGTTTCCGCCGATTGGTGAGTTGCCTTATCTCCTGACGCTCCAACCTTACAGCTTCTTTTGGTTCGAGCTCCTATCCACTGCTGCCGAGGCCGCGAGCAATCGAATGGCGCCCCCCGAATTCCTCACGCTCGTCATGCCGCATGGCTGGCCTGACCTCTTTCGCGAACGCAACCTGCCGCAGCTCGAACGTGACGTGGTCCCGTCGTTTTTGCCGCGCCAACGCTGGTTTGGGGCAAAGGACCAGAGGATCAGGGCGGCCTGTATTTTAGCGCGTGGCGAAATCGCTCGACCTGCTGAGGAAAGGTCGGAAACGGAGTCGTTCATAGCAGGCGTCGTCGAGGCGCAACTCGCAGGCGGCGAACGACAGTGTTATTTCTTGCCGCTGGCCGCGATCTGGTCGTCCGCGGAGACCGAATTGCGCCAAAATCTGGTTCCGGTGACCCTCGCCGAATTGCGCCAATTCCGGCGAGAGGGGGCGCTTGTCGATGCCCTATCGCAGGACGGCTTTTCGTTGGCGTTGATGGACGCGATCCGGCAGGATGCAACAATACGGCTCGAAGGCGGGGCCGAGATTTGCTGCCGCAAAACGCCTTTATTCGACCAGATCGCGCCGCCGGAACGCCTGGTGCCCCGCCGCAGTGGAGTCGAGCAATCGAACAGCTCCATCCTGTTCGACGATTATGCAATGCTGAAAATCTATCGGCGCCTGCAACCCGGCCTACATCCGGAAATCGAGATGTCGCGTTTTCTGGTGGAGCGAGCAGGGTTTGCCAACACGCCGCCACTGCTGGCCTTTGTGGAACTCGATGTCGCCAGCACGGATGGCGCCGCCACTCATGCTCTTGGGGTGTTGTTCGGCTTTGTCCGCAATCAAGGCGACGGCTGGACCCAAGCCTTGGACTATTTGAAGCGCTATCTCGACGATGCGCTGTCGACCGGCACTCGGGAGTCCGATTTGCCCGACCCCGACGTTTTTTTCCTCTCATTGGCGCGTCAGCTCGGGCTTCGCACGGCCGAGATGCATCGCGCGCTGGCCGAGGGCGGACGCGACGATCTCGACTTTGCCCCCGAACCGATCAGCGGCGAGGACGTCGGCCGATGGCGGCGCGAACTGGAGTCGGCCGCTACCGACATGCTCGCCAAATTGGAGCGCGAGCGAGCGCAATTGCCAGGTGCGGCGCAGGAGCTGGTCGATCGCCTCATCGCCGAGCGCAGCAGCCTGCTGCACTGTATCCGCACGCTCGTCCCGGACGGGGTGGAGGCGGAAAAGACGCGTTACCACGGCGATTTTCATCTCGGCCAGGTTCTCGCCGTGAAGAACGACTTCTTCATCATCGATTTCGAGGGCGAGCCCGCCAGGCCTCTGGCCGATCGCCGACGAAAGAGTTCGCCATTGCGTGACGTCGCCGGCATGATCCGCTCCTTCGACTATGCCAGTTTCACGGCGGTGCGGCAGCTGGCTGAAGCGCGGCCTGCGGCGGAACCGATCATGCTGCAATTGGCCGAAGCCTGGAGGCAGCGCGCGGTCGACGGTTTCCGCGCCGCCTACCGCAAAGCGATGCGCGGCTGCCCGGCTTACCCGACGAGCAAGAGTTCAGGCGCGCAGGATGCTGGCGTTCTTCACGCTCGAAAAGGCGATTTACGAGATCTCGTATGAGTTGGCGAACCGGCCTGCTTGGGTTGACATTCCGCTGAGGGGCGTACTCGGGGTACTGGCGAAAACGGAGGGGGTCGAGCGTGCTGCGGCGGCTTGATCCGCAAGTCGCGGCCATTGTCGAGGCGCGCCACGGCGATCCATTCTCGTTCCTCGGCATGCACAAGACGTCGGGCGGAATAACCGTCCGTGCGATGCTCCCTGGTGCGCAAGATGTCTCAATCATCGAGTCTGCGACCGGCGAAGTAGCCGCGAAGGGAGTGCAGATCCACCGTGACGGTCTCTTTGCCGCGACCATTCGCGACCGCAAAGAGCCGTTCCGGTATCGGCTGAGGGCGTCGAGCGGTGGCGCGCAGCATGAATTCTACGACATCTATTCATTTCCCCCGGTGCTCGGCCAGATCGACATCCACTTGCTCGCGGAGGGCAATCACCTCGCGAGCTACCGCAAGCTCGGAGCGCATCCGCTGGTCCATGAGGGAGTCGAAGGCATCGCGTTTGCGGTATGGGCTCCGAATGCGCGCCGGGTCAGCGTCGTCGGCGATTTCAATGGCTGGGACGGCCGGCGAATGCCGATGCGGAATGGCGGCGGGTTCTGGGACCTGTTCGTCCCTGGCCTGCGCCCCGGCCACCTGTACAAGTATGAGATCCTCAGCGCCGACGGTCAGCTCCTGCCGCTCAAGGCGGACCCGCAGGCCGAGCGGGCCGAGCGGCCGCCCAACACGGCATCGATCATTGCCGAGCCGTCGCGACATCTGTGGCAGGATGGGCGGTGGATGGCGGAGCGCTGGGAGCGCAACGATCGCCAGGCGCCCATCTCGATTTATGAAGTCCATCTCGGCTCGTGGCGCCGCAATCTGGCGGAGAACGGGCGCTATTTGACCTATCGCGAGCTCGCCGACCAGCTCGTCCCCTATGCAGCCGAAATGGGGTTCACGCATCTCGAGCTTATGCCGGTCACCGAATATCCGTTCGACGGCTCTTGGGGATACCAGCCGATCTCGCTGTTCGCGCCGACCAGCCGTTATGGTGCGCCGGACGACTTCCGCGCCTTTGTCGATGCCTGCCATGGCGCAGGGTTGGGATTGCTGTTGGATTGGGTTCCCGGGCATTTCCCGACCGACCCGCACGGGCTCGGCCGTTTTGACGGTACGGCGCTTTACGAGCACGCCGACCCGCGGCAGGGCTTTCATCCCGATTGGAACACACTGATCTACAATTTCGGCCGCCGTGAAGTCGCGAATTTCCTGCTGTCGAGCGCGCTCTATTGGCTGCGCGAATTCCACATCGACGGCATCCGGGTCGATGCAGTCGCCTCGATGTTGTACCTCGACTACAGCCGCAACCCGGGGCAATGGATCCCGAATGCTTTCGGCGGGCGGGAAAACCTCGAAGCAATCGCGTTCCTGCGCAGAATGAACGAGCTGGTGTTCGGGGAGGCCGGCGCGACCTCCGTGGCTGAGGAGTCGACCGCTTGGCCGATGGTGTCACGCCCGACCTATGTCGGCGGGCTCGGCTTTGGCTTCAAATGGAATATGGGGTGGATGCACGACACGTTGCGGTACATGTCATTGGATGCGATCCACCGCAAATACCACCATAACGACCTCAGCTTCGGTCTGCTTTACGCCTTTCACGAGAATTTCATCTTGCCGCTCAGCCATGACGAGATGGTGCACGGCAAGGGCTCGCTGATCGGCAAGATGTCGGGCGACCGCTGGCAGCGCTTTGCTAATCTGCGAGCCTATTTCACTTTCATGTGGACCCATCCCGGCAAGAAGCTGCTGTTCATGGGCGGCGAGTTCGCTCAGGAGCGCGAGTGGAACCACGATGTCGGGCTCGACTGGCAGCTGCTCGGCGAACCGTTGCACGAGGGGGTCCGGCGTCTGGTGCGTGATCTCAATCATCTCTATCGCAGCACGCCGGCGTTGCATCGTCTCGATTGCGAGCCCGAGGGGTTCCACTGGATCGACGTGGCGAACGCGGCCGAGAGCGTCGTGTCCTATCTGCGGCGCGGCCGGGATCCGCACGAAGTCGCGGTCATCGTCTGCAACTTCACGCCAGTTCCGCGCGAGAACTATCGAATAGGAGTGCCACAGCCGGGGCGCTATCGCGAGCGCATCAACACCGACGCGGTGGAGTATGGCGGCAGCGGCATCGGCAACGCGGGAGAGGTTCATGCCGACCCTGATCCGATGCATGGCCTTCCCTACTCGCTACGCTTAAACTTGCCGCCGCTCGGCGCATTGGTCTTTACCCCGGATTAATCGGCTGGCCTCCCATAATCTCCGAATGCTCGGCTGCCACTCACCCACCCGCCGCTGATGGCTTCGCAATGGAAGGTCTGGCCGGGTCGTCCGTACCCGCTCGGGGCGACTTGGGACGGTCAGGGTGTGAACTTTGCGATCTTTTCGGCGCATGCCGAGAAGATCGAGCTGTGCCTGTTCGACCGCTCCGGCGTTCAAGAGGAGGCGCGCATCGTGCTTCCGGAATATACCGACGAGGTCTGGCACGCCTACATGCCGGACGCCCGACCGAACCTGCTTTACGGCTACCGTGTTTATGGACCTTTCGATCCGTCGAACGGGCATCGGTTCAATCCGAACAAGCTGCTGATCGACCCCTACGCCAAGGCCCTGCAAGGGCGGCTTCGCTGGGCCGACGCGGTCTTCGGTTACCGGGTTGGGAGTCCGCGGGAGGACCTGTCTTTTGACCGGCGCGACAATTCGCGCAACATCCCCAAATGCCGGGTGATCGAGCCCGCCTTCACCTGGGGTGAGGATCGGCGCCCTCAAACGCCATGGGAAGAAACGATCATACTTGAGCTGCATGTACGCGGCATCACGATCAAGCACCCCGATGTCGAGCCCTTACACCGCGGCACCTTCACCGGGCTCGTTTCGCCGGCAATGATCGATTACCTCGTCGGCCTGGGCGTCACTGCAGTCGAACTGCTCCCGATCCACGCCTCGATCGACGATCGCCATTTGCTCGAACGCGGGCTGGTGAATTACTGGGGCTACAATACGATCGGCTTCTTTGCGCCAGATCCGCGCTTTCTACCGACGCCGTCGATCGCCGGCTTCAAGACAGCGGTAAAGCGCCTGCACGACGCCGGGATCGAGGTAATTCTCGATGTCGTTTACAACCACACCGGCGAGGGCAATCATCTCGGCCCGACACTTTCGTTTCGCGGGATCGACAACGCTTCATATTACCGTTTGCAAGCCGACCGCCGGTTTTACTACGACGTGACCGGTACCGGTAATACGATGAACCTCGACCATCCTCGGGTGTTGCAGCTGGTCATGGATTCGCTGCGTTATTGGGCCGTGGAGATGCATGTCGACGGTTTCCGTTTCGATCTGTGCCCGAGTCTCGCCCGTAAAAACGGCGATTATGCCCAGGACAGCGCCTTCTTCGATGCGATAAGGCAGGACCCGGTGATGGCCGGGCTCAAATTGATTGCCGAACCCTGGGATCTCGGCCCTAACGGATATCAGCTCGGCAACTTGCCGCCCGGTTGGGCCGAATGGAATGGGCAGTATCGAGATACCGTCAGGCGCTTCTGGGGAGGTGACAGGGATCTCGTCGCCCATCTCGGTTCTAGGGTGGCCGGCTCGTCGGATATCTTCGGATATCGCGGCCGGCGGCCTTGGGCGAGCATCAATTTCATCACCGTCCATGACGGTTTTACACTTCAGGATCTCGTCAGCTACAGCAAGAAGCACAACGAGCTTAATGGCGAGGGCAACCGCGACGGGACTGACGCCAATTATAGCTGCAATTACGGTGTCGAGGGGGCGTCCGATGATGCGCAGATCATCGCCCTGCGCGACCGCCAGAAACGCAACCTGCTGGCCACCCTTCTGTTGTCGCTCGGCGTGCCGATGTTGCTGGCCGGCGATGAGATCGGGCGGACACAGCGCGGCAACAACAATGCCTATTGTCAAGACAATGAAATCTCCTGGTTCGACTGGCAACACATCGGGCCGGCGGACGAGGAGTTGGCTTGGTTCGTCCGCTATCTGATCCATCTACGCCGCCGGCACCGCGTCTTCTCCCGCCCACGATTTTTGCGCGGTGAGGTACTTTCCGAGGCAGGGGTCAAAGACATTACCTGGATCACTCCTTTGGGCAAGGAGGCGACGACCGAGGACTGGAACAATCCGGTAGGGCTGGCCCTCGGGTATGTCCTGAGCGGCGCGGCCGGCGAGTTCTTCACGCCAGGCGGCCAGCGCGATATCGACGAAAGCTTTCTCGTAATGATGAATGCGCACGGCGAGGAGCTCGACTTTCGTTTTCCGATCCTTGCTTCGCCAATGTTCTGGGAGCCGCTGGTCGATACCGCGGAGCCGACCGGGCGTGTCACGGCGGCAAGACGCTACGAGGCGGAAGAAGTTTATCGGCTGAAGGCTCGATCGTTTGCGCTGTTCATTGACCGAGCACCGCGGCCAATACCACCACGCCGCGTCCCAGTTGTGACTGGCACATTATTGCTCGACGGCGACCGTGAGCTCGGATCCTTGACCGCTGCGGTGCGGGTGAGGGACAACTTCCGTTGATATGAGCAGTCGCGCCGCACTCCTTCAGCTCGCCGGACTGCTCGGCGTCGAGGCGCGTTACACGGACGCGCTTGGGCAAACCCGAGAGGTGTCGGATGACACATTACTGGCGCTGACAGCTGCCTTCGGCCTGCCGTCGGACCCCGTGTGCGCCCGGCATCAGCTCGAGGAGCAACAACTATTTTTGCCGCTTGGGCTCGAGGCCGCGCATATCGTGCATGCCGAAGACCTGCGTCCCGAGCTCTTCCTGCGCCTGCCACCAGACTGCCGCAGAGTCTTCTGGCGCTGCCGCCTCGCAGATGGTGACGAGCGCTCGGGCCGGGTGATGGTGGACACCAACTCGAGTGTAAAGCGGTTCGCACTCGCCCTGCCGAGCGGGTTGCCGCTCGGCTATCACCGCCTTGAAGTCGAGGCTAACGGCATTAACGCATGTGCCGAGCTAATCGTCGCGCCGCCCGGCTGCCACCTTCCCGCCGAGCTTGGGCCGGGTTCGCGCAGCTGGGGGCTAAGCTGTCAACTTTACGGTCTGCGCAGCGAGCGGAATTGGGGGTTCGGAGATTTTACCGATCTTGCGATGCTCGCCCGCGCCGCGGGACGTTGCACCGCTTCGGTGGTCGGCATTAATCCGCTGCACGCGCTATTCGCCGCCGAGCCTCGGCATGTCAGCCCCTATTCGCCGTCCAGTCGCAGCCAGCTCGACTATCTTTACATCGATGTGACGGCAGTTCCCGGTTTTGCCGAGGACGAGGCGATACGCGAGTTGACCGGCGGCCAGTGGTTCGGGGCGACTCATTGGGCAGCCCGCTCGGCAGAGCTCATCGACTATGGTGCCGTCGCCGCTTGCAAGCGGTCGGTATTGGAAGCGTTGTTTCGTCGCTTCCGGTCATTCGAGCTCGGCATGAACGGGACCGCGACCAGCAAAGCCGGACGGGCCTTCCGAGATTTTCAGCAGAGCGCGGGGCGATCGCTCGCTGATTTTGCCGTATTCGACGCACTGCACGAGCACCACCTTCGCGAAAAGCGACAATTCTCATGGCATAGCTGGCCAGCGCCGATGCGCGATCCACGATCGCCGAAGGTTGCCGCCTTTGCGGCGGCGCATCGCGATCGCGTCGAGTTCTTTCAGTTTCTGCAATGGGAGGCCGACCGGCAGCTTGCGGTCGCGTCGACAGCTGGCCGGGACGCCGGGCTTTCGATTGGCCTCTATCGGGACCTGGCGGTCGGTGCCGATCCGAATGGAGCCGAAGCCTGGGCGGATCAGGAGCTGGTCGCGCCGGGAGCATCGATCGGCGCGCCGCCCGACGCGCTGAGCCGCGGCGGACAGAATTGGGGCTTGGCGCCGGTCAATCCATTGGTGCTTCGGCGTCAGGGCTTTGCGCCGTTCATTGCGTCGCTGCGCGCCAATATGCGCCACGCCGGCATTTTGCGGATCGATCATGTGATGTCGCTCAACCGGCTCTATTGGATTCCGAGCGGAATGGAGGCGAAAGCCGGCGCTTACGTAAACTATCCGTTCAGGGAGTTGATCCGGCTGGTCGCACTCGAGAGCCGGCGCCAGGCTTGCGCCGTTGTCGGCGAAGATCTCGGCACTGTGCCAGAGGGGTTTCGCGACACCATGCGTTCGGCCAACATATTGTCGTACCGAATTTTCGTCTTTGAGCGCAAATCTGACGGGACATTCGTGCCGCCGGCCCAATATCCGGAGCTGGCCGCAGCTTCGGCGGCCACTCACGACATCGCGACTCTGAAGGGGTTCTGGCTGGGCACCGATATCATTTGGCGCCGGCGTCTCGGACTTTACCCCGACCGGCATGCTGAGGAAGCAGAGGCAGCCGAGCGCCACCGCGATCGCAGTCTCTTGCTCGCCGCGCTCGTCCGGGAAGGATTGATTGCACCCGCCCAAAAAGCGGAGTTTCTCCCCGAGGAGGGCGAGCCGGTCTATACGATCGAGCTTCGGGACGCCATCCTCGCATATCTCGGCCGCTCGCGCGCTCGTCTGATGCTGGTTCAGCTCGAGGATGTGCTCTCCGAAGTCGAGCAGGCGAATTTGCCCGGTACCACCGACGCGCACCCCAATTGGCGCCGGCGTTTGTCCCCCACCCTCGAGGAGATCGACCGCGGGGTCGAGCTGCGCCGGGTGGCAGCACTGATCGAGGAGGTGCGCCTGACCTCGGCGACGGAATGATCAAACTGGCCGACAGTTTTCCATCGATCCGCGCCCCGTAAGGAGGCTCTCGATGAAGCCGACGCCACAGAAACGCATTATATTAGGAGCGCTACGAGCTTGGGTATGAGCCGCGGGATCCCGGGTTACCCTGGCGGTCTACCCAGGGGGTCGGCGGAGGAGGCGGGGCCCGTGCCTCCCCGCCCGCTCCCCTCTCGCGGGATCCGGCGAAGACCCGAGGACGCAGCTGCCCTGGGGCGGCGAGTGAGGGCGTTCCATATTTGCACAGAAGCGCCAGCTGTTGTAACTGAAAGCTGAGATAGTTTGGTTTGTGCCGGCGCCGGGGGGACAGCATGGCCAGGTCCACAGTTCGTTGGGCAAGCGGAGAAGCGCTTGCGGCTTTGAAGCACCGGGTCGAGGAAGCGTTCGGCTTCGCTCTGTTGCTAGTGGGCCTTTTGCTTTTCCTGTCGTTGTTCACCTACGACCCGCGTGATGGATCGCTGAACACAGCGGTCGACGCGACACCCCACAATTTTCTCGGTCACGATGGAGCGGTGCTGGCCGACCTCTTATGGCAGAGTCTTGGGCTCGCATGCTTCTTGATCCCTATCCTCCTGCTAACCTGGTCTTTTCGCCTTGTGCTGCACCGCCCCCTTCGGTCCAGCTGGACCCGGTTGGCACTCTTTCCGGCGGCCCTGACACTGGGGGCGGTAGCGCTCTCGATCCTCGATCTCGGAGCGCTCTCTCCTCCGGCGGGCTCCGGCGGTGCCATTGGCTTGGTTATGGAGCGGCTTTTGGTGCGCTCCGGTCTCGGCACCGCGGCGTTGCCCATCTCAATGGCGGCTGCGGCAGTTGCCGGCCTCCTGTTGCTGGCTACCATGGGGCTGTCTTTGCGAGATTGGCGTGCGATCGGTGCAGGCGCTGGGCGGCGCGCAGTACGTCTGGCTGAGGTTTCCGGAAGCAGCTCGGCCGGGGCGGGCTCGCTCCTCAGTCTGGTTTGGCGCCGTTGGCAGAAATCGCCTGTAGCGCGAAATCCGGAATTCGATCGCCGCTCCGATGCCCCTGAGGTCCGCCGCCCGCCGGTCGTCACACCGTTGCCTAGCCGGCGCGAACCCCGGCTGAGTGAAGCGCAAGCCGGCGCGCAGGACCGGGGCGGGTTAGTTCGTTTCATCGCACCAAAGGCGAGGCCGCCCGCGCCAGGAAAGCGTGCCGAAGGGGAGCGTCAGCCGGCGCTCGACCTCGAACCCGAGCGACAGCCAATACTGCCCTCATTAGAGCTCTTGGTAAAGCCGCCGGCGGCCAAGGCCGAGGCGATTAACGAGGAGGCTCTCGAAAAAAACGCCCGGCTGCTCGAGACGGTGCTCGATGATTTCGGCGTCCGCGGTCAGATCGTTCAGGTTCGTCCCGGGCCGGTCGTCACTCTGTACGAGTTCGAGCCGGCTCCCGGGATCAAGGCGTCGCGGATCATCGGTCTTGCCGACGACATCGCTCGCTCGATGAGCGCCATTTCGGTTCGCGTCGCGGTCGTTTCGGGCCGAAACGTTATCGGCATCGAGCTGCCCAACCGCAAGGCGGAAACAGTGTTTCTGCGCGAGCTGCTCGATTCACCGCTTTACGAGACCCATCCCGGACGCCTCGCCCTAATTCTGGGTAAGGACATTTCCGGTGAGCCGGCGCTGGCTGACCTCGCAAAGATGCCGCATCTGTTGATCGCGGGCACCACCGGATCCGGCAAATCGGTCGGCATCAACACGATGATCCTGTCGATCCTGTACCGAATGCCGCCCGACCGCTGCAAGTTCATCATGATTGACCCAAAGATGCTTGAGCTCTCCGTCTATGACGGCATCCCGCACCTTCTCGCGCCGGTCGTCACCGATCCGCGGAAAGCGGTACTGGCGTTGAAATGGACGGTCCGCGAGATGGAAAGCCGATATCGGAAGATGTCGAAACTCGGAGTGCGCAATATCGATGGCTTCAACGCCCGCTTGGCCGATGCTGCGGCCAAGGGTGAGAGCGTGATCCGGGAGGTGCAGACGGGATTCGATCCGGAAACGGGCCAGCCGATTTTTGAGCCGCAGCCATTCGATACCAGCGAACTGCCGCTGATCGTCGTCGTGGTCGACGAAATGGCAGATCTGATGATGGTCGCCGGCAAGGAAATCGAAGCGGCGATCCAGCGTCTGGCACAAATGGCCCGCGCCGCCGGGATCCACCTGATCATGGCGACGCAACGCCCGTCCGTCGACGTCATCACCGGCACAATCAAAGCAAATTTTCCGACCCGCATCAGCTTTCAGGTGACATCGAAAATCGACAGCCGCACCATCCTCGGCGAAGGCGGTGCCGAGCAGCTCCTCGGCCGGGGCGACCTGCTCTATATGGCAGGCGGCGGGCGCATCACCCGTGTCCACGGCCCGTTCGTCTCGGACGAAGAGGTCGAGCGCGTCGTCTCGTTCCTGAAAACGCGCGGGACACCAGACTACATCGACGAGGTCACCGAGGATGACGATGCTCCCTTTGATCCGCTAAGTGAAGAGGAGGAGGGCCAATCGGCCGACAAGCTGTATGCTCAGGCGGTGGCGGTGGTGTGTCGCGAGCGCAAGGCCTCGACGAGCTTTGTTCAACGTCATCTCCAGATCGGCTACAATCGCGCAGCGCGAATTATCGAGCGAATGGAAACGGAAGGCATTGTGACTCCCGCCAATCATGTCGGAAAACGCGAAGTTCTGGCGCGCGGCGGCGATTGACCGCAATTGAAAGACCGGGTGGCCAGAGTCAACTACCTCTCCGATTTAGCACGCAACAGCGGAGGCGAGATGGCCGGTATCGAGGAGCGCCGAAGGCCGTGGCGATTCCTCGGCGCGTCCGTCTGCGTAAATCGCCGGGCCGTGCTCGCCGCTTCTCTTGCGTTTGCGGCGGCGCGGCCCTCAGCGGTAGCCGTTGCCGCTGGGCCGCCTGCCGCCGTCGCGCTCACGCCGCAGGATAGCGCTGATCTGCAGCGAATTGCGGCCTACTTGGGCAGCATTCGTACCATGTATTCCAAGTTTCGACAGGTTGCCTCGAACGGCGGTGTCGTCACTGGGCAGCTCTGGATGGCGCGACCTGGCCGAATGCGCTTTGAATATGATCCGCCATCACCCATTCTGCTCCTCGCAGACATGTTTTACGTCTATTACGTCGATAAGGAGCTTATCCAGATGTCCAAAGTCGGGCTGAAGTCGACGCCCGCTTGGCTCCTTCTCCGTGATCCGATCACGTTTAGCGATCTGATCGTGACCAGCTTCGAGCGAGGGGCAAACACCCTAAGGGTAACCGTTGTCGAGAAGGCCGAGCCGGACAATGGCAGTCTGACAATGGTGTTCAGCGACAATCCGCTGGCGTTGCGTCAATGGTCGATTGTGGATCAACAGCGTAAGACCACTACGGTTTCACTCTACGATGAGCGATTTGGTATGGCGCTCGACCCCAAGCTGTTTGTATATCAGGATCCCTATGCCGCTTCGCGCCGCCAATAAGAGCCTTGAGCTGAGCCCAATGCCCGCCGGCCATTTTTCGATTATCGGTATTCCCACCTGCATGCGTAAGGTCAACGAGCGCATTTTCCACGGGGTCAACGAGAGATATCCGAATGCGGTCATCGATGCGACCGGTTGTCTACCGATTTTGATCCCCGCGATAGGTTCGAGGGCCGATGTCTGCGTGATGCTCGACAGGCTCGACGGTTTGTTGCTGACCGGCAGTCCCTCGAACGTCCATCCGAGCCAATATGGCGGCGAGCCGAGTCACCCGGAAACCCTGCACGATCCGGAGCGCGACGCGACGACTTTGCCGCTGATTTGCGAAGCGGTTCGGCGTGACTTGCCGATTTTGGCAATCTGCAGAGGGATCCAGGAGTTGAATGTTGCGCTCGGCGGCACCTTGCACCAGCGAGTGCACGAACTCCCCGGCCGCCTCAATCATCGTTCGCCGAAAGATTTGCCGGATGGCCCTTACGGCCCCGCGCATAGTGTGGCGCTGAGCCCTAGTGGGCTTTTGGCGTCACTTGCCGGCACAACTGAGGTGATGGTGAATTCACTGCATTCGCAAGGGATCGATCGTCCCGGGCCCACGCTTCGCGTCGAAGCGGTTGCGCCTGACGGTCAAATTGAAGCGGTGAGCCTGCCCGAGGCCCGGTTTGTCGTCGGCGTGCAATGGCATCCGGAGTACAAAGTGCTCGAGAATCCGCTGTCGAGGGCATTATTTGCTATGTTTGCCCAGGCGTGCCGTCATGCAGCCTACGCGGGAACTGCTGTCGCAACCCGCGCGGCGTGAGTGAACTTGGAATGGTTCCCACAGGCGCATGCATTTTCACCGTTCCCGATATGCAGAAATGGAAGTTTGTTTTTATTCGGCTGCACCCCATCTGCATCACTCGGAAGCGGAGAGAGTTACCAAACTCTCTTTAGAACGGTCCCGTTTCCCCTGCGGGCCCGATTTCCCCCAAACGCTTCTGACATGCAGGCGCCCGGTCTTCCCCCCCGACCGGGCGCCGTTGTTTTCGCGGACCGGCGCATTCCGCGAGCGCCAACAGGGCGCCAAGCCATGACATTGCGCGTTGTCAGTTGGAACATCAACTCGGTCCGGCAGCGAGTCGACAATGTCCGGCAGCTCGTGGCGGAATGGACCCCGGACGTTCTATGCTTACAGGAAACCAAAACCCCCGACGAGCGCTTTCCGCGCGAGATGTTCGATGCGCTCGGCTATCGCCACATGCTGGTTCACGGAATGAAGGGGTATAACGGCGTGGCAATCCTGTCGCGCACGCCGTTCGCATCGGCTGGAACTAAAGCTTGGTGCAACCGCGCCGATTGCCGGCACGCTGTCGTCGAGCTGCCCGGCGGCATCGAGCTCCATAACATCTATGTACCGGCGGGCGGCGATGTTCCGGATGCAGAAACGAACCCCAAATTCGCCCATAAGCTGCGGTTTCTTGACGAAATTACAGATTGGTTCAAGACAGAGCGGCAGAACGGCTGTGGCATGATCGCGGTGGGCGATCTCAACATTGCACCGCTGGAGACGGACGTGTGGTCGCACAAGCAGCTTTTGACGGTGGTCAGCCACACCCCCGTAGAAGTGGAACGGCTTGGACGATTGCAGCAAGCGGGCCCTTTTGTCGACGCGGTCCGCCACTTCGTGCCGCCGCAGGAGCGTCTGTACACTTGGTGGAGCTACCGTGCCCGCGACTGGTCGGCTTCAAATCGCGGCCGCCGTCTCGATCATATCTGGGTGAGCCCGTCTCTCGTCGCCGCGCTCAGCGAAGCGCGCGTGCACCGTGACAGTCGCGGTTGGAGTAAGGCGTCGGACCATGTCCCGGTCATGGTGGCGATCGGCGGCTGATACGCCGGTATAGGTTATATCGGCCCGGCTCGATCCCGCCCGGCAGCGGAAGAGCGCTTAATTGGTCGGCATTTACCGCTGGTTCGCTGACCAGCACCCCGTTCAGCCGCAAAAGCGGGACGATCAGCGGGGTGAGGTGGTCGGCAAGCGCCTCGCTCGCTGCGATTTCGCCATTCCCGGCATCGAGATGGGCGAGCACCACACGGCCGGCAAGCCGCGCGCGAACGGCTGGCAGAGTTTCGCGCATATCGCCAAGCAAGAGGAATCGGGATGGCGGAACACAATCGGGATGGGCTGCCACGATGCGCTCGCAGACATAGATTTTGCGATGCGGGAAGAGCTTTCGAAGATGATCGTACGTCCGGCCGTTGCCGAGCCCGAGCTCCAGCACCTCACCATCCAGACCGGCAACCAGGTCGGCGGCCGATTCGAGGCAAGCGCGCTGCGCCTCGAGGCGTCGAATGAAGCTGTCCAGTCGGCTCACCGGTATTATGCGGCAACGTCGGAACGCGTGCGCAGCCGGTCGATTTCCGCACGAGCGGTGCGCAGCTGATTGTTCATTAATTCAACGCGGTGCGCCAGCTCCTGCATGATTGAGACCGCCATGTTCGGAAATTCCCGCACCATGCGCATGAACGGCTCCTTGGAGATGCGGAGCGCGATGAGCCGATCCTTAGCTCGGACGGTCGCCGCGCGCGGAGCATTGCCCAGAATGCCCATTTCGCCGACGATCTCGTTGGCGCCGAGTGTCGCGACAACGATCGGGCCGGCGGGCGTTTCGAGAACGACCTCGGCCTGACCGTCGATGATGAGATAAGCCGCATCAGCGGCGTCTCCCTGCCGCATCAAATTCTTGCCGGGATCGAAC
Organism: uncultured Alphaproteobacteria bacterium; assembly: GCA_963736715.1. GTDB lineage: Bacteria > Pseudomonadota > Alphaproteobacteria > ATCC43930 > CGMCC-115725 > AP-15. Next base: position 234,156 of record CAVTQA010000007.1, on the reverse strand, counting down.
CCGACCCGCTCGCTCATGAACGCCAACAGCTTCAGCTTTGAAGGCTCGATCTCCGCGAAGAACGGGACACGCCGGAGCAATTCGAATTCCTGTTTGAGGCTCATTTCCTCCCTCCTCGGGTTCCTTTGGCCATTGGTTCCTTCATTCGGCCGCCACCAGCAAAGACATCAGCGACTCGTTACCTCGCAATTCCGAGACACTACCTTGCTCTTGCAGCTTGCCGCCGCTCAAGATGAGAACGCGATCGAAATTCCGGGCGAGGCTCGCCCGATGCAGCACCCATATGATCCCTCGGCCGGCAAATTCCTCTCTCAACCCATTGCTGATCTTGGTCTGGTCTTGACCGTCGAGGGCAGAGGTCGCCTCGTTGAGAATCAGGAGGTCGGGACGTTTGAGCACGGCGCGGGCGATTGCCGCCTTCTGGCGTTGCGCGATGGACAAGCGCGATCCGCCGGTGCCAACGTTGTAATTGAGACCAACATCGATGATGATCTGGCGGAGCGACAACCCGTCGATCACTCCGCCGAGAACCTTCGGGATTCGGGCCGGGGCATCCGCTTCGCCATAGGCAATCTTACCAAACAAAATATTGTCTTGGACAGAGGCGGCCGCGTTATAGCGCTTGGGATCGAAGAACTCGATCTGTTGTCGCGCTTTTTGTGGAAGATTCGCGCGAAATACTTTACGTGCTTCGAGCAGCCGGCGTTGCATGCGGTCGTCGACAACGTCTAGCCGATGTCGTGCCGGCACTAGTCTGAAGGGCAGCGAGAGCAGCTTCGCCCGATCCTGCTTGGCGAGGGCCGCAGTTCCTCCTTCACCGATCCGGCCGAGGATGGCTACGAACTCGGGAAGATCATTGGCACTGATGAAGCTGATTTGCTCGAAGAATTCATGATCAGCCGGCAAGTCGGCGAACATTTCGATCATCGTTTCGGCCACCTGCTTGCCGGCGGTGACCAGATCTTCAATCAGACCGACCTGCGTCAAAACCTGCAGCACGTAGGCGTTGTCTGCGAGCGCTTCGAAATCGAAGACAGGGCCGATCGGCGTGCCAAACAACAAGTTCTCTGCCACCGACGCGTTCAGATTGAACCGCTCGGGATCGTAGGTCTCAACGAGGTTGGTAATTTCGTCCTCGGCAAGCCGGCGAGCGAGCGCCTTCCGGGCCTCCAGCAACTGCATCGCGGCTTCGGGATCAATCTCCGGATCCAGTCGCCAGCGCAACCCCAATGAATAGATCGCCTCGTCGAGATCGAGACGGACCAGCACCTCGGTGATGCGCCGCGACAGTGCGTTCACATCCTCAACCCCGGCAGCTTCGTAATCGATCCAGTCGGCATGAATATCGAAATCGATATTCCCCGAACGTTGAGCTTCGTAGGTTTGCCGAGCTCGGCGTTTGAGCGTTACCCCGGTGTGATCGGCCGGTCGCACAGGAATGTGACGAAGGCCAAACAACAAGTTGTCGCGCAGAGTACCGGCGAAAAAATAGGGCGCCGCGCCGACATATCCAATCCGGCGCCCGATCACCGCGGTCGGCAGCTTCGCCAAGTCGAGACCGCCGATTGTGATCCGCCCAGTGGTGGGCGCGATCAAGCGGGCCAGCAACAAGGCGAGTTCGTTCTTACCGCTGCCGCTTTGTCCGACGACAGCAATGTGGTCGGCGAGCGAAACCGTGAAGCTGATCCCGTCGAGGACGCGGCTGCCGTCCTCCTCGGCAAAAGACAAATTGACAACCAAAAGCTCGCCGGTAAGGGGTGTCGAAGCTTGCGGCTCCTCCATCTGCAAAAGGGCATCGATCATTCCGGCGGGTTGGAACTGTTCTATTATTTGCTCGTATTTGATGCGGGAATCCTCTTTCATCTGGTAAAAATCTAAAAGTTCCTTCCACGGCGAGGCCAAATCCTTGTATGCCGCCAGCACCGCAACCAGAGCCCCGAAAGAAAGATCCCCGCGGATAACCAGATACCCGCCGATCGCATAGAAGAAAAAAGGCGTGAGCTGAGCAATGAAATTATTGAGGAATTTTACGAAAAACTTGCGTTGATAAATCTCGAATTGTATGTCGTAAATCGTGCCCAGAAGATGGGCGAAAGCTGCCAGCTGCCGTTTCACCGCATCGTTGGCATGGATGTCCACAATGCCAGCCGCCGACTCGTGAACCCGGTCGGCGACTTCTCGCACCGTACGGACACGGCGTTTGCCGAGCTGATTGACCTTGCGTTGCAGTTTCGGGATCGCATAACCCTGCAGCGGATAAAGCACGACTGCCGCTGCACCAAGCACCGGATCCTGCATGAACATGAAAACGATGATCGTCACTAGTGTTCCCCCCTGAAACACGGGCGTGACAAAGGCATCACCGATAAAACCCCCAAGCGATTCGCACTCCGACGTGATCATCGGGATAATTTGCGCCGAGGAAGTCTTGCTAAACTGGGATAGAGGGAAGCGCAGCATCCGATGATAAAGTTGGTATCGGAGCCGTCGAAGCATGCGTTCGCCAAGACGTCCTTTGAAGGTATTTATATAGTATTTGAATCCGCCATTCACAAAAACTAGGATCAAGAATAATCCGCATAAGATCAGAAGATATGTCACCTGGCCAAAGTTGAAACCGAATAAGTGTTGCGGAAATTGCTTGCCACCGATCGCTCTATTGATGATGGTTTTAGGTAAATTCAGCGACATGTAGAGAAAAGGAAAGGAAACCAGTGTGAATGAAATAAGTATTAGCTGTTGCGGTAAGCTGTGTCTAAGAATAAAACGATAAATCGTTGGCTCGAGCGCGTTTGGCTCGCTGGTTTTCGCTTCCGGCGATTGCGCCGCCGGTGAACCAGTTTGCTTCTGTGGTTGTAGCAGAGCTCGAGGTGCAATTCGCGACGGCGGAAGCCCGCCCCCCACAGGGCTAAGGGCCGCCGCGACTCCCTTCATCATTGTCGCCTTCATGAAAAGATCATTTCGCGATGACGCCGCTTATGCAATAGTCGGGGGTCGATATATGTGAGAGAGCCCTGTGTGACCGTTCGCCGTCATCACAAACGGGTGCTTGTCTACAGCCACGACAGCTTCGGACTAGGCCATTTGCGGCGATGTCGGGCCATAGCGAACTCGCTGGTCGAGGCCGATCCCGCGGTCTCGGTTTTGATCCTTTCCGGGTCGCCGATCATAGGCAGCTTCGATTTCCGTTCCCGAGTTGATTTTGTGCGCGTGCCCGGGGTCATCAAGCTCCGAAATGGCGAATACGTCTCGCTCAATCTGCACATTGACATCGATGAGACATTGGCGATGCGCTCGTCGATCATTCGCCACACGGCGGACATCTTCGACCCCGACCTGCTGATAGTCGACAAGGAGCCCCTGGGATTGCGCGGCGAAGTGCGCGATACCCTCGATCTGCTGGAGAGGCGTGGAACCGCCCTGGTCTTGGGGCTGCGCGACGTCATGGACGATCCTGAAGCGCTCGAGAGCGAGTGGGAACGCAAGCAGGTGGTTCCGGCCCTGGAAGAGTATTATGACGAGATCTGGGTCTATGGGTTGCCGCAGATCTGCGACCCGCTCGCGGGCCTCCCGGTACCAACAAGCGTTCACGAGCGGATGATTTATACTGGATATTTGAGGCGCACCGCCGGTGAGCTGCAACTCACACCGGAGATCGCGGGCATCGATAATTTCCTGCTGGTCACCCCGGGCGGCGGCGGGGATGGCGAGGCTTTGATCGATTTGGTGCTGTCAGCCTACGAGTACGACCGGACTATTCCTCACCCTGCCCTGCTCGTTTTCGGTCCTTTTATGCTACCCGAACAGCGGGCGGTTTTCGCCCGCCGAGCGGCCAAGCTCGACAATGTGCGGGCGATCACCTTTAACGCCCGCCTCGAAAGTCTGATGGCGCGGGCGGCTGGCGTTGTCGCGATGGGCGGCTACAACACCTTTTGCGAGATCCTGTCTTTCGACAAGCGTGCGCTGATCATCCCGAGGACGGCCCCACGCCTGGAGCAGTTCATCAGGACCAAGCGCGCCGCCGAGCTTGGCCTGTTGGCGATGCTATCCGAGCATCAAGGGCGCGATCCTCGTATGATGGCCGCTGCCATTCGCCGTCTCCCGCAGCAGCCGCCTCCGTCCGCCGTTCATATTCCCGGCTTGCTCGACGGCATGCCGCAGGTGAACCGTATGACCCGGTGGTGGCTCGACCAGGGGCGGGCCGGTTGCTTTGCGGCACGCGCGCGATACGGAACCTGACGGAACCTGAGTGTGGCGGCATCTCCGGCGGCAGCGGGACGGGTCGCTTTTGTCCTCAAAGGGTATCCGCGGCTTTCGGAAACTTTCATCGCTCAGGAGATCTTGGCTCTGGAGCGCCTCGGGCTCGAGGTTCTGATCGTTTCTCTGCGCCATCCCACCGACCGCGCGATCCATCCGATCCATCGCCAGATCAGTGCGGCGCTGCTTTACCTTCCCGAATACCTGCATCGGGAAATGGGCCGGATTTGGCGAGGCTGGCGGCGGTCTCGCCGACAGCCTGGATACTCAGCGGCGCTGGCCGCCTGGCTCTCCGACCTGAGACGCGATCCGACCCCGAACCGCATCCGCCGCTTCGGCCAAGCGTTGGTGATGGCGGCCGAGCTGCCGCATGACATCGGCCATATTCACGCACATTTTCTGCATACGCCGGCCTCTGTCGCCCGTTATACCGCGCTATTGACTGGTCTCGGCTGGACAGTGTCGGCGCACGCCCGCGATATCTGGACTTTGTCGGAATGGGAGAAACGCACAAAGCTGGCGGAAGCAGAATGGGTCGTCACCTGTACCGAGATCGCGCGCAGCCATCTCGCGGACCTGATATCGCGGCCGGACGCCGTATGGCTCTGCTATCATGGGCTCGATCTTGAACGTTTCGAGGCGCCTCCGCAGCATGCGAGCTGGCGCAACGGCAGCAACCCGCACCAGCCGGCCGTCATCCTCTCAGTTGGTCGGGCAGTCGCAAAAAAGGGCTACGACGACCTGCTCGAAGCGCTTGCGCTTCTTCCTGCCGGCCTTCAGTGGCGCTTTATTCATATCGGCGGTGGCGCGCTCGCTGGGGCGCTGAGGCTCCAGGCGGAGCAACTCGGTCTGTCGCACCGGATAGAGTGGCGGGGCGCCCTGGCCCAACCGGAGGTCCTCGCCGCCTATCGTGAGACCGACCTGTTCGTGCTCGCATCCAAGGTTGCGAAGGACGGCGACCGGGATGGCCTCCCCAACGTGCTCATCGAGGCGCAAAGCCAGCGACTCGCCTGCATTTCGACCAATGTTTCGGCAATCCCGGAATTGATCGAGCAGGAGGTCACGGGTTTGCTGGTTCCGCCGGGCAACCCGATTGCGCTCGCCGAAGCGCTGGAACGGCTGATCCGCGAGCCTGAGGAGCGGGCTCGGCTTGGTGCGGCCGGCGAACACCATGTGCGCCGCCTCTTTTCAATGGAGGCCGGCATCGAGTTTCTGGCAGCGCTTTTCGGGCTGACTTCCGCCGCCCCCCGGGAAAGCGATCCCAGTGGACCTGTTCTCCCATCCCCGGTGGAAGTTTCGGGCGGGGAGCAGAACGCAGCTCAAATGGAAGAATGCGTATCGCCTTTTATGCGCCGCTGAAACCTCCCGATCATCCAGTTCCTTCGGGGGACCGTAGAGTTGCGCAGCTGTTCCTCGCGGCGTTGCGGGCGGCTGGGCATGACACCCTGATAGCCTCCCGATTTCGCAGCTATGACGGGAGCGGCGACCCGCTGCGCCAGGCGCGGGTGGCGTCTCTCGGCGCACGGCTTGCGGCGCGCTTTGTCCGCCGCTGCCGCGAGGCGCCGATGACTGCTCCGGAGCTTTGGTTTACCTATCACCTCTATCATAAGGCGCCGGACTGGCTGGGCCCGCAGATCGCAGATGTTCTCCGCATTCCTTATGTCGTCGCCGAGGCTTCCGATGCGCCAAAGCAGGCGGCGCGCGGCTGGGCGGCCGGTCGTCTGGCGGCTGAGCGCGCGATTAGGCGCGCCGACGCGGTGATCGGGCTGAACCCGGCTGATCGGGAGTGCGTCCTGCCGTTGTTGCGGGACGCGCGGCGTTGGGCAGCCTTCAAGCCCTTTATCGATGCTGCTTCCTATTCTGGTGAAGCATGCGTCAGGGCTGGGCCGCCGCGTCTGGTCGCGGTCGCCATGATGCGCTACGGCGACAAGCTCGCTTCGTACCAAATTCTCGGGGATGCCCTCTCGCGTCTACTCGATCTGCCATGGTCATTGGAGGTGATTGGTGACGGGCCGGCGCGGCGCGCTGTCGAGGAGGCTCTGTATCCGCTCGAAGGCCGGGTGACCTGGGCAGGAGAGATCGGTCCCACGGAAATTGCACGGCGGTTGGCCTCGGCCGATCTGTGCGTGTGGCCGGCTCTCAACGAAGCCTTCGGCATGGCGCTGCTGGAGGCGCAGGCGAGCGGAGTGCCGGTGGTGGCAGGCGCCGTGGGCGGCGTCAGCGAGATCGTCGTTCATGGCGTAACCGGCCTGCTCGTCCCACCGAGCGATGCGCCGGCCTTTGCCCGGGCGGTGCGCAGCCTGCTCGCCGACCGCCCCCGGCGTGCTGCCTTGGGCGAAGCGGCTCGATACCGCGTCAGGGCGGAGCACGACATATCCTCAGCCGCTCGTCGCCTGAATGCGTTGATCGACAGGGTATCGTCGGGAAGCCGGGCGTAATCGAAGCCGACGAACTATGACCGGCTCCGTCCTGTTCTACGTACAGCACCTGCTCGGGATCGGGCATTTGCGTCGCTCATTACGAATTGTCGAGGCGCTGGTGCGAGAAGGTATCAGGGTCACTCTGATCTCGGGAGGAGAGCCGCTTTCCGCTCTGGCATGCACCTCGGCCGAACGCGTCATCCAGCTGCCCCCGATCAGAGCTCGCGATGCGGGGTTCAAGGTGCTTGTGGACGAGATGGACCGTCCGGTTGACGACCAGCTGCGAACGGCACGCCGCTCGGTGCTCTTGGCCGCGTTTGCGGACGAGCAACTTGATGCTTTGTTGATCGAAGCGTTTCCGTTTGGCCGGCGGGCGTTTCGCTTTGAGCTTGATGGGCTGATCGAAGCCGCCCGGGCGCGACGTCCCCGGCCGCTTATTCTTTGTTCGCTGCGCGACATCGTGGTGTTGCCGAAAGACCCGCGGCGTTCCGAGGAGATCGTCGATCGGGTGCGCAATGATTTTGATTTCGTGCTGGTTCATGGCGATCCCGCATTCATTCCGCTCGAAGACAGCTTCCCGCTTGCATCGGAAATCAGCGACAGACTGATATATACCGGCTACATAGCGGCGGCCTATGAGGAAGGTGATGCGGCTGCCGCGGACGAGATTGCCGGCGCCGATGAGGTTGTGGTCTCGGTGGGCGGAGGTGCGGTCGGCGGTGCATTGCTGAGAACCGCTATCGACACCCGCCGGCAGGGATACTTGGCGAACCTCAGATGGCGCCTGCTTGCCGGCCCCAACCTGCCCGAACCGGAATTCGCCGCACTCGCCAGGGATCTGCCCGCGGGAGTTGTCCTCGAACGGTACCGGTCGGATTTTCCGCAAATTTTGCGGCGCTGCCGTGTCTCTGTCAGCCAAGCCGGGTACAATACAGTGCTTGATATTCTCGCGGCCGGAGCAGCCGCCGTCGTCGTGCCGTTTGCATCCGGGCGCGAGACCGAGCAGAGCTTACGCGCGGAACGGCTTGCGGCCTGCGGCCTTCTCGAACTTCTCCCCGAAAACCAGCTGTCGCCCGAACGCCTCGCCTCTGCGATAGATCGTGCGATTTTTGCTCGCGCGGCAACGATTGCGATTGACACCGGAGGCGCTCGACGAAGTGCTCGGCTGATAGCGGATATGATCCGATCTCCCGGAGCGAGGATTTGGCGTCGCTCGGGACTAGCGATATGATCTGCTTATAACCGGGTTGTTGCCGGGCCGATGATGTTGAAATGGCCGGATCTCATGGCCGAGTTCGATCGATGGGAGGAGGCGGGGAAGGTCGCGACACTATGGTGGCGCGACGACGACGCGGTGACACCGACCGCAAGTCTCGGCCGCTTACTGTCGATCGCGTCGGGAGTGCCGGTCTCACTCGCGGTAATACCTGCTGATGCTGAACAGGAGCTTGCTGAGTGGCTTGCCTGCTACCTGCGATCAGCACCGAAAGCCTGTGTTGCGGTTCTCCAGCATGGTTGGCGGCATTTGAACCACTCGGGCATCGGGAAAAAGAGCGAATTCCCGGCGGGACGCGCAAGACCAGAGGTAGCGTCCGAGTTGGCCGCCGGGCGGGCGCGCCTAAGCGATTTATTCGGCATCCGAGCGCAACCGGTCCTGGTACCACCGTGGAACCGGTTTGATGACTCGCTTTTGGGTTTGCTCGCCGGTTGTGGCCTCACCGGGATTTCACGAGCCGGGCCGCGGAGCGCTTCTCCCCGGGCGCTGGGCGTCAAAGAGGTGAATATCAATGTCGACCTTGTTGCCTGGACGGGAAGCCGCGGGTTTGTTGGGGAAGATGCGGCGCTGGGCGGTCTGGTGGAACACCTGCGGGCGCGCCGCCTTTGCGTCGTGTGCGCGGACGAGCCGACAGGAATTCTGACCCACCATCTGGTCCAGGACGAGGCGACGGACGCGTTCCTTGAGCGGCTGATCGCCCTGAGCATCGCCCATCCCGCGGTGCTGTGGCTCGATGCAGGAAAAATCTTCTCCCCTGATATGCTTGATCCGGCATGACCCGCCACGCCTATCCACCTTCGGCTCTCTTCGGGGATTATCTTCGGGCGGCAGCCGGATTCTTTCCGACGGTTGCGGTACTCGCGATCGTGCCGGTCGGAATTGTCGGCGGGACAATGCTGGGTGGGTTTGCAGCCCTTTTTGCGGTATTTGGAATCCGTACCGCGCTTCGCCATTGCACCTCGATCGAAGTGACCGAGGCGGCTTTGCAATCTTCGGGTCTGCTGCAGGCCTCAATCTGGTGGAGCAAGCTCGACCGCATGAAACTTTCCTATTATTCGACCCGCAGGGACGGGAGTGGCGGGTGGATGCAACTCAAGCTCCGCGCCGGCTGGTCGACCTTGCGAGTCGACAGCCGGGTTGAGGGATTTCCCGAATTGGTAATCGCCTCGGCCAAAGCTGCCGAGATGCGTGGCTTATCATTAGATCCGGCCACATTGGCCAATCTGCAGGCCCTCGGCATCGAATTACGGGCCACGGAACCGCGGTTTGGGAACGCGGCCGGAGCCGCTGTATGACCGATCTCCTGCAGGTTCGCGATCTCCACGTCCGGTTCGCCGCACCCGGCGGCTTTATCCGCGCGGTCACCGGCGTGTCGTTGCGTGTGCGCCCGCAATCGATCGTTGCTCTGGTCGGCGAATCGGGGTCGGGAAAGTCGGTTGTCAGCCAAACAATCCTGCGGATTCTCCCGCGCAGCGGCGTCATCACTCGTGGGCAAGTCTTGTTCGCTGATCCTCGGCTCGACGGCCGAGTTGTCGACATCGCGAAATTACCGAGCGACAGCGCTGAAATGCGGGCAATCCGCGGCGGCAGGATTTCGATCATCTTCCAGGAGCCGATGACCTCACTGTCGCCTCTCCATACTGTCGGCAACCAGGTTGGAGAGGCACTGCGACTTCATCGCCCGGTAACTGGCGCACAAGCGGCCGAGTTGACTGAGGAGATGTTGCGCCTCGTCGGCTTTCCCGACCCCAAGCGCGCGTCCCGCAGTTATCCTTTCGAGCTGTCTGGCGGATTGCGCCAGCGTGCGATGATTGCGATGGCGCTGGTCTGCCGCCCCGCGCTCCTGATTGCGGACGAGCCGACGACCGCGCTCGACGTGACCATCCAGGCGCAGATTCTGAGGTTGATGATCGACCTGCGGCACGAACTCGGCATGGCGGTACTGCTGATTACCCACGACCTCGGTGTCGTCGCCAACGTTGCCGAGGAAATCGTTGTCATGCACCGCGGTGAGGTCATGGAGAGCGGGACGCTCGAAGACATCTTCCGGCGAGCGGAACATCCATACCTGAAGGCGCTGCTTCGCGCGGTGCCGCGCTTCGATATGAAGCCCGGCGAGCGCCTAGTTCCGATACGCGAGATCGCGCTCGGAGATGCTCCGCATTTGATGGCGGAGAAGACGAAATGGCCGGCCGATGCGGTCGGACCGCTGCTCGAATGTGTCGACGTGAGAAAGACCTATACGATCCGCAAAAGCGGGTTGTTCGGCAGCGCCAAATCGGGTGCGCGCGTGGTCGCAGTCGACGCGATCAGCCTCAAGATCGAACGTGGAGAATGCCTTGGACTGGTAGGAGAGAGCGGTTGCGGCAAGACGACCCTCAGCAAGGTTCTGTTGCGTGCCGTCAATCCGGACTCCGGCTCGATCATTTTTAACGATCACGGACGATTGATCGATGTCCTCTCGCTCGAGGGCGAGGATTTGAAGCAGTTTCGTCGACAAGTGCAGTTTGTCTTTCAGGATCCGTTCGGATCTTTAAACCCGCGCATGACGGTCTACGACATAATCGAAGAACCCCTGATCATCCACGGCATCGGCGATCAGCGCTCGCGGCGCGAGATGGTACACGAACTCGTGACCTTGGTCGGACTGGATTTGCGGCATGTTAAGCGTTATCCGCACAGCTTTTCCGGAGGCCAGCGGCAACGCATCGGCATCGCCCGCGCTCTTGCACTGCGGCCCGGCCTTGTAATCTGCGACGAGCCAACTTCGGCTCTCGACGTTTCGATCCAGGCACAGATTCTCAATCTGTTGATGGATCTGAAGCAAAAATTATCCCTGACTTACCTTTTTATTTCTCATAATCTCGCCGTCGTCGACTACATCGCCGACCGCATCGCAGTGATGTGCGCTGGGCGGATAGTCGAAATCGCCGATCGTGCGATGCTGTTTCGCAACCCGATACATCCCTACACCCAGGCCCTACTTGCCGCCGTGCCGACGCCGGACCCGGCGCAACGGCTGGATTTCAATCAGTTGCTCGCCGACAAGGCATCGGATCCGGCGGCTTGGCCGGAGCCCTTTCGTCGTGATCCCGCGAACCCGCCGCGACTCATCGAGATAGCGGAAGGCCATTGCGTCGAGGCGAGTGCGCCTCCGGTCGTATTGCCCGGCCGGGCAGCCAGCCGCGTCCGGGCGTAAATCCACCGCGCCCATGACCGAGACCCATCCCAACCGCCGCGAAGCGATGCGACTGGGATTTGCGGCGGCTGTCGCGCTTGCCGTGCCAAACGAAGCACGGGCCGAATTGCAGGAAACGCCAGCTCTTAAGAACGATGTAGGAAGTGGAAACCTGCCCCGAGTTCGAGGATCGGGTGCCAGAGGATCCGGCTGTGGCAGAGCTGGAATCCATCGGCACCCCGGGGGGTGAGTTGCGCATGCTTATGGGTGGCCCCAAGGACACCCGTATGATGGTGGTGTACGGCTATGCGAGGCTGGTCGGGTATACCCCTTCGCTTAAATTTGCGCCCGATATCCTCAAATCGATCGAAATAGAAGACAATCGGATCTTCACGCTCTACTTGCGCAAAGGACATAGATGGTCGGACGGACAACCGTTCACCACGGAAGATTTCCGATATTGGTTTGAGGATGTCGCACAGAATAAGCACTTGTCGCCATCGGGAATGCCAATTTCGATGCTGCCGCAAGGTGAACGACCTCGCTTCGAGGTGGTGAGCGAGACGGTAGTTCGCTATAGCTGGGCACGACCGAACCCGCTCTTCTTGCCGGATCTGGCCGGCCCGAGCCCGCTCTTTATCTACAGGCCGTCTCATTATCTCAAGCAATTCCACGAGAAATATGCGGACAAGGCGGCGTTAGATGCTCTGGTAAAAGCGGCAAATCAACGCAATTGGGCGGCGTATCACAATAAATTAGACGCGATGTATCGAAATGATAACCCTGACTTGCCGTCTTTGCAGCCTTGGATACTTAAAACGAGACCGCCTGCCGACCGCTTTATATTCGAAAGGAACCCATATTATTATAGGATAGATAAGCAAGGAAATCAACTTCCGTACATCGATCGAGTAACATTGTCGATAGCCGATAACAAGATCATTCCGGCCAAGACCGGCGCCGGAGAGAGCGATCTCCAAGCCCGCTATCTGCGCTTCGACAACTATACTTTTCTAAAGGCGAGTGAAGAGCGCAATCACTACAAGGTACGGCTTTGGCGAACCGGCCCCGGCAGTCAGCTGGCGCTTTACCCCAACCTAAATGTCAATGACGATGTCTGGCGTGGTCTCGTGCGGGATTTGCGTTTTCGACGCGCCTTGTCGCTCGCGGTCAATCGCCACGAGATCAACCAGGTTATTTATTTCGGGCTGGCCATAGAAGGCCAGAACACATTGCTGCCGCAGAGTCCGCTCTATGATCCGCGGTATCGTTCGGCTTGGGCACAGTTCGACCCGCATGAGGCCAACCGTCTTCTTGACCTGATCGGGCTCGCCAAAGGAAGCGACGGCATGCGGCAGCTTCCGGACGGAAGGCCGGTAGAGATCATCGTCGAGAATTCGGGAGAGTCGACCGAACAATCGGACGTCCTTGAGCTGATCAGGGATTCCTGGCGTCACATTGGGATCAAGCTCTTCGCCAAACCGTCGCAGTTGACCTTGTTCCGGCGACGAGTCTTTTCCGGCGAGGCGTTGATGTCGATCGATAAGGGAATTGAAAACGGCTTGGCCACCCCCGCCATGTCGCCCTGGGAGTTCGCGCCGACTACTCAGCAGCAACTCGAATGGCCCAAATGGGGTCAGTATTATGAGACAAAGGGCGGGGCCGGTGAACCCCCGGGTCTACCCTCCGCCATTCAGCTGCTGCAGCTTTACGAAGAGTGGCTTGCCGCGGGGTCTGAGGAAGAACACACGCGCGTTTGGCATGACATGCTTCAGATCTGGGCCGACGAGGTGTTCTCGATCGGAACCGTCGCGGGCGTGCTACAACCCGTTGTCGTTAACGACAAACTTCGCAACGTTCCCGAACAGGGGATCTACAATTGGGATCCGGGGGCGTATTTCGGGATTTACAAGCCGGACGGGTTTTGGTTTGACCTATCCGAGACAACGGCGAAATCGGCGGCCGCAACCACCTCAGCGCCAACGCCTCGGTAGGAAGCGAGGCAAGATGCTCAGCTATATTGTGCACCGCATTCTGATCATGATCCCCACCCTGATCGCGATCAGTATCGTGATCTTCACTATTATCAACCTGCCGCCAGGGGATTACTTTTCCACCTACATCGCCGAACTGCAAAGCTCGGGTGAGGGGGCGGACCTGGCCAAAATCAATTTCTTGAAAGCGGAGTATGGTTTCGATCGCCCGGTTTGGGAGCAATATATATTCTGGGCCGGCGGCCTCCTGCATGGCGACATGGGCTACTCGTTTGCGTATAATTTGCCAGTGAACCAAGTGGTCGGCGACCGGCTATTAATGACTTTCATTGTGTCCCTCTCGACGATCTTGTTCACCTACATTGTCGCATTCCCGATCGGAGTTTATTCGGCAACTCATCAGTACAGCTGGTCGGACCACCTATTGACCTTGCTCGGGTTTCTAGGGTTGGCGACTCCGAGCTTTCTGCTGGCTCTCGTTCTGCTTTACTTGGCCAATGTGTATTTCGGCATTTCGATCGGCGGGCTAATGGATCCCAAATACGTCGATCAACCTTGGAGTTTCGGTAAGGTTCTATCGGTGGCGGCGCATCTTTGGATCCCGGTCATCGTTATCGGCACGGCTGGAACAGCGAGCATGATCCGGCGATTGCGCGCCAATCTGCTCGATGAACTGCAGAAGCAGTATGTCGTGACGGCTCGGGCCAAGGGCCTTCACCCCCTCAAACTATTATTCAAGTATCCTTTGCGGATGGCCCTCAATCCGTTTATCTCCGATATCGGGTCGCTCTTGCCGCACGTCATCTCCGGAGCGGCAATCGTCTCCGTAGTGATGTCGTTGCCGACGACCGGACCGATGTTGCTCGACGCCCTGCGCAGTCAAGACATGTATCTGGCCGGCTCGTTTTTGATGTTTATGGCATTCCTCACGGTTATCGGCGTGTTCATCTCCGACCTGGCGCTCGCAGTGCTCGATCCGCGTATCCGACTGCAGGCGGGCCGGCGCGAATGAGCGAGATGACTTTCGCAGGAGGTGTCCCCCGGGACCGGGCTGGCGCCCCTTCTGCGCCGATCGCCGACCGATTGCCGCACTATGTTTCCGACGCACCGTTCGACCCCTATGCCGTCGAGAGAATGACGCCGGCGCAGGAGCGCTTTTATATGGCGTCGGAATGGCGAATGATGTGGTGGAAGCTTCGCCGCCACCGCATTGCCGTTCTGTCCGGTGCGCTCCTTCTCATTATGTACGCGTCGATCCTGATTTGCGAGTTTCTCGCTCCATATGACTTGGACGCACGCAACACGGATTTCATCTACGCTCCGCCACAGCGGATCCGGATCTTCGACAATGGCCGATTGGTTGCCCCGTTTGTTTATGGCTTCGACTATCGGCTCGACATGAATACCCTGGAGCGCGTCTATACGAGCAACGATAAGCGCCAGCCGCTTCGCTTTTTTTGCCGGGGCAGCGGATATCGCTTCTGGGGACTGTTTCCGGGAGATCTACACCTGGTTTGCCCGGCTGACGGTGGGCAGCTATTTCTGGCCGGGACTGATCGGCTGGGCCGCGATCTCTTGTCTCGAATGATTTACGGGGCCCGCATATCGCTGACCGTGGGGCTCCTCGGAGTGGCGGTCAGCTTCACTCTCGGCATTCTGATCGGCGGGATTGCCGGCTATTACGGCGGGTGGACCGACATCCTGATCCAACGCGGCATCGAGGTCATCCAATCGTTTCCGCACCTGCCGCTGTGGATGGCGCTATCGGCAATCCTGCCGGTGAGCTGGAGCCCGATCCTCGTCTATCTCGGAATCACCATAATCCTCGGTATGATCGAGTGGACCCATCTCGCCCGCGCAGTGCGATCGAAGCTTCTGGCATTACGCGAGGAGGATTTCTGTACCGCCGCGGTGCTGATGGGCGCGAAGCCCGCGCGAATTATCGGCCGACATCTGCTACCGAGCTTTATGAGCCACTTGATCGCCTCGGCTACCCTGATGATACCCGGCATGATTCTCGGTGAGACCGCACTTTCTTTTCTGGGTCTGGGGCTGCGGCCGCCGATGACGAGTTGGGGAGTGCTGCTCAACGAAGCTCAAAACATCAATGTCGTAGCGCTCTACCCATGGCTGATGCTTCCCGTTGCCTGTATCATCATTACCGTCCTGGCCTTCAATTTCTTTGGAGACGGACTACGCGACGCTGCCGACCCCTATCACTGAAAGGGAGTAGGGGCGTCCGCGCGAGAAGAAAAAGTGGCGACCTGGCTTAATAGATCGCAGCTGCAAAAGGAATGCGCCGGGTTTGTCTCGATGACCGGCGCAGCCTTGCTGCTGCTCCTCTCTGGACCCCAAGCTTTGGCGGAAGACGAGCCGGCCGCGAGGGCTCCGCTCCCGCCGCTGTTGCGGGGCGCTCCGGCCGAAGCCGGCAAGCGGCGGATGCCCGACCCGGCGCCGAGCCGTAATCAGCCTCGGCCGCCGGCAATCAAGTTCGATCCGCCAAAATCCCAGTTGCCCCAAGAGAAGCCTCGCTTCCAATCAGCGCCGTATCGCGGTACGATAATAGTCGAGAAGCGAAAAACGCCCACGCGGCGCGGGAACCATTCGATCTACGCCCGCTCCAGTCGGCAAGGCCACCGCACTGCCGCCTCCGACAAAACGCAGAGGCGGGACCGGTCGCTCGCTGAGCCTGAGGTTGGCCGCCTTGCTCCCCCGAACGACTATCCCAAACCGCGGATCGAGAGCACCATGAATCCCCTAGCAGAGCCGCGACAATCTCAACCGCTGTATTACCCCAATTACTTTGTCGGTCCGCCCGCATACGGTTACGCGCCGAGCTATCCCTATGCCTGGGCACCACCTGGGCCTGGGATCTTTCGCTAAAGGGCGGTCCCTCTCCAGAATGCCGAAAACCGCTGTGAGGGAATGCAGCTGGGGCCTACTTTCAAGCTAAACGGAGGTCAACCAATTCGATGATCAAACGATTTCATGCACTCTATGTCGGTCAGATCGAACTGGACAACATCGGCCATCAAGGCACGCCGGCAAACGACCGCCGATATCCGAACGAGCGGCTCAGCGAGGTATTCTGGACGGCTCGCGATGTGGCCCGAGAGATGGACGAATTGGGCTACTACGCCTTCTGGACGGCCGAGCACCATTTCCAGCGTGAAGGGTATGAATGCCTGCCCAACTTGATTCAGCTTGGACTATGGCTGGCCACGCAGACGCGGCGCCTGAAATTCGGCTGCGCCTTTAATATCCTCCCGATGTGGCATCCGATCCGGCTGGCGGAAGACTACGCGATGGCGGACATCGTCACCGATGGCCGCATCATCATGGGAGTAGGCCGCGGTTATCACACGCGCGAGGTGGAGACCTTTGGGGCGCCTCTCCTAGATGCCGAAGCCAATCGCGAGTTCTTTGAAGAGCAGCTTCAGCTTCTGCTGAAATGCTTTAACGAGGAGGCATTTCATCACAAGGGCAAGTATTACGAATGCCCGCCATCCGTTCCATATCGCGGCTACCAGCTTGAAGAAATTACAGTAGTGCCACGGCCGAAACACTTGCCGGTTGAGGTATGGATGCCGATAGCCAGCGGCAGGACCATCGATATGATGGCGAAGTACGGCCTAAGGGCGATGGTCACCTTGAACGGCGAAAAAATCCTCGATGACGTGGTCCGCGCCTTCCATGCGGCCTGCATCCGGCATGGCCGCACTTCCCAGCTCGGCAAAGATATGATCTGGGGGGCAGGTGTATACCTTGCCGATAGCCAGGAAGAGGCGGTCCGTCGCGTCGAGCCCTCACACGACGAGCGTTACAAATGGTTCGCTCCGTTTGGCTTTGTGCGCTACGCCGATGAAGAAGGCCGGACTTGGGGTACCCCGGGAGCGCCGGCGCGGGTACCATCGCTGCGCGATGGCGTGCGGCAGAAGGCTTGGTTCTGCGGTCCGCCATCTCAGATCATCGAGGGGATCAAATCGATCGAAGCGAAATATCCGGGCTTGGAGGACTTCATGATCCACTGGGCCGAAGGATTGCCCCCCGAGGAGTTCAAAGAGCAGCTCAGGTGGTTCGCCAAGGATGTCATGCCGGCGTTCAACCGTGCTTGAGTGAAGATCGGGCCTTTCGGACTCATAGGCTTTCGGCTCATAAGCCTCAGATTGTCAGAGCCACAACGAAGAGCGAATTCCGCCCTCGGTGTGGCGAGTTGAGGCGGACAGCCAGCTTTTCAGCTGCGGGCTGATCATCGGCTTAGCGCTGCAGTACCTCTTGTGGCGTTCATCGCGAGCCAACATCTTCTCGCGGGTGAAGGCTGCTCTCGTCACCACTGGCGAGGTCACTGGAGATTTCAGATGCGCCCCTTGCAGCCGATCCGCGGCACCCAAGACCTCCTCCCGGAGGCGGCACGACGCCACCGGCAAGTGGGCGAGACTGCGCGCGCCCTGGCCGAGCTCTACGGCTTTGTCGAGATCTCAACTCCGATCTTCGAGTTCACCGACGTCTTCGCGCGGCCGATCGGCGAACACACCGACATCGTTGCCAAGGAGATGTACACGTTTACCGATCGCGGAGGCGAGGAAGTGACTCTGCGGCCGGAGAATACTGCCAGTGTGGTCCGCGCGGTGCTCTCGAACGGCCTCGTCCAGAGCGTGCCCCTCAAGTTCTTCTACAACGGCCCGATGTTCCGCTACGAACGGCCGCAAAAGGGCCGATTTCGTCAGTTCCATCAAATCGGCGTCGAAATGATCGGCGTCGCACAGCCGCAAGCCGACATCGAGGTTATCGCATCGGGTCGCCGCATTCTCGACGCGCTCGGTATAGGTGACCGCATCGTGCTCGAACTCAATACGCTCGGCGACGTTGAGAGTCGCGCCGCTTATCGCGAGGCACTCGTCTCGTACTTTTCGGCAAGGGTCTCTGAGTTGTCTGAAGACAGCCGTCGGCGGCTCGAGCGCAACCCGTTGCGCATCTTCGATTCGAAAGAGGCAACAGACCAGCGCGTCACACGCGATGCTCCCGCCTTTGCCGATTACCTAAACGCTGAGTCATTCCGCTTCTTCGAACGGGTCCGCGCGGGACTCGATCGGCTCGGCATAAAGTACCGGCTGAACCCCCGGCTCGTGCGTGGGCTCGATTACTATACCCATACCGCGTTCGAGTTCGTGACAACTGACCTGGGCGCACAAGGAACGGTGATGGGCGGCGGTCGATATGACGGGCTGGTCGAAATGATGGGCGGCCCGGCTATGCCGGGGGTCGGCTGGGCCGCCGGGATCGAGCGACTCGCCATGCTGATCGGCGAGCCGCCCGGGCCGCGGCGCCCGGTAGCGGTGGTGCCGGTTGGCGATGCCGGGGAAGCGGCGGCGCTGACCATCGCCGAGGTTTTGAGATATCATGGCTGGGCCGTGGATCTCGGCTATTCCGGAAACCTCGCCCGCCGCATGCGGCGGGCGAACCGCGTTAATGCGCGCGTAGCGGTGCTGATCGGCGAGGACGAGATCGCACGCAACGTCGTCGCCCTGCGGGATCTCGACAGCGGCGAGCAGAGTGACGTGATGGCTCAGACGGATCTTAAGGTGCCGATGGATCTGTCGTTGAGTGAGTTGCGGGCACGATTGCAAGTGTTCTACAGCTGAGCCCGACTCCTCATGGAACCAAGTCTCGAAGCTCATCTGGAGCAGCTCCTTCGCCGCCACGCGGAGCTGCGCGACGCACTCGGGTCCACCGGCATCACGGGCGCGGACTTTGCCAGATTATCGAAGGAGTACAGCGAGCTCAGCCCGATCGTCGACGGTATCGATCCGTTGCGGCGCGCCCGCGACGAGCTCGCCTCGCTGACTGATCTCGCCCAATCCAGCGAAGATGCGGAGTTGAGAGCGCTTGCCGAGGACGAGCTGCGTTCCTTGCGCGAGCGGCTCCCTGCACTTGAGCAGCGAGTCAAGTTGGCGCTGTTGCCGAAGGACGCCGACGACGAGCGGAACGCTATCCTGGAGGTCCGCGCGGGCACCGGAGGCGACGAGGCGGCACTGTTCGCAGCGGAACTCTTTCGCATGTACCAAAGATACGCCGCATTGCGAGGGTGGCGGTTCGAAATCCTAGATCTTTCCGAAACTGGCCTCGGCGGATTTCGAGAGGCGACTGCCTTGATCAGCGGTCGGGATGTTTTTGCCAGGCTGAAATTTGAGTCGGGGGTACACCGGGTCCAACGTGTTCCTGAAACCGAGGCGGCTGGTCGTATCCACACCTCCGCCGCAACAGTCGCAGTCCTTCCCGAAGCGGAGGACGTCGACATCCGCATCGACGAGAGGGACTTGCGCATCGATGTCTTCCGCTCGAGCGGACCTGGCGGTCAGTCGGTGAATACGACAGATAGTGCGGTGCGGATCACCCATATTCCGACGGGAATGGTTGTAATCCAGCAGGACGAGAAATCGCAGCACAAGAATAAGGCTAAGGCCCTGAAGGTTCTTCGCTCACGACTTTATGACATGGAACGGCGGGTGCGCGACAGCGCACGCGCAGCCGAGCGAAAGAGCCAAGTCGGCAGCGGCGACCGATCGGAGCGGATCCGCACGTATAATTTCCCGCAAGGGCGAGTTACCGACCATCGAATCAACCTGACCCTGTACAAAATAGACAAAGTGATGAGCGGGGAGGCGTTGGACGAGATCATCGACGCAATTCTGGCTGAGGATCAGGCCGCAAGGTTGGCCGCTGTTGATACACGCTGAAGGGACGTGTGGCTGGCTTGTTGCCGAAGCTGCGGCAGCATTGTCGGCAGCCGGTGCTGCGGATCCTCGGCGGCAGGCCCGCCGACTGGTTTCTGGAGCTCTGGCGATACCGCAGCCCGATCTCTTCGGTCACCCCGACCGCGCATTAGATGAACAACAGATCAGTCGGGTGCGGGCGCTGTTGCGTCGTATGATCGGCGATGAGCCTTTAAGCCGCATTTTGGGAAGACGCGAGTTCTGGGGGCTGGAGTTTAGTCTGTCGGCCGACACTCTCGACCCCCGGCCTGAGACGGAGACGCTCATCGAGGGAGTGCTAAAGCGGGAGCCTGCTCGAAGCGCGCCGCGCCGGGTAATCGATCTCGGCACTGGTACGGGCTGCCTGCTGCTCGCGCTCCTCGCTGAGTTTCCGGCAGCGACCGGAGTCGGCATCGATATCGCCGAAGACGCGGTGAGGACCGCGGCCCGCAACGCCATCAAGCTGGGCTTTGCCGATCGGGCCCGCTTCGTCGTCGGCGATTGGGCAGCTGCAGTGTCGGGGAAGTTTGATGTCATTCTCGCTAATCCGCCCTACATTGCGAGCGATGCACTCGCGCTACTGCCTCGTGAGGTCGCCTGCCACGACCCATGGCGGGCTCTCGATGGTGGTGAGGACGGTTTGCGGTCGCACGGGGCAATAGCTGCGGCTGCACGGAGGCTTCTTTCCCCCGACGGGATCCTAGCTACCGAAATCGGAGCCGGTCAGGCGGACACCGTAACCACCATAATGAAGGATAACGGCCTGCTTGTGGACGGCATCGAGAAGGATCTTGCCGGTATCGCTCGATGCGTGATCGCGCGTCCCGCGCCGCCTGCAGGCGAAGACAGAAAAAGGTTGGAATGCGCTGCGGTCCCGTCTAGGCTGACATCGCTTGGGGGCGAGGTGTCCGCGATGCAAAGCGGCGGTACCCACCTGAAACCACCCGAGAGGGGCTAGGGGAATGCTCCTGCCGGACAAAGGTCCGATAACGTCCACCGCGATTAGACAGGTGTCATGAGACCAGGACCAAACAAACGCTCGCGCGGCCGCAACAACGGGAACAACCAACACCATAATCGTCCGCGAATGCCTCATCGGATTCAGACTTTTGACAGCAACGGTCCGAACATAAAAATCCGTGGCAACGCGTACCAGGTCTTCGAGCGCTATGTCGCGCTTGCACGTGAGGCGGCGGCCAGCGGAGACAGGATCGCAGCTGAAAATCTTTATCAGCACGCAGAGCACTATTTCCGCGTGATGAATGCGAACGGCGAGGCCAATTCCCAGGGCGGGGGACCGCCACGCCCGACCACTCCGGCCGATCGCGAGTTGGGCGGCGTCGAGGGAGAGCGCCAAGATGCAGAAGAAAATCTGCCGCAACCCCGGCCTCACCCGTTGCCGGAGGATCAGCCGCCCGGGTTCTGAGCAGGCCGAGAACGGTCGCTGGCGAAGCTCGAGAACGGTTGGGGCGCAGGAAGCCGGCTACCCGGTTCTTCATCCTTCCTGATCGGAGCCGACGACCAGGTGGCATTCTCGGACCTGGTCACGCGGGACTCTCAACGTGGCCGGCGGGTTCAACTGGCGCAGGACAAGGTCGTCCCCTTCCCAGCCCACGAACTGCTTTATCAAGACCGCCTGTCCCTCCTTGTACACGACGACATCCCGGCCGCGGATCGGTGGCTTGAACGGGTTCACGTGCAATAGCCAACCCGGTTCATAGCGGGGTTCCATGCTGTCGCCCACCATGTAGATCGCGTAAGCCGAGCGCACGCCGCTCAAGTTGGCTGGGCGTGGCGTGTATCCGATGGGGCCATCTTCAAGGAACATCTCCTGGTCGGTCCCTCCCCGCGCACCACTGCGGATTGGTATCCGATCCGGCTCCTGGAGCGGTCGCGACGGTGAAGCGCCGGGTGTAGTGGTACCGGAAGACGGCGGGCGACCTCGCCCGGGCCGTGGGACCTCGCCAGCGGCTGGATTCGCTGTGGTATCGACTGCATGCCGCAAGACCTCGTCCTCTGGCACGCGGAGGAAAGCGGCTAGATGCACAACCTCCAGCGGCTTCATCTGACGATCTCCCTTCAGCATGCGGGATACGGCTGATGGGGCAAGACGGAGATGGCGAGCGAGATCCGCTTGTGATGCACCGACGCGCGCCAGGGCTTGACTAAACCAGGAACCGTCCATAATGCGTCCTTCACAATTTCCAGTTATTGACAGGCTGACAACGACTGCCTAACATATCGGTGCATTACTGACAAGCCGATTGATGAATAATCGAATGAAAATGACAAAGCGTCTTTCGTACCCCACGATCAAGGATTTTGAGAAGGATGCCGGTTGCGCCTATATAGTCGACGAATTGGATGGCCGGCGTCCCTGCGGGGCCACGCGACGGCCGTCCTCGTCGTATTGCCCGCACCATCATTCTCTTTGCTATATTGTGTGCGGTAGCAGGGCTGAAACCAACCGACTGCGAGAAGTCGAAGCCCTTGCAAGCGCGGTCGGCGGCCGACGCGCGCGACAGCGTGCGGAGCCTAGTCGACAGTTCCTGAAACGGCTGGAGCAGACGATCCGCGAAATTTTTTAATGATATCGTTCATGTTTTGTTCGGAAAGTGACGGATGACGCAGAAACGTTCTCGGCCTGGGGCCCCAGTCCCGGAAATTGCCGATTCTATGCCAACACCGGAGCGCAGAAGTCACGGCATTGTCGAGCGCCTAGAACGGGCGATCAGCGATACTTCCGGCCGTCCTGCCCGACCGTACCGTTTTGTCGACACGCTCGCGGTTATGGAAAGGCGGGGCTCGATCACTGCGGGAATGCGGCAAGCCGGAGAGGATTTTCGAGACTGTTTTGCCGTCGCGCAACTTGACCCGCTGAGCGCCTTTGACATATCGCGCCCGAGGATTGGCAGCCGGAGCGGTTTTAGATCTGTGGAAGAGCCCGGGTCACGAATTGAGAATGCGCGCAAGGTGATTTGGCGCGCCACCCTTGCTGTTGGCGGACTCGGCTCAGCCGGCGGTTCATGTTTGTGGCACGTGGTGGGATGGCAACAATCTCTGAAGGAATGGGCGCTTGAGCAGGGCTGGAACGGACGGCGCGTGAGCCAGGAGGCGGCATCCGGTATCCTGATTGCCTCATTGGGTACGCTTGAGGCACATTTTGCTCAATGCAAGGGTTGCTGAGGAATATTTACGGATTGACAATTCCAGATCGAAGTGATATAGTTATCTTACGCTGGCAAGAGTGGGTAACGGGACCACGTCGACTTCAACGTTGACGGTGCCGCAACGGGGTTGGTCGGTACACAGCCGCTGCCCAGAAGCTGCGTGTCCGGCGCCCAGAGCCTGGGGCGCCCCGTAAAGCAGCGATCCGAGAAATCGGTCTTCGGTGCCATCGCCAGCATCCCGGGGTTCGACACCAGCGCGGCGTCTTAAGGCAAAATACCAAAGGATTTTTAAGGATGCGCGCGACGCGCTTGCACGCAACTTCGCTTGTCTCAGGAGCGGAGTTGCCCAGGAACGAGCTCATCGCCGCCCTGACGCCCGCAAAAGCGCGGGCGCTGCTATATGATTGGGCATTCTGGGCCCGGCCCAATCAGCTGCCGCCCAGTGGAGAGTGGCGGGTATGGCTCGTGCTTGCGGGCCGTGGCTTCGGGAAGACGCGAACCGGTGCAGAAATGATCCGCGCTCGGGTCACTGCGCGAACCGCCCATCGACTTGCGCTCGTAGCGCCGACAGCCGGCGATGCCCGCGATGTCATGGTCGAAGGAGAAAGCGGCATCCTGGCTATCTCGCCGCCTTGGGAACGGCCGCGGTATGAGCCCTCGAAGCGGCGTCTGACTTGGCCGAATGGGGCCATCGCCACGCTATTCAGTGCCGACGAACCCGAACGACTTCGCGGACCGCAGCACGACGCGGCGTGGTGCGACGAGCTTGCGAGCTGGCGCCATCCGGAGGCCTGGGACATGCTTATGTTCGGGCTGCGCTTGGGAACCGATCCGCGCGTTGTGGTGACGACGACTCCCCGGACGACATCGCTCATTCGCGGGTTGATCGCCGATCCGACGGTCGTTGTGACGCGAGGAACCACTTACGAGAACCGCGCCAATCTCGCCTCGGCGTTCTTCGGACAGATAATTCGGAAGTATCAGGGGACTCGTCTCGGCCGCCAAGAGCTCGAAGCAGAGCTGCTTGAAGATGTTCCCGGTGCCTTGTGGAACCGCGGCATGTTGGAAGGATCGCGAGTCCGCGCGGCCCCGCCGCTAATAAGAGTGGTTGTCGCCATCGATCCAGCGGCGAGCTCAACTGAGCGGGCTGATGAGACCGGCATTATTGTCGCCGGCAAAGATGCCGGCGGACGAGGTTGGGTGCTCGCCGATGCCTCGGGTCGATATCAGCCCACGGAATGGGCCAAGACAGCTATTTCGGTTTATCGCGCGCACACGGCTGATCGGATCGTAGCCGAGGTAAACAATGGCGGCGACATGGTCGAGGCGACGCTGCGAGTGATCGAGCCAAATGCGCCCTTCTCTGCCGTGCGTGCTTCCCGGGGAAAGGTAACTCGCGCAGAACCGATTGCGGCGCTTTACGAGCAAGGCCGAGTGCACCACCTCGGCGTGTTCCCGGAACTCGAGGATCAGATGTGCGCCTTCACCGCGGACGCGCATGGCGATTTCTCGACCCGTTCGGCCGGCTACTCTCCGGATCGGGTGGATGCGCTGGTCTGGGCACTGACCGATCTCCTCTTCGAATCGATGCCCGCTAAGGGAATTTTCGAGGCCTATCGCCAGCTTAGTGGTCAATTGGCTGGTAATGGGAAACGCGATTCTTAAAGGCGCTTCGCCAAATCATTACTGGGAAGGAGCCGATCATTGACGCTGCTCGTCAAGGACGCCAATACGACGACCCAATCAATTTCGACGCAAACTGACATTGCGGGCAACCTCGTCCCGGTTCATACGCCGGCGGCAATCGCAGGCGGCGTAGCAACTCCGGTCGGCCCGACGGCCCCTCTTCCGGTTATCAATGCTGCTGGATCCGCGGCGATTGACGGCAGCGGCACGGTCGTGACCGGAGGCATGGCGCAGCCCCTGTTTGCCGGCGTCATTCCGGTCAACGGCTTCCTCGTCGCAAACAACTCTTCGGCCAACCTCTATGTTTCCGATGTTGGTGCGGCAAGCGCCGGCGGGGGCTCGATCCCGATCGCGCCGGGCGCAGTGTTCATCACGCCCTGCGGTTATAAGCCGGCGGGCGTGATTAGCCTCTTTGCAAGTTCGGCCGGCCAGTCCTTTGCGGCTCGGAGATGGTGATGTCTCTGCCGGTATCAGCATCTGTGCCGGATCTGGCCATGACTGTACCGACCGGCTTTGCCGCCGCTCTCGGGATTTGGTTCGCCACGACAACCGCCGTATTACTCGCTGATGCCGGGCTGCTGCGCCACATCGCTAAATTCCGATTATTCGACGCATGGCGAGCGCTCACCGTCACGCATGTTGGGGCTACCCTGGGGTCGGAGCAACAGTCCGGCACCACCAGACAGAAAAGCGGGGTCCGCCCGGCTCAGCGGCAACCAGCTGCCGGATCGCGGATCACCCGCACTCTTCTGCGAATCGCAGCGTTTGCTTTTGCTCTCGGTGTGACGCTCCCCACTTTGGCACAGACGATCAGCGGCTCCTCACTCAACATCACCGGCCAGTCCACGCTGCAAGGCGACGTGCTCATGTGCTCCGGACACCCATGGATCGATGTACGGTGCAATGGCGCCATGGCCGACGGTAATCATGACGATACGAACGCCATAAACAGCACAATTTCAACCGCTATCGCGAATAACTGGCCGGTGCGCCTAACCGCGGGGACCTACAAGGTCACATCACAGATAATCATCGACTACGCCACCCAGGCGGGCCAAGGGTTTCGCCTCATCTCGGACGGCGCCGTCATCGACGGTCGAACGATTGCCGCCGGCCCGGTGTTGCAGATCCAATGCGGCGGCGGTACGACCAGCGGCCCGACCGGGTGTTTCTATTTTAGAGAAGAAGGCACCCTATTTGTCAATGGCAATACTCCGGCCTATGTCGTCGTGGTCGGCAAACCTGATTTCTCCGATGCGCATAATTCGGCAAAATTCGATCATCTGATTGTCAATAATGCCAACACTGCAGCAGCGGGGGGAGGGTGTCAGTTCAATTATCTACTGGACAGTGATGTTTACGCAGTTTGCGTGGCGGCCGGCGGGGCGGCCGGCGTTGCATTCGAACAGGTTCAGTTTTCCCGAATATCCGGTGCGGGTACGGCGCAGGGCACCGGAGGCCGCGGAGTAGTTCTGGAGAACGGTTACAACTTCAGCAACACCTTCTTTGCTCTCGATCTCGAAGTGTCCTCGACCTGCTTGTCGATAACTTTCAGTCACAATGGTCTCAACACTTTCGTATCCCCTTATTTCGACTGTGTCACAGCGGTGAGTGCGACGGCGAGCGACGGCAATGTGCTGATCAACCCCAATTATGGCGGCGCAACGGTCAATTACGGACCGCTCTCGACGGGGATATCGGTAATCGGCACGGGATCGCGAGATAATTGGCTGTTTCCGGCAGCCGGATCTTATGTAGCAAAGCCGATCGATGATGGGCTCAGCGTTTCGAATTATAATGCTCCGGGCGCATCAATGTCGGTGACCCTGCCTGCGCTTGCCAGCGTCAATGCAGGATGGAGCATGGGATTTGCTTCCGACAACGGCAAGGGCATGACGATCACGACGACGAGCGGTTCGATCATCTCTGGCGGCAAGAGCGTCTCAGCGATCACAATGGGCGCCGGAAATTATGAATATGTTCGGCTGCAATCGGATGGAAACAACTTCCGTATTGTCTCGTCGACCCGAAGCACACGCTTGGCGAACGGCTTCGAGCCGCCGCCCTGGCCGAGCAACTGGCTGTTCCCCGCCGCTTCTGGCTATGCCGCCGACCTCAGCGACAACGGCAACGTCCTATCGAGCTACAATAGCGCCGCAGGTCTGACAGTTACGCTGCCCTCGACAAATGAGCTTCCCGACGGCTGGTCCATGGGCTTCGCCACCGACAACAATAAGGGTCTGATGGTCCAGGTGAACAACACCACCGGTGGTCACATAGTATGGCCGGGTTCTGGTG
Organism: uncultured Alphaproteobacteria bacterium; assembly: GCA_963736715.1. Lineage (GTDB taxonomy): Bacteria > Pseudomonadota > Alphaproteobacteria > ATCC43930 > CGMCC-115725 > AP-15. Next base: position 207,125 of record CAVTQA010000007.1, on the reverse strand, counting down.
GATCGCAGACATCGTTGGCGATGGCGAACACCAGCCAGGGTGCTTACGAGTTCATGGTGGTGCAATACGACGGCAACGGCATTTTTCGGGTGCTTGATGCGACACCAGCGACCGCGCAGGCGATCGGCATGATCGGCGCCGCCGGGATCAGCCGCTGGAGCTTCCCTATGGTCAGTTCTTACTCCGCGACAGTTGCTGACAATGGCAATGTAATATCGAGCCTCAACAGCTCGGCTTCGTATTTGGCGGTAACGTTGCCGTCGACGACGGCCCTGCCGACGGGATGGACGATCGGGATAGCGACCGATGGCAACAAGACTGCCGCAGTGCAAACCAACTCTACCTCCGGCGGGCGCATCCTCTACCCGGGTAGTGGCGCAACCACTACTTCGGCCTCGCTGGCCGCAGCAAACTACGAACTGATCGTTCTGCAATTCGACGGCGGGAATTTCCGAGTTATCCAGTCAACACCGGCAACGGCCACGTTGATGGGGATTACGGGCAATGCTCCGGGAATCAATCGTTGGAGCTTTCCGGCGGTCAGCACATATGCCGCCTCCCAAAGCGACATCGGCAACGCATTGTCCAGTTACAACACCCCGAGCAGCTCTCTAACCGTGACCCTGCCGTCGACGACTGCGATAAGTGCCGGCTGGACAATGGGCTTTGCGACCGACAACGGTAAGACCATGACTATTCAAGTCAATGGCGCCTCTGGCGGACAAATCCTTTATCCCGCTGGGGCGACCGGCACGGCCGGCAACTCGGTGACGCTCGCGCCCATCAACTATGAATTTATGGCGTTGCAATTCGACGGCGGCAATTTCCGGATACTGTCGATTACGCCACGGAGCGCCTCGGCACTTGGCATGTTCGGGCACCAGATTACTACGGGAGCAACCCCGGCGCTCGGCTCGGGGTCTGGGGACTGTGGGACTGCGCCGTCGATCGGCGGCAATGACAGTGCCGGGCGGATTACCGTTGGCACTGGCAATGGTGGCCGTTGCACGATCACATTCGCATCGTCATGGCCGAACCCTCCAGTTTGCTCGGTTTTCGATGAAACCACGCCAATTCTCATCAGACCGACAGCCACGTCGACTGCGAGTATGGTGCTTACCGGGGTCTTCACCGATGGCGACGCTCTCGTCTACAGCTGCTTCGGTTTTCAATGATTCAGGCCTCCTACAACCGAGAGAGTTGGGGTAAAGCAGACACGTTCCTGCGACCCGCATTTGTGACATCATGGAGTTGCTCTGATGCCTGCTCCTGAAGGCAAACGGACCTCGTTAGCGTCCTATAGTTGGGGCGGCTGGGGCAGTCAGAACGACGTCACTCGATTTCGCGATGTTTTCCAGCCCGACGGCGGGAGCTTCTCACCCAGCTATCCGCTGGTTCCGCCGGAGCGCGAGCAGGTACGCCTCTGGGATTATCCGGTCGGCTACAATGCGATCTACACGCCGCGCTCTTACGAAGCGATCGGTTTCTACGAACTGAGGGCGCTTGCCGAAACTCACGATATCACTCGGCTCGCGATTGAAACTCGGAAGGACCAGATCGAGAAGCTCGACTGGGCGATCAAATCTCGTACCGAGAAAACGCCTGACAAAGACGCCGCCTCGCGAATTGATAATTTGACCGATTTTTGGCGAAGCCCGGATGGCGAACAACCCTTCGCAACCTGGCTTCGCGAAGCGCTCGAAGATGTCCTTGTGCTCGACGCGGCGGCATTCGAATTACGCCGTAACCGCGGCGGCAAAATCATTGGGCTCGATATCGTTGACGGAGCGACGATCAAGGTATTGCTCGATGATACCGGTCGGCGGCCCCGGCCGCCCGCCCCGGCCTACGAACAGATCATCCACGGGCGGCCTTGGCGTCTGCTGACCAGCGACGAGCTGATATACCTGCCGCGGAACCCACGGCCGCACAAGGCGTACGGTTTCAGCCCTGTCGAGCAGATCGTGGCGACGGTCAATATCGGGCTGCGCCGCCAAGCGATGCAACTGCAACATTTTACGGATGGCAATGTCCCACCCGGTCTGCTCAATGCGCCGGACGGGTGGAGCCCTGAGCAGATCCGCCAGTTCCAGGAGTGGTTCGACTCGATTCTAGCAGGAAATACGGGCAATCGCACTCGCCTCGTCTGGGGTCCCAGTGGTGCCAAATACCAGGCCTTCAAGGAGGCGCCATATAAGGACGATTTCGACGAGTGGCTGGCGCGGATCGTCTGTTATGCATTCTCATTGCCGCCCACCGCCTTTACGCCGCAGGTCAATCGGGCCACGGCTCAAACTGCGCAGGAAGCAGCCCTGGAAGAAGGGCTCGCGCCCTTGCTCGGGTGGGTCAAGCGGTTGGTCGATGGCGTCATCCAGACGAGGATGGGCCATGTCGATCTCGAATTCGCCTGGTCGAATAGCCGGCCGACAGATCCAAATGACCAGGCAACGATGATCAGCAGTTATGTGAAGGACGGGATTTATACGCTCAATGAGGCGCGCGACATTCTGGGAATGCCGCCGGTCGCAGGCGGGGATCAGCCGATGTTTCTGACCGCACAAGGGCCTGTGTTGCTGAGCGATGCCGGTAGGGAAACCCCGAGTCGGCAAGCAGACACTTAGGTCCGTCCGCCGCACTCGTCGTTGAAATCTAGTCACAGGGAAGCTGTCGACCTGCACCTATATTAGTGAGGCTGGCGACGGCATCGCGCCTGATGCGGTCCGATTAGATCCTGTAAGCCCGGTGATTTTGCCCGTTGGACCGACGCTGCGGCCATCACTTAACCCTACGAAGTAGATTGATTATTCGAGCCCAATAAATAGGCACGCGAGGAGCCCTTGATGAGTGTTCTGCCCTCCGACATCGTCGTGTATGGTTCGGCTAATATGCCTGAGGCAGATGGCGCGATCAACGGCGGCCCTGTTGATTTTAGCCGACGTATCGCATTCTACGACATCGCTCCGGCTGGCAGCGTAGACGCAATATCGAGCTCAGCCAGCGACACGGCAACCAAGATCACTTTCTACGGTCGCGACACGACGGGTGTGATACAGAGTCAGACCTTAACCTTGAATGGACAGAATTGGGTAACCGGTTCTCAGTCGCTGGAGCGGCTGCTATACACCGCTGTGTCGGGAGCCACTGCAAACGGTCCCGCCGCCAATCCTGGAGGCACGGCTGCGGTTGGCGACGTGGCGCTTGCAGCGCACAGCTGTGTCTTGCCGACCGGTTCAGTCACAACTGACACAACGGTTCGGACCGCACAGAACGGATCCACCAATCACACGGGGACGACGCCGGCCTTGTTCAAATTGCAGGCGGGTGACGGCGCCGGCGTCTCCCCCGGCCAGGTGATCTGGATCAAGAGTGGTACCGGTGCGAACCAGCTGCGTCAAATCATCGATACGTCAAGTTACGGCACCGATGTGGTGGCCGTCAGTGGCGACTGGGCCACGATCCCGGACAATACGACGACTTACAAAATTCTTCAAGGAATGTTCTTTGAGATTTCGCCCAATCCTGTGACGGCCGTCATCCGAATGTTCTCAAACGCCGCAGCTGATCCGCCGACCGGCACTCAACGGACCTACTATGAGAAAGTGTTCGTTGTCAATAACAACACTGGCACGGCACTGACCGGAGCACAAATCGAGGTCGCTAGCGAGACGCCGACCGTGCCGTCGGGCGCGTTGCTGGACTTGGCCCTGACGACGGCTTTGAACGACACGGGCACCATCGTCAATAGACAGACCGCACCTTCTTCGGGGGTTGGCTCGTTCTCCACACAGCCCGCCTTTGTCGCACTGCCTAGCCCCGGCAATCTCCCACCGGGCGCAGCGCCCAATGCAGCCGGAGCCCAAGGCATTTGGTTACGTCTGAGCCTAGCGGCGGGCACTGCGAGCTACAAAGGCTCGGCGGACATCAGGGTACAGGGTACTACGACCTAATTTTTCACAGCATTTCCCACCATCGTGAAGGCATCTGGGCATTCCTGGTCTCCCGCAGGCGGCATGATCTCGTTAATTCGTCACAGCAAACACGTCGGACCGCCATGACCCTCGCTCTCCGGCTCGTCGTTATCTACGCGACAGGCAGCAAGAGTTTGCGCCGCAAAATCATTTTGGACCATGAATCGCAGCTTGATTTGCACCAGCCGGGTCCGGGTGAGAGTCGGCTGCTCCTGCCATTATCGGCACCATTTGACGACGCGGCCTGCCGCGCGGCGATTGCTGTAGCGACGGGAGCGGAACCGTTCTCCGGGCGCTGTTGTGTCATTGATGCTGACAGCAATGTCGTTGGCGTGTGCAATGCGGATCCGACGCTCGATACGCATCCGGCGGGTCGGCTCGTCGCGCACGACGTCGCTGGCCCTGGAGACCGGTATGAGGATGGCGTATTTAAGCGAGAATATGCAATCGTTGACAATGCGACCCTCAAGGTCTCGACACGAGCGTACCTGCCGCTCGACAACCCAATGGCCTCCGAAACGAGCTTTATTGTGCCGGCAGGCCAACACAAGATCGGCGATGTGCTTTGGCAGAAGGCGATCGCTGTGGCTCCGAGATGACCCAAATCTTTATCGTCTCGGGCACGAGTTGGACAGTGCCCGGTGATTGGTCAAATACCAACACGATCGAGACGATTGGTGGAGGCGGTGGCGGGGCCACCGCCAATCGGTACAATTCTGGCACTGGTGGCGGCGGTGGCGGCTATTCGAGGGTGGACAACCTCACCGGGTTGACTGGCAGCATCATTATTCAGGTCGGTACCGGCGGCCCGGCTAGCACCGCTGGCGGAGATACCTGGTTCAACGGGAACAGCCTCGCCGCTTCCTCGGTTGCAGCTAAGGGCGGCGGTGCAGGTGGCGATTTCAGCGGCGTGTTCGGAGCGGGCGGCGCAGTTTCAAGTGGTATCGGGACGACAAAATATTCGGGCGGCAATGGCGGCGATCTGAGTGCCGGAGGCTGGCAGGGGTCGGGCGGCGGCGGCGCGGCAGGACCCAATGGCGCCGGCGCTCCCGGCGCAGGTGGAACCGGCGGGAACAATAGCGCAGGCGGCGGCGGTGGTGGCGCGAGTGGAGGCGGAGCCGCCGGCTCGGCTGGCGCGACGAACGCTGGCGGCAATGGCGGCGGAAATTTCAGCGGCAGCGGCGGCGGCGCCGGGTCGACCACCCTCGGCACCGCCGGTGCGGCCGGCACAAATGGCGGTGGCGGCGGCGGCGGTAACGGTGCTGGAGCCGGCGGAACTACGGGTGGTAACGGCGGTAACGGCGGAGAAGGTATCGAATGGTACGCCTCGCACGGCGCGGGCGGCGGGGGTGCCGGGGGTGGCAGTGGAAATGGCGATTATAGCGGCGGGTCCGGTGGCGCTGGTGGTGCTTACGGCGGCGGTGGCGGCGGCGGGGGTGGCGCCGATAACGTTCCTGGCAGCATAGGGCCGGGCGGCCCCGGCAGTGACGGCCTGATCGTCGTCAGTTACACGCCAGCGGTGAGTGCCACTATAAGCGCCGCGGCTCCGAGCGCGCTGGAGTTTCAGGCGATTGGGGGCAGGAGCGACCTCGCTTCGATCCAGTTCGACCAGATCGTTTCGAGCGACAGCTGGTTACTGGCCGAAGCGCTCGGCGGCGTAAAGCGGAGCAATAGGAGTCCGATCAACTCCGGTTTTCTCGTAGGAGCAGATCTTTGGGCTACGGCCGAATGGGCAGCGGCCGCTGTGATCACCGCCGACACTCCGGTGCAGCTCGAAGTGGCGGCCTCATGGCGCACCGATACGGCGCTGCACGCGGAATGCGGCCGCCGGCTCGCCAGTGATGAGCCATGCCAATTCGAAGTATTACGCACTCTCGCTGGCGATACGGGCGCACGCAACGAATTGAATGCCACTTTGAGCGTGGACGGGCTGGCGATCCTCGAATGGCTGACAGGTGGGGCACTGATCGTGTCGGAGGGTTTGCTTACTCTGGAATGGCAGGGTCGCCCGGCCCTACTGATGGTGTCGCCAGGCCGGCTGCTGCGGTCTCCTGGAAGGATCCGAATCCTTGCCGGTCCCGGCAGCATACGCCCTTTCAGAGGCGGGTGAGGTTTACCAATGCGCATAGCAACGCCGTTCGACCCGATCGAAGTCGGTGAAGCCGATTATTTTGTCTTCGATTTCACGCCGGATGTAGGCGCGGCTGCAATCGTGTCGACCAGTTGGACTTGCACATTGGGTCCTTACGAGACAGCAATCGATCAGACGCCGCAGTCACGGGTTTTATCCGCTTCCCCCCAAACTGCTTTCCAGGTGCGTTCACCCACGGACGGCTCGCTGCAGACGCGCACGGGGTCGTTTTCCGTCGCCTGGATCGGGGGTATGCCAGTTTCGGCAGCTGGCGGTACCTACATTCTCGAGGCCACCGCCAATCTCAGCGACGGACGTGTGCTGAAGCTCAATGCAACGGTGCAGTGTAAGCTGCCGGGGTCATGACCTCGGGCACGACACGGCCTTTCTCGTTCGGTTTGACCAATTCCGACATCTGACTGGGATTTCAAATTATGCGGCTTTACGGCGCAATCCAGAAGGTTGAGCCTCAGGATGACGGTACCGTGCGGGTGTACGGGATCGCAACATCCGAGGCTGTGGACGAACAGGGAGAGATCGTGCGGGCAGATGCCATTCGCGCAGCGATCCCGGACTATATGCGTTTTCCTGCTCTCAGAGAAATGCATCAACTTTCCGCCGCCGGATCGACGCTTGAAGCCGAAGTGTGCGAGGACGGAACTACCCGGATTGTTGCCCATGTTGTCGACCCGGTCGCGGTGGCCAAGGTAAGAAGTCAGGTCTATCGAGGTTTCTCCATTGGCGGGCGCGTCACGCAACGCGAGGCCGGCAACCCAAAGACCATCACCGGTCTGGTGTTGAACGAAATTTCTTTGGTTGATCGTCCAGCTAATCCGGAAGCCATTTTCGACTGCTGGAAAGTGGCAATTTCGCCGGATGCCCCTCTTGATGGCGCAGAGCCGGCTGTCGTCAAAGGCGGCACCGCCGATACAGAACAGGCCCCGTCGGGACCGCAACCGTTCAACGTGCCAATCCAGATATGGGCCTGCACTGTTCCCGATCACCGTCATCTGGCCAAAGCGGATGCGCTCAAATGCCTCGAGGGCGGTGCCGGATTAGCAGAAGACCCGCGCGCGACCGCCCCCGCAGGCCCCCCCTCCACCGAATATCTCGACAAGACATCCCGGACTTCTCTGACGAAAGCTCTGCGCGATGTCGGTCAGATCGCTCGCATTATTGCTGAGCTCGAGTGGTTGAGGGAAGCTCTGGAACTCGAGGCAGCCATCGAGAACGATCAGTCGCCGCAGCCGGCGCGATTGCAGGCGATCATCACTGAACTTTGTGATTTCCTGAGCGCCTTGGCAAACGAAGAAATCGCTGAAATCCCGGGCAATGCGGAAACCGACGGCTCACCATCGGCATTGGCGCTGCCGGGAATGCTTGGTATGGCCGATGCGCCCGACCTTCAACGCGTCGCTGCTGTCCTCCGTAAAAACCGCTCCAATATGCCGCAGCTCGCTGGCGGCATTGCGAAGGCCAAGCACTCGCGGGGCGACCAGATGCTGCTGGATATGGCCCATTTCGCGTGCGACCAATGCCTAAAATTCGGCGGGCTATCGGTCGATGAGCAGGCAAATATGGATCGAGCACGCCACTATCTACAAAAAGCCGGCGCAATGGCGGTTGCGCGCTGGACCGCCGGAGGAGCGGAGGATGAGAACCCTTCTCCAGCTCGGGAAGAATGCCCGGAGGGTGGCCGCCCCGACGTCGACATTGTTAAAATGCTCGCCGTCGTCAGCGAGGTGCTCTGCAAACGGGAGCGTGCCCACCAGAACTTGATGGATCTGGCTCATTCATGCCTCCAGGCGCTGACCGACGGGTGTGTTTGCGAAGAGGCCACGAAGTTGGGGGCGCGCCATTCGAAGGAAACGATGGAGCTCTTTAAAGCATCGCATCGTTACCTCGTCGCGGCTGGAGCCAGATGCGACGCGACAGGCGTCGACGAGCCGCACCCGCGGGCCCAGCTCGCGTCCGAGACGGACACGCGCGCGGCAAGCCTAGCGAACGCGCATCCCCGACGAACGCGCCGAAAAGGCGGCGCTGGCGAAGGTTCTGGGGGAGGTTGTTCCGATGATCGAGCGCCTGACAAAGCGCGTCGACGAGATTGCACGGACACCGCTCCCGCCCTTGACCCTGGCCAAGGGTACTGTTTCGGTATCGAAGGAGCAGGACCGCGGAAGCAAATCTGGCAGCGGCGACCCGGAGCTGTCGCCTGAAGCGATCGCCGCCGCGCTCGCCAAGATGAGCAAGGAGGAACAGACGCTGACGCTAATAAAGGCCAGCTACGCAACTCCCATTCGGATCGCCGGCTCAGCCGCGGATCAACCTTGAAATCTGCAGTCGACCAACCGCCGGGAGCAATTCGCTCTAGGCGTTGACGAGTCACGCACACAGCACCATCCGGCCCAAGGGCCGTCGCCGAGCCCGGTCTTGCCGGGCTTTTTTGTTGCCCCCCTTCTCTGGGAGGAATTTGATGAACTCAATCACTCAAGAATTGCTGGAGCTCATGAAAGGGGCTCTCGCACAGCCGGATTTTCGATTGGCCAAGTCGATTTCGACTGCGACCGGCCTATTGGCCTATGACCTTCAGGCGCCAGCGAAGAACCTTTATCCCTTTGTCACTCCGCTCAGGAACATCGTTCCACGCGTCGGCGGTGGCGTCGGCTCCGCGACAAATTGGCGGCAAGTGAACGCGATCATCGGCTCCGGTTTCGATTCGATGGGGTGGGTGCCGGAAGGCCAACGTTCGGGCCAGATGTCGTATTCGACCTCCAACAAAACCTCGGCTTTTGTAACGATCGGGGAGGAAGACGCGGCGACCTTCGAAGCGATCTCCGCCGGCCGGACCTTCGAAGACATTCAGGCACAAATGGCTTTTCGCCTTCTGCAAAAGATGATGCTGAAGGAGGAGATGGCAATCCTTGCCGGCAACGCCTCATTGACGCTCGGTACGCCTTCTACTCCGACCTTGTCGGCATCAGGCGCCGGAGCAATGCTTCCGGCCGCGACCTACTTCGTCAAAGTCGCAGCGCTGACCCTCGAAGGCTATCAGAATTCCTCCGTTTTGGGTGGGGTCGCGACCTCGATGATCGTGACGGGAGCCGACGGCAAGGATTTCACGCTGTCTGGCGGCTCCTCGAACATTAGCGCGGAAGCGAGCCAAGCGGTAACTCTCGGCCAGACGCTGTTCTGCTCGGTCAACCCGGTTCCGGGCGCGGTCGCGTATGCATGGTATGTGTCGACCGCGAGCAACAGCGAGACGTTGCAGGCCATCACGACGATCAACAGTCTGGCTGTAGCCGCGCCGCTCAGCACTGGCACCCAGTCGCAAAGCGCCATCACCGCCGACAACTCTGCCAACCCGAGCTACGCCTATGACGGACTTTTGACGACGGCGTTGAAACCGGGCTCGAATGCCTATGTCACCGTCATGCCGACCGGGACGGCAGGGACTGGCACGCCTCTGACCACGTCGGGCCGCGGCTCTATCGTCGAGATCGACACAATGTTCCAGAAGATGTGGGACAACTTTCAGGTGTCGCCGACGGTTCTCTATGTCAACTCGCAGGAGTTAAAGAACATAACGACAAAGGTGCTGTCGAATGCTTCGGGTCCGCTGCTGCGCTACGATAGTCCTGCTGACGGCAGCGACGGTGAGTATCAGCTGACCGCGTCGGGAGTGGTTCAGTTTTATTATAATCCCTTCGCCTTAAATGGGGGCCTTCGCATTCCGATCCGAATCCACCCCAAGGTGCCGCCTGGAACGGTCATCGGTTGGGCGGAGAACCTGCCCATCCAATACCAGTCGAACGAGGTACCGAACGTCGCCGAGATCAAAACACGGCAAGACTACTACCAAATCGATTGGCCGCTCGTTACTCGCCAGCGCCAGGTCGGTGTTTATGTCGAGGAAGTACTGGCGGTCTATGCTCCCTTTGCGATGGGCGTCATCTGCAACATCGCAAACGGGTGACGCTCATGCTTGAGACTTCGGCGCTTTGTTCGAAAGCGTCTGTTGTGGCAGCCCCCGGGTCGAACCCGGGGGTCTCGCGCGGCGGGGACCTGATACCGCTGCGCGCTGCCTTTGGCCAAGATGAGGCGAACTACGGGGCAGCGCGGTATCCGGTCGATAGCGACGGTCTGATCCGAGTGCCTCTGGAGGCCGTTGGCCCCCTGACGACAATCGGGGGCTTCGTATTGGCAACGACCGGTGACAATGCGATTTCCGTCGGGGTGCTCACACTGCACCATGACGATGCGGGGGGGTGTTCCTATGCCGGCCGTCAATATCTCGGCGATTCGAATGGGGACGTGCTCGTGCCGGCTGAAGCCGTTTCCGAGCTGTTGGCGCATGGCTTCGTCGCGGTTTTCGACGAGACGATGGTGGCCTCGAGTCGACCAAAATCGGCACCGAGTAATCGTTCCAAAAAGGGCTGATCCAGTGGCCTTCGGGGATTTGACGACGCTCGCCGACGTCAAGGCGTGGCTGCAAACCGGGCAGGCCGCGTTACCGACAACCGACGACGCGCTCCTTACCCGCCTTATCTCGGCGGCAAGCCAATATATCCAGACTTGGCTCAACCGCCAGATCGTATCGGCCGATTACCTCGAAATCCGCGACGGAACTGGAGGCCACAGGCTTCAATTCGCGTGCTTCCCGGTCACCGCTGTGCTGTCGTTGACGATCAACGGTTACGCCATTCCTGCGGCGACCTCGAGCAACGCGGCAGGCTATAAATTCAGTTCCACGCAGGTTTCGGTTCTCGGCTACAAGTTCAACCGCGGGGCTCAAAACGTCGTCATCGCGTATACGGCCGGGTATTCGACTACTCCGCCTGAAGTCGCACAGGCATGCATCGAGCTCGTCTCGCTGCGCTATCGGGAGCGTACCCGCATTGGCGAAGTCTCGAGATCGTTAGGCGGTGCAGAGACAGTCGCCTACTCGCAAAAGGACATGAGCGACCCGATCAAAACGCTGCTGCAACAATATCGTCTGGTTGCACCGATAGCCCCCATCCAACCGCCACCGGCGGCAACCGGCATCGATGCCACCTTAATATCCGGCGTCTTGTGATTACCGCCCGCCTTGTCGGCGACGACGCAGTGCTGACTTGGCTGCGCACCACTCCGGATCTGGCAGCTTCGGGGCTCGCCCGTGCGATAACCACGCTGGGGATCGAACTTCAGAGCAAGATCCAAGAGGGTGAGCTCATTGGCCAAACCCTCGCTGCCCGCTCGGGGTCGCTCGGATCGAGCACAAGTTTGCAACTCGATCAGAGCGACGACAGGATTGCAGCAACGGTCTCTAGCGGCGGCGGGTATGCCCACGCTCACGGATATGGTGCGGTCGGGGTCGGAGCGAAACTGCGCCGTATCACAAAGACGTTCGGACGCCCGAGACCCAGGAAGGCGATCAATGTGCGGTCAGGCCACCGCCGGATAGACGTTCCGAAGCCTTCTTTTTTGAGCTCGGCACTGGAAGATATGGACCCCGCGATCCGCGATGAGGTGGAAGCGGCATTGCGCGAGGCATTAACGCGATGATGATCGCTCGGTATATAATTTGGGCTTCCTCGCCCTCAGGATCAGAAGCGAAAGGTCTCGTTTCATCGACACGCATCGCAGCGGTGGACCGACGCGGCCTGGGACTCGAAGTCGACCGATGATAGTTCGTGAAGCGATTTACGCCGCATTGTGGGACCTCGGCGCGAGTGCGGCGCAGTTCACCAGTGCAAATCGACGTCTGAGACATTGGGCGGACGTTGCTCCGGCGGAGCAGCCGGCGTTGTTCATGAGCGAAAAAGGGGGACAAGCCGCAATGAAGAAGCTTGGCGCCCCGATCGTATGGACACTCTACGCCGAATTCTACGTGTACGCCCATTCAAGCGACCCCTATCTGGCGCCAGCGGCGATTTTGAACCCGTTGCTCGACGCTCTCGAAGCCGCGCTCGCACCGTCACCAACGACTGGGATCCAGAACCTTGGGCTGCCTCAAATGGTTCAGCACGCCTATATAGCCGGCAAGCTTCAGACAGACGAGGGCGTACTCGGCGATCAGGCCATCGCAATCGTACCCGTCGAAATTCTGTGCCTCTGACGATCGGCGATTAGGCAAGGCGTACGCTTATTGAGCAGCTCGCCGATGTTTCCTTCAATGCGCCTTATTCGAAGGAGTGACCAATGGCCGAGGAAGATTACAGCACTAACCAAACTGCCACACCTCCTTCGATCGAGCAGCTGATCGAACGTTGGTGGGCCGACCATTTCCCGGGCTCGGCGGTCGCCCGCGACGCGCAGGCCTGGAATATCGCCCACGCCGCCAAGGAGAAGCTGAAGCGGCTCTTGAACGGGAGTAAATGACATGCAATTAAGCTTCGGCTCCGGCGCGATATGGGGAGAACGCACCGATGTAATCGGATCGGGCATCGGCCCACGACAATTCGGCGTGCTGCAAGACATACAGATCGATTTCGACTGGAGCGACAAAGAACTCTACGGGCAGCTCCAGTTTCCCGTGGCAATAGCCCGCGGGCAGGGTAAAATTACCGGGAAAGCTAAATTCGCGCAGATCCTCGGTTTGCTGTATTCGGACATTTTTTTCGGGGTGACGCCGGCTACGGGGCAGTTCGCCGTCTCGCAGCTGGAGGCCGCGACGGTTCCGGCGACGACACCCTACACGGTCATCCCCGCCAACGCGGCGAGCTATAATGATGATCTCGGCATCAGCTACGCCGCAAACGGCAAGCGTTTCAACCGGGTGACCACACCTTCGACAGCCGGCCAATACTCGGTCAACTTCGCTACCGGTGCGTATACTTTCTCCTCTGCCGACGCTAGTGCTGCGGTTTTGATCTCGTACACATACAACGTCGCCACAAGCGGCAACCGGCTGACACTCGCGAACCAGCCGATGGGTATTACTCCTACCTTCAAGGCGACGTTTTACACTGCCTACAACGGCAGCGGCACCGCGCTCCGTCTGAACGCGTGCACGGCAAATAAATTGTCACTACCGACTAAGCTCGATACTTGGACGATTAGCGAACTCGATTTCATGGCTTTCGCCGACGCCTCGGGAACGATCGGCTATTTGAGTACGGTGGAGTGATGATCCCCGGTGTCGCGGTCGCAATGGGCGGCCAGGATTGGATAGTGCCGCCGCTGACCCTCGGCCAGCTCCGCCGGTTGATGCCCAAGGTAAGGCAACTGACAGAAATCGGCGCGTCGATGGGCGAAGCGCAAATCAACGTGCTGATCGACATCGTCACCGCGGCGCTGCAGCGCAATTATCCCGAGACGACACCGGACAAAGTTGAAAATTTGCTCGATCTCGGGAATGCCAGTGTCGTCCTGAATGCCGTCCTGACCGGCTCCGGCCTGAAGCCAGGCGGAGCCGCTATGGGGGAAGCACCTGCCCCCGGGACCAGCCCGGGGGCAGGCAATGCGAGCGCCAGGTCCGTTTCGGACATGGTTTCAGGGACGGAGACCCTTGGCGAGAAATCTATGGTCTCCTCGCGACCGCTTGTGGATACAGCTACCCCATAATTGACGAGATGACGCTCTTCCAGGTCGAAGAGCTGACGTCCTACTGGGCACAACACCCGCCGTTGCACTTGCTGGTCGCGGCCTATCTTGGCCTTGGCAAGCATAAAAACGAAGGGCGGCCTTCGACGTCGATGGGACGAGGACAGCCACCGAGTTCGGATTCGACCTCGTTGCTCGCTCAGCTGGGGCCTGGGTTTGGTGTCGGAGACGTCAATGCCGGGCTTTCGCCCGCAGTCCTCGATTTTGGCGAACTGCGCCTTCGCGCGGCGGTTCCCAACCAGCATCCGCAGAATAGAGGCAGCCGCTAAGAGCCGGCGAAGACCGTTTATCAGCAAGAGGCTATGATGGCGGATATTGAAACCAGCGTCGTTATCAGCGCCCAAATTGACGGTCTCCGATCCGGGATGGAGGCCGCATCGAATTCTGTGCAGGCGGCGACCGATGCGATGCGAACTCAACTTGCCGGGCTCGGCGACATTGCCCAGCAAGCGCAGTCGCAGCTTAACGCCGCTACCGGCCAAATCGGAACCGGCATCGGTGCGTTGCAGAGCAAAGCGGCCGACCTCGCGGGGTCGATAGGCGCGGGCATGACGCCGAGTAGCGGGCTCGGCGATGCCACCAGCGTTGTCCAGGCCGGTCCCGCGTCCGGCAACGGAAACGATGCGGCCGCTGATGAAAAGCGGTGGGGAGAAGAGCTGCTTGCCTACCAGAAGTTTCAAAGCGACAAGGAGAAGCTCGATCTTCAGGCAGCGCAGACCAGCCAAATAACCTGGCAGAGCGTGATGCAGCCGATCCAGCGGGCCTTCGACACCTCGATCACCGGGATGATATTGGGTACGACGACGTTGCAGAAGGCGGTGGCGAATATTGGGCAATCGATACTTGCCGAATTCGTCAACCTGGGTGTCAAGATGGCGACCAACTGGATTGCCAGTGAGCTCGCTATGACGACCGCGACCGAGGCCGGCGCTGCGGCCCGCACTGCGGCCGAGGGCGAGGGAGTGGCGGCCGGGCTGGCGGTGAAGGCGGCAAATGCGGTCAAGAGCATCATGACTGATTCAGCGCAGGCGTTCTCGGGCATTTTTGCATTCCTTGCTCCGATAATGGGGCCGGCTGCGGCTGGGCCGGCTGCGGCCGGAGAAGCCACCGTAATGGCAGCCGCCGGCGGGATTGCCTCTGCGGCGGGGGGCTGGATGGTTCCGTCTGATCAGCTCGCTATGGTGCACCAAAACGAAATGATCCTGCCGGCGAATATCAGCCAAGGCCTTCAGAACATGATCTCCGCAAATGGCGGAGCTGGGTCTGGTGCGGTGGTGGTCAACGTTTCGGCGATCGACAGTCAGGACGTGAAGCGGTTTTTCCAGAGCAATGGCAGCCTTCTCGTCAATGCGCTTAACAAGGCAATGCGCAACGGTTCGATGCTGCGGACCGCGTGATGGCTCCGATTTTTCCGGTGTTGCCCGGGCTTGCCTGGAGCGTCACCAAGACTCCGACCTTTCAGACGCGCATCCAACGCGCGGTATCCGGGCGCGAATTGCGGGCGCTCGACTACCCTTACCCGTTGTGGCAATTTGCACTGGTTTATGACTTCCTGCGCGACAACCCGGCAGCTGGGTACGACGAGCTGCGGACCCTCCTAGGATTCTTTATGCTCTGCCAGGGAGCATTCTCCACATTCCTGTTTCAAGACCCCAGTGACTGGCAAGTCGCCGGGCAGCAGATCGGCATTGGGGATGCGAGCACGCTCTCTTTCCAGCTCCAGCGTACAATGGGTGCGGCCCTGCCCGGCGGCGGCTTCTTGGAACCGATCGTCGCGCCGAACGTCGTACGCGCGATCTACTTCAACGGGATTACGCAGGATCCGTCGACCTACAGTGTCGACCCGGCCACCGGGTTGGTGACATTCGGAACCGCTCCCAGTAGCGAGCTGATCATCACCGCCGATTTCACCTATTACTTCCGCTGTAAATTCATTGACGACAAGTATGATTTCGAGAATTTCATGTGTCGACTGTGGCAGTTGAAGAAATTGACCTTCATATCGGTGCGGTCATGAAAGTAGCCAGCCCCGCCCTGATCGCGCTCCTCTCGAGCGCCGACCAGTTCATCATGGCAGACCTCTACACGATCACCCTGGTGGGCGGGTTGGTACTGCGTTATTCGGCAGCGTCGACTGCGATCTTCGCGAATGGCTACACCTTTGCGCTTGGCCCTAAATTCGAGCGCTCCAAAACCAACATCGTCATCGGCACCCAGGTCGACGAACTCGAAGTCAGAATCTATACCGACCCCACAGATCTGATCGGCGAGTTGCCGTTTCTGCAAGCGGCCTGGCAGGGACAACTTGACGGCGCGCTCCTGCAGCTCGAACGAGCGTTCATGCCGACCTACGGCGACACGAGCCCGGGCACCGTGGTGCTCTTCGCCGGCCGCATTTCGGATATTGACTGTACCCGCACCGGCATCGACCTCAAATGCCGCTCCCATCTCGAGCTTCTGAATATCCAGATGCCGCGCCGGCTGTGGCAGTCATCTTGCACTCACACCTTCGGCGACGCGATGTGCCAGTTCGATCGGTCCAGCGTGCAGATAACGTTTGCGGCCGAGCCCGGCTCTACGCAGGCGCAAATCGCCACCGCAGTTAGCCCGACTCCAGCGAACCTCTACGTTCAAGGGACGATCATCGGCGTGACCGGAGCCAATGCCGGGTCCAGCCGCACCATCGCGAACATGGGTTCCGGTGGGGTTTCCATGAAGCTTCCATTTCTCTCGTCGGTTGTGACCGGCGACCAATTTCAGCTGCTGCCCGGCTGTGACCGTACGCTGGCGACCTGTACAAACGTGTTCAATAACGCCACCCATTTCGGGGGCTTTCCCTTCATCCCGACGCCGGAGACGGCGGTATGAACCCAAGGTCAATGGTTCTGGCCGAGGCGCAAACCTGGCTCCGCACACCCTATCATCATATGGGCCGGGTCAGGGGCGGCGGCACAGATTGCTTGATGCTGCTTGCCGAAGTTTACCGAAACGCGGGGGTGATCTCGCACATCGACGTCCCGTTCTATCCGCCTGACTGGCACCTGCATCGCGACGCCGAGCGATACCTCGAAGGGCTTATGCATTACGCACGGGAGATTGAGACTCCGCCTCGGGAAGGCGATATCGCAGTGTTCAAATTCGGGCGCTGCTTCTCACACGGGGCTGTTGTTGTCTCGTGGCCGAGGCTCATTCACGCATGGTGGGATGCCGGAGTTGTCTGCGGTGCTGCCGACCAGCCGCCGCTGAGCGGCCGCCCGGTGCGATTTTTCGACCCTTTTCCCATACTCAAACTCTGACAATCGAATATGGGTGGCATCATCGGCGGCGGGTCTAATGCCAAGCAGCAAAAGGCGGTCGGCTCGCTGCAATTCCAAACCTCGCAACAGGGTGGGGTTATCCCGCTCGTCTACGGTACAACCCGCGTCTCGCCAAATCTCATCGACTACGATGATTTCAAGGCGGCGCCGTCATCGCAGCAAAGCGGTGTAGGAAAAGGTGGTGGCGGCGGTAAAGGAGGCGGACAGCAATATAAATATAGTGCCTCGGTTATTATGGGAGTGTGCCAAGGGCCGATTTCCGGCATCGGCACGGTGTGGTGGGACAAAAATGTCGGAATGCTGTCCTCGTTGCCGGCCGCGGTTTACCTCGGAAGCGATGGACAGGCGGCAGATCCGTATTGGCAAACATACCATGCCGATAAGGCCCTCGGCTATTCCGGAACCGCAACTATCGTGGCCAACAATTTCGCAATGGGTAACACTGCCACCCTTCCGAATTTCTCCTTTGAGGTGGAGGGCTTACTGTCGCTGAGTGGGACCAACGGGTTCGATGCAAATCCCGCTGCTATCGTCGCCGATTTCCTCACCAATCCCCGTTACGGAGCCGGCTTCCCGGCGACTAGTCTGGGTGACCTAAGTCTCTATTCAACGTATTGCCAGGCTCTCGGCCTGGTGTTGTCGCCAATGCTCGACACTCAGCAAGAAGCGCAACAACACCTCGCAGATATCATCAGCATCACCAACAGTGCCATTGTGTGGTCGGGTGGACTGTTGAAGATCATCCCCTATGGAGATCAGCCCGTCACCGGCAATGGTGCGGCCTACACGCCAGATACGACCCCGCTTTACAGCCTCGGCGAGGATGATTTCATCGTCCAGGAATTGAGTGTCGGGACAAATCCCGGGGTTACACCGGGCGGGCCGGCGCTGCGATCGGGATCAGGGCCGATCACCGGCGGTTTCAGCGATGATCCAGTTCATATTACACGGTCGACTCCAGCCGACGCCTCTAATTCGATCCAACTTGAGTGTCTCGACCGATCGAATAATTATAACACTGCGATTGTCGAATCCTTCGACCAAGGGGCAATCGACCTTTACGGGCTACGCCGAGACAGCTCGCTGAAGGCACGGGCAATCGTCGATCCGCTTAACGTCGGTCCAATGGTCGCCCAACTTCTATTGCAGCGGGCATTGTTATTCCGCAACACCTACACCTTCAAGCTCGGATGGAAATATTGTCTGCTGGAGCCGATGGATCTCATAGAGATCACTGATCTCCGGCTCGGTGCTTCGGCGCTGGTTGTGCGGGTAACCGGAGTGGAGGAGGATGACGAGGGCACCCTGTCGATCACGGCAGAAGATTTCTTCGGCGGCTACTCGACGGCGACGCTGTATCCCAGTCAGTTGAATTCCGGCTACGTCCCGAATTGGAACTCGCCGCCAGGGAATATCAACGTGCCGATCATTTTCGAGCCTCCTGCCGCGCTGCTGACAGGCAGCCTCGAGATCTGGGTTGCGCTTTCGGGCGGCGCGAATTGGGGTGGAGCCCAGGTCTGGATTTCCAGCGATGGCAGCTCCTATGCCCTCGCCGGGATTGTGAACTCATCGGCGGTGCAAGGGGTCTTGACGGCGGATTTGCCGGCACATCCCACACTCGATTTCACCAACACACTCTCAGTAGATCTAACCGAAAGCCGGGGTCAGCTTGCCTCAGTCTCCGGCACCGATGCCGCCAATCTCGTTACTCTTTGCTATGTCGGTGGTGAGCTTCTCGCCTACCAAACTGCGACGCTCACCGCGGCCAATAAGTATGGGCTGACTACCCTTTATCGCGGCGCTTACGGTAGCACGATCACCGATCATCCGCCGGGAACGTTATTCGCAAGGCTCGACGGGTCCATCGGCCGTTTCTCGTATCCAAATACCCTCATCGGTCAAGCGATCTATTTGAAATTCGTGTCGATGAATATCGTGGGCGGCGGATTACAGAGCCTAAACTCACTTCCGGTATACACATACGCCGTCACAGGAACCGGGCAAGCCTCCTCGACCATCGTGAGCGGCTCGTTCAGTGGTAGGCCGACCGCCAGTCTCGTACTGCAGAGTTATGTATTCGCTGTCCCGGGAACTGTGCCGGCCGGGCTTGCCGGCAGCCTTGGCACTGCTGCGACAGCTGCAACTACGTCAACGACATTCGACATCCAAAAGAACGGTACGAATGTCGGAGCCATGGTTTTCGCCCCATTGGCCACCACGGCTACATTCACGATGAACTCAGCGACTGTATTCAATACCGGCGACGTGCTGACCGTGGTCGCGCCTGCCACGCCCGACCCGACTCTGGCAAATCTCGCATGGACCATCATGGGAATTACGCAATGAAGCTCGAATCTTGGCACAGCGCCGAAGACAAACGGCGTTGGAAAATCGTACGTACTGACGATTATAGCGACGTGGCAGGCGAGATCATCACGGCTGATGAGGCTACCGGTGAATGCTGCGTTCAGGTCGGCGGCGAAACCAAAACGCTGAGCTTCGGGCCTCGTGGGATCAGGATCGTTGGACGCAGAAGATGATCTACGCGTCAAACGCCGAGCGGATTATCGGGAGAGAAGCTCACGGGGAGATCCGGTGTTTTGAGGTGGCGCGTGACGCCCGCGGATAATCGGGAGGTGGCGTACCCCATGGAGACCCAACTCGCGCTGATTCGCCGTGACATCGAAGAGATCCATCATGCCCTTCACGGCGACGGCAAGGGCCGCAGGGGGCTCGTCGATCAAGTTGAAGACCTCGTAATGGTTGCTGATCGCGGTCGCTTCAGTCTGCGCGTCGCCCTCTGGCTCGGGGGCGGCATCGTCGCAGCGGCTACGGCGTTGGCGCAGTTCAAGCAGGCAATTATGGGACTTTTCCAACAATGACCGCCTTGTGCTTAGCCGGCGAACGTCCAGGGATGTTGTCACTGGAGTCCACGCCCTACCTCCCGCCGATCACCTCCGATGTTGTGGTGGATCTCAGTCATTGGCAGGCCCCGGTCGATTTTGCACGTGCCAAATCGGCGGGAATCGCCGCGATGATCCTCAAGGCAACACAGGGTTCGGACTGGATCGACGCAACGTTCGCGCAGCGGTTTGCGGCAGCAAGTGCTTCCGGTCTGCTGGTTGGGGCCTATCATTTCCTCGACGACTCGCCGCCGGAACTCCAGATCGAGAACTTCCTATCAGTGGCAGAAGGCTGTACCGTGCTGGCGCTCGATGCCGAGCCGAACGCGATCGGCGGCACTGTGACAGTCGCCCAGACCGCCGAAGCCGCCGCAAGGCTGAATATGGCTACGGGCTTTATGCCGTTGATTTATATCAACCGGTATGGTCCCGACCAACTAGGCACCGGTCTTCCAAACAGCGTGTTGTCGCGCTGCCCGCTGTGGTTGCCCGCTTACAACTCACGGCCGGTTTGTCCACCCGGCTGGTCGAAATGGGCGTTGTGGCAGCACACCGACGGGAGCGTCGGTTCCGACCCAGTGCCGGTCGCGGGGATCGGCCCATGTGATCGCAGCCGATTCGCCGGCACGGTCGCCGATCTCGTCGCCTGGTGGAAGAACCCCCAGCTCTGATACCCCAGCGGGCTTACGGCTGAAACCTCGATCGCGAGTGAAGCGCGCTCCCCATAGAGACAGCACGGTGGTACCTAATCGCGAAGCGGGGTCTGGAGGGTATGAGCAGGACATGTGGATGCTTTCGAACGCGGGGATCCGCGCTGCGGCGAGCGTTGCGGTCCTCATGTTGGCCGGCTGCAGCGCCGCGCGCGATGCCTCCTGCAAATGTCCCAAACCGGTTGATTATGACGAGGCGACGCTAAAGAAAATCACACAAGCCCTACGCGCTTTACCCTCCGACAACGTCCTTCATCAGGCGATGGAAGATTACGAGAACGAACGAGACGACCTTCGCTTTTGTCCGTGAAGACCGCTTTTCTCGGTCAGTGGCGCGGCCCTTTCGGTTCAAACTGACGAAATCTCCGAGGCTCACTCAGCAAATCGTCGGGCGCGGTATAGCACTCGCCAAATACGGCTTGCGGGCCTAAAAAGACCGTTCATTTGCAGCCGAGACGCCATGCCTGACGACTTCTATCGCATCAAGCGCCTTCCCCCCTACGTCTTTAGCGAGGTCAACGCGCTGAAGGCCAAGGCACGCGCCACGGGGCGCGACGTCATCGATCTCGGCATGGGAAATCCCGACGGTCCGACTCCGCCTCATATCGTGGCGAAGTTAGTCGAAGCGGCCCAGAATCCCAGGACCCATGGATATTCCGTGTCGCGCGGCATAGCGGGGTTGCGACGTGCTTGCGCCGGCTATTACGCGCGGCGCTTCGGGGTCGAACTCGATCCGGAGCGCGAAGTTATCGTCACGCTCGGATCGAAAGAGGGCCTCGCCAACCTAGCGCAGGCGATCACCGCACCGGGCGATATCGTCCTTGCCCCAAATCCTTGCTATCCAATCCACGCCTTCGGCTTCATCATGGCTGGCGCCTCAATACGCCACATTCCGATAGGTCCCGAATTCGACTTTCTTGGCGAGCTGAAAAAGGCAGTGCGGCACAGCGTGCCGGCGCCGCTCGCGATCGTTCTCAACTTCCCGGCCAATCCGACGGCACAGACGGTCGATCTCAATTTCTATAGCGAGATCGTCGAGTTTTGCCGCGGCCACAATATCGTCGTCCTTTCCGACATCGCTTACGCCGAAATCTATTTCGACGGCAACCCACCACCCTCGATTCTCCAGGTGCCGGGCGCCCGCGACATCGCCGTGGAGTTTTCCTCGCTCAGCAAGACCTATTCGATGGCCGGTTGGCGCATCGGCTTCGCTGTCGGAAACGCGCGGCTGATCACGGCTTTGACCCGGGTCAAATCGTATCTCGATTACGGCGCGTTCACACCCCTCCAGGTCGCGGCGACTGCGGCGCTCAATGGCCCGCAGGACTGCGTCACTGAAATCCGCGAGCGCTATCGCGCCCGCCGTGATGTCTTCATCGACGGGCTGCGCCAAGCCGGGTGGGAAGTGCCCACCCCCGAAGCCACGATGTTCGCCTGGGCGCCGATCCCGCCCACCTTCCGTGCGATCGGCAGCCTTGCGTTCTCCCGGCTTCTGCTTGAAAAGGCCAATGTGGCGGTGTCGCCAGGCATCGGCTTTGGCGAATATGGCGAGGGGTTCGTCCGTATCGCCCTGGTCGAGAACCGGCAACGCCTGCGTCAGGCGGCACGCAACATCAAATTCTTCCTCTCCGGGCGCAACGACTTGGTTAAGCGCTCCCGCGACCGAGATTTTGCGTCAGCTTCGGGCTAGCGGCATAGCCACGGAACTCGCAAATCAGCGGGGGTACCGTACCCTGCCGGGGTTTGACTCCTCCCAGGCGGCTGCCTATGTTCCGACCCTTACAAAGGGCTACGGATATGAAGATCGTCAATTCGCTGAAGACATTGAAGAAGCGGGACAAGAGCTGCCGCATTGTGCGCCGCAAGGGGCGAGTCTACGTCATCAACAAGGCCAATCCGCGGTATAAGGCGCGCCAGGGCTGAGCGAGCAATGCTCGCAGCGTTGCGGCTCCGCCGATGAGGATGCCAATGCCCGACGCGACGGTCATCGAGCGCCGCGCCGACATCGTCGAGGCGCTCCGGCGCATCGTCCCGGGTGAAGGTGTCATCGTTTCCGAGGCTGAGCGACGGGCCTATGAAAGCGATGGGCTGACCGCTTACCGGCAGCTCCCGCTGGTCGTCGTGCTGCCTTCGACCGTCGAACAAGTTGCGGCGGTGCTGCGCTATTGCAAGGAAATCCGTGCCAAAGTCGTGCCGCGCGGCGCCGGCACATCGCTTTCCGGCGGCGCGCTGCCGTTGGCTGACGGCGTGCTCCTCGGCATGGCCAAGCTCAATCGCATTCTCGAAATCGACTACGAGAACCGTTGCGCCGTCGTTCAGCCCGGTGTCACCAACCTGGCGATCAGCAAAGCCGTCGAGCACGCCGGTTTCTACTACGCTCCAGATCCGTCGAGCCAGATCGCGTGTACGATCGGCGGCAATGTCGCGGAGAATTCTGGCGGGGTGCACTGCCTCAAATACGGGCTTACGACAAACAATATCCTCGGCATCGAGATGGTGCTGATCGACGGAGAGGTTATCCGGCTCGGCGGCAAGCATCTCGACGCTGGGGCTTATGATATACTGGGCATTATGACCGGCTCCGAGGGGCTGCTCGGCGTCGTCACCGAGGTTACCGTGCGCATCCTTCCCAAGCCGACTGCGGCGCGGGCACTACTGGTCGGCTTTCCGAAAACCCAAGATGCTGCCAATTGTGTCGCCGCGGTGATCGCCGCCGGGATAATCCCGGCCGGCATGGAGATGATGGATCGGCCGGCGATCCACGCTGCTGAGGCCTTCGTCAAGGTCGGCTACCCCCTCGATGTCGAGGCATTGCTCATCGTCGAATTGGACGGCGCGCCTGCGGAGGTCGATTATCTTATCGGCAAGGTTGAAGAGATCGCCCGCAACCATAATGCCACGACGATCCAACCCAGTCGTGACGAACCCGAGCGGTTAGCGTTTTGGTCCGGGCGCAAAGCCGCCTTTCCAGCTGTCGGGCGGATCTCGCCCGACTATTACTGCATGGACGGCACGATCCCGCGCGCTTGCCTCGCGGAGGTTCTCACGCGGATGCGGACGCTGTCGGAGCAGTACCGGCTCGCGGTCGCGAATGTCTTCCATGCCGGCGACGGCAATCTCCATCCGCTGATTCTCTATGACGCCAACGAGCCCGGCGAGGTCGAGCGTGCCGAGGCCTTTGGTGCCGATATCCTCAAGCTCTGCGTCGAAGTGGGTGGAGTGCTGACCGGTGAGCACGGGGTCGGCGTCGAAAAGCGCGACCTCATGGGAACGATGTTCGACGAGAGCGATCTGGCGCACCAGGAGCGCCTCAAATGCGCTTTCGATCCGGATGGCTTGCTCAACCCGGGCAAGGTGTTTCCGCAGCTGCATCGCTGCACCGAGCTCGGCCGGGTTCATGTCCATGCCGGTCGGCTCCCGTTTCCGGATCTGCCGCGTTTTTGAAGCAATTGGGGGCAATGAGCCGCTTCGCCCCCGCCGATCTCGACGAGTTGCGCGATGCGATCGGCGAGGCGCTGGCCGTCGAAGAGCCGCTCGAAGTGGTCGCCGGCGGATCAAAGCGTGGGCTCGGCCGTCCTCTCCAGCTGCCGCGCATGTTGGATTTGTCGCGTCTTGCAGGAATTCGGGACTACCAACCAAGTGAGCTGGTCCTGACCGCCGGTGCGGCAACCCCGATCGAGGAAATCGACGCCGCGCTTGCCGAGGCCGGGCAGATGCTCGCTTTCGAGCCACCAGATTTGGGGGCGCTGTTTGGCCTGCCAGCTTCTGTCAGTTGCCGGCGTACCCTGGGCGGCGCGTTAGCCTGCAATCTTTCGGGGCCCCGCCGCATCAAAGTCGGCGCCGCACGCGATCATTTCCTCGGCTTTCGCGGTGTTAGCGGACGTGGCGAAGTCTTTAAGGCAGGCGGCAAAGTCGTCAAAAACGTCACCGGCTATGACCTTTGCAAGCTGATGGCTGGTTCCTTCGGGACGCTCGCCGTGCTCGAGGAAGTCACTATAAAGGTATTACCTCGACCGGAAGCTGTCTCGACCGTGATGTTCTGGGGGCTCGATGCCCCGGCCGCGCTCCGAACTCCTAAGCCGAGCGCTCGCCTCGCCGCATGAGGTTTCCGGCGCTGTTTACATACCGGCTCCCTTGACAGCCGGTTTGATGTCGCCATCTGCGTCGACCGCCATCATCGCGCTTCGCCTCGAAGGTCCCCACCCTTCAGTTATATTTCGCGGCGAGCGGCTTCTGGCCGAATTGGGATCGGATTATGAAGCCAGCTCGCTCGATGACGAAGCGTCGATCGCATTCTGGCGAGCGGTTCGCGATATCCTGCCGCTCGCCGGGTTCGGAGACCACGCCATCTGGCGCGTATCCGTCGCACCCAGTCGGGGGGGCGAACTTGGCGAGGCGATGGCGCACCGTCTCGAAACCAGTTGGTATCTGGATTGGGCAGGCGGGCTTGTTTGGGTCGCGATCGCAGGAGCCGAGGACGGTGGCGCGGCGGTGATCCGACACGCGATCCGCGGAGCGGACGGACGCGGCACCGGGCACGCCACCTTGATAAAGGGCTCGCCCGAGCTGCGCCGTTCGGTCCCGGTGTTCGAACCGCTGCCGCCGCCTCTGGCGGCGCTCGCCGGTCGGATCAAGGAGGGCTTCGATCCGCGCCGGATTCTCAATCCCGGGCGCATGGCCGAAGGGTTTTGAAGCGGTGCGGACCGATTTCACGCTCGAACAGCTTGCCGATCCCGATGTGGCGCAATCCGAAAAAGTACTGCGGACCTGCACCCACTGCGGGTTTTGCACAGCGACCTGCCCCACTTATGTCCTGCTCGGGGATGAGCTCGATAGTCCGCGCGGGCGCATTTACCTTATCAAGGACATGCTCGCCAGTGGCCAAGTCACCGCCGATACGGTCAAGCACATCGACCGATGTCTCTCCTGTTTAGCCTGCATGACAACTTGCCCATCGGGTGTGCATTACATGCACCTGATCGACCATGCTCGGCGATGGATCGAACGATATTACCGTCGTCCGTGGATAGAGAAGGTCCTAAGGAGGTTGCTCGGCACTGTCCTATCGCGGCCGCGGCTGTTCCGGCTGGCCCTGTGCTGCGCAGCTGCCGTCAAGCCTTTCGAACGATATCTGCCCAAGCGGCTCGCGGCCGTGTTTGCACTTACCCCTGATTCGATACCTGCCGCCTCTCTCAATGGACCGGTTGCATGTATTTTCCGCGCAAGGCGATCGGCGGATGCGGGTCGCGCTGTTGCCAGGGTGCGCCCAAAGCGTTCTGGCACCTGATATCAATGAAGCGACGATCCGGCTTCTGAACCGACATGGCTGCGAAGTGGTCGTGGCAAAGGGCAGCGGCTGCTGTGGGGCGCTTGCCCACCATCTCGGGCAGGAGGCGTCCGCTCTTGGGTTCGCCCGCGCCAACATCGATGCTTGGGAGCGCGAGCGCTTGGCCTTCGGGCTCGACGCCATTGCGATCAACGCCTCGGGCTGCGGCACCACGGTCAAGGATTACGGTTTTATGCTGCGTGAGGATCCGGCCTATGCCGAGAAGGCGGCGCGCGTCGCTATGCTCGCCCGCGATGTCACCGAGGTCGTTGAGGCCCTGGGCCTCAGCCCAAATTCAGGCTTAGCCACTGCGCGAAACCGCCGTGTCGCCTACCACTCCGCCTGCTCAATGCAGCACGGACAGGGGATCCACGCGGGGCCAAAAAGGCTCCTTGCCATGGCCGGGTTCGAGCCGCTAGACGTGCCGGAGGCGCATCTCTGCTGCGGCTCGGCGGGGACCTACAACATCCTGCAGCCGGAGATCGCTGCGGCGCTGCGAGACCGCAAATTGGCCAACATCGCAGCCACCGAGCCGGATTTGGTCGCGACCGGCAACATCGGTTGCATCACCCAGCTCGGTGCCGATTGCCCAGTGCCGATCGTACATACAGTCGAACTCCTCGACTGGGCCACCGGGGGCCCGGAGCCGAAAGCGTTGCGGACTGGTCATCGGGTGCGCCGACGGAAATGCGCGGAGAACAGGAGGGAGAGCGAAAGAGCGATGAAACCAATCAATGTCGGCTCTATCCAGCCCACACCGCGAGTCATCAACCGTTCCCCTGCCGCTCCCAGCTCGACATAGGCGATCGTTGTCGGCAATTGGCCGATCAGCGATCCGAAGGCGTAGGTGCCGAGCGGCAGGCCGGTCAGACCCAGCCCGTAATTGGCAACGCTATGAGGCATGATCGGGATCAGCCGTAACAATGCCACGGCACGCCAACCGCCCCGCTCGACCCACTCCAACAGCAACCTCACTCGCGAGCCTCGTTGGAAATCGATCAATCCCGAACTGACGTAGTGTGCAAGCAGAAAACCCGCCGCCGCCCCGGCTACGCTACCCAATTCGGCCCAGACAATTCCCCATCCGGTTCCGAAGAGCAGCCCGGCGACAATCGCGAGCAGCGTGCGCGGGATGAATACCAAGCTTGCCGCGATATGGGCGGCTATAAACCCCAACGGGGCCGCGGGGTAGCGGCCGATCGCAATGGTGATCGCGATCGGATCGAAAACCACCCTCCAGTGCCAAGCTGCCATCGCAGCAATTGCGATGAGGCCGAGGACCAGGAGGCGGGTTGCGCGCCGTAAGCCGAATAAAGGAACGGCCGACCCCGCTCCTCCAGCCTTCGGCGTCATCGGACCACCGAGATGCTGGCAGAGGTCGCAGCAGTTTTCGAATCGGGCGATACCTCGTCGAGTAGGTGCGGCCGAGCGGCTCGGCGCTTCAGCCATATCACACCCAAAAGATCGACGACCCCAACACCCAGCCGGTCGAACACGCCGTATTTCGACACACCCCCTCGCCGCGCACGATGGTTAACCCGTATCGATCGAACGGTCCCCCCCTCGCGCAATACGAGGGCTGGAAGAAATCGGTGCATATGGTCGAAATACGGCAGGTCCAGGAAAAGTGAGCGCGGGAATAGCTTCAAGCCGCATCCAGTATCCGGCGTGTCGTCTCCGAGCATCCGGCGCCGTACCCGGTTCGCGACTTGGGATGCGAAGCGCTTCGTCCACCTGTCCTGCCGGCTTTCGCGATAGCCGGCAATCAACAGCGGCGACGCCATCGAAGCGGTGAGCCCCATGCGCCACAATTTAGGGATGTCGGCGGGATCGTTCTGGCCATCTCCGTCGAGCGTTGCGATCCAGGCCGCACGCGCTGCTCTCACCCCGCTCCGGATGGCGGCACTCTGCCCGCAGCTGCGCATGTGCCGCAGCAGCCGCAAATGCGGCGCCTCGGCTTGGAGCCGCGCGACTTCGGCCGCGGTCCCATCCTCACTGCCGTCATCGACACAAACGATCTCATAATCCAGCAAGCCATCGAGCGCTGCGCGAAGCTCGGCAACGAGCGGCGCGACGTTGACCGCCTCGTCCCTTACCGGGATGACGACCGAGAGATCTATCAAGCTCTGCGCCTGATTCGGTCGAGCTGACCAATCAGCGGCATTACCACTCCCCCGCACCGCGTTAGCCGCATCCGGTCCTAAAACAATCCACCGCCCGATTAAAGGTGAATCAGACGAGCACGGGAGGAATTATGATCGGGACGATTGCTAAATCGGTTTTGCTGGGGCTGACGCTTGGTGCAGCACTAGCTTTCGCCGCCTCGCCTACGATCCTGGATCACCGACCTGCTTCGAACGGGTCGCCCGCGCTGATCCCGGCGACAGCAATCGTTGGGCCGCCTAATCGCTCACTAACGCAATACGGATCAGCGATCGACCCAAGCGATCCTGAGGACGTTGGTTGCCCCCGGTGTGCCGAACGGAACCCCCGCTGTGATGACCACCCGTTGCCCGGGTTCGGCAATTCTCTCGCGATGGGCAATTCGCACCGCCTGCTGCACCATGTCACCGAAATTCTTGACATCTCTGGTGTGTACGCAATGTGCGCCCCACAAGACCGAGAGCCGCCGGGCGGTTCCGAGGTTCGAGGTCAGCACCAGGATCGGGGCCTCGGGGCGTTCGCGAGCGGCGCGCAAGGCGGTCGCGCCGGACGTCGTATAGGAAACAATCGCCGCCGCACCGACCAGATTTGCGACTTGACAGGCGGCGGCGCTGATCGCGTCGGGAGCCGTGTGCTCGTGTTCGATCCGAGTACTCTCCAATGTCGAGTGATAGAGCGGGTCTTTTTGCACCCGTGACGCGATGCGGTCCATAATCGCGACCGCCTCTACCGGATATCGTCCGGCCGCCGTCTCGGCCGACAGCATCACCGCGTCGGCCCCCTCGTAGACCGCGGTCGCTACATCAGAGGCTTCGGCCCGGGTCGGCGTCGGAGACCCGACCATTGATTCCAGCATTTGCGTTGCGACGATCACGGGCTTTCCGGCGAGCCGGCAAGCATGGATGATCTGCTTCTGCACGCTCGGCACGTCCTCGGGTGGCATTTCGACCCCCAAATCCCCGCGCGCGACCATCAATCCGTCAGCGAGCTCGATGATTTCACCCAGATGCTGAATTGCCGACGGCTTCTCGAGTTTGACCATGACGCCGGCCCGGCCAGCTACCAGCTTTCGCCCCTCGGCGACGTCGTCGGGACGCTGAACGAAAGAGAAAGCAATCCAATCCGCCCCGTGCTCGAGCGCGAAGGCAAGATCGGCACGATCCTTCTCCGTCACGGCCGATATTGGCAACACGGCATTCGGCACGTTCACCCCTTTGCGGTCGGAAACTGGTCCTGCGACCAGGCATGACGTGTCGGCAAAGTCCGCGCCGCAGGTCTCAACCCGAAGCCGCACCTTGCCGTCATCGACAAGCAGTTCGGTCCCCGGGCGCAACGCATCGAAGATTTCGGGATGCGGGAGGGGGGCACGGCTGCAATCACCCGGTTGTCGATCGAGATCAACGCGAAACGGTTGGCCCACAGCGAGATCGACCCGACCCTCGGTAAAGGTGCCGAGCCGTAGCTTTGGCCCCTGCAAATCCGCGAGGATGCCGATCGGGCGCCCTGTCGCGCTCTCGATTGAGCGGATCGCCGCGAAACGGGCTTGATGATCTTCGTGCGTCCCGTGGCTGAAATTGAGCCGGAATACGTCTACCCCGGCTTCAAAGAGGGCCCGGATCCTCTCATTCGTCGAGCTCGATGGGCCAAGCGTCGCGACGATCTTGGCGCTGCGGAGGCGCCTTGTGTTCATCTCCATACCAAACCGCTTCAGTGAAGGACCGATATCGCGCCGGAGATCGCTGGCACAGGTGATCTAGGCGTGCTCGTCTGATCGAAGAGTGCAGCTTTTCGAGGCGATCCTACCGGCAGCGACGTCTCTAGGGAGAGTGAACATAGAAGACCGCTACCCAATTGTCTTTGTCGATATCGGTCCCCCGAGCGGGCCGGTTGGGTCATCGTGGCTCACCTTGCTGTTCCGTCTTGCCAAGCAGCCGGCGGCGATTGCATATCCCGTCCGCCGAGAGCCCATCCGGGAACTTCCGCACATCAGACGCGGACGAGTGGAAGGGGCTCGTCAGAAAAGGAGTTATATCTTGGCGTTTTTCGGCGCTCGGGGCGCCATCTGTGCTGTTTTGCTGCCGCTGCTGTTGAGCGCGCCGCTGCCGGGCGCGGCCGAGGGGCCGGAAACCCCTTTCGCGGAAGTTTTCTCGCAACTCGCAGCGCGGCTGGGTGGTGTGGTCGTCAACATCTCAACGACCCAGGCGACCGCGGCGGCACCGGCAAAGGGGACGCCCGAGGCACAACTGCCGCCGGGATCATCGCTCGACGAATTCTTTCGTGATTTCTTCGGCGAAAAGGGGGCTCCGGGCGGGCCAAATCCTCCTGCGCCGCGGGCTGCATCACTGGGTTCTGGGTTCATCGTCGATCCGTCGGGGATCGTCGTCACCAACAACCATGTGATCGCCAATGCCGAGCAAATTACCGTGACGTTCGCGGATGATACGACATTACAGGCCGAGGTCATCGGGCGGGACACGGTGACCGATCTCGCCCTTCTCAAGGTCGAGCCGAAAACACCATTGCCGGCGGCCACTTGGGGGGACTCGACAAAGACAAAAGTCGGCGACTGGGTGCTGGCGATCGGCAACCCGTTTGGTCTTGGCGGCACGGTGACGGCCGGCATCATCTCCGCCACGGCGCGGGACATTCACTCCGGGCCTTACGATGACTTTTTGCAGACGGACGCCTCGATCAATCGGGGCAATTCCGGCGGCCCGATGTTCAACCTCGCCGGCGAGGTGATCGGCATCAACACAGCGATCTTCTCGCCTTCCGGTGGTTCGATCGGGATCGGATTTGCCATTCCTTCGGCATTGGCCCGACCGATCGTCGAACAGCTGAAAGCGACCGGTAAAGTAGAACGCGGCTGGATCGGCGCGCGTATCCAGCCCGTCACCGATGAGATTGCCGAAGCGGTCGGGCTCGACAAAGCCCGCGGTGCGATGATCGCGGGAGTCGATCCATCGAGCCCGGCGGCGCAAGCAAAGCTGCAGCCGGGAGACGTTATCCTCTCTTACGACGGCAAACAGATCGATCGCAGCCGACAGTTGCCTCGGCTGGTCGCCGATACGCCTCCCGACACCTCTGTCAAGTTGACGATGTGGCGCGACGGCAAGGAACACGAAGTCGATCTCAAGATCGCGGCATTGAGCCTAAACCGCCCGGCGCCCCTCAACCGGAACCGGAAAAACCGAAGCCGCCGCAGAGTATCGACGCGCTCGGCCTCAAGCTCAGCAAGCTGTCCCCCGAGCTGCGCAAACAGTTTTCATTGCCCGACACTGCGAAGGGAGTTGTCATCACGGAGGTCCCGCAGAACAGTCCGGCGGCCGCGCAGGCCTTGCGCCCGGGAGACCTCGTGATTGCCGTGGGACACGAGGCAGTAGCAGCCCCCGAGGAGGTGCAACAGAAAGCCGCCGCCGCCAAAAAGAACGGGCGCAAAAACGTACTGGTGCGCGTCGAGCGCGAGGGCAACTCCCGCTTTGTCGCACTCCCGTTGGAAACGGGTTGACTGAGCAGCGGCGGCTGCTGATTATTCCGCCGCAAGAGCGTGAGTGGGAGACGGCGAGCGGAAGCGGGTCAAGAGAGCGGCTTCTTTTGCTTTCGCCCGGGTCAAATTGGCCTGTTTGACATGGCCGAACCCGCGGATTTCGAGGGGCAGCGAGGCGAGCTCGACCGCCGTGGCATGGTTGGCGGCGGACAAACGGCGAATGATTTCCTCGAGTACGGCCTCGTATTCGCCGATCAGGCGGCGCTCGGTTCGCCGTTCCTCGCTGCGGCCAAAGATGTCGAGCGGTGTGCCGCGCAGTCGTCGGAGCTTTGCCAGAATACGGAAAACGGAAATCATCCAAGGCCCATAGATGCGTTTGCGCAGATGCCCGCTTTCGGGATCGCGGTCGGCAAGCAGCGGCGGGGCCAGATGGAAGCGCAGCTCGTAGGGCCCCTCGAAGCGATCGGCGACCCGCTCGAGGAAATCAGTCTCCGCGTATAGGCGAGCTACCTCATATTCGTCTTTGTACGCCTTCAGCTTGAATAGGGCGCGCGCAACCGCGTCTGTCAGAGCCCTCTCGCCAGTGCAATTTGCGGCCTCCGCTTCGCGGATACGCCGGACAAGCGAGGCATAGCGGGCCGCATAGGCGGCATTCTGGTACTCGGTCAGGAATGACACGCGACGATCGATCACTTGTTCGAGGGTTTCGGAAAGACGGTGGGTCTCCGGCAACACGCCGCGCGGTGTCGCGCGCGCGTCGACGAGGGCACGATCGACGGCAGCGCGCCGTCCCCAACGGAAGGCGCGTTGGTTGAATTCGACGGCAACGCCGTTTAATTCGATCGCCCGCTCGAGAGCGTCGGCGGACAAGGGGACCGCTCCGCGCTGATAGGCAAAGCCGAGCATAAGAAGATTGCTCGCGATCGAATCTCCAAAGAGGCCGGTGGCCAGGCGCATGGCCTCGATGAATTCGGTATTATCCGCTCCGGTCGCCTCGGCAATGCTGCGCTGCAGCTCTCGGCTGGGGAATGTGAGATCGGGGTTTCGTGTGAAATCGCCGGTGATCGTCTCGTGACTGTTGACGATCGCTCGGCTGTGGCCGGGCCGTAGCTTTGATATCGCATCGGCGCTTGCCGCGACCACGAGATCGCATCCCAGGAGCAGGTGAGCGCCGCCTGCGGCAATGCGTACTGCATGGATCTCCTCCGGCCTGCGGGCGATCCGCACGTGACTGTAGACGGCACCCCCCTTCTGAGCGAGGCCGGTCATGTCGAGGGTCGTGCAGCCCTTTCCTTCGAGATGCGCGGCCATCCCGAGGAGCGCACCAATCGTGACGACGCCGGTTCCACCAACGCCAGTGACGAGGATGCCGAAGGGCTCGTCGAGATCGGGGTGAGCCGGCTCGGGCAACGGCGCCAACTCGTCTTCGGCGAGATCCCCCGCCTTTCGCACCTGCAACGCGCCGCCGTGCACCGTGACGAAGCTCGGACAGAAGCCATTGACGCAAGAATAATCCTTGTTGCAGCTCGACTGATCGATTTCGCGTTTGCGGCCGAACTCGGTCTCGACCGGAACCACCGACAGGCAGTTCGACGTCCTCGAGCAATCCCCGCAACCCTCGCAAACCAGATCGTTGATAAAGACCCGCTTGGCGGGGTCGGGAAAGCGGCCGCGCTTGCGACGCCGGCGTTTCTCGGCGGCGCAGGTCTGATCGTAAACGATGGCAGTGACGCCCTCGATTTCCCGCAGCTCGCGCTGAACCGCGTCGAGATCGTCGCGATGGCGCACCGCCGTGCCCGGTGCGAAATCGACGCCCGGAGCATATTTGTCGGGCTCGTCGGTCACGACGACGATCCGGCGAACGCCCTCCGCTGCAAGCTGGCGGGTCAGCACCGGCACGGTCAAACCGCCGTCGAGCGGCTGCCCGCCGGTCATCGCCACGGCGTCGTTGAACAGCAGTTTGTAGGTGATGTTGACCTTGGCGGCGACCGCCGCGCGCACCGCCAGCACTCCTGAATGGGCGTAAGTGCCGTCGCCGAGATTCGCGAATATATGCTGCGTCTCCGTGAACGGCGCCTGACCTATCCACGGTGCCCCTTCCCCACCCATCTGGGTAAAAGTCGCAGTCGACCGATCCATGAATTGAGACAGGTAGTGGCAGCCTATGCCCGCCAGCGCGCGGCTGCCCTCCGGGACTTTGGTGGAGGTATTATGGGGGCAGCCCGAGCAGAAATAGGGGGTGCGGCTGAACGGCACGATGTTGCCGCCCAGCTGTCGTTCCTTCGCTTCGAGAAAGGCGAGCCGTTCGGCAATCCGCACCGAAGTGTGAAAGCGGGCAATGCGCTGGGCTATGACGCGCGCGATCTGAGCCGGCGTCAGCTCGCCGTTCGACGGCAATATCCAGTTGCGGTTTTCGTCGAACTTGCCGATGACGCGGGGGCGAACGTTTTCACGCCAATTGTAGAGTTGCTCCTTGAACTGATTCTCGATGACGGCGCGTTTTTCCTCGACGACGAGGATTTCCTCGAGCCCCTCGGCAAAATGCCGGATGCCTTCGCGTTCGAGCGGCCAAGACATCGCAACCTTGTAGAGGCGAAAGCCGATCTCCGCGGCATGCGCGTCGTCAATCCCGAGATCGTCGAGCGCCTGGCGCACGTCGAGGTAGGATTTGCCCGTAGTGACGATTCCGAAGCGCGGCCGGGGACTGTCGATAACGATGCGGTCCAGCCGATTGGCGCGCGCGAAGGCCAATGCCGCGTAGAGCTTGTATTTATGCAGCCGGAATTCCTGATCGAGAGGCTGATCGGGCCAGCGAATATTCAATCCGCCAGGCGGCATCTCGAAATCGTCGGGGAGCACGATTTCGATGCGCTCCGGACCGATCTCGACCGAGGCCGAACTGTCGACAGTCTCGGCGATGGTCTTAAAGGCTACCCAACACCCGGAGTAGCGCGACATCGCCCAGCCATAGAGGCCGAGATCGAGAATTTCCTGCACTCCCGACGGGTTTAGTACCGGAATGCAGGCGTCCATAAAGGCGTATTCGGACTGATGCGGCAGAGTCGACGATTTGCAGGTATGGTCGTCGCCGGCAAGAAGGAGTACCCCGCCGTGCGGTGCCGAACCGGCGGCATTGCCGTGCTTTAAGACGTCGCCGCTGCGGTCGACCCCGGGTCCCTTGCCGTACCACAGGGCGAAGACGCCGTCATATTTGGCCCCGGGGAATAAGCCGATCTGCTGACTGCCCCAAACCGCCGTCGCGCCAAGCTCTTCGTTGATTGCCGGCTGAAAGCGTATGTGGCTGCGCTCGAGAAACCGCCGGGCGCCCCAGAGGCCCTGGTCAAGACCGCCCAAAGGCGAACCGCGATACCCGGAGATGAAACAGGCCGTATTGAGACCGGCCGCCGTATCCCGCTGGCGCTGCATGATAGGCAGACGCACCAGCGCCTGGGTCCCGGTCAGATAGACCCGTCCTCTCTCCAGCGCGTACTTGTCGTCGAGGGTGACCGCCGCCAGCGCCATCACGACCTCCGAGCCTTGCCCTTGTAAGCCCAGGAAACGTAGTGCCTCACTGCTAAATGCTCAATGAGCTATGTCAGCGATTAAGGGTACCGGACACGAAGGCATAGGCCGTCGCAGCTCATCTCCGGAGATGATCACGAACTGAGCACCTGGCAGCCACGAGCCGCTTGCGCCGTCCGCGCCGGCCCGATGTTCTCGCGCGACAGGCAGCCGCGCCATAGCCATTGCGGCGGCGTCCGCTCCGGAGTAATTGAGAAACTCTGGAGCCCGCTCCTGGAATCGGTTGCTACCATGCCCGCATCTGCCGCCCTTCGTCATTCCCCGCTAGATGGATCGCTGCTCGCCTCATTACGCGAGCTGCTTGGTGATCGGCTTTCCACTTCGGCGGCGGTCCGCGCGCAACACGGCAAAGACGAATCCTACCATATGCCGCATGACCCCGATGCCGTCGCATTTCCCCACAGCACCGATGAGGTATCGGCTATCGTCAAGCTCTGCGCGGAATATAAAACACCGGTGATTGCATTCGGCGCAGGGACATCCCTCGAGGGGCACGTAGCCGCGTTGGCCGGTGGCATAAGCATCGACATGTCTGAGATGAACCGTATCTTGCGCGTCAATGCGCAAGATCTCGACGCCACTGTCGAAGCCGGTGTCACGCGCAAGCAGCTGAACGAGCATTTACGCGATACCGGCCTTTTTTTTCCGATTGATCCCGGTGCCGATGCCACGCTCGGCGGAATGGCGGCCACTCGTGCCTCGGGAACCAATGCGGTCCGATACGGAACTATGCGCGAGAATGTATTGGCGATGACCGTGGTGCTCGCCGATGGCAGAGTGATTCGGACCGCGCGGCGGGCTCGCAAGTCGGCAGCCGGCTATGATTTGACCCGCCTGTTCATTGGATCGGAGGGCACGCTTGGGATTATTACTGAGTTGACGGTTCGGCTCCACGGAATTCCCGAAGCCATCTCGGCCGCGGTTTGTGCGTTTCCGAATATCGAAGGCGCGGTCAATACCGTGATCTTGACGATTCAGAGCGGCATCCCCGTTGCACGCATTGAGCTGCTCGACGAAATTCAAATGGCCGCAATCAACAAGTACTCGAAGCTCGATCATAAGGTGGCACCCACGCTCTTCTTCGAATTCCACGGTACGCCGAGCGGAGTGGCGGAACAGGCGGAGACGGTAAAGGCGATTGCCGGCGAGCATGGCGGCGATGATTTCCGCTGGGCGACCACAGCCGAGCAACGTTCCAAGTTGTGGCAGGCGCGGCATGACGCTTATTACGCGGCATTGGCGCTTCGCCCCGGATCCAAGGGCCTTGCGACCGATGTGTGTGTACCGATCTCGCGGCTTGCAGAATGCATTGGCGAGACCAAGCGAGACCTCGCACGATCGTCCATTCCCTATGCCTTGGTAGGACATGTCGGGGATGGTAATTTTCATCTTGTCTTTATGCTCGACCCAAATCGCCCGGAGGAGTTGGCGGAAGCCAATCGCCTAAACGAGCGCATGGTCAATCGCGCCCTTGCGATGGAGGGGACCAGCACGGGTGAACATGGGATCGGTTATGGCAAAATGGACTTCCTGATCGCCGAGCATGGCGAAGCGGTCAGCGTCATGCGTACGATAAAAATGGCCCTCGATCCCGACGGTATTCTCAACCCTGGCAAGATCGTCCGGATCTGATCAGTCCGCCAGGAGTTTGGATGTGGGATGCAGGTCGCTGCAAAGAAGCGCTCCGGACCTAAGAATTCCTCTTCCCCGTTCACTACGCAAGCGGTAATGTAAAGGTTCTGAAGCAAGGGCTCGGGTTTCGGTGCTCCCGCGAGTTTGAGCGCGCGCTGCTCAGGTGCGTTCGTCACTCCAGCCGTCGATTTATTGGTTTGTGGGGATCAGCAGTGTCGATTTGACGCCGCGAGTGTGTGTTGGCGAGTTATTGCCTAACAATAGACAAACAAAGAGCTGTAGCAAAGGGTCCGGTCAAATGGAGAATTCAAGTAAAAGAGGGAAAATACCCCAACAGGACTGGCCCTCGATCATCAAGAGATATGAAGCCGGTGAAACTCTGGCGAGCATAGCCCGGACGTATGACTGCTCGCCTCCAGCCATAAGCTATATCTTGAGCCGAAGCCGCGCACGCGACGCGACTGCGGAGGGCACGGAGCAGAGCGGGATCCAAACTGCGGAACCGCGGCTGACAAAGGGACACTCGAAAGATATGCCGGCCAGAGCATCTATAAATGGAACGCCGGAGAGCGGAGAAGCGGCCGCGCTCACATCCACGGCGCAAGCTTCTTCTCCGATAGATCACTCGGATCCCGAACCTGTGTCCGTTGGAGCGGGTCCCACGCCAAATGGGAAGGCAGGAGCTTCCGAAAGAGTAGTGGAAATTAGCGAGACGGAGGCTCCGGATCCCCCGGCCAAGCGGAACTTCGAAGCGCCGGCTCAAGCCGCCCCCTCAGGAAACGGGAATGCGTCAGGCGGCCTTACGGCCGGGCCGCAACCACAAGCCGGGGAGCCCCGCGCCACTCTTCACCTTTCACTGTCGCACAATAATGCTCAATTGATGGAAACTCCGCATCATGACGGGCACATCGCCGATGTGGTCGAGGCTTCGGCGAGCAGGCCGGTGGGAAACCAACAACAAGGAATGACCCAGCATGCCGCCCAGCATCCCGCCCGGCATCAGCCCACCCCAAATGCGGCGGCTCATAACGGCGGCGCTGCCCGCCCAATGGCCGAGTTGCACAAGGGAAGAGATGGCGGTAGTTTCATCGATCGAGCGTTGCGCGAACGAGTTGATGGCGACATCTCGGCGTTCCTCGCAGCGTTCGATGCCGCATTAGCGGACGATACCATAGAGAGCCGCGCCGGGCTCCGAGAGGCGACGGATCGCTTGCTGCGCGCGGGTGCCCGCACCCGTATCGAACTAGAGCGCCTCGAGGCTCGGGTACCTTTATCGGCACGGGACACAAGTGGGTATTCGGCTCCGAGTTGGCGTTCGCGCTGAATTGTCGACCGCGCTCCTCCGACTTTAGATTGTCGCCCCGATAGATTATCGCCCCGACCCCTCCTCTGAAGCCAATCAGCTTAGAGGAGGGGTTGCAAGGACAAGTGCGTAACGGTTTAGCCCTGATTTGCGCTCAGGTTCAGCCCGACATATTGCGTCACCCCCCGACGATCAAGCAGTAGAAGAGCGCTCTTTTTCGGCGAGGCAGCGGCTTCCTTCAGTTTTGCTGCTGCCTCCTGGGGGGTTTTGACCGGCTGCTGGTCGATCGCAACCACGACGTCCCCCTCGCTCAACCCGACCTCCGCGGCGGCGCTGCCGGGGTCGACCTGGGTGATCACCACTCCCTGCACCTCTTTCCCAGTGTGCAGTTCCCGCCGGAGCTGGCTGGTGAGCGGTGCGAGATGCATCCCCAACGCGTCCGCGCGAGCCAACTCGTCCTGCTCACGCCGATCTGTCGCCGAGGCCACTTGCTCGTTGTTGGGGAGTTCACCCAGAGTCGCGTGAAGCTCTTCCGTCTGACCGTTGCGCCAGACCTTCATCTTCACACCAGTGTCGGGTGCTGTCTCGGCCACCAGCCGCGGCAGATCGCGAAGGCGGCTCACTTCGTTGCCGTTGAAGGTCAAGATCACGTCGCCCTGCTTGAGGCCGGCCTTTGTTCCGGGGCTGTCCGGAGTAACCATGGCAACAAGCGCTCCGTGCTCGCTCTGCAATCCCAGGCT
The DNA here is from genome assembly GCA_963736715.1 of uncultured Alphaproteobacteria bacterium. Classification (GTDB taxonomy): domain Bacteria; phylum Pseudomonadota; class Alphaproteobacteria; order ATCC43930; family CGMCC-115725; genus AP-15. The sequence continues at coordinate 168,279 of CAVTQA010000007.1, read as the reverse complement.
CGAGGCTATCGCCGGCGTCACTTCCTGGATTTGCACGCCGAGCCAGCCGCGGCTCACCTTGCCATGCTCTTTCAGCTGCGCGACCACGGTTTTTGCCAGGTTGGACGGCACGGCAAAGCCGATCCCGACGCTGCCGCCATTGGGCGAATAGATCGCGGTATTGATGCCGATTACCTGGCCGTCCAGGTTGAACGTCGGTCCGCCCGAATTCCCGCGGTTTATTGGCGCATCGATCTGCAAGAAATCATCGAACGGGCCGGAATGGATGTCCCGTCCCCGCGCCGAAATGATCCCGGTGGTTACGGTCCCGCCGAGGCCAAAGGGATTGCCGACGGCCATAACCCAGTCGCCGACCTGAGCTTGGCTGCTGTCGCCGAACGTCACATAGGGCAGCGGCTTGTCGGCTTTGATCTTTAATAGCGCCATATCGGTCTTCGGATCGCGGCCAATGATTTTCGCCGGATACTTGCTGTCATCCTGCAAGGTGACTTCGACCTTGCTGGCGTCGCCGACTACGTGGCTGTTGGTCACTACGTAGCCGGAAGGATCGATGATGAACCCGGAACCGAGCGCGATCCGGTGGGCCTGACCACCTGGCATTTGTGGAAAGAGGTGGCGCTGGCCGTTGGGGTTCTGCTGATCGAAAAATCGGCGCAGGAACTCGTCGAACGGCGAGTTGGGAAAGTCGGGTGATCCCTGTTCAGGCTCGTCCGCCGTTGTATCGGAACCCGCGCTCTGGGTAACCGAGATGTTCACCACCGCCGGCGACACCTTTTTGACCAGTGGCGCGAAGCTCTCATGTTGCATCAGCGCCATCGGAGAGGTCATCGTCTCTGCCGCGGTATTTCCAACTGGGGAAGGGTTGGTAGTACCGGTCGGGTTTTCAGCCCATACGAAGGGTGACAGCGCGAGTGTTGCGCCGAGTCCAAAACCGAGCGCCGCTGCGCGGCTCTTGCGCAGCCAGGGCCGGCGCCCATTGTCTTCTCTAACTTCCACGATTGTCCTCCTGTCGTACGGAGAATGCCCGGCGAGCCGCGGACTGCGACAAGCGAGAGCGGATCGCGGGACAATTGGGTGTGCCGGGTGACAGGCGGCTTTCAGGCGGATTAATTCGCTGTAACCTCATACAGGACCGGATTGCCGCAGCGCGCTATGGCTCAGCGGTGGCGCATTTCTCGGCACGAAGCCTCTACCCTCCCTCTAGGCCTGAGGATAGATTGGCTTCCAGCCTGCTTTTTGGCTCTGCCGACATGCATTGTTCTCGGCTGGTTGGAGGAAAAATGGCCCGGTATCGCGATATAGCGCCTGCGGAGATGACACCAGACCAGCGGCGGGTACACGATTTGATCGTGGCCGGGCGCCGCGGCAGGTTTGGCGGGCCGTTCCAACTGCTGATCCGGGCGCCCGAAATCTGTGAACACGCAGCAAAGCTCGGTGAGCATCTACGCTGGGGGACCTCGTTGCCGGACCGCCTTTCCGAGCTGGCGATCATTACGACCGCCCAGTTCTGGCGCGCTCAATACGAGTGGTACGCACATGGCCCGCTGGCCGAGAAGGCTGGTGTCCCGGCAGCTGCGATCGAAGCGATCCGCCGCGGCGACACGCCGAATTTCGAACAGAAGGACGAAGCGCTCGTCTACCGCGTCTGCAGCGAATTGTTCAAGGCCCGGCGCCTTTCCGACGCAACCTTCAACGAAGCGGTCACGACACTGGGCGAAGCCGGCTTGATCGAGGTCATTGCGATCATCGGCTACTACACGCTGATCGGGAATACTCTCAACGTTTTCGAGGTCGCGGTGCCCGAGGGGGCAACTGCGCCGTTTCCCGAATAACGGTTCCGCCTGCGCTCAGGCCGCCTGCGGCAAGCCGCGTTCGAGCAACGTGGCGAGGCGGCGGGCGAAAGCAGGTGGATCCGGGAGCGGCTCGCCTTCGACGATCCGCGCCTGGTCCAGAAGCAGCCAGGCAAATTCCGATAGTTGGTCGGATGCGCCAGGTTCACCGACGCTCGCAGCCAGCCGCTCGATGAGCGTGTGCCGCGGGTTGACCTCCAGAATGCGTCGAGAGGCGCTGTCGAGCTGACGATGTTGCTTCAACAGCCGCTCGAGATGCATGTCCATGTCGCCCTCGTCGGCGACGAGGCAGACGGCGCTGTCGGTCAGACGCTCGGAGCTGCGCACATCCTTGACCGAGTCGCCGAGCGCCAGCTTGAAAATTGCAATGAGGCTGGCAAGTTTTTCCGGGGGCTCGGGACGCTTCTCCTCGGGGGCTTCGGATAGCGGTATCTTGTCGAGATCGACGCCGCCGCGGGTCGCCGATTTGAACGGCTTCTCTTTGTGACGACCGATTGTTGGGACCCAGAATTCGTCGATCGGGTCGGTCAGCAGCAGGACCTCGATGCCGCGCGCCCGAAAACCTTCCAGTTGCGGGCTTTTTTTGATCACGTCGAGATTGTCGCCGTGGATCGTGTAGATGGCGTCCTGTCCCGGCTTCATCGCTGCGATGTAATCGTCGAGCGAAACCAGCTCGTCCCTGGCCGTCGAACGAAACCGGGCCAGCCCTAGTAGCTCGTCGCGGTGATCACGATCCTCGTAGAGCCCTTCCTTGAGCACGGCCCCGAAATTGTCCCAGAACTTGGCGTATTCGTCGGCCGCATCGGCGGCTTTTTTCGCGAGCTCGCTCAAAACTCGCCGCGTTAGCTGCTGGCGAATTCTCGCGACCATCGGGTTTGATTGCAGCATCTCGCGGCTGATGTTGAGCGGCAGGTCCTCACTGTCGACAATTCCGCGCAGGAACCGCAGATAGGCCGGCAGGAGATCGGTCGCCTCGTCGGTGATGAACACCCGTCTGACATAGAGCTTGATCCGGCTCTTGCGCTCCGGATCGAACAAATCGAAGGGTTTGGTCGACGGTACGAAAAGAAGGTTCGTGTATTCGAGAACGCCCTCAGCCTTGTTGTGCAAGGTCAACCACGGGTCGTCGAAGCTGTGGCCGACGTGGTGATAGAACTCCTTATACTGTTCGGCGGTGATTTCCGACCGGAGACGGGTCCACAGCGCCGAGGCGGTGTTGATCGTCTCTTCCTTCCCGCCATCCCGCAGGATGATGGGCAACCCGATATGGTCCGAATAGGTCTTGACGATCCGCCGCAGCCTTGCCGGGTCGACATAGTCATCCTCGCCTTCCCGCAAATGCACGGTAATCTTGGCGCCGCGTACAGTTTCGGGGAGCGGCTCGACCGTGAACTCGCCCCTGCCGTCGGAAACCCAGCGCCAGCCCTGGCTTTCGCCCGCCTTGCGGCTCAGGACTTCGACTTTTTCGGCGACCATGAACGCCGAATAGAAGCCGACCCCGAACTGCCCGATTAAACTCATGTCCTTGCGCGCGTCGCCCGATAATTGGCTTACAAAAGCGGCGGTGCCGGACCGGGCAATCGTGCCGAGATTTTCGATGAGCTCTTCGCGATTCATGCCGATTCCGTTGTCGGCGATCGTCAGGGTGCGGGCGGATTTATCGGGGGTAAGCGTTACGCGGTATTCGGTATCGCCTTCGGCTAATGCGGGCTCGGTCAGTGCGGCATAACGCAGCCGGTCGCAAGCATCCGAAGCGTTAGAGATCAGTTCGCGTAGAAAGATCTCCTTCTCGCTGTAAAGCGAGTGCGCGACAATTTCGAGCAGGCGGCTAACCTCCGCCTGGAAGCTTCTTGTTTCCTGGGTCATCGCTGCCGTCGAGGGTTGCCGGGAACGCGCCGAGGATATGTGGCGAAATTCTTTGCTGCGCAAGACCGCCGGCAAGGATCGAGGAGGGCCGCTATCGCATGCCGCGCCGCCAACGCTCGACCGTGTGCTCCACAACCGAGCCGTCTACCTCCTTCGACCATCCACTCGCGAAACATGCGGTGGCGCTCTCCGGCCGGCACTCGTCGGGCGGAGGTGTAAAACATACCCGCATCGGCATCGACACGCCCTCACCGACCGCGATCGCCTCCCCGTTGCGTAAGGCCGACAAGAAGTTCATCAGCCCATGCGAGGCCTCGGGAAGAGCGCGTCGGACGATCTCCTGATCCTCCTGAGCGGTCATCCGAAAGGCGAAGATGGTGTTGCATTCCGAGAGCAGACCGGGGGCCAGATCAGACGGCCGCTGAGTGACTACGCATAAGGACACCCCGTATTTCCGGCCTTCTTTTGCGATCCGAAACAGCGCGCGTTTCGCCGCCTCGAAACCCATCTGCTTATCACGCGAGGCATAACGGTGAGCCTCTTCGCAAACGATCGTTAGCGGAACCGGCGTTTCGTTCCAGACTGCGAAGTCAAAGGTGAGGCGACACAGCACGGAGACGACCACATTGACCACCTCCGATGGGATCCCGGAAAGGTCAAGGATAGTGACCGGGTGGCCGGCTACCGGGATTCGAAAGAGCTGGCCAAGAATTTCAGTAAGTTCGTCACGCAAGCTCAATCGACTGCCAAATACGAATCCGTAACGAGCATCATTCTGGAGGGCGAGAATCCTTGCCTTGACGGTCTGATAAGAGGGAATACCGTCGGGCCGGTTGAGGCTGCCCATTGCTACGTCCAATGCACGAAGCACGTCCGACATACGATAGGGCGCCGGGGTGTCCACTGTTCCGGAATTTGTCCAGGCCGGCTTTGGTGGAATAAGAATTTTTAGACGGCCAGTATTGCCTCTCCAAGTACTTTAGTTTGTTCGGCGTTGCGATCTGGACCGATTACGATTTCGGTTAATTCTTCAAAATTAAATAACCAGTACGGGAGATGTAAGCCATCTGCTGGGCTGAGGGTTATGGCACGATCGCCAAAGGCCCGGGCGTATTCATTATGGGGATCCAGCAATACGACATGAGCGTTCGGGCTTTGATCGATGACGGCCCTGAGGATGGTTGCAAGCCCACAGGATTTTCCCGATCCGGTGGTGCCGACAATGCCGAAATGCTTGCCGAACAGCTCATCGATCAGGATGTAGGCTGGTACCGCGCCATTCTGGTGGATTTTGCCGACCGGGGTCGCAACCACCTTGGGGCGGGCGTAGACCTGGGCGACGTCCTGTCCCGAGGCGAGATAGACCGGCTCGTCCAACGCCGGATAGGCGGAGAGTCCCCGCTGAAAGTCGGCGACAGCATCGGTGTCTCGAATCTCACCGACAAGTTCGAGTTCGACGAGTCTCAGATCCTTCTCGGAAGCCTCCAAACTCGGCAGCGGTACCCTGAGGCCTGTGACCATGCCGTAAGCGATCGAGACCCGCGTCCGCATCTTGACCAGGGTACCCATCTCGAGTGGGAGATCGCGATCTGAGGCGGCGCCGTGCGATCTTTCGAGTAATACGACCGCTTGACAGGCCGACACCGCAATAACGCGCCCTAAATGCGGGGCATCACATAGAGCGGGAGTGCAGCTGTCCATGCTTGCAAACCTGCTAAGGTTGGTATCGGCGATGGCCTTATCCTCGTTAAGCTCGTGGGGTAGCCGCCGATATTCGCGCCACCGCGGAGGCTGCAACACTTCGCACTCGGTCGCCGGGCAGCCGAAGTCTCGCGGTCGTCCCCGCACCGGGCTGGCTGCTCAGAACCAGCTCGCCACCGTGTAGTTCGATCAATTCCCTTGCGATTGGCAATCCGAGACCGGTACCCTCATGTTCGCGGGTCAGGTGATCTGCGATTTGCTCGAACGGTTGTAAAATTCTTTCGATCTGCTCGGGGGGAATGCCGATCCCCGTATCTCTAATCGAGAGCACCAGATCTCCGTTCTTGTTGGTCACCGAGTCGATCTGTATTCGACCTCCCGATTCGGTGAATTTAACTGCATTAGATAACAGATTTAGCATGACTTGTTTCAATTTAGTCGCATCGACGTAAATCATCGTCGACGGTCTTTCGGTATTACAATCGATTTCTATAGATTTCCGTTGAGCAATTGGTCTTATCGTGCTGATCGATGACTGAATTAGCTCGCCAACCGCAATAAGTTCTTCCTGAAGTACGACCCGGCCCGCTTCAATTCGCGCGAGATCGAGAATGCCGTTGATGATATCGAGCAAAATTGTGCCCGCATCATGAATATGTCCGGCGTATTCTGGATAATTCCCTCGCATCCGGCTCTGATCGAGCTTGATGAGTTCGGAAAAGCCGATGATTGCATTTAGTGGGGTTCGCAGCTCATGAGCCATATTAGCAAGGAAGTTGCTCTTGGCGCGGTCGGCTGCCCTTGCCTTCAACATCGCTTCATGTGCGACAGAGGCGGCCTTTTCGGCCTGTTGTTTCGCCTCCAGGAGGGCAAGGCTGGAATAGCGGTGTTCCGCCAAACTCCCGAGCCGAGAGCAGTAGCTCTCTAGCAGCATCCCATCGTCTCCCTGGAGAGCCTTCACTCCGCCGCAAACTTTTCGCCGTGATGTGCCGACTTGAGCAGAATGTCCCTAACCAGCGGTTAAAAGGGGCCCGCGGAATTTCAGTCCAACCGTCATGCGCCGCATCGCACCACCGATTTTTATCGGTTTGCCCTTGCCCTGGCGGCGGTTCCACCCGATACCTATAAAGCATGGCAATGTTCCGACCCGCTCCGCGGCTCGTCGCGGTCCTTGGGCCGACCAATACCGGCAAGACCCATCTCGCCATCGAGCGAATGCTCGGCCATCGCAGCGGCATGATCGGGTTTCCGCTGCGGCTACTCGCCCGCGAGAATTACGACCGGATCGTCAAGCTGAAAGGCGCCCGTTCGGTTGCGCTGATCACCGGTGAAGAGAAAATACTGCCGGCGAACCCGTCGTATTTTGTCTGCACCGTCGAATCGATGCCGCTCGATCGGCAAGTCGATTTCCTCGCGGTCGATGAAATCCAGCTGTGCGCCGATCCCGAGCGGGGGCATGTCTTTACCGCGCGGCTCTTGCACGCCCGAGGCCTGCAAGAAACGATGTTCCTCGGTGCCGCCACGATAAAGCCGCTGATGCGGCGGCTGGTTCCCGAGGTCGAGTATGTGAGCCGGCCACGCTTCTCGACATTGTCCTATACGGGTTACAAAAAGGTGACGCGGCTGCCGCCGCGCAGCGCGGTCGTCGCCTTCGCCATCGCGGATGTCTTCTCTCTTGCCGAGCTGATCCGCCGCCAGCGGGGCGGCACTGCGGTAGTTCTCGGGGCGCTGAGCCCGCGAGCGCGCAACGCGCAGGTCGGCATGTTCCAAGCCGGCGAGGTTGACTATCTCGTCGCGACCGATGCGATCGGCATGGGTCTAAACATGGATCTCGACCATGTCGCCTTCGCCCGGATCGGCAAATTCGACGGGCGCGGCCCGCGCCGGCTGACCGCGGCCGAGATTGCTCAGATCGCCGGCCGCGCCGGGCGGCACATGAATGACGGCACCTTCGGCACTACCGCCGAGCTGGGAACGCTCGACGCGGAAATCGTCGAAGCGATCGAAACGCATAGCTTTGAGCCTCTCACTCGTCTGAACTGGCGCAACAACCGGCTGCAATTCGGATCGATCGCGGCGTTGTTGAAGAGCCTCGACGAGCGGCCGTCCAAACCTGGTCTCGTACAGGCCCGCGAAGCGGACGACCACTGCGCCTTGCAAGCCCTCGCGCGCAACCCGGATATCGGTGGACTGGCCACTCATCCAGGTGCGGTCCGCCTGCTTTGGGAGGTCTGCCAAATCCCCGATTTTCGCAAGGTCATGAGCGAGAGCCACACTCGGCTGCTTGCCCATTGCTTCCTTCACCTCGCCGGACCCCAAGAGCGGCTTCCCATCGCTTGGATTGCCGGGCAGATGGCGAGCCTCGACCGTGTCGATGGCGACATCGACACTTTGATGGCCCGCATCGCGCACATCCGCACCTGGACCTACATCACCCATCGCGGCGACTGGGTCGAAGATGCGGCGGAGTGGCAGGAGCGCGCGCGTAGTATCGAGGATCGGCTATCGGACGCGTTGCACGAAAGCATCACACTGCGCTTTGTCGATCGGCGATCGGCGTTCCTCGTCCGCCAGCTGGCTTCCGAAGGCGAGCTCATCGCTGCCGTATCGAAAGCGGGTGAGGTTCTCGTCGAAGGCGCTTATGTCGGCCGCATCGAGGGTTTGCGCTTTGTTCCCGATTCGGTCGATGGCGTCGACAGGCGAATGCTGATCGCGGCTGCCAGCCGCGTTCTCCGCGGCGAGATCGCCACCCGCACGCGACTTCTAGCCACGGATGACGACGAAGCCTTCGCAATCGGCGGCGACGGGGAGCTGCGGTGGCGCGGCGCGGTGGTCGGCCGAATGGTGGCCGGAGAAAAGCTGGTGGCGCCGAGGGCGGAGCCGCTTGCCGGCGACTTCCTCGAAGGGGAGGCGCGCGAGAAGGTGCGCCGACGTCTGCAGAAATTTCTGCGCGCCGACGTCGAGCGCCGGTTGGCGCCGCTTTTTGCCGCACAGGCATTGCCGCTGGGTGGTGTTGGGCGAGGGCTTGTCTATCAGCTCGTCGACGCGCTCGGATGCCTGCCCGTGACCAATGTTGCGGGCCAAGTCGCCGCCCTGGAACCAGCGGAGAAAAAGGCGCTGAGCCGGCTTGGCGTCCGCTTCGGCACCGAAAGCGTTTATTTCGAGCCGCTCTTGCGCGCCGATACGATGCGGCTTCAGGCGCTGCTCTGGGGAGTGTGGCAAGGCAAACCGGTGCCGAGACTGCCGTCGGCACGTGGTCTTGCCAAGCCGATCGAAGTCGATCCGGGGCTTCCGCCCTCATTCTATGCGGCCCTCGGCTTGCGTGTACTCGGCGGGCTCGCGCAGCGCCCCGATCGATTGGAGCGGCTCGCTGCCGCCGCGCGGCGCCTTGCACGCCAAGGCCCGTTCCCCGCTGGGGCGGAACTCGCGGCCATTGGGGGTGTCGAACCCCGAGCTTTGCCCGGACTCTTGGCGGGGCTCGGCTACCGCACCGTAATCGATGCCGGCGGGGAGACATTGGTCACGCGGCCGCAGCGCCGGCGTGAAACAACCGAGCGCGGCCATCGGGGTCAGCAGACCGGCGAAGGTCATCCCTTTGCCAAGCTCCGGGAGCTCAAGCTCGCGTGAAGGGCGACGGCGCCTCTGCCGAAATATCGGGGCGGCGACTCGATCAGTGGCTATGGTTCGCGCGTTTAGTCAAGAGCCGCTCGCGTGCCGCTCGCCTCTGCAGCGCAGGGGAGATTACCGTCAACCAAGTAACTACAAGAAAGGCCAATCACGTGGTTCGGATTGGCGACACGATCGCCGTGTCGCAAGGCGGTTTTTATCGCACCGTTCGCGTGCTTGGGCTTGGCAGCCGCCGTGGCCCTGCTGCCGAAGCGCGGCAATTGTACGAGGATATTGGGGCTCCAACTCGCCTATCCGATTTCACCCTGGTCTGGCAGCCGCTGCTGATCGGCGAGGATGGGTCGCAAGACGATACTTTATGATCACTGCAATACCCGGGTATCCCAAGGCAATTACTACGCAGGATCCGGGAGATTCCCAAACTGGCGGCCAGCGGTTGTGCCATCGCACTGGATATTACAGAACCGCCCATGATTATAGCAATACGATTACGGACACGGAACTCGGCTCGATACTACCGCGCCAACATCGAGATGCGCTCTCATCCGGTGAGTTCGGAAGCAGAACAAACGCATCGCAACGATAAAATTGCCACATTTGCGGACTACACTAAGGTTTTCGTGGTCAATTGGCGGCGCGGTGACACGCGCGTATGGAAGGAATAGACGTGCCTGTAAATCCCGTACAATAACAGGTGAATCGGAATTCACGCGGGCATTCGGAATAACCGATAAGCCGGCCGCGTTATCGACCGTCGCCGGGAAGTGCGGCATCGAGTGGTTTGTTGAGGATGCGCTAAGGGGGATCCATTGTCTTCCGAGCGAGGAAGAGTGGCTTGGGGCACTGACTCGCGCCTTGATCCCTATGCTGGCGCCCGGGCGATGATAACTGGCGGGTTGGGCTTGATCGGCTCGGCGATCGCGCGCCGCCTTGTCGCGCTCGGCGCCGAGGTATTGCTCGTCGACAGCATGATCCCGGATTATGGCGGCAATCTCGCCAATATCGCCGATATCCGCGATCGGGTGACGGTCAATATCGCCGATATCCGCGGCGGATTTGCCCTGCCGCATCTGCTCGCCGGCCAGGATTTTCTCTTCAACCTGGCGGCGCAGACCAGTCATCTCGATTCGATGTCGTCGCCGGAAAACGACCTCGCGATCAACTGCACGGCGCAACTTCAGCTCCTGGAAGCATGCCGGGCCATCAACCCCGGGATCGCGATCGTGCATGCCGGGACTCGGCAGATCTATGGCCGGCCCGAATATCTCCCGGTCGACGAACGCCATCCGCTGCGCCCAGTCGACGTGAACGGTGTAAACAAGATGGCGGGCGAGGCCTATCACCTGTTGTATCGCGACGTCTACGAGATCAAGACTCGCTCCCTGCGGCTGACCAATGTCTACGGGCCCGGAATGCGCATCAAGGATGCCCGCCAGACCTTTCTCGGTATTTGGCTGCGCCGGATAATCGAAGACGAGCCGTTTGAGGTATGGGGCGGCGAGCAGCGCCGCGACCTTCTGTATGTCGAGGACGCGGCCGACGCATTCCTCGCTGCCGCGCTCACATCGGAGGCCGAGGGGTTGGCGCTTAATGTGGGCGGCGGCGACCCGGTCAGCCTGATGGCCCTGGCAGAAGCGATGATCGAAGCGAATGGCGGCGGGAAGTACGACATCCGGGAGTTTCCGCCCGAGCGCAAGCGCATCGATGTTGGAGATTTCCTGATCGACGACCGGCGTTTCCGGGCTTTGTCCGGCTGGCGCCCCCGCGTCGATATCCCCCGCGGTCTGCGCCGTTCCCTCGAATACTACCGCAGGCATCTGGCGAGCTACATTTAACAGCCGATGACAACCTACCGACCGGCCCCTGCGATCCCGCAGACCGACCCCCGAGCGGGGTACCTCGCTCAACGGACCGCTATCGACGCCGCTATCGCCCGCGTCCTCGATGGCGGCGTCTATATCCTCGGCAGAGAAGTGGAGGTTTTCGAGGCCGCCTTTGCCGATTTCGTCGGCGTTTCGTACGCCATCGGCGTCGCCAGCGGGACGGATGCCATCGAGATCGCCTTGCGCGCATGCGGGATCGGCTCGGGTGACCTCGTCTTCAGCGTGTCCCATACTGCGGTTGCGACTATTGCAGCGATAGAGCGGGCCGGCGCGACCCCGGTGCTGGTCGACGTGGAGCCGGGTACCTACACGATGGCTCCGCACGAGCTCTTGCGTGCCTTGCAGTCGCCGCCGGCCGGCCGGCCGGCGGCGGTCCTGCCAGTGCACATTTACGGCCAGCCGGCCGAATTGTCTGCTCTTACCGAGATCGCCCGGATATCCGGCTTGCGGCTGATAGAGGATTGCGCGCAGAGCCATGGGGCGCTCTATCGCGGCAGGGCGGCGGGATCGTTTGGGGATATTGCTTGCTTCAGCTTTTATCCGACAAAGAACCTCGGCGCGCTCGGCGACGGCGGCATGGTTGTAACGAACGATCCCGTGCTCGCGGCGGCGCTGCGCGAAATTCGGGAGTATGGCTGGCGCGAGCGTTATGTCAGTGCGCGCGGCGGCATCAATTCGCGTCTCGACCCGATGCAGGCCGCCATCCTCGGCGTCAAGCTCAAGTCGTTGGCGGCTGACGATGCTCGCCGGCAAGTCGTCGCGGACCGTTATGATACTGGTCTCACTGGGCTGCCGCTGGCGCTTCCGGCGCGCCGGCCACAAACAACACACGTGTTCCATCAATACGTAATCCGGCTCGCCCAACGCGATGCGTTGCGGGAGAGATTGCGTGCCGCCGGAATCGGCAGCGGAATTCATTATCCGGTCCCGGTGCACCAACAGCCGGCTTACAGAGGCCGTCTCGCCTGCGGTCCGTCAGGCCTTGGCGTAACCGAGCGCGCCGCACTTCAAATTCTTAGCCTGCCGATTTATCCACAGATTCCAGACGCGGGGGTGGATCGGGTTGTCGCCGAGATACGCAGTTTTTTTGGCTAAACCAAAATTCAGTGCTGGTGGATCAGCAACACGCCGCTGCCGATCAATACGATGCCCGCCAGCTGCGGCCAGCCGAGGGGCTCGTTCCACAATATATGCGCCAACACCGCGACCACTGCGTAGCTCGCCGGAACCGAAGGGAAGGCGATCGAGATCGGGATTTTCTTGAGAGCCAGAATGTAACAAAGAGCAGCCACGATATAGACTGCGAGGCCGACTATCGTCAGCGGATTGAGAAATTGAGCAGTGATCGTCGTCGATTGTTCGGCGGCCGATTTCAGCGCAATTTGTCCGGCAATGCCAAAGCAATATCGCCACAACGAGACTTGTGTAATAGACCGACATCATCTTCCTGCAGCTCTCGCGTAGCCAAACCGACGGCCGCGCCTCGGCGGCGCGCGAGAATTGGCTGCGCCGCACCTCCCTGATCACCGATTGAGGCTTTCCGTTGGCGGTCAGATAGAGCCGGCCGAGATACTCGCCGACGATGCCGAGTATCACCAGCTGCACGCCGGATAGGAGCAGCACTGCCGCCATTAACGAAGCCCAGCCGGCCGGCGGGGACGAAGTCAGCGCCTCGGCGATGACCATGACGCCGGCCAAAGCCCCCATTCCACTCAGGACAAACCCGGTTATTGTACTGACTCGCAGCGGCATTACCGAGAAATTGACGAACATGCTCGCCCACAGCCGCAGGAGTCGGCGCAGGGTATAATTGCTGCGCCCTGCCGCGCGCGGCACATGCCGCACCATCAGCCGATCGATATCGTGGGTCACCTGTAGGATCAGCCCATCGACATAGGGGAAGGGTCCCTCATAGCGGGTGATCTCGCGAACGACAAAAGCGGTCATACAGCGGAAGCTGGAGAGATAGAGACCCCTCGGTTTTTCGAGCACGAAATCGGCCACCCAGTTGGTAAAGCGGCTCCCGAGGTTCCTCCAGGTCGAGTGCTGCTTATCGTCGTAGAAGGTATAGACCACCTCCTTTCCGCTGTCCTGCGCGAAGGCGAGCAGTCGCTCGATCTCCTCCGGCGGGTTCTGCAGGTCGTCGTCCATGGTAATTACATGCGCGCCGCTCGCATGGCGCAGCCCCGCCATAACGGCGTTGTGCTCTCCAAAGTTTCTTGCGAGTTTGATCAACGTGATCGGCACACTGGCGCCGTCGACGAGAGCGCGGCATACTTCGAGACTGTCGTCGGGGCTGCCGTCATTGACGAGTATTATCTCGTGTCCACCCTCGATCGGCAGCTCCTCTACGGCGCGAACCAGATCGGCGATGCTGCCTGCTCCATTGTAGACCGGGATCACAATCGACAGAGCCAGTCGGCCCGCGGCGTTCGTCGAGATCGTCTGCTCCTTTTCAATCACAACCGTTGCCTCCCTTTAGAGCGACCGCGAGAACTGACCCGCCGAAGGGTAATCTCACTCCGCGGCGCAGTAACGCGGTTTCGAGCGTCGTCGCAGCTCGGCAAAGCATTTCCGTCGAGCGAGGATAAATTCTGACATCGCTCACGCCATGATCTTGGGGAGCGAGCTTGCGAACAATAGCCATCAGCGGGAACAGCACCGCGTTCCAATAGGAAATGTACACGGGACGGAACCCGACAGCCTTGAGCAAACGGCGAAGACCCGTCGCGGTATAGCGCCGAATATTGCTCACGGCTGCGTCATGCCGCGACAGCATCCAGCTATAGGCGGGTAGATTGAGGATAAGCCAGCCGTCTTCGGTCAGACAGCGATGAAATTGCCGCAAAGCACGACGTTCGTCGACCCCTTCGTGGCATAAGGCATCGGCGCTGAAGATCGCAGCAAAAACAGCATTGGCGAATGGTAGATCATTGATCGAGCCCGCGCACACCGGCCGGGCGCTCTTGATAGCCGCACGCGTACAGGCCTGGAGGTCGAGATCGAGTCCAATTACCGGTTTCCCGCGATATTTCACAGCTAAACGCGAGAGAAACCCCCCGGTCCCACAACCGGCGTCCAAGATGGGGAGATCGAGCTCATCGAGCGCTGGTCGCTGCGCCGCCCTAAGCAGGTTCTCATGCATGGCGGCGAACCACCACATCTGGTCTTCGATCCGGTCGAGCTTGTCGTACTCGGAAGGTTTCACTCGAAATCTATTCTACTGCGATGGGGGCAAATTCAACGGCGGCGGCAATCCGGGGATCGGCCTCGAAAGGGTCGCCGCGGAGGCCTGCTTCGCGGCCCGTCGATCCGCGACTAGTTTGCGCCGATCAAGTACCAGCGACAGCAGCGCACCCATCCTCTCGACGCGATAAATCGGTCGGCCGGGCACCGATCGTTCGCAGTTGTCTTTGGTGAAAGCGATAAAAAAATCAGCCTGGGTGCGGTCGCGAACAAACCGAAAATTCGGAGGGAAATAATAACCCGCAGAGATTGGCGGCCCACAAACGGCGACCGTAAATTCGCGTTCTTCGAAATCTGCACCATACTCCGCGCGTAAATAGTCTTCGAGCCCCTGCACCGCCTCGGCATAGGAGTTGGCCCAATAATCGAGCTTGAATTTGTGCTGGGCACCCTCGACCCCGCCAACGAAGGCATTGTAGTAAACATATTGGTCGGGGTGCAGCATGGCCATGATCGAAATATGCGCGCAGCCATAAAGAGCGAGCACGCTCCAGACCGGCCGTCGGTACGGGAATCGCGACAACCAATCGAGCCCCCAATCCCCGGCAACAGCCGCTGCAACGGCGATCAGTGGCAGTATAAAGATGAAATGACGCATGCCGTCGAACAACACGGCCTTGATGGCTATTGCATACGCGACCGGAAAAACGATCCCGATGCCGAGAACGAAGCTTGCGAGAGCCTGCTCCCGGCTCAAGCGAAAATTACGGCGCCAAAGGGCGACCGCCGCTGCTATCGGCGCACAAATTAACAAGACTAGAACGAGTTCCGGCAGAGCGAGGGCGATGTAGGTCGGAAGATAAGTCCATGGCAGATCGCTCGCCGGCACAAACTGGCCGTCGAACAACGTGTAAAACGGGAAAGTCTGATGTGAGAAGAAGGCAAGGGCACGCAGTGGATTCTCAATCGGGTCAGTCTGCGCCCACGGCCAGAATAACAACATGACCGGATAGGCAACACCTACGACCGGGAGCAGAACTCTCCAGAAACTTACCCAAGCGGCGCCAGCCACCACCGTGATCCGGCTGGCGGCAACGGCGCGCCAAGTCCCGTCCACCGTCAGCAAAAGGATCAAATAGCACACCAGCAAGAGGCCGCCGATCCTCACACCCATAGTCATACCGATCGCCGCACCGAGTTTGGCCAGCATCCGTAAGGGAGGTCGGGGAAGCATCGGGACGATTCGGATCATGTAGTAGGTGCTCCACACGACGCCGACTGCGAACGGTATGTCCTTTGGGTTATTGAACATCTGCCCGTAATAATTCGGGATCGAAATCAGTAGCAGAGTTGCGATAAACCCGGCGCGGGGGCCGGCCACCTCGCGGCCCAGCCTGCCGCAGCCTATCAAACCCAGGATTCCCACCAGGCCGTTCAGCAGATGCCGAGTCTCATACACGCCGATCGGCGATACACGGTTCAGCGCTGCCGCGACCATGTCGAATACGGCGCCGTAGTTATAGAGGTCCCGCCAGTGCAGCGCAGTCTTATCGCCGAAGAAGGATATGTAATAGTCGAGGACAAAATTCCCGTACCAGTTGTGGACATCCTCGTCCCAGGTGACGCCGTAGTCGCGGAAGGTGGACAGCACGAGGGCGATGCCAGCCAAGACGACACCAAACGAGAGCAGGTCCCACAACGCTCCTGCATCGGTCTGATGAAACCACGGGGCTTTGTCGGTGAGACCCGGCTTGGCAACAAGCTTGGCAGTGAGCCTGGTTGTCAAAACGCCCATGCTCTGGTTCCTGAGCGTCGTCGCTGTCGAGGTCGACCCGAAATTGGCGTCACGCGGACCACTCCCCGGCTAGGCCGCTCTCCCTTGCGCGGAGCATCCGAGCGTCGGCTGACCCCGGCTGTCAAGCCAAGGGGGTCGGCTTACAATCCGCAATCCGCCAATAGCGCGCCAAGAACGCGACCGGGCGAGAAATATTCCCTGGCCAGTTCGCGCGCCGCGCGACTGTTGCTTGGATAGTCCGCGGCAACGGCGTCGATGCCGGCGAGTGCCTCCTCGTGGTTGGAATACTCAAACAAGCCGGTCCCGACCGGGCAAAATTTGCTGAAACCCGTGCGCATGGTTATCACCGGCCGGCCAGCCGCGAGATAGCACACGCTGCGATCACTAAACCATCCGCTGTTCGGCCGAACATAAATATCCTTCGCCACGGTAAGCTCGCCGCGCGAACAGGCGATGAAGTCGCGGTAGGACTGCATGTCGGCCGAAATCGGGCGCGGATCGACGATACCCCAGCCGCCAGCAGCGACAGCCGCGCGTACCCCATCGTCCGGCGGCAGCATGGCTATGCGAAAACAACTGTCCGGACGCTGCTTCGGCAAATCGAGAAATCGGAGAAAGTTCACGTGCTTCGACCAAAGGTAGCGCGAGCCGCCGTACTCGATATTCTTGCCCTTGTTCTCCCAGGTGGCGATGGTCGTGAAGCAGGACGGTGCGTCGTGCGATTCGGGCCACAGGTCGACATCCACGGGAGGCCGGGTCGGGCGCCATGGAACACCGCATAACGGCACCGGGCAGTCCTCGGAGCCGAGATTCTCGCCGTAAGTGAAGAAATGAGTATGCGCATCCAAATAGGCGCGCGACTCTCGGTCGGCAGTCGCGTATTTGAGTTGCTCGTATACCGGATCCGTATCGATCATGATCCGGACCGGGCAGGCGAGATGCTCATCCCGCAATCGCGTCGCGCCGCAGAGATTGATAAGAGCATCTGCTTGCCGATAGAGGGCGCGCACCTCGCTCTGCGACAAGCCGTAATGCATATCGTGAATTGCGTCCCAATATGACCAGCGCTGACCGAACCCATATTCCTCCATCGCATGCCTTAGAAAACGAACGTTGTAGTCGCACGACATGACGATGCTGTTTGCCCGAGGGTCGAAGGGATTGGCGCCGCCATCCTCGACGTACCAGCATCGGTATCCGAGCCGTTCGAGCCCGACCAGATAATGCATGGCCTGCCAGGCGATGCCGGCCAGCGGCATCTGACCGGCGAAATGAAGAACGATGATGTCGCCGCGTTTCGTCACGATCGCATCCGCAAGCGGGTTTGGCTAATTTGCCGACAACGGTCGGAGCGGCAGGTGATTTCCATATGCGCGATTGAACCTTTGAAAGTATGGGGGGAAAACCCCAAATCGCCTGGGGTTGCCCCAGCGCGACCCAAGTGTTAGGCAAAGCGATGATCGACAGCATCCGGGCGTGGATCAGCAGCAGTTGGCCGGATCACCGGGAGGAAACGGGCGGGCAGGAGGCGTTGCAGCTCGCTTTGGCGGCTCTGCTGGTTGAAGCGGCGAACAGCGACGACCGGTTTGAGGAGGCGGAGCGCGGCGTCATCGCGCGGTTGCTGCAAAGGCGCTTCAGCCTGTCCCGGTCCGCTGCGGATGAGCTGCTCGCGGCCGGACGGACAGCCGCTTCCGAATCCGCCGAACTGTTCCATTTCACCCGGATCATCAACGAGCGGCTCTCGTTCGAGGCGCGGGTCGAGCTCATCGAGATGCTGTGGGAAGTTGCATATGCGGATCGAGTGCTCGACGAGTACGAGGACAGTCTGCTGCGCCGCATCGGTGGACTGATCTATGTGCCGGACCGCGAGCGCGGGGAGGCCCGCCAGCGGGTGCTGAAGCGGCTCGGCCTCGACCAGGCGGTCTGATCCGTTCCCGAGGCGAAAGCGCTGGAAATTCAGGAGAAGAATTGAAGACCATGACCTATGTTGTCACCGAAGCCTGCATCCGTTGCAAATATATGGATTGCGTGGAGGTTTGCCCCGTCGACTGTTTCTACGAAGGGGAGAACATGTTGGTGATCCACCCTGACGAGTGCATCGATTGCGGGGTGTGCGAGCCGGAATGTCCGGTCGAAGCGATCATTCCCGATAGCGAACCGCCCGCCGAACGATGGCTTGAGCTAAACCGCCAGTACGCGGCGAGCTGGCCGAACATTACGCGCAAGAAGCCCTTCCCGGCCGATGCTGACGATTTCAAGGACGTCACCGACAAGTACGACAAATACTTCACTCCCAATCCCGGCGGACGCTGAAGGCGGCGTAGCGTTGCTGAGGCAAGGGAGGGGCCGTCGCGGATTTGCGGAGGGGATATGCGCCCATCGGCTGGCACGAGGCCCCTTTTCATGTTATTGTCATCGTGGTGCTGTTGCGTTTTGACCGTGCGTGCCGCCGCTCCTCATCGAGTGGCGGGTGTGACCGTCGCCCAGTCTAGCGACCAACCGAAAGCGTCCCGGCAGCGCCAAGGTCGATTGTGAGAGACGGATATGAATTCCGAGAAGCCTCCCTTTGCCACCGGTGATCTCGTCGTCTATCCGACCCATGGGGTCGGCAAAATAGTCGCAATCGAGACACAGGAGATCTCCGGTCACACGCTCAGCGTGTTTGTGGTGCATTTTGACAAGGACCGGATGACCTTGCGCGTGCCCCTCGGCAAAGCCAAGGTGTCCGGCCTACGACGGTTGTCCAGCCACAAGGAAATGGATGCCGCGCTTGCCAAATTGCGCGGGCGATCTCGTGCCAAGCGAACGATGTGGAGCCGGCGCGCCCAGGAATACCAGGCGAAGATCGCCTCCGGAGACCCTGGTTCCATCGCCGAAGTGGTTCGCGATCTCTATCGCAACACCGGGCAGCCGGAGCAATCCTATAGCGAACGGCAGATCTATCAGGCGGCTCTCGACCGGCTGGTGCGCGAGTTTGCCGCTGTCGAACGCATCGACGAGACCACCGCAACCCAGCGGGTCGAACAACTGCTGACCGCTTAAGCGCTCGAGGGTGATGAGGTCCGCGCCGGGCCGCGGCGCAGGAGAATCGAGGCCGGACGCGAGATTTGCCCGGTTGCAGGCCACCCGCCGGGTATGGGCGATTGCCGCCATTAATGGCGACGCGCGGCGCCTCGCCCAGCTGCACGACACGATCGGCGATCGGTTCCAGGTCGGTGACCGGGTCGTCTATCTCGGCAATTATGTCGGGCGTGATGGTGCGGTCTTCGCCACCATCGACGAGCTCCTCGATTTTCGTCGCCGCGTCCTCGGACGCCCGGGCGGAGCCGCCTGCGATGTCGTCTTTCTGCGCGGGGCGCAAGAAGAGATGTGGCAAAAATTGCTGCAGCTCCAGTTTGCGCCCAATCCCGGGGAGCTCCTCCATTGGCTGCTCCGGGCGGGCATGGAGAATACAGTTCGGGCCTATGGCGGTGACCTGAGGCAAGGGTTCTCGGCGTGTCGCGAAGGCGCGCGCACAATCACCCGATGGACGGGCGCCCTGCGCAGCGCGATGAATGCGACGCCAGGTCACACCGCGTTTTTCGCGGCCCTCCGCCGTGCTGCCTTGACCGAGGATCGCGGTCTTCTCTTCGTTCACGCTGCGATCGATCCATCGCGGCCGCTCTCCGAGCAAGCAGACGCCTTCTGGTGGGGGCGCGAGGACATCCTTCAACTGAAGCAGCCGTTCGGAGGTTTCAGGCGTGTGGTCAGGGGCGTCGACCGGGACCGGCGCGGTGTCGTCGAACGCGAGTTTGCGGTGTCTGTCGACGGCGGCGCCGGCCACGGCGGCAGATTGATCGCCGCCTGTTTCGGCCTCGACGGCGCCCTCGTCGACATCGCCGAGGCGTGATGCGCCGGTGAGTTTCAAATCGGCCTCCGCGCCAGCCTCTCAGACCGCCGTATAACCGCCGTCGACGAGCAGATCGCTGCCGGTAACAAAGCTCGCCGCGTCGCCGGCGAGAAACAGCGCCGCCGCAGCAATCTCTTTCGGCCGGCCGAGGCGCCCCAACAGGTGCTTCGGGCCAAGGTTTTGCCGACCCGCCTCAAAGCTGCCGTAACGTTGCAATGTTCTCTGCGTCTCCACCCCTCCCGGGGAAAGCGTGTTGACTCGAATGTTTTGTCCGGCGTGATCGATCGCCATGACCTTGGCGAGCTGGATCAGCGCGCCTTTAGTCGCACAATAGGCGGCGCGCCCCGCGCTGCCGACGCGGCCGAGCTGTGAGGCGATAAAGATGATCGACCCGCCACCGCCCTCGATCATGTAGGGCAGCGCCGCGCGGCTCAGCAGGAATGAGCCGGTCAAGTTCACCGCCAGGACGCGGTCCCAATCGGCAAGGCTCGTCTCGAGGACAGTGCCGCTGGGATCGTGAGGAGCGGCCCCGCTCACCAGGATATCGAGCCGCCCGAATGCCCGGTGCGCTGCCGCCGCGGCGGCTTCGGTTTCCGCCTGAACGGAAACGTCACAGGGCTGGGCGATTGCACGCCCTCCGGCATTTCGGGCAAGACGCGCGGATTCTTCAGCCGAGGCCGCATCGATGTCGCAGCAGGCAATGGCCGCTTCGGCTTCGGCGAAGGCGAGACAGATCGCCCGACCGATACCGCCTCCGGCTCCGCTGACCAGCGCCACCTTTCCGGTGAGCTTCATCAGCTGCCCTTCCGAGGCAGTCAGAGCATCACGGTGCCGCCATCGATGGCGATCGTCTGGCCGGTGACAAAGCGGCTTGCATCCGAGACCAACCAAATCACCGCGCCAACGAGGTCAGGCGGGGTGAGGTTGCGCTGGATCGACTGGCCGGTCTTAATGACCTCGAGCGCGCGGCCTGCCTTGTCGCCAAAGAACTCCCGCGTGCCGTCGGTCAGCACCGCGCTCGGTGCCAGAGCATTGACGCGGATGCCATCCCGCCCGAGCTCACGGGCGAGCCCTCGGGTCAGGCCGATCACCGCCGCTTTCGAGGTCGTATAGTGCAGCGCGAACGGCATGCCGTAAGTCGCGGCGAGCGAGGCGAGGTTGATGATGCTGCCGCCGGCGGCTTGCCGCATCGCCGGCACCACAGCCTTGCAGCAATTCCAAATGCCTTTGACATTGACCGCCATGGCGGCATCCCAATCCGCTTCGGCAATCGCGTCGAAGCGTCCGCCGCGCAGCGCGCCGTAGAGTGCGGCGTTGTTGATCAGCGCGTCGACGCGCCCGAACGCGCGCGTCGCAGCACTCGTCATGTCCGATACGGATTCGGCGTTTCTGACGTCGAGCGCGACGCCGATCGCCTTTCCGTTCTCCGCCTTTACGAGGTCGAGCGTCGCCGAGCAGTCGTTGATGTCCGCAGCAACGACAAAAGCTCCCGCCGCCGCCAGGCTTCGTGCGAATTCCTGCCCGATCCCCCGCGCAGCCCCCGTGATGATGACGACCTTATCGCGAACGGTTAATTCCGTGGTGCTTTCAGCCATCCCTCATTTCCCCGAAGTTTCATTGTTGCATCTCCCGGTATCCTGGCTGTTTTTGTTGTTTCGGCCGGGAATTATCAGCCACCGAGCCCTAAATTTCCGCAGGAAGCCTTGGGAGAACGCGTCGCTTCGGACAGAAGAACAGCCAATCGCTGGCTGTTTTTTCGCTGAAATACGCTGATCATTGCGCCGAAAGCATAGCCTGCTCCCCTTTCCCGGGTCCTTGCGGTGCAGATTTGGTATTTGACAATACCTCAATTGCAGAGATTCGTCAAGGGCGAGCGCAGGACGCAGCGGGTCGGCCGCGTCGACCGGCAACGGGTCGGATCGCGGACAATATTCGCTTCAGACCACCAATTCAGTGCGCGGGTCGATCAGATGCATCTGATTGAGGTCGGCGATCAGGCGCATCGGCTCCCCGACATTGCCGACAGTGACGGGATCGACCCGGCCGCAGACCTCGACGCCATCGACGATGAAATAAATCATCGTCTCCATGCCCATCGGCTCGACCACGTCGAGCCGCGCCTCGAAGGCGGCCGAGCCCGGCGGCACTTCGCCGCGACCCTCCCTGATATGCTCGGGACGAAGTCCGAAGATCAGCTCGTGGCCGACCCGCGGGCGATACCGTGCTTCCCGCGAAGGCGGCACCGGAAGAGAGAGCCAGTCCGACAGCCGAACGGTCAGCCCGGCGCCGTTCTCGACGAGGCGGCAGGGCAGGAAATTCATTGTCGGCGAGCCAATGAACCCGGCAACGAATTGGGTTTGCGGGCTGTGGTATACTTGGTGGGGAGTCCCGATCTGGTCGATCCGTCCGCCGTTCATGATGACGACCCGATCCGCGAGGGTCATCGCCTCGACCTGGTCGTGCGTGACGTAAACCGTTGTGGTCGTGACCTTCTGATGGATTTTCTTGATCTCGGTGCGCATCTGGACGCGCAATTTGGCATCGAGGTTCGATAGCGGCTCGTCGAACAGAAACACCTTGGGATTGCGGACGATCGCGCGCCCCATCGCGACGCGCTGGCGCTGGCCGCCGGAGAGCTGTTTTGGCCTTCGGTCGAGAAGGTCGGTTATGTCCAGAATACGGGCGGCGGTCTGCACGCGCTCTCTTATTTCCGACTTCGGGAACTTCTTGAGCCGAAGCCCGAAGGACATGTTCTCGAACACCGTCATATGCGGGTAGAGCGCGTAGTTCTGGAACACCATCGCGATGTCCCGGTCCTTGGGCGGCACATCATTGACCAGCTGATCGCCGATATAGATCTCGCCCGAGGTCGCTTCCTCGAGCCCCGCGATCATGCGCAAGGTCGTGCTCTTGCCGCAGCCGGACGGCCCGACGAGCACGATGAACTCGCGGTCGGAGATGTCGAGATCGATCCCCTGGACGGCAGGAGTGCGGTCGAATGTCTTGACGATGTTGCGCAGCGCGACTTGCGCCATTTTCTACCCTTTCGTGGCGCCGGCGGTCAGGCCGGAGATGTAGTAATCCATCAGAAACGCATAGATGATCAAGGGTGGCGCCGCCCCGAGCAATGCGCCGGTCATGATCTGTCCCCAGGCATAGACATCGCCGCGGATCAGCGTGGTCACGATCCCGACCGGCAGGACGAGTTGGTCGGCCGAAGTGGTAAATGCAAGCGGATACAGGAAGTTCGCCCACGAGACCGTAAAGGTGAAGATCATCGCCGCGATGATCCCGGGGATCGCCACCGGGATGAAGATACGCGTCAGCATCTGCATATAGCCGGCGCCGTCGATCAGCGCCGCCTCGTCCAACTCCTTCGGAATGCTGGAGAAGTAGCCGATCATCAGCCATGTCGCGAAGGGAACCGTCAAAGTCGGATAGAGAATGATCAGCACCCACCAGTGGTTGATCAACTCGATCCCGGTCTTGTCATGGATGTAGGCGAAAGTCTTGAACAAAGGGATGAACAGCAGCGATTCCGGTATCAGATAGGTCAAGAACACGCCGGTCGCCAAAGTCGACGAACCCCAGAACCGCATTCGTGCCAAGGCAAACGCGGCGAAAATGCTGACCACCATCGTGATCGACACCACGCAGACCGATACAATCGCCGAGTTTCGGAAGAATATCAGGAATTGGTTCTGGGTCAGCAGGTCGATATAGTTCGAGAGGGTGGGGTGATAGACCCACCACGGGTTGGTCGCCGCCGAGATCTCCGCACTCGATTTGAGCGAGGTGATGAACATGTAGACGGGCGGGGTCAGAAAAAAAATCACGAACAGGATCAGGAAGAAATAGGACCAGAAAAGCGCTCTGCGCCGGCCGCGTGAAATGCTGCCGTAGCGGGCTCGCCCGATTTGTCCCGCGCCTTCTGCCGTTGCGGTCGTCATTGTCACGCCTCGTTGCCGCGGCGGCGTACGTTGCGCAAGATGAAGAACGCCGCGATTGCAAGGATCGGGGCCATGAACAGCGAAACCGACGCGCCGAGAGGAATATCGTTACCCCAGATCGCCAAAGTAAATGCCCAAGTGGCGAAGACGTGGGTCTGGTCGACGGGCCCGCCATTGGTGAGGATCTTGACGATATCAAAATTGGCAAAGGTCACGATCAGCGAGAACAATGCCGTAATTTGGATGATATTGCGCATCATTGGCAGGTTGATGTACCAGATCTTCTGAAACCAATTGGCTCCGTCGATCGCCGCGGCCTCGTGCAGCTGTTCGGGCACCGATTTGAGCGCGGCAAGATACATGATCATGAAGAACGGCGATCCGACCCACACATTGACCAGGATCACGCAGAAGCGCGCCCAATAGGGATTGCCGAGCCAGGCAACCTGCGGGATACCAAGATGCGCGAAGACCCAGTTGAACGCGCTGTATGAGGGATCGAACAGCCAGAGCCAGGCGAGCGTGCTCATCGCCGGGGGAATGACCCAGGGAATCAGCAACATGCCGCGCCATTTGCGCTGCCCTTTCGCCGGCAGGTTGTGGACGAAATGGGCGACGATAAAGCCAACCACAGCCTTGAAGATGACGGCGGTAACCGCGAACAGGATCGACTGCTCGACCACCATCCAGAATGTGCTGCGCCGAAACAGGAACTCAAAGTTGCCGAAGCCGACAAAGTGCTGCATCGACTTGTTCAAGGTAGCAAGATGGATAGAATAGAATGCCGGGTAGACGACCAAACATAGGACGATCGTGATCAGCGGCAACGCCATCAAGAACGCGATCGTCGACTTGCGGCGCGCGAACTTTTGCAGCGAGAGCTGACCGCCCCGCGCGGGAACGCTAAGATCACGGGCTACGGCGTCTGCCATCCCTCAACTCCTTTTGTGACGCCAGCCGGGGCGCTGGCACCGTCGTCGGTTCCGGCGCATATTCCTATCATCGAGCGCAGCACTGGGCCACCGCCCAGCCGAGCCAAGGTTTCCGAGGCCGAACGTCTTCCAGCGCGGCTCATCCTCTCTCCAACCTCGGCACCCGAATTGACCCTACCCGGTTCCCAAGCGTTGCGACCATACTAACGCAGCCATGTGAAATTTCGTCATTATTTTATGGTTGCTTGGGCCCGGTCGGCTGATCTCCGGACGCCGGACTGAAAATTCCCGCATCATCCAGCCGGCCGCTGCGATGGCGCTCGAGCTCGTGGGCATAGCGGCGTAGCGCGTAGGCTTCGCTCATATAGCCGATGATCCGGCGATCCTTTGGGTTATCGACAACCGGCAGGGTCTCCTGAGCCGCTTGGCTGAACCGATCGAGCGCCGTGCGCAGATCGTCGCTCGGCAACAGGAACGACGCCGGCTGGGAAACCAGATCACCCACGGTCTTGCTCGCCTCTGAGGAATTCACGACGCTCGCATCGCCGGGATCGATGATGCCGCAGAGCCCGCCGCGGCCGTCGACGACGAAAACCTGTCTGATGCTGCCGGCCGGAAACCGTTTGCGGAGCCCATCGACGGGCAGCTCGGCGGCAATGACGGCCGGATCGCGGCGCATCATCGGTCCGACCAGCAGCTCGTTGACCCAACCCACGTCCTCAGGGCTTTGTATGCTCAAGCCGCGTAAGTGGAAGCGCCAGGTCGCAAAGGAATAGCCGAACCAATGACGCACCGCGATCGCCGCGGTAACTACTCCGACCATGACGCCGATCATCGCCGAAAATTCACCGGTCGTCTCGAGCACGATCATGATCATCGTGACCGGAGCGCCGACGATCGCAGCCGCCACCGCTCCCATGCCGACCATCGCATAAACCAACGGGTCGGCGCCGAGCTGCGGGGCGAACCGGACCAGCGCGGCGCCGAAAAAGCTGCCGAAGAGACTTCCGAGGAAGAGCGAGGTGCTGAACAGGCCGCCGCGAAATCCGGAGCCGATCGATACGGCCGAGGCGACGATCTTGGCGATGATCAGCCCAGCGAGAACGGGAAGAAAGAAGCCGGAATGCAACACCCGCATGATCCCGCCATGCCCGCTTCCGAGAATTTGCGGAAAAGCCAGGGCAATGGCCCCGATAAGGATGCCGCCGATCGCCGGCCGCGCCCAGCGCGGCACCGCGAGCGAGCGAAACAGCGCTTCGGTCGAGGTCACGCCCTTCATCACCAGGATGCCGAGCCCGGCGGAGGCCAGGCCAAGGCCAAAAAACGCCGGATAGTCGGAGGCCGAGATGCTGATTTCGTGCCAAACGACAAAGATCGGGGTCGAGCCGACGAGGCCCCGGACGACCAGCGCCCCGGTCAGCGCCGCGATACCGACTGGCGCCAAGGTCTGCAGCGTATAGCTGCCGATGATCAGCTCGAAGGCATAGAACGCGCCGGTCAAGGGGGCATTGAACGCGGCCGCGATGGCGCCGGCGGCACCGCATCCGACCAGGGTGCGGACATCGTCACGACGCAGACCGGCGGCTCTGCCGAGCCGGGATG
This sequence comes from uncultured Alphaproteobacteria bacterium, assembly GCA_963736715.1. Classification (GTDB taxonomy): domain Bacteria; phylum Pseudomonadota; class Alphaproteobacteria; order ATCC43930; family CGMCC-115725; genus AP-15. Next base: position 141,998 of record CAVTQA010000007.1, on the reverse strand, counting down.
CGAGGGCCGCGCCCAGTTGTGTGTAGGCAGCCTCCATTCCGACCGAGGCACCAAATCCACCCGACAGCAGGGTCGTCGCGACCAGCCCGAGACTGTCTGAGATCGACATTCGGCCGCCCAACAGAGCGTTCGCCTCGATCGCGTCGACGACCTCGCGCGGCCGCCAGCGCCGCAGCAGCGTCGAAGTGACCCCGACGAGCACCCCACCGAGGATCGGCATCGCCAAGACCCGTGCCGGACCGAGATCGACGTCGACCAGATGTTCGTCAGACCCGACTGCGAAAGCGGCCCAACGCAAAACATCGAGCAGTAGATCGATCAATACTACCCCGAGGCCGGCAGCGATGCCGGCAGCCAACGCGAGCGCGAGCAGGAACAACTCGCTGTCGCGCAGCCGCCGCTCGGCGGGGAGCGCCCGCTCCACGGGCGCATCGGTCCGTTCCGTTCTTTCAGCAGGCGCAACGTCAGCCACCGGCGAGCGGATAGGCGGTTCGCCGCGATGTGGCAAGAGCGGTCTGACGAACTGCGGCGGCAAAAAGGCCGAGCGACACGGCTGGTTAGCCCAATCCGCGCCTTAGCTGTCAGCGGTTCGCGCGCCGGCTTCTCAGCTGCGTCACGCCCCCTTGCTGTCCGCCCGCCGGGCCAGCATTTGGTCGACCATCGCCGGGGCGGCCCCGAGATAATTTGCGGGATCGGTCAATGCAAGCAGTTTCTCCTGGCCGAGCGGTCCGGCGACGGCAGGGGTCTCGAGCAACACGTCGAACAAAGGCCGGTCGGTCTCGATCGCGATCCGGCAGGCGTCGTAGACGAGATCATGCGCCTCATTGCGGCCGGTGTATGGCGCCAAGCCCATCATTACCGCCTCGGCGACGATGAGCCCGTAAGTCATCGCCAGGTTCTTCGCCATTCGGCCGGGATCGACGATCAGTCCGCCGAGCATGAAACGCGCCTGGTGCAAGGCGCCGGCGGCAAAGCCGAAGGCTTCGGGCAGCGCCACCCATTCGACATGCCAAGGACCGGTTGCGCGCTCGAAATCGGTGACGACCGCGTCGAGCACCAGCCCGGCTTGCTGGCGCAGCACCTTCGCGGCGGCGAGGATCAGCTCGCACGAGATCGGGTTGCGTTTCTGCGGCATTGTCGAACTCGATCCGCGGCCTTCGATGAAGGGTTCGGCCGCCTCGCCGAATTCGGTTGCCGACATCAGCATGACATCGAAGGCGACCTTGCCGAGACTGCCGGCCAGCAGCGCCAGGATCTGGACAGTCTCGGCAATGCCGTCGCGGACGACGTGCCAGGTGATCGGGGGGTCGCCGAGCCCCAGCTCGCGAGCCAGCACGGCGCGGGTCTCGAGGCTCCGCTCGCCATTGCCGAGCGAGGCGAGGGTGCCGGCGGCGCCGCCGAACTGGACCAGCAAGACGCGCGGGCGCAGTTCGCGCAGCCGATCGGCATGGCGGTCGAGAGCGTAAAGCCAGACCGCGGCCTTGTAGCCGAAGGTCACCGGGAGCGCGTGCTGGAGGTGGGTGCGCCCGGCCATCGGAGCGTCACGGTATTTACGCGCGAGCTCGGCGAGATGGCCGCGCACCGCCGTCAGATCCTGCTCGATCAGGGCGAGCCCGGCACGGATCTGCAGCGCCACAGCGGTATCCATGATGTCCTGCGTCGTGGCGCCCCAATGCAGATAGCGGCCCAACTCGCCCGCCAATTCGGCCATCTGGCGGACGAGCGGCAGGATCGGATAGCCGACCGTCTCGGTTTCATTCTTGAGGCGCGCCAGGTCGAGCGCCTCGCGGCCGCTGGCCAACGCGTTCGCCGCGTGCGTGATCGCCTCGGCTGCTGCGGCCGGGATGATCCCGAGCTTCCCCTGGGCGCGCGCGAGAGCTGCCTCGACCTCGATGCAGCGCGCGAGAAAGGCGTCGTCGCCGAACACCTCGCGCATCGGCGCGGTGCCGAACATGTCGGCAAAGATCGCGGAGTCGAGAGCGCCGATCGCCATTGCGGTTAGGCTCCCTCGCGCGCTGCCCCTAACCCTCCCCCGCTTGCAGGGGGCGGAATGGGGAGGGGCCTGCGGCGTCAGAGGTGAATTCGGTCCAGGCGCCATCGGCCAAACGCTCGAGCGCCGGAAAGCGAGCCTTGTAGGCCATTTTGGGGCTATCGGCGATCCAGTAGCCGAGATAGACAAAAGGCTGCCCATAACGCCGGCATTGCTCGACGAGCCACAGGACGCTCCAGATCCCGAGGCTGCGTTTTGGCTGCTGCGGATCGTAAAAACTATAGACGGCCGAGACCCCGTCATCGAGCAGGTCGATCAGCGACGCCGCGACGAGCTCTCCGGAACCATCTCGAAACTCGGCGATTCCCGTGCGTACCGGGGTGTCCTCGATCATCCCCCGGTAGTCGCCATAGCTCATCGACGCCATGTCGCTGTCGCTATGGCGAGAACGCTGATAGGCCGAAAACAGCCGGAATTGCTCTGGCGTGGCATGCGCAGCGAGCAGGCGACCGGAAAGGTCGCGATTGATGTTGCGGATGCGCCGGGTCGAGCGGGTATGGCTGAAACGGTCGACGGCGATCCGCACCGGAACACAAGAGGAGCAGCTGCGGCAGGCCGGCCGGTAGGCAAAGCCGTGGCTGCGCCGAAACCCGGCACGGGACAGATCATCATAGAACAGCGCGGCGCCATTGCCGCCAAGCTCGACGATCAGCTTGCGTTCCGCACGGCCCACGATGTAGGGGCACGTAACCGGTGAGGTCGCGAAGAACTGTCGAAACGGGGCAAGCGAACCCTCTTTCGCCGAAGCCGACCGCGCTTCTCGCCGGAGCCAGTCGCGTTTTTGTCTGTTTTCGGCCCCCGGCCTCAGTTCCATCACCCCGTCTCCTCTTCGCACCGCGCGTGTACCGATTATTGCCGAGAGTAGGTGCGAGGCGCCAGCCCGAACGACAGTCCCGAGCGAAGCGGTCAATGCGTCGGTCCGGCCGTCCACTGAAATCCGGTCAGAATATTCTCCTCAAACCGGCACTCGACGGCCAGATCCTGAGGCAAAGGCGCGCCGGGCGGCACATCGGTGCGGACCCCCTCTGCCTTGGCAACGATCGTCGTCAGGCTGGTGGCCGTCGCCTCGGTCTTGGTGATGTCGATCGCCGCGTTCGGATAGGCGCGCCGCATCAGGTCGGCGCAGCGCTCGGCGAACCCGACATCACGCGGCACCACGCATGCTGCGGCGACAAAGCAGAGCACGGCGCAGAGGAGGGCAGCCGAAGCTTGTCGGAAAGCCGTCATGGCGCCGATACTGCTCGGCCGCCGGGACAATTTCAAACCCGGCCCGCCTTGATCGGGCTACGGGGGTTCGGCTTGAAGGACCTTTCGCGACGTGCAAACAAGCTGCGCCGGCGAGTTTATCGGGAGCTGCCGGTCGCGTCCGCTAACCGCACCGCCGAGCTCGATCACCGGATGTGCTATGCGGACATGGCCTCGATCCTTAAGGCTGGCAGGCTGGGCGTGTCGTCGGCGGGTGCCGCGCTGGCCCTGTGGCGAGCGTGTAGCGAGCACGGGCTGCGCGCCTGGTGCTACCGGTTCGGCTTCCCTGGAAGCCTGACCCGGACCGTCACCGTCGTCGACATCGACGGCGTGCTGCAAATTCATGACGCATTCTTCAATTTGAGCTACCCGTCCGGGCTCGACGATACGCTGGCGTCGCTGCGCAATGGAGAAGCGGTGACCGGCAAACGGGGGGTGCGGGACCGGAAAATCTACATTATGGACCCGGCCCGTGAGCCCGGCAGAACGGCGCGATGGCTGGAAGAACACGCGGACCGCGAACTCGAACCCTTGGATGGCCTGCGCCGGTTCGAGCTGCTTTGGGACCCGGAGGCGTTCGTCGCCACGAATCCGGCGATCGAGCCGGTGTTTCGCGATTTGGCGGCCCGCGGCTATCCCGCCGACCCGCAATTCTCGATGCTTCACCCGGTCGCTGTTTTCGACGGCACAAAATGGCATCGTAATCGTGCGGATTTGCCTTTGTTGCGGGGGTGCAATCTGGAATCGCCTGTGGCCGCATTACGGGTAGCGTCTCGTGACCTGGAGAGCGAACGCGCGCGCCTAGCCGAAACGACCGCAACCATTGCCCGCCTCGAAGCCGATCTCGCCGAGGCGAAGACGCATTCCTACACGGTATCGCGGCGCTTCTCGGCGGAACGCGAAACATGGCTGCAGCAGAAGGCGGCGCTGCAAGCCGGCAACACGGCCCTCAAAGGCGAGCTCGCGGAGACGCAGGCTCGGCTCTCTGCAGCCGTCGATCTGCGGGCTCAGCGAGACAGTCAGATCGCCCAGCTGCGGGCTGAGATCGAGGATGCCGGCCGGCAGTCAGCGCAGCAGCAAAGCGCGCTCGATGCGCTCCAGGGACAGCAGCGCGAGTGGGATGCCGCACGGGATCGCCACGAAACCGAAATCCGCGACCTTCGGGCGCAGCTCGAAGCGGGATCGCGCGAGATCGAGCAGCTGCGCCAGAGTGCGGCGGCGCTGACGAGCCAAGTGGAGGCGGGCGACGAGCAGGTGATCGCGATCAGCCATTATCTTCCCCCGCTGATCGATGAGGTCACCCGGCTGCGTTGCGAGAGGGACGCAATATCTCGCGAGAGAGGACTACTCGCGGCGCAGATCGCGGCTTCACCTCGAGCGCGTTTACGCTCTCTTTGGCGCCGCCTCACCAGGCAGGAAGCGGCCACCTGATCAGGGTGGGCCACGGGTGTGCTACGCGGTGGCCCAGCGGGCCGGAAAACGCCGCACCATCACGGTGCCGGCCAGCATGTCATGCAGTGTGCGCTTATGCCGGTTGAATAGAACCAGCAAGAGGACCAGCGAGCACGTCACCCCGACGGTGATATAAAAGAGCGCCGTCTGTATCAGCGCCTGTAAGAACGTTGGCCGCTCGCCGGTCACCGAGCGCAATTCGACATCGAAAAGGCGCATGCCGACGGTGGCCGACCGCGGGCCGCTTAGCAACAAGGTTTGATAAGCGAGCGGGATCAACGCAAAAAGAAACCACAGCACGGGCCCCAGCAGACCAAAGCTGAGGACCCAGAGCACGGCAAAAACGATCCAGCAGAGCACGGCGAGTACGCCGATGACGCAAAGGTCGACGAAATAAGCGAAGGTGCGGCGCCACAGCACGCCCTCATACGCCTCGGGCAGCGCCAGCGGGTCGGGCATTCCCCGGTCATCATAAAAGGTCGAGGCATAGCCAAAGCTGGCCATGATCGGCACCATGCGTAGCGAAAACCGCGCAGCATGTAGGGATCATCGCCGCGGCGGCAAGGTTTGGGATAAGGTGGCGCCCGAGCATTTCGACAGGAGCTTGCCATGCCTGCCTACATCATTGCCGAGATCCAGGTGACCGATCCCAGCGCCTACGACGGGTACCGACCGCTCGCAGCGGCCGGCATTGCGCGCTTTGGCGGGCGCTTTGCCGTGCGCGGCGGCAAAGTCGATCTGCTCGAAGGCGAGCCCGAGCCGGAGCGGATCGTCGTCATCGAATTTCCGGATGCGGATACCGCCCGCCGGTGGTACCACTCCGACGAATACCAGAAAGCGCTGAAAATTCGGCAGTCCGCTTCGCGCGGCCGGGTTTTCCTGGTCGAGGGGGCCTAGCTAGCTAGGTTTCCTCCCCATCGAACCCACCGTTTGGCAGCAAGTGGGTCGGAAAGCCGGCCGCGATCAGCGCTGCGATCAATACCTCGACATGCCTGCGATTCTGGGTCTCGACGACAACGTCGAGTTCGGCGTGCTTGACCGAGGTATCGTGAAACAGGCGCTGATGGTGCACTTCGACGATGTTGCCGGAATGCTTGCCGATCACCCCGGATAGGCGCGAGAGGGCGCCCGGGATGTCGGGCAATTCCGAGCGCAGCCGGACCAGCCGGCCCTCATGCACCAGACCGCGCATCAGAATCGAGGCGAGGAGGCGCGCGTCGATGTTGCCGCCACAGATGACGACGCCAACTCGCCGCCCGCGAAACCGCTCCGGCGCCGCCAGCACGGCGGCGAGACCAGCGGCACCCGCCCCCTCGACCACTAATTTTTGCCGCTCGAGCAGAACCTCGACCGCGCCCTCGATCGTCACATCGTCGACCAGCAAAATGTCCGAGACGAGCGCCTTGACGATGCGCCGCGTCAGTTGCCCCGGCTCCTTGACCGCGATGCCCTCGGCTAGGGTTGCGACCGTGGCCGGCGGACCGGGGTCTGCCCCGCGCATCAACCGGTACATCGACGGATACAAGGTCGACTGCACGCCGATTATCTCGGTGTCCGGGTTGAGCGCCTTGGCGGCGACCGCGATCCCGGAAATCAATCCGCCGCCGCCGATCGGCACAACGATCATGCCGAGATCGGGCTGGTCGGCGAGGAGCTCGAGCGCGATCGTGCCTTGACCGGCGATGACCGCCGGATCGTCATAGGGATGGACCAGAACCAGCCCTTCGTTGCGGGCTAGTGTGTCGGCGGCCTCACGGGCGGCGGCGAGGCTGTCGCCCTTGAGCAGGACCTTCGCGCCGTAAGCCTCGGTGCGGTCGATCTTGATGAAGGGTGTGCCCTCAGGCATCACGATTGTCGCCGGAATTCCGAGCCGCCGGGCGTGGTAGGCGACCCCCTGCGCATGGTTGCCGGCCGACATCGCAACCACGCCGGCACGGCGCGCACTCGGGTCCAAGGTCAGCAGCTTGGTGAGGGCGCCGCGTTCTTTGAACGAACCGGTGCGATGCAGCGTCTCCAGTTTCAGGTGGATCTCGGCGCCGGTCAGCTCGGAGATTGCCGGCGCCGGTATTACCGGCGTGTGCGCAATTGCACTCTTGATCGCCGCGGCGGCCTGCCGGACCGCCCTAATTGTAACCGGCAGGTCGGTCATCGCCACGCTCCCGCCTGGGAGGCCTCTCCCCCCGCCGGCCGGGGGGAGAGGGCAGGGTGAGGGGGGCCGACGTGCTGGTCCGGGGCCCCGCCCACCTCACCCTCCCAACCCGGCAGGTTGGGTCCCTCCCTCTCCCCCCTGAAGCCCCTGAAGGGCGGAGAGGGGCTCTTGTCTGCGGGACATTCTTGGTTCGAATCGTTCATTGCTCGGGAGCCAAGACGAGGGTGGAGACTGCTGCGGATCGATTGGGCACGAGCCAGTCGAAATCGCGCCAGCGCCGCACCAAATCGGCGTAATGAGCAGAGAGCGGGATGCCGGATTGGCCGGGTGTGGCAATCATCCTGGCGTCCTTCGGTGAGGCCAGATCGACGATCATGCGCAGCCCGGCGCCAAAACGCTGCTCGAATGGCGTTGCGTCGTCGCGGATTGTGCTTGGGCCGCGATTGAGCGTGTCATAGGCCCCCGGGGTCGGGATCGCGATATTGAGCCAGTCGCGCAGGACCGGGATCCGGCTGAGCACTGGGTTTGTAAAGACAGCGACATGCGCCCGCCGCCATTGCCATTGGGCCATATTGGCGCCGTAGTCGCGACGCAGCCGGGCAAGTGCCGCATCGAGAGCTTCGGCTAGCCGCGACCCGCAGCTCTCCTCGCCGGGCCGCTTCGAGTCGCCGCACCAATCCGGGCGTTCGGTCAAAACCGCTTCCATAACTCGGGGCCGCAAATCCCAGTAATCGGACACGGCGTCGCCAAACCGGCCGAACAGGGTCGAGCGGCTGAACTCGCGCAACCAAGCCGTGAACAGCAATGGCTCGACCTTGTCCATATCCATGCGAAAGTCCCAGCCTCGCAGCCGCTCGACGGCCTCGCGCGTCGCTGGGCTTTGGATGACGGTGCGCGTCATCAACGGAACCAGCCGCTGGGCCATCAGCGATAATGTGTCGGCCTGAATGGCGGCGCTCGACGCCGGCGTCTGCACCGGTATCGCGGCGAGCAGCGTTTCGATCCGCTCCGCGCGGTTCGGCAGATCCCAGTCGCGGCTCAGGAAATAAGGATAGCTGTCCGGCACGATCTTGTTATTGGCGGTCACGAAGTGGCCCGATGGCGGATTGTCAGCGCTCGGCAGCGCCTCGAATGGAATAAATCCGATCCAATCATAGCTGCCGGTCCAGCCCGGTGCCGGCATCCAGCCTTGCCCGCTCCGGCGGATCGGCACCAGCCCCGGCGCGATGAAGCCGATCGTGCCGTCGACATCGGCATAGACAATGTTCTGCATCGGCCCGACGAAGTGACGCAGTGCCGCCCGAAAGCTCGGCCAATCGGCTGCGCGGTTGACCTCCCACAGCGCCTCGGCGCTGCGGTCATCGGGGATCGTGAAGGTCGCCGCCAAGGCGAGGACAAATCCCGGCTCGGCTGCCCCCGGCGGCAAGGCGTCGGACAGCACTGGGCCATGCCGGGTCTCGCGGATCGTAATCTCGACCGGCGTGGTGCCCTTCACAGTTATGGTCTCGTGCCGTGATTTGAACGGCTCGCTTCCTTGCGGCGTCCGATAACGGTTGGGATCGGCGGGATCGACCTGCTCGACATAGAGGTCCTCGACATCGGCAGTCGTCGTCGTGAAGCCCCAGGCGATCCGCTCGTTGTGGCCGATCACGACCAGCGGGACCCCGGCGGCGGTAGCCCCGGTGATCTGGTGCTGCGGCGTTTCCAGCCGAGCGAGATACCAATAGCCCGGCGCGCCAAAGGCCAGATGTGGGTCGTTCGCGAGGATCGGCTTGCCGCTGGCGCTGTGCCGTCCGTCGACGACCCAGTTGTTGGAGGCGTAGTTTGGCCCCACCACCGCGGGCAGTGCCCCGTACAAATCGTCGAGCGCCAGCCGCCGATAGATCGGCACCATCTCGGCGAGCGTGGTCGGCGCGTCTTGCGGGTATTCCGGATATAGAAAGGCGAGGTCTGCCGCCGAGATCGTCCGCGCCATCCGGGCCCGCAGCAATTCGCCGCGGTAATTGCCGCCGAGCAGCACGGCCATCAGCTTTCCCCAGACGAGACTGTCGGCCGGCCGCCACGGCTCGGGGGCAAAGCCGAGAAGCAGGAATTCGGGCGGCAGCGCACCTCGGCGCGATCTCAGAAAGGCGTTGACCCCGGCGGCATAAGCCTCCAGCGCACGGTTCATCGTCGCCGACAGGAATGGAATTTCCGCCTCGGCGGCGCGATAGAGGCCGAGAACCCGCATTTGCCGGTCGACCGCCACCGCGTCGGGCCCGAAGATCTCGGAAAGCCGGCCGCCGCCGTAGCGCCGCTGCAGCTCCATCTGGAACAGCCGCTCCTGGGCATGCACAAAGCCGAGGCCGAAGGCGAGGTCCTCGTCGTCTCGTGCGATGATATGCGGCACTCCGTCGGCATCCCGCTCGACCCGGATCTCGGCCTTTGGTCCGGCCAGCACGATGCGGCCATTGGTCTGCGGCAAGGCCGAGCGAAGGTACAGATAGAATCCGCCACCGACGGCGATCAGCAGCAGCGCAAGGAGGCTTGCCCCGACCCTGACCCTGCCGCGCCAGCGGGGAAGGGGATAGGAGGGGGCAGCCACTAAAGGCCGAGTTCGCGCAGGATCGCGTCGCGGTCGGCGTCGAGATCGGGGGCAGGGGGGCGGGTCGGCGGATCGACGAACCCCGACAGCTTCATTGGGTTGCCCGCGAACTGCAAGGGACCGGTGACCGGGTCGTCGACGGAAATAACCATATTGCGCGCCGCGGCCTGCGGGTGGGCAATTGCCTGCGCCACGTTGTTGATCGCGCCGCACGGGATGCCGGCCGCCTCCAGCACGCCGATCCAGTGCTCGGTACCGGCTTTTTTCAGCACGCCCTCTATTTCGGCCCGCAACGCCTCCTGGTGCCGGTTGCGCAGGTCGTTCGTCTTGAAGAGCGGGTTCTCGGCGAGGTCGGCCCGGTCGAGAGCATGCGCCAGCTTGACGAAGAGGCCGTCATTGCCGGCCGCGATAATCAGGTGCCCGTCGGCGGTGTGGAACGCCTCGAACGGTGTGATCGAGGGATGGCGCGCGCCCATCGGCCCGGGGATCTCGCCGGTTGTCGTGTAGCGCATGATCGCGTTTTCGAGCAGCGCCAGCTGGCAATCGAACAGCGCGACATCGACCTTTGTCGCCTCGCCGGTCCGTTCGCGGTGCAACAGGGCGGCGTTGAGCGCGATCGCTGTATAGAGGCCGCCGGCTAGGTCGCCGATCGAGGTGCCGATCCGGGTCGGAGGCATCCCGGGGTGACCGGTGATGCTCATGATCCCGCCTAAGCCTTGCACCACCATGTCGTAGGCCGGGTAATGAGAATAGGGGCCGCTGTGCCCAAAGCCCGAGGCGGCGGCATAGATCAGACGGGGATAACGGGGGTGCAAACTGTCCCACCCGTAACCCAGCTTTTCCATGGTGCCGGGGCGGAAGTTCTCGACGAGCGCGTCGGCCTTGTCGAGCAGACGCTCGAAGATGTCGCGACCCTGCGGAGATTTTAAATCGAGCGCGATCGACTCTTTCCCGCGGTTGACCGAGGCGAAATAGGTCGATTTGCCGTTCTTGAATGGGCCGTAATGGCGCGCGTCGTCGCCTTGCCGCGGCGGCTCGACCTTGATCACGCGCGCCCCGAGCTCGGCGAGCAGCAAGGTGCAGTAGGGGCCCGCCAGGATGCGGGAAAGGTCGATGATCGTGATGCCGGAGAGCGGCCCGGGCTGCGCCATCACTGGTAATCCTTCTTGCGACGCGAAGTCCGTCAATAGCGTAGAGCAGGGCGGAGTCGCAACCGGGCGGTCACGCTCGGCTCGGTTCTGCGATTGTGACCGATCGCGAGCAGGACTATTGTCGGGAGGCTCGCGAGCCAGCAATTTCATCAGCAGGTCATGGATAATCGATCCCAACACGGCGAGGACGGAGCCGACCAACGGAGGTCGGCGGCGCTGATCGGGTTGATCATCATCCTGGCGCTGGCGATTGCCGGGGTGGTTCTCGTCAGAGAGCTCAGAGAACGATCCCGGATCGAAGATTGCCTGATGTCGGGCCGCACGAATTGCGCACCGATAGAGGTACCCCTGCGCCGATAGCACCGCTTCTGAAGGGATAACCTGCGGCAAAAAATCCAGGGATAGCGGCCGCGGATGACTCGTATAGTTTGTCTATGATAGATGTCGCGCCTCGATAGGTGCTTAGGTTCGGAGGCGCTCGGAATGGTAAGGCGTGCGATCGGAGCAGTCCTAGTCCTTTCGCTGGCGGCCATCGTTGCGATCTGGCGATTTAGCCCCGGCACCGAGGTGCCGGTGGCGGCGGCACAGACGCCGGCGCCGGGGGTCCCGGTCACGGCGGGAACCGTCGCGGCCCAGGATGTCCCGGTCTTCCTCAACGGCATCGGCACGGTCCAAGCCTACAACATGGTCGCGATCAAAAGCCGGGTCGACGGGCAGATTGTCAAAGTCGACTTCAAGGAGGGCCAGGATATCAAGACGGGGGATCCGCTTTTCCAAATCGACCCACGTCCCTTTCAAGCGGCGCTCGAGCAGGCGCAGGCGGCGAAAGAAAAGGACGAGGCGCAGCTGGTCGGCGCTCAACTCGATCTCGACCGTTACGAAAAGCTGATTGGCTCCGGATGGCAGACGCGGCAGAGCTATGACCAGCAAAAGGCGATGGTTGGGCAGCTGCAGGGCTCGATCAAGGGCGACGAGGCGCAGATCAATGCCGCCAAGCTCAACCTGAGCTATGCCGATATCCGTTCGCCGATCGACGGGCGCCTGGGAGCGCGGCTCGTCGACAAGGGGAACCTCGTGCACGCAAACGACAATACGCCGCTGGTGATGATCACCGAGGTGAAGCCGATCTTTGTCAGCTTCACGCTGCCGCAAGACAATTTCGATGACCTCCGCGAAGGCCAAAACAAGGCGCCGCTGGCGGTCGACGCCTATAGCGGCGACGGCAAGAAGCAACTCGCCGAGGGCAAACTGACGCTAATCGACAATTCGATCGACCAGGCAACGGGCACGATCCACCTGAAGGCGCGCTTCGACAACGAGGACGAGCGGCTCTGGCCCGGCGAGTTCGTCAGCCTGCGCGTAATCCTCTCGACGCGTCGGGATGTTGCAACGGTGCCGTCGCAGACCGTGCAAGACGGCCCGGACGGGCATTACGCCTACATCATAAAGCCGGACAACACGGTTGAGCGGCGCGCCGTCGACGTCGCGTCGATCCAGGACGGCATTGCCGTCGTGACAAAGGGGCTGACGCCTGGCGAGCGGGTCGTGGTCGACGGCCAGTACCGGCTGACCAACGGCGCCCGCGTCATTCCGCAGGCCCCCTCCGCCCCAGCCGGCGCAGCCGGGTGACAGCCGCCGCGGTTATCAAACCTACCAAGCCGCCGGCCAATCTCAAATAAACGAGAAGGCGCTCGCCGATGAGCATTTCGGAACCCTTTATTCGCCGGCCGATCGCGACCTCGCTGATGATGCTGGGCGTGCTCGTGTTCGGCATAGGTGCCTATGGCCTCCTTCCGGTAGCAGCTCTGCCCAAGGTCGATTTTCCGACGATCGTGGTCTCAGTCAATTATCCCGGTGCCAGCCCCGACACGATGGCATCATCGATCGCGACACCCCTCGAGCAGCAATTCGCGACCATCCCTTCGCTCGACCAGATGACCTCGACGAGTGGTATCGGGTCTTTGTCGATCACTTTGCAGTTCGATTTGGAACGCAACATCGACGCCGCCGCCCAGGACGTCCAGACCGCGATCAATGCTGCCAGCGGCGTCCTCCCGAAGGACCTGCCGACTCCACCGACCTACCGCAAGACCAACCCGGCGGATCGCCCGGTGATGATTTATGCAGTGCATTCCGATGCGCTGCCGATCTATCGGGTCGACGATTATGCCTACACGATCCTGGCGCAGAAGATCTCGACATTAAAAGGCGTTTCGGAAGCCCGCATCTTCGGCCAGAAGCCGTATGCGCCGCATATACAAGTCAACCCCGGTGCGCTGGCCTCCCGCGGCATCGGCCTGGAAGACGTACGAAATGCCCTGCTGGCGGCAACTGTCGACCGGCCAAAGGGCGTTCTCGAAGGTGCGCACCAGACCTTCACGCTCGACACAAACGACCAGCTTTTCAATGCCGACGCCTACCGGAACATTATCGTTGCCTATCGCAACGGTGCGCCGGTGCGCCTCAAGGATATCGGTGATGTTGTCGACTCGGTGCAAAACGAGCGCATCGGCGCATGGTATTTCGACACCCCAGCCGAGGGGTTGGCTATTCAACGTCAGGCAGGAGCCAATACGATCGAATTGGTGAATTCGATCCAGACCCTGCTGCCGCGGCTCGAAGAATTGATCCCGCCCTCGGTCAAGGTCGATCTGGTTTCAGACCGCTCGCTCGTCGTCAAGGCGGCGGTGCATGATGTCCAATTCACGATGATGCTGACGGTCGGGCTCGTGATCGTCGTCATCTTCGTGTTTCTGCGGACATTGTGGGCGACGGTGATCCCGAGCCTGGCCGTGCCGCTGTCACTGCTGGCCACCTTTGGGGTCATGTATGCCGTTGGCTACAGCCTCGACAACATTTCGCTGATGGCGCTGACGATCTCGGTCGGTTTTGTCGTCGACGATGCGATCGTCATGATTGAGAACATCGTGCGTTACATCGAGCAGGGGGAGCGCCCCTTCGATGCCGCCCTCAAAGGGGCGGGTCAAATCGGTTTCACGATCATCTCGATTACCTTTTCGCTGATCGCGGTGTTCATCCCGCTGCTTTTCATGGGCGGCATCATCGGCAGGCTGTTCCGCGAATTCGCCGTCACGGTATCGGTGGCAGTGGTAGCCTCTGCCTTTGTCTCGCTGACGCTGACACCCGTGCTGTGCTCGCTATTTCTGAAGGAGCAGGGGCTGCACGGGTCGGGTCGGCTCAATCAGATCGCCGAGCGCTTTTTTGATGGGTTCCTAGATCTCTACGACCGCGGATTGCGGTTTGTCTTGCGCCATCAGTTGCCGACGTTTCTCTCGACGCTCGTGCTGATCGTCGCGACCGGCTACCTCTACGTCATCATTCCCAAGGGTTTTTTCCCTGAGCAGGATACCGGCTTTATCTTCGGCCAGGCGGATGCGCGCCAAGATATTTCTTTCAAGGCCATGGCGGGCAACGTCCAGAAAATCGTCGAAGTTGTCCGGCGCGATCCCGCCGTTTCCGGCATCTTTGCTTTTACTGGGGCCAACGCCTACAACCCGACCGAGAACACGGCCCGTGTGTTCATTCAGCTGGTGCCGCACGACCGCCGATCGGAGACCTCCAGCCAGATCATCCGACGCCTGCGGCCCAAGGTGGCTGCGGTCGAAGGAGTCAAATTCTTCATGCAGTCCGGGCAGGACATCAGCATCGGCGGACGTTTGAGCCGTACCCTCTATCAATACACGCTGACCGACACCAATGCCGAAGAACTCAACCATTGGGCACCGATTATCGAGCGAGAGATGAGGAAAATGTCCGAGCTCGACGATGTCGCCTCGGACCAGCAGATCGCCTCGCCGCACGTCGCGATCGAGATCGACCGCGACGCTGCGTCGAGAATGGGCATCTCGCCTTCCTTGATCGACGAGACGCTATACGACGCTTTCGGTTCGCGCCAAGTCACGACGATCTATACCTCTACTAGTCAGTATAAGGTCGTACTCGAGGTTCAGCCCGAGTATCAGGAAGAGCCGACGGCTCTGTCGAAGATCTATATCGCCGGTCCGCGCGGGTCGCAGGTGCCGCTGAGCGCGTTCGCCCATCTCACGTCGAAGGTCGAACCGCTGTCGGTCAACCATCAGGGGCAATTCCCGGCGGTTACGTTGTCCTTCAACCTGGCGCCCGGTGTCGCACTCGGCCAGGCGGTGGACAAGATCCAGGCGATGATGACGCAGCTTCGCGTGCCTCAGACGCTGGACGCATCCTTCCAAGGTACTGCACAGGCGTTCCAGGCCTCATTGTCCTCGACGCCGTTGCTCGTCGCGGCCGCAATCCTCGTCGTCTATATCGTCTTGGGCATGCTCTATGAGAGCTACATCCATCCGATTACGATTCTGTCGGCGTTGCCTTCGGCCGGGGTCGGCGCGCTGCTCGCGCTGATGCTGCTGCATTACGATCTGAGCGTGATCGCGATGGTCGGCGTCGTTCTGCTGATCGGCATCGTCAAGAAGAACGCGATCATGATGATCGACTTCGCACTCCAGGCGGAGCGGCTCGAAGGCAAGAGCCCGCAGGAAGCGATCCACCAAGCCTGCTTGCTGCGTTTCCGGCCGATCATGATGACGACCTTCGCCGCAGTGTTCGGCGCTTTGCCGATCGCTTTTGGACAAGGTGCGGGGTCCGAGCTGCGGCGTCCGCTCGGTATCGCAATCGTCGGCGGCTTGCTCGTTTCGCAGTGGCTGACCCTATACACGACGCCGGTCATCTACCTCTATCTCGAACGGTTCGCCCGTTGGGTCGGCCGTCCGTACCGCCCGTCGCGCGTGCAGGAAGCACTTTCGGATGCCCCGAGACAGGCTTTTGTGGAAAGCCGCCATGGCGCCGAGTGAAATTGCGGCTTCCGCCGCGCCGACGAAGTCCGAGCCACTCGCCATGCCATCAGGCGTCGGGCGCGCCTTCGGGTTTCTCGTCCACGATGTCTCGCGGCTGATCAAGCGGCGATTCGAGCGACGGGCGAGGCAGATGGGGTTGCCGATCACGCGTCAGCAGGCCGCAGTCGTGCTCAACATCGCCGGCAATGAAGGCGTCAGCCAGGCCGAGGTCGCGGCCTGGCTTGGCATCGAGCCGATCGCACTGGTGCGCATGCTGGACAAACTGCACGAGGAGGGGCTGGTCGAACGGCGATCCCATCCGACCGATCGTCGTGTGCGAACCCTATGGCTGACACCCGCGGCTCGGCGGGTGGTCGCGCAAATTCTCTCAATCAATAAAGCAATTCGCGAGGAAGCCTTTGCCGGCATGGCGGCGCATGCCCGCGACACCGTGATCGACATCCTCGACGGGATCAAAGGGAACCTCGCGCTCCGAGAGGGAACGGACGACAGCCCGGCCGCTCCTACCGCCGGGTCTGACGGTATCGATATTGCAAAGCTCCCGGTTGCGGCTGGCTGAGCCGCCAAGTTTCAACAAGAGAGCGAGCAAGCACCGGTGAGTATCTCGGAACCGTTTATCCGACGCCCGATCGGGACCTCTTTGCTGATGCTGGGCGTCCTCGTCTTCGGGATTGGCGCCTATGGGCTGCTGCCGGTGGCGCCGCTGCCAAACGTCGATTTCCCGACGATCACGGTGACCGCCAGTTATCCCGGCGCGAGCCCGCAGACGATGGCCTCGGCGATCGCGACGCCGCTCGAACAGCAATTCACGCAGATTCCGGCGCTCGATCAGATGACGTCGCTCTCGGGCATCGGGACGACGACGATCACCTTGCAGTTCGACCTGTCGCGCAACATCGATGGCGCGGCGGTCGATGTGGTGACCGCGATCAATGCGGCAAGCGGGTTGCTGCCCAAGGATCTGCCGAGCCCGCCGACTTACCGAAAAGTCAATCCGGCCGACTTCCCGATCATGATCTATGCCGTCCATTCGGACGCGGTTCCCGACTATCGGCTCGACGACTACGCCAACACGGTGCTTGGGGAGCGGCTGTCGACCGTGCCGGGTGTCGGGCAGGTGTCGATCTTCGGCCAGAAGTTGTATGCCGCGCGTGTACAGGTCAACCCGGCGGCGCTCGCCGCGCACGGCATTGGTCTCGAAGACGTACGCAATGCGCTGGTGAACGCGACGGTCAATGAACCGAAGGGCGCGATCGAAGGCCCCGACCAGGTGGTCGCGCTCGAGACCAACGATCAGCTGTTCAACGCTGATGCTTACGCAAACATCATCATCGCCTATCGCAACGGCGCGCCGGTGCGCATCAAGGATGTCGGCAATGCGCTCGAACTCGGTGCAGAACGCGCGTGTCGGCGCCTGGTTCAACAATAAAGCGGCCGAGGGCATCGCGATCCAGAAGGCGCCCGGCGCCAATACCGTCGCGCTGGTCGACACGATCAAGGCGTTGATGCCGAAACTCCAGCAATCGATCCCGCCCGCGGTTCATGTCGATCTGATGCTCGACCGCACGCAGGTAACCCGCGCCGCGGTGCGCGACGTGCAACTTACGATGATGCTGACGATCTCCCTCGTCGTCATCGTCATCTTCCTGTTCCTGCGCACGCTGTGGGCGACGGTGATCCCGAGCCTAGCGGTGCCGTTGTCGCTGCTCGCGACATTCTCTGTGATGTACGTTGCCGGCTTCAGCCTCGACAACATCTCGCTGATGGCGCTGACCATCTCGGTCGGGTTTGTCGTCGACGATGCGATCGTCATGATCGAGAACATCGTCCGCTATATCGAGCAGGGGATGACCCCGTTCGAAGCCGCGCTCAAGGGAGCCGGCCAGATCGGCTTCACGATCATCTCGATCACCTTCTCGCTGATCGCGGTCTTCATCCCGCTCTTCGCGATGGGCGGCGTCATCGGCCGACTGTTCCGCGAATTCGCGATCACCGTGTCGGTCGCTGTCGTGGCTTCGGCAATCGTGTCGCTGACCCTGACGCCGGTCATGTGCTCGCTGTTCCTGAAGGAGCAAGGGCTGCACCCTAAGGGCCGTTTCAACCGCGGGGCCGAGCGCTTCTTCGAGCGAGTGATCGGGGCCTACGACCGCGGGCTCCATTTCGTCTTCCGCCATCAGTTCGCGGCTTTGATGTCCACCTTGCTGCTGATGGTGGCGACCGGCTACCTCTATGTGCAAATTCCGAAGGGGTTCTTTCCGCAGCAGGACACCGGCACCGTTTTCGGAGAAATCGATACTCGGCAGGACGCGTCGTTTCTGAAAACGGTCAAAATGGCCCACGAGATCGTCGATATCGTCCACAATGATCCGAGTGTGGGCGGCGTCTTCATGCTCGCCGGGGCCTATGCTTACAACCCGACCGAGAACGCCGCCCGGGTCTTTTTCGCGCTGAAGCCGTTTGAGGAGCGCAATGATACGGCCAATCAGGTCGTGCAGCGCTTGCGCCGGAAAGTACAGCCCGTAGAAGGCGCGATTTTCTACATGCAGGTGCCGCAGAACATCACGGTTGGCGGGCGCCTCAGCCGGACGCAGTACCAATACACGCTGACCGACACCAACGACGCCGAACTCAATCATTGGGCGCCGATCCTCGAAGGCGAGATGCACAAATTACCGCAGCTGCAGGACGTCGCCTCGGACCAGCAAAACGCCGCGCCGACGATGACCATCGATGTCGACCGCGATGCGGCTTACCGGCTCGGATTGTCGGCATCGCTGATCGACCAGACCCTTTATGACGCTTTCGGCCAACGCCAGGTCGCGACGATCTATACCGCGACCAACCAATACAAGGTCGTCCTTGAAGTTCAGCCGCAATTCCGGAGCGACCGCACGGCGCTCTCGAAGATCTATGTCGCCGCGCAAAATGGGGCGCAGGTGCCGCTTTCCGCTGTTGCCCATATGGTCTCGAAGGTGACGCCGCTGTCGGTCAGCCATCAAGGCGTGTTTCCGGCAGTGACGCTGTCGTTCAATCTCGCGCCCGGGGTGGCGCTCGGCCAGGCCGTCGAGGCGATTCGGGCGACCGCCGAGCGTCTGCACGCGCCGCCGACCTTGAACGGGTCGTTTCAGGGCACCGCGCAGGCGTTCCAGGCCTCGCTGTCATCGATGCCGCTGCTCGTCGCCGCGGCAATCCTCGTCGTGTACATCGTGCTCGGCGTGCTCTACGAAAGCTACATCCACCCGATCACGATCCTCTCGGCACTGCCCTCGGCCGGCGTAGGCGCCCTGCTCGCATTGATGCTGCTGCATTACGATTTGAGCGTCATCGCGCTCGTCGGCGTGATCCTGCTGATCGGCATCGTCAAGAAGAACGCGATCATGATGATCGATTTCGCCCTGCAGGCCGAGCGGCAGGAGGGCAAGAGCCCGCGCGAGGCGATCCACCAGGCCTGCCTGCTGCGTTTCCGGCCGATCATGATGACAACATTCGCCGCACTGTTCGGCGCCATGCCGATCGCCTTCGGGCAGGGGGCGGGCTCCGAGCTGCGGCAGCCGTTAGGCATCGCGATAGTCGGCGGGCTGCTTGTTTCACAATGGTTAACTTTGTATACGACGCCGGTGATCTATCTCTATCTGGAGCGCTTCGCCTCCTGGATTGGTCGGCCGTATCGCCCCTCGCGCATTCAGGAGGCCCTCTCGGATCGCCCGACACCGGCACCGGTATTGGTGGAAAGCCGCCATGGCGCTGAGTGACATCTTGGACCCGCCAAGTGTGCGAGGTCATGCGCCCGACAGTAGGCTCGAACGGAGCGGGAGCGAGGTCGGCCGCGCCTTCGGCTTTCTCGTTCACGACGTCTCGCGGCTGATCAAGCGGGGGTTCGAGCGCCGCGCGCGGCAGATGGGGCTGCCGATCACACGCCAGCAGGCGGCGGTGGTGCTGAACATCGCGGGCAACGAGGGTGTGAGCCAAGCCGAGGTGGCGGCATGGCTCGACATCGAGCCGATTGCGCTCGTCCGGATGCTGGACAAGCTCCATGAGGAAGGGCTGGTCGAGCGGCGCGCCCATCCGACCGATCGACGCATCCGCACGCTATGGTTGACCGAGACGGCTCACCCCGTGGTGGCGCGCATTCTTGCCATAAACGAGGCGATTCGCCAGGAGGCGTTCGCCGGTCTGCCTCCCCCGACGCGCGATGCCCTGATCGATGTTCTCAGTCACATCAAACGCAATCTCGCGCTCAAGGAAGACGTCGCGTGCGACCAGTCCAGCGGCGGTTCCCCCGCCGCAGTCGCGAGCGCCTCCGGCGATTAGCCGCCGGACCGATCATGGCTGCTGCGGCGCTGACAGCGCTGCTCAGTCCATCCGGCGGGGCCGAGCCCACAGAAGCCGCCGAGAACGAGATCCGCTCGGCGATCGAGAATTGGCGATCCGCATTCAACGCCCGTGATGAAGACCGGGTATGCGCCCTCTTCGCGCCGGATCTCGTCGCCAATTATCAGGATGAGCCCGAGCGCGATTATTCTTCACTATGCGAAATGCTTCGTGCGGCCTTACGAGATCCGGATGTCACCTACCGCTATTCGGCAGAAATCAACGAGATCATGGTCTACGGCGAGACGGCGGTCGTCAGGCTGGTATGGGCGCTCGAAATCGACAAGGCAGGAAGTCCAAAACAGACCATTGAGGAGCCTGCGGTCGATATCTTCCATCGTCAGGTAGACGGCGGTTGGAAGATCTCGAGATATCTCGCCTATCCGTCCTCCAGGTGAGAGCTGCGCCGTCGGCGCGCCACCGGGAGATCACCGCCTACCGGGTTCCTTGGCGATCCGGCTTTCACCCCTTATAAGAGGCCGGCCACCGGCGGTCCGTCGAACATCCCCCGCGTGCCCTTTCATGCCTCTCTCCGTAATTCCGTTTCCTGCGATCGATCCGGTCGCGATCTCGATCGGACCCTTTGCGATCCGCTGGTATGCGCTCGCCTACATTGTCGGGCTGCTGATCGGCTGGCGGTATTGCCTCGGACTGGCCGAACGGCCGCCGCATCTGGTCGCGCGGCAGGATGTCGACGATTTCCTGGTTTGGGCGACGCTCGGCGTCGTCCTCGGAGGGCGGATCGGATACGTTCTCTTCTACAAGCCGGGGTACTATATCTATCATCCGATAGAGGCGCTTTACGTGTGGCACGGCGGGATGTCCTTCCACGGCGGCGCTATCGGCGTGACCATTGCGATCATATTGTTTACCCGTGCCCGTCGAATACCGCTCTTTGCCTTCTCGGACATCATTACCGAGGCGATCCCAATCGGTCTGTTCTTTGGCCGCATCGCCAATTTCATCAATGGCGAGCTGTACGGGCGCCCAAGTAATGTCCCCTGGGCCATGATCTTCCCGAATGGCGGCCCGATGCCACGCCATCCGAGCCAGCTTTACGAAGCCTTCTGCGAGGGCATTCTGCTGTTTATCCTGCTGTTCGCCGCCGAGCGGCTCCATGCGAGGCAGCGTCCGGGAGTCGTCACTGGATTGTTTCTGGTGGGTTACGCGGCGGCCCGGATGTCGGGCGAACTGTTCCGGCAACCGGACCCGCAATTGGGTTACCTGATTTTCGGCACGACAATGGGCCAGCTGTTGTCGATTCCGTTGTTGGTCGCCGGCATCCTGATCATCGCCTGGGCGCTGCGCGCGCCCATTCCTGCCCGGTCGTGAGCGAGGAAATCGCCGACAAGATCGTCAGGCGGATTCGCGCCGAGGGCCGGCTGACGGTTGCCGCCTACATGGCCATGGCGCTGCACGACCCCGAGAGCGGGTACTATGCGAGGCGCGACCCGATCGGAGCGGCGGGCGACTTCACGACCGCGCCCGAGATCAGTCAGGTATTCGGCGAACTGATCGGGCTGTGGTGCGCCGATTTGTGGGAGCGGATCGGTCGGCCGGATCCGGTACTTTTGGCAGAGCTGGGGCCCGGCCGCGGTGTGTTGATGAGCGACCTGTTGCGCGCCGCCGGAACTGTGCCGGAATTTCGCCGCGCATTGCGCATCTTTCTGGTCGAGGCAAGCCCGCTGCTTCGCGCGGAACAGCAACGACGCCTCCGCCAGACGCAACCGGCATGGGTGACGCGTGTCGAAGAGCTGCCGGACGGCCCGATGCTGATGCTGGCCAACGAGTTTCTCGACGCGCTGCCGATCCGGCAGTTCGTCTGCGGAGCCGGGGGCTGGTCGGAGCGGATGGTGACGGTCGATCACGAGGGTCACCTGGTCTTTGTCGATGGTCCCGCAAGCCCTGCGGCGAGCCTGCTCGTGCCGGGCAGCCTGCGCCAAAGCTCGCCCGGTACGATCGTAGAGATTTGCCCGGCCGCCCTCGCCCTGGCGGGTGCGCTCGGTTCTCGATTGGCCCGCCAACCGGGTGCTGCGCTGTTCATCGACTATGGCTACGTCTCGACTGCCCCCGGGCCGACCCTTCGCGCGCTTCAACGTCATCGCCCGGTTTGCGCGCTCGCAGCGCCGGGAACCGCCGATCTCAGCACTCATGTCGATTTTGCGGCCTTTGCCGAGGCCGCTCGGGCAGCCGGCGCCGAAGTTTATGGGCCGATCAGCCAGGGCCGGTTTCTCACCGCGCTCGGCGCCGGCCTGCGGCTCGCTGCACTGAGTGCGCGAGCAGAGCCCGCCCAGCGGCGGTCACTCGAAAGCGGCGTGAAGCGTTTGCTGAATCCGGGCGAGATGGGCGATTTGTTCAAGGTCGTGGCGCTGGTTTCGCCGGGTTTGGCATGCCCGGCGGGCTTTGGTCCGAAGCGTCGACACAGGTGAGCCAGCGCGGCAATGATAACCCTCGATCTTCTCGATCACGATCTCGGAATACGCCACGCCTACTTTACCCGCGAAGGTGGGGTCAGCAGCGGTTTCTTTGAATCTCTGAACTGCGGGTTCGGCTCGGGCGATGCTGCCGAGACGGTTGCGCGCAACCGTGCCATTGCAATGGAGCGGCTGGGCTTTTCGCCGGATCGCCTGGTGACTTGCTATCAGACCCACAGCACCACTGTGGTCACGGTGGAAAAGCCCTGGCCACGTGATGCGGCGCCGCGGGCCGATGGCTTGGTCACGGGGAACTCCGGCATTGCTCTCGGTATCCTCACCGCCGATTGTGCCCCGATCCTGTTCGCGGATTCGGCTGCGAGAGTCATCGGAGCGGCGCATGGCGGCTGGCGCGGCGCGCTTGGCGGAATTGTCGAAGCTACTGTCAACCGGATGGAGGCGTTGGGCGCAAAGCGGCCCCGTATTCGTGCCGGCATCGGCCCTTGCATCGCCCAGGCCTCCTACGAGGTCGGGCCGGAATTCCCGCAGCAATTTCTCGCGCATGACCCGGCGAGCGCGGCTTATTTTGTGCTTGCGGTGCGAACCGGCCATTTCTTGTTCGATCTGCCCGGCTATATCGGGCGCCGCCTGGCTCGCGCCGGGCTCGCGGTCATCGACCGCGCCGCTCACGACACGGTCGCCGAGGACACGCATTTTTTCAGCTATCGGCGGGCCTGTCTGCGCGGCGAGCCAGTCTATGGCCGCGCGCTCTCTGCGATCGCGCTTCGCGATTGACCCGCGAGAGCTTGGATACATAGGCATAGTCTCTCATTGTAAGTGGCTCACTCGATCGCGTTCGGCCCAATTCGGCTCCTCGGTATGGTGCTCGGCTTTCTGCTGCCGGTGGCGGGCTGCCAGCCGCTGCCGCACCCGTTCGCCAACGACGTGCCGCGGCGCGGCGCGGCGATCTTGGATTTGCGCGACAGCACCAGTGTCGCGATCGCTCCGATAGAAGGGCTGCCGCGGGCGGCGGCGGAAAAGCTCGGACCAGCGATGGCGAGCGCATTGCAGGAACGGGAGATCGCAGCCAGCGACAAGACAGCGAGCATCGGCAGTTATGAGCTCGTTGGGAGAATACAGGAAATGGCGCCGTCGCAAGGCAAGGCCGCGCTGGTCGTGCTGTGGGAATTGCGCGACCCATCGGGCCGGCGCATCGGCGAACGCGCCGAGCGGCTCGATGCCCCGGCCGACGATTGGGATGCTGGAAGCGAGGATGCGGTCGCGCGCCTGGCGGCAGCCAGCGCAGCCCAAGTCGCAGCTTTGCTGCAAGACGAGGCTCCGAGCGAGGCCGAGATCGGCGGGCGCACGCGGCTGGCGATTGGCGCCGTAGCGGGTGCACCAGGCGATGGCAATCAGGCGCTGGTCAGCTCGATTACCGAGATCTTGAAGAAACAGGATTTGGCAATTGTCAGCGATCCCGAGGCCAAGGCGGACCTCGTGCTCGACGCAGACGTCGCCGTCGCCAAGCCGAAAGCCGGAAAGCAGAACGTCAAGATCGTCTGGCATGTGCGCCGCAAGGACGGCGGCGAGATTGGCACGGTTGGCCAGGAAAACGACGTCCCCGCCGGTTTGCTCGACGGCGCTTGGGGCGATGTCGCATACATGGTTGCAGTTTCGGCGCAAGACGGGATCATGCAGCTCGTCGCGCGCGGCGCACCGCCGCCGGCTGGAAAATCCTGAGCCCCGCCGCCAGAGGACTCGTTGTCAGCGACGCATAACCGCTTCGGCGCGACACCGCGTGCTTAGAGAACCGTGATGGCCCACAAAAGCAGGATCAAAGCATTAGCATTGACAAGAAGCGTCCGCACCCAATGCGTGCTCAATATCTTTGCTAGGTAGGGGTTGTCTGGACCCGACGGATCCCGCGCAAGCTGTGCCTGCCAGCGGCCCCAATAACTGGCCGTGAGAACGATCGAGAGCGTTTGGCACAGGACTACTCCTGCGACGCCCCAAAACGGTGAGTTGCGGGGGTGATACCAGAAGAGGACGATACTGCCGAGCAGCGAGAGGCCCACGGGCGTCAGGACCCAATACGGGAGTTTGCGCCAGTGGACGCGTTGCACCCCGCGGGATTGCCCCGGATCGAGCAGCTTCCACGACCGGAAAATATCTATCTCATGTGCCCAGATCGCGCCGGCGTTATAAAAGCCAAGCGCGAGATTGAGGAGAAGAAAGACTTTTGAATCCAAAACCCAGCGCCTTAGCAGACCGCAGTCCATCGAGGATCCAAGCAGGCAAAAAGCCGGCAGTGTTCCCGAGGTTGCCTCAGCGTTGCCAACCTGTTACAAGCCCGTGAATGAAGCCGCGGGTCCGAACCCGTCGGCACGGCGGTTGTTGTCCGGATATGAAGATCCTCGCCTGCAACGGCAATCGGCCGCTCGCCGAAGCGATTTCTGCCTGTCTCGACCTGCCGCTGACCAAAGCCAGCGTACGCCGGTTTTCCGATATGGAGGTGTTTGTCGAGATCCAGGAGAACGTGCGCGGCGAGGACGTCTTCGTGATCCAGCCGACTTCCTACCCGGCGAACGATCATCTGATGGAATTGCTGGTCACGCTCGACGCACTGAAACGCGCATCGGCGCGTCGGATCACCGCGGTCATCCCCTATTACGGCTACGCTCGGCAGGACCGCAAAACCTCGTCACGCTCGCCGATTTCAGCCAAGCTGGTCGCCAATCTGATCACCGCGGCCGGCGCCGACCGGGTGCTCACCCTCGACCTCCATGCCCCGCAGATCCAGGGGTTCTTCGACATCCCGGTCGACAACCTCTACGCCTCGCCGGTACTGGTGAAGGACATCCGCGAAAGCCTGGCCAAGCGGGACTTGGTCATCGTCTCGCCCGATGTCGGCGGCGTGCTGCGCGCCAGGGACATCGCTCGCCGCCTCGACGCCGATCTTGTCATCGTCGACAAGCGTCGCGAACGGGCGGGCGTCTCGGAGGTTGTGAATATCATCGGCGAGGTCGACGGGCGATGCTGCGTCCTTATCGACGACATCGTCGACACCGCCGGCACGCTGTGCAACGCGGCGGTGGCTCTGGTGGAAGCGGGAGCCTCCAGGGTCTATGCCTATGTTACCCACGGGGTATTGTCGGGGGGTGCCGTGCCGCGGGTTGCCGCCTCGCCGATCGAGATGCTGGTTATCACCGACAGCATTGTCGCAACCGAAGCGGTTCGCGCCGCGCCAAACATCCGTCAGCTGACCATTGCCCCCCTGATGGCAGAGGCGATGCAACGGATCAGCGAGGAGCGATCGGTCTCCAGCCTGTTCGACTGAGTTCGAAAACCGCCGCGGCCCGAGGGCGCCAAGCGTCCGAGCGCTGGCATCAAACCATTCCCGTCTTATCTTAAGCTGGCTCATTATCCGAGGTCTGTTGAGGAGCGACTACCGATGCCCGAGATCACTACCCTGAGCGCCGAACCGCGCGCCCGCGCCGGAAAGGGAGCCGCGCGGGCCACACGGCGTGCGGGACGCATCCCGGGCATTATTTACGGCGACAACAAGGAGCCGGTGTTGATCAGCCTCGAACCGCGCGAATTTTCGCGCGCTCTCGCCCGCCGCGGTTTCTTCGCCACCCTGGTCGACGTCAGGGTGGATGGGGTCGTCCACCGCACCTTGCCTCGCGACGTGCAATACCATCCGGCAACCGACGCGCCGCTGCATGTCGACTTTATGCGGCTCGGCGGTCATGCTCGGGTCACGGTGACGGTGCCGGTCGTCTTCACCAACCCGGAAATGTCGCCCGGCATCCGCCGCGGCGGCATTCTCAATATTGTCCGCCACGGGATCGAGCTGAACTGCCCGGTGGATCGCATCCCCGACCATTTGGTTGTCGAGCTGAACGGGCTCGAAATCGGCGACAGCCTTCACATCAGCAGGGTCATCGTACCGGAGGGCTGCCGGCCGACGATCACCGACCGCGACTTTACGATTGCCAGCATCGCCGCGTCCTCGGCGGTGCGTGAAGAAGCCGCGGCGGCTGCGACAGCACCGCCCGAGCCCGAGCAGGCCCCGGCCAGCTAGTTCTTTATTCACGGCCTGTGCTGCGTCCCGCGATCGACCGCTGATGCGCTTAGTTGTCGGTCTCGGCAATCCGGGTGCCCGTTACGCCCGCAACCGTCACAACGTCGGCTTCATGGCGGTCGAGGCGATCGCCCGCAGGCACCGTGCCGCAGGATTCCGCAACCGCTTCAAGGGCGAACTCGCGGAGGCGTCGATCGGCGGTGAGCGGGTGCTGCTGCTGAAGCCGCAGACCTTTATGAACGCGTCCGGCGAGTCGGTGGCCGAGGCGGCGCGGTTTTTCAAGCTCTTGTTTTCGGACATCATCGTCATACATGACGAAATCGATTTGCGCCCGGGCAAGCTCAGGGTGAAGCGGGGTGGCGGCAACGCCGGCCATAACGGGCTGCGGTCCATCGACGCTCTGCTCGGACCGGATTACTGGCGGGTGCGGATCGGGGTTGGACATCCCGGGATCAAGGAGCTCGTTCAGCCCTACGTATTGCAGAATTTCCCCGGTGAGGAGCTGACCGGCTGGGTCGAGCCGCTGCTGGGCGCGGTGGCGGAGACAATCCCGCTATTGTTGTCCGATGCCCCGGACGCCTTCATGAGCGAGGTGGCCCGCCGATTTGCGCCGCCGGATGAAAGCCCAGAGCCGGGCCTCACGCAGTCTTAAAAGGAAAAGCTCCAACATATGGGTTTCAGTTGCGGCATTGTCGGATTGCCCAATGTCGGCAAATCCACGCTGTTCAACGCGTTGACCGCGACCGCCGCGGCAGAGGCGGCGAACTACCCGTTCTGCACGATCGAGCCCAATCTCGGGCGAGTGGCGGTTCCAGACGAACGGCTCGACATCGCCGCGCGCCTCGGCAAATCGGCAAAGATCGTCCCGACCCAGCTCGAATTCCTCGATATCGCTGGGCTGGTCCGCGGCGCTGCCCGCGGCGAAGGGCTCGGCAACCAGTTTCTCGGGCATGTTCGCGAAGTCGACGCGATCGCCCATGTGATCCGCTGTTTCCCCGACAGGGATGTCGTTCACGTGGAAGGCTCGGTCGATCCGATCCGCGATGCCGAGACGGTCGAGACGGAGTTGATGCTGGCCGATCTCGAAAGCCTGGAACGACGCGTGCTGCAGATGGCAAAGCGGGCGCGCGGCGGCGACCGCGAGGCCAAGGCTCAGCTCGATGTCGCCGAGACAGTGCTGGAGGCACTGCGTCAAGGCAGGCCGGCGCGCGATGTTCTCGTCGGACCCGAGCGGCAGAGGGAGCTCAGCGGATTACAGCTGTTGAGCGGCAAGCCGGTTCTCTACGTCGCCAATGTCGAGGAAGCGAGCGCCGCCTCGGGGAACACCGAAAGCGACCGCGTCGCCGAATATGCAGCTCGGCGCGGCGCGGGCTCAGTCGTGATCTCGGCGGCGATCGAGGCGGAGCTGGCGCAGCTCGCCGATGCGAATGAAAAGCGCGAGTTTCTGGCAACGCTCGGGCTCGACGAGCCCGGTCTGGCGCGGGTGATCCGAGCCGGCTACACGCTGCTCGATCTGATCACTTTCTTTACCATCGGCCCAAAGGAAGCGCATGCCTGGACGGTGGAGCAGGGCACCAGAGCGCCGCAAGCGGCGGGCCGCATCCATACCGATTTCGAGAAGGGATTCATTCGCGCCGAAACGATCACCTTTGCCGATTTTGTCGCGCATGGCGGCGAACAAGGCGCAAAAGACGCCGGCCGCATGCGTTTGGAAGGCGCCGATTATATCGTGCAAGACGGCGACATCATGCACTTTCGCTTCAACTTATAATAGCCGCGAGGTCTTTCGAAGCTGCCGGCCGATGTTTCTTCAAAAGACACCTGCCGCCGCTGGATTGCCCGCTCGCGTAAATTTATGCCGTTCTTGCCGCTTGACCCAGGCCGCGAACTAAACTAGAACATACCGATAATGTTTAGGGTTCGTTCTGCGGTGCAGAAGGGGGTCCCATGCTGACCAGGAAACAGCGCGAGTTGTTGCTGTTTATTAACCAGCGGCTGACGGCGACCGGCGTTTCACCGTCTTTCGATGAGATGAAGGATGCTTTGAACCTCAAATCCAAATCGGGCATCCATCGCCTGGTCAGTGGGCTTGAGGAGCGCGGGTTTATCAGACGGTTGCCCCATCGCGCGCGGGCGCTGGAGGTCGTGAAGTTGCCGGAGGAGTCAGCCGCTCCCCAGCCCGCGGCTGAACGCAGCAGGTTCTCTCCAACGGTCATCCGCGGCGATTTCGCCAGTTCGCTTCCCGGCACGCCGGTCGCGAACGACGTCGAGGCTGTCGACCTGCCGCTCTACGGCAGGATCGCAGCCGGCACGCCAATCGAGGCATTGCGCGACCAGAGCACAATGGTCGGGGTGCCGACCAGCCTCCTGGGCCGCGGCGGCGAGCATTACGCCCTCGAAGTGTCCGGCGACAGCATGATCGAGGCCGGCATTCTCGATGGCGACACGGTGGTCATACAGCGCTGCGACACCGCGGAAAACGGTTGCGTCGTCGTCGCGCTTGTCGACGATGAGGAGGTTACCCTGAAGCGGCTGCGCCGGCGCGGCGCGTCGATCGCACTGGAACCCGCCAACAAGGCCTATGAAACCCGGATCTTCGGACCCGACCGCGTCAAGGTTCAGGGGCGCCTCGTCGCTTTGATGCGCCGTTTCTGATTTCCTCGCTCTACGACCGGAGGCAGTAGCGGTCGACAAAGTCCCAATCGACCTCGAGGCCGAAGCCCGGTTTGTCCTCGAATATCAGATGACCATCGCGGAGCTGCGGGTGCTCGCGGAAGAGCCCGAAGGCAAGCGGGTCGGTCTCGGGGCCGCCGTGCAATTCGACGCCGAAGGCGCAGCGCGGCAGGGCGAGGACTAGATGCCCGTGCAATTCGGGGGCCGTGTGCGGCGCGACCATCGCGCCGTGTTGCTCGGCCAGTGCGGCAATGCGTAATGCCTCGGTAAACCCGGCGGCTCGCGTCGCGTCGAATTGAACAAACCGGATGCCGCCCTCGACAATGAAGTCACGGACGGTGAAGCGGGTAAGCTCGCGCTCGCCATGCGCGAGCGGGATCGGCGTAGCCGCGGCCAGCCGGGCAAAATCGGCCGGCTGCAAATACCAATGCAGCGGCTCCTCGAGCCAAAAGATCCGATGCGGC
Organism: uncultured Alphaproteobacteria bacterium; assembly: GCA_963736715.1. GTDB lineage: Bacteria > Pseudomonadota > Alphaproteobacteria > ATCC43930 > CGMCC-115725 > AP-15. The sequence goes on along the minus strand of CAVTQA010000007.1, from coordinate 112,511 downwards.
TCGACGGCACGAGCGAAATCGATGCACTCCGGCAGATCGTAGGCCGCGTTCATGTCGAGCATCAGCAAGGTCTCGCCGCCGATCGCGCGCCGCACCGCGCCGATACGCTCGGCCTCTTGCGAAAATGTGCCGGCTCCGGTCTTCAGCTTGACCGCGCGATAGCCGAGGTCGAGGAAGCGCGCCAGCTCTTCGCCGTAATCGGCGTTGCCGGCATTTGGCCGGTAGTAGCCGCCGGTCGCGTAAGTGAAGATCGGCCGATTCTCGCCCCCCAGCAGCCGATAGACCGGCAAGCCGGCGGCTTTTCCTTTGATGTCCCACAGGGCGATGTCGATCCCGGCAATCGCCGCCATGACCTGAGCACGCTCGCCGCGCGGGACGGGGGGCGGCAAACCGTCCCGGCCCTCGATCCCGCCGGGCCGCGGCGAAGTCAGCGCGAACAGCTTCTCCCATACGGCGATGTGCGCCAGCGCATCCATGCCTCGGATGATCTCGCCAAAGCGGCTCACCCACTCGCAGATCCGCGGCATCGGCGCGCCGTGGATCTCGCCATAGCCAATAAGACCGTCATCGGTGCGGATTTCGGTCAGGATGACGTTCCAGGCCTTGTTCTCTTCGTGCGCCGTCCACACCGGCTGCGGCCGCGGTACCGAGATCATGTGGGTGGCGACCGAGGCGATCTTGCTCATCACGCAGTCTCCTGCACGCTCAGCCCCAGTTCCTCGATCGTCTGCTGGCGCATCAGGAATTTCTGAACTTTGCCGGTCACCGTCATTGGGAAGCCGTCGACGAATTTGACGTGGCGCGGCACCTTGTAATGCGCGATTTGGCCTTGGCAAAAGCCGCGGATTTCCTCCACGGTGGCGCTCTCGCCGTCGCGCAGGCGAACCCAGGCGCAGAGCTCTTCGCCGTAACGCGGGTCAGGGACACCGATCACCTGGACGTCCTGAATCTTCGGATGACGATAGAGAAACTCCTCGATCTCCCGCGGATAGACGTTTTCGCCGCCGCGGATCACCATGTCCTTGATCCGCCCGACAATGTTGCAGTAGCCCTCGTCATCGATCGTCGCGAGATCACCGGTGTGCATCCAGCCGGCCGGGTCGATCGCCTCGCCGGTCTTCTCCTCGTCGTCCCAATAGCCGAGCATGACCAGATAGCCGCGGGTCAGCAGCTCGCCGGCGGTGCCGCGCGGCACGATCCTGCCCTCGGCGTCGATGACCTTGGCCTCGACATGCGGCAAGATCCGCCCCACGGTAGACACCCGCCGCTCGATCGGGTCATCGGTCGCCGACGCAAAGCTCGCCGGGCTGGTTTCGGTCATGCCGTAACCGATTACGACCTCGGAGAGGTGCATCAGGGAGAAGGCCCGTTTCATGACCTCGATCGGACACGGGCTCCCCGCCATCATGCCGGTGCGCAGCGAGGACAGATCGAACTTGGCGAAATCGGGGTGGTCCATCTCGGCGATGAACATCGTCGGCACGCCGTAGACGGCCGTGCAGCGCTCGGCCGCGATCGTCTCCAAGGTGGCGAGCGGATCGAATCCGTCGCTCGGATAGACCATCGCCGCCCCGTGGGTCAGGCAGCCGAGATTGCCGATGACCATGCCAAAGCAGTGATAGAGCGGCACCGGAATGCACACCCGGTCGTGCTCGGTGAGCTTCATCGCCCCGGCGATGAACAAACCGTTGTTCAGGATATTATGGTGACTGAGCGTCGCGCCCTTTGGGAAACCGGTGGTGCCGCTGGTGAACTGGATATTTATCGGGTCGTCGAACTGCAATTCGTCGGCAAGCGCTGCGAGACGGTGGCGCTCAGTCTCTCGGGCAAGGCCGGGGACATCGTCAAACCGCATTATCCCCTTGAACTCGTCGGCGTCGATCGTGATCACCAACCGCAGTTCTGGCAAACGCGCCGCGCGCAAATTGCCCGGCGATGCAGTACTGAGCTCGGGCGCCAGTTCGCGAAGCATGGCCAGATAATCGCTGGTCTTAAACTTCGCCGCGGTAATCAGCGCGACGCAGCCTGCCTTGTTCAAGGCATATTCGAGCTCCGTCAGACGATAAGCCGGGTTGATGTTGACGAGAATGAGCCCGGCCTTTGCGGTCGCGAATTGGGTGATCACCCATTCGGCGTTGTTGGGCGACCAGACGCCGATGCGGTCGCCGCGCTTGAGCCCGAGGGCGAGCAGCCCTGCAGCAAAGGCGTCGACCCGTTCTTTCAGCTCCCGGTATGACCAGCGGATCTGCTGATGGCGGACAACCAGTGCATCGCGCTCGCCAAAGCGTTCAACGATTCGATCGAAATGCACGCCGATCGTCTCACCGATAAACGGCGTGCCACTCGCGCCATGGACGTAACTCAACTGTGGCATCTCACGAGGCCCTATGGGCCGGATCCGGGAGGTTGGCCGTTAATTCGGCGTCCAGGCCAGAGCACGGATCTCGCTGAACTCACGGCGCAGCTTGACCCAGGAATCGCCGGCGTCTTCACTCGCGAATATTTCCCCATAGTGACTGCAGGCGAGGATCCGTTTGGGGTTCGCCGGGTGGGTAGCAAAGGACCAGATCGGCGAGTTGGGTTCGACGGGCAAGGGCAATGCCTGCCAGCTTTGTCCGCCATCCTTGGAGCGCTGTATGGCGCCGGTGCTGCCGAGCGCGCCGTCGCCGGTGGCGACAAACAGCACTGCGGGTTCGTCGGGCTTGAGCGCCAGGCTGCGGCAATAGGGCAGGCGAAAATGCTTGCCAACCCCCAACCCTCGCCAGCTTTCGCCGCCATCCGTGCTGGCAAAGATCTCGCGCGGGGTGCTCGTCAGCACCGTCTTGGCGCCATTGATGCTGATCGCCGTGTCGTGGATGTCGGGGTCGTTGACCCCGGCAACCCGGGTCCAGCTTTCCCCGCCGTCACGGCTGCGACGCACGCCGTCGACTTCGACACCGGCCCACACCATCCGGTGATCCGAGGGATCGACCGTCAGCGCGGTCACTCGCGGAACCCGCACGTTCGGGCACTCCTCCGCCATATCCGCCGGCAGCTTGTCCCAATGGCTTCCGCTGTCGGTCGATCGAAAGAGCGCCGCCGGTCGAGTCCCCGCAAAGATGGTCTCCGGGTTGCTCGGATCGAACGCGATTTTCCACACGTGCACCGCGTTCATCGGCGAGTCCAGCCGCTCGAAGTGCTCCCCACCGTCTTCGCTGTGGTAGATGCCGTCATCGGCTCCGGCCAGAATGGTGCGGGGCTGTTTTGGGTGGACCGCGAAACCGAACACGCGGCTTTCGGACCACAATCCGGTTCGCACTTGCCGCCAGCTCTCGCCGCCGTCGGGGCTCACCCAGGCACCGGTCCCTATGGTGCCGGCACAGATCGTGAAGTTATCGGACATGGCTGTTTCCTCCCGGAATTCGCTTATCTGGTTTTCGTTTCCCAGCCGGTGTGAGAAATGTCGATCACCACATCATCGGGACCGGCCCATTTCATCTCGAAATTACGATGGCCTCCTGCAGCCATCTCCATACCCAGCCCCTCTTTCTCCTCAAGGCGCTGACCCTGGGCGCGCTCCAGCTTTGCGGCGGCCTCGTCGAGGTCCTCTACCTCAAACCCGAAATGATGGATGCCGCTGTAGTTCGGCCCGTTGGCGCCGACATCAGCAGATTTCTCCGTCTTCCAATTCAGGATAGCGAGGTTGATGTAGCCGTCGGTCAGGAACACGGCGCCATTCGGGGCACGCCGGATCTCCTGCATTCCGAAAGCGTCCTTATAGAAGGCGGCGACCTTTGCGGGCTCCTTGGTCGTCAGCGCGATGTGCTTGATTCGCGGCATCGGTTTCCTCCTCACTTGCCTGGATCCAGAATGCGCCTGTTCGGGGTTTCCAGCAAGGCCGAGGGGCAGGCGCAACACCCCATTTGGCCGAGTCACGGACCAGGCCGGCAGGCGCTGCGAAGTGACGGGTGAAGCTAGCGCCCGCATAGGCTCCATGACCCGGCGCACCTCGTCCGACCGTCCCATATGGGCATAGCACGATGCAAGGAGCAGGCGGTCGTGACGTAGGTTTGAACCCGTCGCCTGATCACCCGATGTTGGGTCGCAGCTGCACTCTAGACGAGAAGCCTTCGAGCACCTTTGCGCAGAGATCAGGCCGGGTCGAAGCGATCGAGGTCCATCACCTTGGCCCACGCCGCGACGAAGTCGTTTACAAACTTCTCCTTCGAATCCGCGGACGCATAAACTTCCGCCAGGGCGCGCAGCTGCGAGTGCGAACCGAAGATCAGGTCGACGCGGGTACCGGTCCACTTGACCTCGTTTGTCTTTCGGTCGCGTCCCTCGTAGACGCCTTCGGAGCCAGCGGCGGGCTGCCATTGCGTGCGCATATCGAGCAGGTTGACGAAGAAGTCGTTCGTCAATGTCTCGGGCCGCTTGGTGAAGACGCCGTGCGTGGACCGCCCGGCATTTGCGCCCAGGACGCGCAGGCCACCGACCAGAACCGTCATCTCAGGCGCCGTCAAGGTCAGCAATTGCGCCCGATCCACCAACAGCTCCTCGGGCGACACGCGCTGCGTGCCGCGGAGATAGTTGCGGAAACCGTCAGCGGTCGGCTCGAGCGGCTCGAAGGAGTCGACCTCGGTTTGCTCCTGCGACGCATCCATGCGCCCCGGCGTGAAGGGGACCTTCACGTCGTGCCCGGCGGTCTTCGCGGCCTTCTCGATCGCGGCGCAGCCGCCGAGAACGATCAGGTCGGCTAGCGAGACTTTTTTGCCGCCGGACTGGGAAGCATTGAGATCCCTCTGGATCGTTTCGAGCGTCTCCAGCACTTCCCGCAGCTGGCCCGGCTGGTTGACCTCCCAGTCCTTTTGCGGGGCGAGGCGAATGCGCGCGCCGTTCGCTCCGCCGCGCTTGTCAGAACCGCGGAACGTCGATGCCGACGCCCAGGCCGTCGAGACCAGCTGGGAAACGGACAGGCGAGACGCGAGGATCTTCGCCTTCAGAGCCACAATCTCCTGCTCCCCGATCACCGGATGATCCACAGCGGGGATCGGGTCTTGCCAAATCAGCGGCTCCTTCGGGACGAGCGGGCCGAGATAACGCACGATCGGGCCCATGTCGCGGTGCGTCAGCTTGAACCACGCTCGGGCAAACGCGTCTGCGAACTGATCCGGATGCTCGTAAAAGCGCCTCGATATTTTTTCGTAAACGGGATCGACCCGCAGCGCGAGGTCCGTGACCAGCATGGTGGGCACGTGCCGCTTCGACGGGTCGAAGGCGTCCGGGATCGTTGCGGCGCCTTCCGCCTTAAACTGCCAGGCGCCCGACGGGCTCTTCGCCAGCTCCCATTTGTTGTTGAACAGGTTGTCAAAGAAGTGGTTGCTCCACTTCGTCGGTGTCTGCGTCCAGGTAACCTCAGGGCCGCCGGTGATCGTGTCAGGCCCTTTGCCGGAGCCGTAGCGGCTGATCCAGCCCAAGCCCTGCTCCTCGATCGGGGCGGCCTCCGGCTCTCGGCCGACCAGCGTCGGATCGCCGGCACCATGGGTTTTCCCGAAGGTGTGACCGCCGGCAATCAGCGCAACCGTCTCTTCGTCGTTCATCGCCATGCGGCGGAAGGTTTCGCGAATATCCCTGGCAGCCGCGAGGGGGTCCGGGTTGCTGTTCGGCCCTTCCGGATTGACGTAGATCAGACCCATTTGCACGGCGCCGAGAGGATTCTGAAGATCACGGTCGCCACTGTAGCGCTCGTCTGCCAGCCACTTGCCTTCGGGGCCCCAGTAGATGGACTCATCAGGCTCCCAGACATCCTCGCGCCCGCCACCGAAACCGAAGGTCTTGAAGCCCATCGATTCGAGAGCGACGTTGCCAGCGAGGATCATCAGGTCGGCCCAGGAGATTTTCCGGCCGTACTTCTGCTTGATCGGCCACAGCAGGCGGCGCGCCTTGTCGAGGTTGGCGTTGTCCGGCCAACTGTTGACGGGTGCGAAGCGCTGCTGGCCGGCGCCGGCGCCGCCGCGACCGTCGCCGATACGGTAGGTGCCGGCGAGGTGCCACGCCATCCGGATCAACAGCCCGCCGTAGTGGCCAAAGTCGGCCGGCCACCAATCCTGCGAGTCCGTCATCAGGGCGTGCAGGTCCTCGATGACCGCATTCAGGTCGAGGCTCTTGAATTCCTTGGCGTAGTCGAACGCCTCGCCCATCGGATTTGACAGGATGGAGTGCTGGTGCAGAACCTGAAGGTCCAGCTGGTTCGGCCACCAGTCGCGGTTCGTTTGGGCTGGGGTCGCGCCCGTGAACGGACACTTGCTTTCACTCGTTAAAACCGGCTTGTCGGCCATGATGGTCCCCTCGCAGGGTGAAAACTTAGAGTGGCTCTCAAGTGGCGAACGCCGCCGCCGGTGTCAAGCAATTTAGAATGCGTCTAATGTCTCGCTAAAGCGCTGCGGGTCGCGACCCTAGGCCGCCTCGGGTTCGATCACCCCCGGTGAGGCGGCGGAGCTGGCGCGCCAATGCCATCCCATGGCATGCCGGGGTCTCACACCAAGGGGGCCGCGCAACTTGAATGCGTTCTTCTTTGACGAAACCCGCGGGCCGAACCTGCTACGCTGAGCCCACTCTTGCGCTCTGGTTCAAGGTGTCGGCGGCTGGTAATTTACCAAAGCTTCGAATGAAGGGGACAGATCGGGGCAATCCGGCTTCTATTCGATCTGAGTATTAGCATGCTGGGAGGTTCATATGGTTGCGATCAAGGCTGTTGCTCATTTCAGTATTCCCGTGAGTGACGTCGCGCGAAGCACGCGGTTTTACGCGGAGGTCGTGGGCTGCAGGCATCTATCCACGGTGCCAGGTGGGCACATGGCGTTCCTCGATGCAGCCGGGACCTGCCTCATCCTGGTGAAGCGCGACCCGCCGATAAACCCGGTGCTGGATGATCATGGGGGTGTCCATCATTCCTTCGCCGTCGCGCACGACGACTACGAGGCAGCGCTCGACCATTTACGTGCTCATGACGTCCAGATCACGTTCGAGGAAGACCGGCAGGGTGGCGTGCTCAATGGGCCGCGCGCCTATTTTCACGATCCCGATGGCACAGTGCTCGAGTTTATCGATCTGACGAGCTACGCCGGCAGCCCATCGTAACCAAAGCCGCTGTCCGCGAGCTTGCCAAGACGCGGCAATCCGATTTGGTGGTAGTTGAGCCCGAGCAAGCAAATGGAGGTCACATGATCAAGGGTCTGCATCATAACGCCTACCGGTGCAGGGACTCGGAGGAAACACGAGCCTTTTATGAAGATTTCCTCGGTCTTCGCCTCGTCAGCGCGTTCGAAATCGAGCCGTCGGACGCAACTCGGGAAGTCCGTGCGCTTCATTCCTTCTTTCAGATGGAGGACGGCTCTTGTCTGGCATTCTTCGAGGTGCCGAGATTGCCATTCGATTTCAAAGCGCAGAACGCACTGGATCTGCACATTGCGCTCGGGGTCGAACCGGAGACCTTCGACGCCATGCTGCAAAAGGCGAAGAGGACGGGTCGAGAAGTGCGCGGCCCCATTGACCACGGCTTTGTTCGGTCGATCTATTTTCGGGACCCCAACGGATATGTGGTCGAGTTGACTGCCAGCACCGGCAAGCACGGCGAAATGATGGACCCCGCAATATCGAAGCCGCACGAGGCGCTCGCCCGCTGGCAAGCGGAGAAGAGCCATTGAGACCCCGGAGATGCTGAAAAACAGACGATGTCCTTTGGCGAAGGATTGATTGACGACATCGACAAAGGTCCAACGCGGGTCGCCACCCACGGCCAGGACGAACCGCGGTGCCGAGGACAGTGACAGATCGTTAGCCTGATACGCGCCTGCAATCCAAGCATAATCCCCTTTTGCTCCGCCGCTACCGGTTGCCGATGCGCCGAACATTCAGAAGATTGCGGCCCAAGTTGCGCCGGCTCATCGCGAAATCCTGGCTCCTCTCACGGTGTTATTATCCGCTGCGCGGCCATCGCCTTGCAGGTCGTGCGAAGGACGAGATTTGGTATTTCGCCTATGGCGCCAACATGCATGACGGCGCCTTTCGCGTCCGACGCGGAATCCAGCCGCTCGAGCACCGCTGCGGCCACATCAAGGGTTATCGGCTGCGCTTCAACCTCGAGGGCCGTCCTAGTGGAAAGGCCGCTCCTGCAAACCTGCACCCCGATCCGGCCGCGGAAGTTTGGGGCGTGCTCTACCGCATCACGCGACGCGATCTAATCCGTTTGGATTCGACGGAAGGAGTGCCCGGGCGCGGCTACCGCCATGTTGTGATCGAGGCCGAGGACCGCGATGGCCGGGTGATCCCAGCAGTCACGTACATGGCCCAGGGCAAGGAAGTCGATGGAAGGCCGTCTTTGCGCTACATAACGCTGCTCCGGGAAGGTGCCCGAACCCACGGACTCCCCGAAACCTACATCCGGTTTTTGGATGGGGTAGAGCATGCGCAATAAGCAATCGGCTCTCCGATCTCCCCACTGGGCTGCGGGACGCGGCCTATCGTCTTCCAATTCCGTACTGATCACCGACTTCACTGATCTTTCCGTTCACGAAATCGATCTCGAGCAGGTCTTCCGACGATCCGATCACGCCGACTGAGTTACGGGTGCGGGCATCGAAAATTTCGGTTCCATCCGCGCTGTTTTTGTTGGGGGCGATATAACCGTAGTTGCCCTTTATATCGAAGGTCAGCCAGTGCGATCCGCGACCGCTTCGCAACGTCAACCGGTCTTTCAGGACCGGGGTCGTCGGATTACGCATATCCCAGATGTAGACATGCGGGTCGCTCCCGGTGCCATTCAGCCAGACCTCGGTTTGGTCCGGGCTCCAGCCAATTCCATGCAGCAGTCCCGCATCGCCGGGCGGATGATCCGGGATGCCGGCCGTGATGATCTGATCCGTCTTGAGATTGGCGACCTGCATTCCCCAGAGGTCTCTCACATTGTTCACGGCGTAGCTTCTCGTACTGTCGACCGCATAAGGTCCGAGGACTCCCGCATAAGGCCCGATGCGGGACACCGCATAGCTGACCGGATCGATCAGATACAGATAACTGCCGCTCCCGTCGTCGGCCTTTGTCTCTTGGAAGATCGGGCCAGACAACGGGTATTGAGTGTCGTGCGATCGGTTGGAGAAGCGCACCTGTCGAACAGCATCACCGGTATTGGCATTGAGGACATTGATGTAGTCCGCCGAACCGCCTTCCCACGTTGGAACGTAGAGCACCTGTCCATTTGGGTTGATCGCCAGCCGATCGACACCGGGGCTGACCACTCTGTTCCAGACGATCGTGTCATCGTAAACGTTTAGGCAATAGACCATTCCGGTGCCGGAAACATCCTGGTAGGCCACGTAGAGCTTCCCCGTAATAGCGCTAACGGCCACTCCTCTGACGTCGCCGACATTCGCGACCGTCCGAATCGTCTTAACCAGTCGATGCCCTGCCTCGATATCGTAGACCGAGATGGATCCACGACCGGCTGCCGCTTGATTGACCGCGTATAGGCTGCGCGCAGGAGACGATGGGGTCGGGGCCGCCATTGCCGCATTGACCCAAAGCAGGCCAAACAGGATAAACAGAGTTGCCCTATATTTCCGTTCAACAAATGGTCGGTGCCGGTGCAAGCGGCTAAGCCCGGGGGGATTGCGGCGAGCCGGCATTTCAGTGCATATCATGGCCAAAGCGGCGCTGGAGCAACGATGTCATGTTGCTGCCGTCCGGTCATGACGCCTGATCCGTAGGCAATGAGCCTTGCGCGTTCGTGGAATTCTCCCGAGGCAATGACGACTACGCCCGTGTGTGATCACCTGGTTGACGCTCATCGAGTTGCTTCGCGCAAGAACTCCGCGCGCTGCTTAGGTTCGGGGCTTCTCGCGATCGCTTTAGCGGTGGGCTGCGCGGCTTGCGGGCATTCGCCCGAGGTGCTGGTGGCCTTCCGGACAGAACAGCAGGCGCAACAGCATTGCCCGAACGATACGGTCGTGTGGGTGGACCCTCAGAGCGGCGGCTATCATCCCAAGGGGCTTGCCTCTTATGGCCACGGAGAGGCGGGCCGCTACGCCTGCCGCGGCGAAGCGGAAAGAGCCGGCATGCGCGAGCTAGCGAACTGACCGGAACCGGGCTTTCAAAGACCATGAACCGCATCGGGTCGGCCCTCTTGGGCCGCACCGTCAGCCGGCCGGTCCTGCCTTACTCTGCCGGCGCGGCGGCGGGTTCCCTCTGGCCGAAGCTCGGCGTATCGGTACGGTCCACCAGGGCCTCCGGCCCCTCGGCCGGCAGGGTTTCGAGCCAGTTGATCCCGCCGTCGATGTCGTTTTCCCACATCTCGCGCGGCATCTCGTAGAGGAACTCGACGCCGTAGCCGTTCGGGTCGTTGACGTAGACGCTGTGCGTCACGCCGTGGTTGACGCGCCAGTTGAACTTCACACCCTTGCTCTGCAGGAAGGCGAGCTGCTTCAGCCAAGCTTCGCGATCGGGCATCGTCAGCGCGACATGGTTGATCGCAACCTGGCCGTTGGCCAGCACCCAATCGACCGGCGGCGGCAGGTTCGCGCTCTCGACCAGGGCCACGGTGTGGTGGGTCAGCTTGCCGTCATTGACCGCGCTGTAAAAGCGCATCTTCGGCGGTGTCGGCCGACCCGGCTTCGGGTGCAGTTCGCCGACCTGCTTGAAGCCGACGATCTCGGTCCAGAATTTGTGCGACTCCTCGATATCACGGACGTTCAGCACCAGGTGATTGATGCCGGACGGGCTCACAGCCTCGGCCGGCGCCTCCGCAACCTCGGAAATTCTATCGGTCATCGCAGCGCTCCCAAGTTCGATCGCCTACCACGTACTCTGCCGACCTCGGTCTGGCAAGGCCACTGTGGGCCATCTCGGGCCAAACCCGCAGTGCCATCATGATGGCACTTCTCGCTGTTTTCGCTGTTTTGGCATGAAATTATCAGCGGACGGCCTACTCGTTTTTGGCGGAAATCCTAGGCTTCTGAGCTGTCGAGGGCCGAAATAACAGCGAAGCCTCCCGCTGTTTCTGGCTGTTTTTGGCTGAATCTTGAAAGCTATTGCGCCAAAAAGGCTCAATTCCGTTGGACATTGTAAAACATTGGGCAGATTTTGTCAATATCGTAAATGCTGTCGCGACAACCAGAGCGTTCACGGGCGGGATCGTCTCGGATCAGAGACACGGGCCAAAGTAGATCCACGGTGTCCGCGGTCTCCCTACGTCGGTCGCACTGGCGCTGTCCCAATTGAATTAGGACAGCACCAGGCTGAGCCGCTTGACCGCGTGCTCGCTCAACGGCCGTAGAAGCCGTCTTCCTCCTCATGCGGACGTTGTTCATGCAATGCCCGGCGGCGGGCATCGAGATCGCGCTCTTCCGCCTTGAGGCGGTGCTGCTCGTGATGATAAGCCCGCTCGCGCTCATGCGCACGCCAGTCGTGGTCATGATAAACAGGAGCAGGCACAACCGGCACGACCGGAACCGGTTGCGCCTTCACCGGCACTGTGCTCAGCGCCAGAACCGACGAAACCGCTAATATAGTTAATCGAACCATGGGGATCCTCTCGCATCAATTGAGAACTATGCTGCGAACACGGCACGAAGGACATCCGTTCCGATTAACTATTCTATCCCACTTCTTGGGTCCCCGATGGTTCCATCGATCTTGCATTGAAGGACAGAACAACGGCGCTGGGAGTTCGTATGCATATGACGGGGACGGCAGGGCCGACGGCGGCGCCCGGCGGCGCTATGATCTTCCAGGCCGAGGACGTATAGGGCGCGCCCTTCGCTCTGGTCGTCCCCCTATGAGAGGAGAATGGAACATGTCCAAAATCACGCCCACGCTTTGGTATGACGGCACCGCCGAGGAAGCCGCCAACTTCTATGTAAGCCTGCTGCCGGACAGCCGCATCGAGGCGGTCAACCGCTCACCGATCGATACGCCGTCGGGCCCCGCGGGCATGGTGCTGACCGTTGTCTTCACACTTGCCGGCCAGCGGTTCTGCGGCCTGAACGGCGGGCCGCAATTCCGGCACAGCGAGGCGGTCTCGTTCATGATCGAGACCGAAGACCAGGCCGAGACCGACCGGCTTTGGGTTGCGATCGCGTCGAACGGCGGCCAGCCCGGCCCGTGCGGCTGGATCAAGGACCGCTGGGGCGTCTCGTGGCAAATCACGCCAAAGCGGCTCCTCGAATTGGTTACGGATCGGGACAGCGGCCGCGCCCAGCGGGCGATGCAGGCGATGATGCAGATGAGCAAGATCGACATCGCCGCGCTTGAACGCGCAGCAGCGGGGGCGGCGCGTGGCTAGGTAGTCGCGACCAGCAGCGCCTCCGAGCTTGCCGATCCACCCCCGGCTCAGCGCTTGTCGTACTCGTCGTGGCGGCGCCGCCAGACGCCGGTCTCGTTGCGCCCCTTGGGGGCGCGGTCGAGCCACTGGTACATGCCCCAAAGCCCGTCAAGTCCGCGGGCATAGGTGGAATAGGTGTGGTAGACGACGCCGTCCTCGAGCGCGAACGCGCTCATGCCCGGCCGCTCGCGCCTGTATGTGTCCGCGTCAGTCCCGCACGTGGCCGCGAACCGGGCGACGGGCTCCGGGACCTGTGTCGCGACGATCGGGTGGCCGCCGCGCCGGTAGTTGTATTCGACGCCCCCGGCGCGCTGTTGCTCCTCGGTGATCGAGACGTTGAAGTCGAAGTTGAAGTCGCTGCCGTGCGCGGACGCCCAGGGGAACGTCCACCCCAACCGCTGCTTGTACGCCTGCAGCTTCGCGAGCGGCGCCCGCGACACCGCCCAAAGCATGACGTCATGGTTCGCCAGGTGGACGACAAAGCCGTCGAACCCGTCCGCGATCGCCGAGCAGGACGGACACCCCGCCGTGTAGTCGGGCCCGAACATGAAATGGTAGACGAGGAGCTGCGAGCGCCCTCGGAAGAGATCCGCCAGCGAGGCGCTCCCCTCATCGGTCTCGAACCGGTACTCCTTGTCGACCCGCACCCACGGCAGCTCCTGACGCTGCCGCGCCAGCTCGTCACTGCGCCGCGTCGCCTCCTTCTCTGCCTGCAGTAGTTCAAGCCGCGCTTTGAGCCACTGCTCGCGCGTTCCGATTTGGTGGGTCGTCATATCTGCCTCCTATGATTCTTCGCGTTGTTCTCAGCCGCGCGGCAGTTCGCCGATTGCGGGCAGCGCCGTGCCGGTTTCGAGCAAAGTCTTTAGGCTCGACAGGATTTTTGGCCACCCAATGGAAACCGCACCGATGAGCTTGGAGTCGGGCTTCTCGATGTCGTGGACGATCGTCAGCTTCACGACGTCGCCCGCTTGCTCGATCTCCATGACGCAGCGCGCATAGCCCTCTTCGTGCAGCTCAGGCCTGAATTGGTTGCGCCATCTGAGGACCAGCCGCTTCGGCTTGTCGAACTCGACGATTTCGCCCGCGTCAGCGATGCGGCCATCGGGAAAGATCAGCTTCCAAGGCGACCCGACCTTCCAGTCGGTCTCGAAGTTCATGCCAAACCAGTATTTCTTCATAAACTCTGGAGTGGTGAGCGCAGTCCACAACTCTTCCTGCGTTGTTCGGATGTATGTTACGTATACGAAACTACTCTTCGCTGCTTCAGTCATCGTGTTCTCCTTCCAGGTCTTTCTTGAGCTCTGCAAGTGCGCGCAGTCGGTGCCGCTCGAATTTGCTAATCCAGCGTTCGGCGATTTCGTTGATCGGCACGGGATTGATGAAGTGCAGCTTTTCCCGGCCCTGCCGCTTCCAGGACACGAGATTGGCCTCCTCGAGTACCGCCAGATGTTTCGCGACCGCCTGGCGGGTCATGTTGAGCCCCTGGCACAGCTCGCCCAGCGTCTGGCCGTTCCTGCGATGCAGCCGGTCCAGCAACTGCCGGCGGCTCGCATCGGCCAGAGCGCGAAACACAGCATCGTCATCCATGCCGGCAATATGGAACCATTTGGTTCCCTAGTTATAGGGAACCCTCAGGTTACCTGTCAAGCAGCTACTTGGCGCGTGCGTCGGCGATCCGTTGTGAGCCTGCTGCCGGACAGCCGCGTCGAGACAGTCAACCGTTCGCCGATTGATACGCCCTCCGGCCCCGCGGGCATGGTGCTGACCGTTGTCTTCACGCTCGCCGGCCAGCGCTTCTGCGGCCTCAACGGCGGGCCGCAATTTCCGCACAGCGAGGCGGTTTCATTCATGATTGAGACCGAGGACCAGGCCGAGACCGACCGGCTATGGGATGCGATCGCCTCGAACGGCGGCCGACCCGGTCCGTGCGGCAGGATCAAGGACCCGGTGGGGTGTATCGTGGAAAATCACGCCGAAGCGGCTGCTCGAACTGTACACGGATCAGGACCGCGGCCCGCGCCCAGCGGGCGATCCAGGCGATGATGCAGGTGAGCAAGATCGACATCGCCGCCCTCGAACGCGCCGCAGCGGGTACGGCAGCGTGAGCTTTGGGATCATCTGGTATCTACACAGGTCGGTGTCGCAGAACCTACCTTCTGGAAAATTAGGCGCGTGTCATCTAGCCTACCTCCCGGGCCGGGTTCAACCTTAACGCAGAGTCATGCCTTTGCCGCCGCGATCGCCTCGATTTCGATCAGCCACCCCGGTGCGACCAGCGCCTTGACGATGATTGTCGCCGAGCCGGGCCGTGCGTCGCCGAAATGCTTCGCCCGCGCCGCGCCTGCGGCGGCCACGTCCTCCGGCCGCACCAGGTAGGTGGTGACCTTCACCAGATCGCCGATCCCCATTCCGGCATCTGCGAGGATGGCAATGATGTTCCGCCAGCAGGCCTCGACCTGGGCTTCGATGCCTTCGGGCACGGTGCCGTCGGGCAGCACGCCGACCTCGCCCGAGATGTAGAGGAGCCGGGAGCCCTCGGGCACCTCGACCGCATGGCTGTAGGGGCCGAACGGTGCAGCCACCGTGCCCGGCGTGTGGCGGATGTTCATATGTCGGGTTCCTCGATGGGTCGGGAATTAAAGCCCTTTGCGTAACTGGGTCGAGTATAGCCTCCCTCTCCGCCCATGACCGCCCCTGGGGGCGGAGAGGGATTCCTCACCGACCCGGCGAGATTTGTGACCGGTCAACCCGCTCGCAGTCCCTTCCAGTCGACGCCTTTCTCGAAAGCGGCGGCGGCGCGGTAGATCGTCTCCTCGTCGAAGGCTTTGGCGACCAGCATCATGCCGACGGGCAGGCCGTCGACCATGCCGCAAGGCAGGCTCATTGCCGGATGATGCGTGCAGTCGAATTGCGCCGTGTTGGCCAACATTTCGAAGCCGCGCTGCAGGATGTCCGCGACTGGCGCATTGGCTTCGGGCAATGGCGTCGCGACCATCGGCAGGGTCGGCATCAGCAACAGATCATAGCGCGACAGCACCTCGTCATAGGCGCGGCGCAGACGGCGCACGAGGTTCTGCGCCTTGGCGTAGTAATGGCCGCGGTAGCGCGTCACCATGTAATGCCCGAGCAGCATCGTATTCTTGAGAGTATCCGACAGCTCGTCCGCCCGGCTTCGCCACGAGCTGTGGAAATCCAGCAGCGACGTGACATAAAGCCCTTGCCAATTGAAGCCGAAGCCATTCCCCAGCATCATCTGCATTGTCGCACCCTCGGCGGCGATCGCCAGCCAGATCGCCGAGCCGTCGCGGTGCATCGGGATCGATACCGTGTCGACGGTGGCGCCCATTCCGCTGAGCCGCCCGGCCGCCTCGCGGACAACGGCATCGACCTGCGGCATCGATTGCGAATGGCCGAAGCCTTCCTCGACGACGGCGATCCTCAGCCCGCCGGCGCCTCCGCCCAATGCCTCGCGATAGGGCTTTGCCACGGCGCCGTATTGCCGCGGGTCGAGCCCGTCGGGCCCCGCCAATACCTCCAGCAACAGCGCATTGTCTTCGACCGTCGCGGTCATCGGGCCGGTGTGGTCCAATGTCAGCTCGATCGGCATGATGCCGGTGTAGGGCACGAGCCCATGGGTCGGCTTCATGCCGTAGATGCCGCAGAACGAAGCCGGGATGCGGATCGAGCCGCCCTGGTCGCCGCCCAACGCCATCGGCACCTCGCCCGCAGCGACCACGGCGGCACTGCCCGATGACGAACCGCCGGCCGAATATCCCATGCGGTGCGGATTGTGCACCGGGCCGGTGGCGCTGGTATGGCTGCCGCCCGAGAAGCAGAAATACTCGCACACCGTCTTGCCGACGATCGTGCCGCCGGCGTCGAGGATCCGCGCCGCGACGGTTGCGTCGACATCCGGCACATAGCCTTCCATCGTCGAGGCGCCGTTCATCATCGGCACGCCGGCGAGACAGATGTTGTCCTTGAGGGCTATGGTCTTGCCGCGGAGCTTGCCGGCGGCGGCGCCCGCGACCTCGGTCTTGACGTACCAGGCGCCGTGCCGGTTTTCCTCGGGCGCGGGGCGCCGGCCGGGCAGGCGCGGGTAGCTGACCGGCGGCAACTCGTCCGGCATTCGGTCGAGCCGGCTGTACGCCTCGAAGGCCCCGAGCAGGCTTTGATGATGTGCGGCGAGCTCGGCCTCGGGCAAGGCGAGGCCGAGCTCAGAGGCGACTTCGCCCAGCTGCTCCAGGCTCGGGACTTTGATCGTATTGAGTGACATCGCGGCTAACTCGCCGGCGCCCGATGGTAACGGCGTCCAGCCAGATATCGCACACCCTGAGGTCCGCAGCGCTCGGTGTGTCGGCGACCCGCGGTCATCGCAAACGTATCGCCAGAGCGGTAGGTGCGCTCCTCGCCGTCGCACATGATCGTCATTTCGCCTTCCAGAATGAGCAGGCGCGCATCGAATTCGTGAGCGTGCTCGGGGTTGGTCGCGCCCGCCTCCATCCTGGCGATCGACGACCTCCCGATAGCCTTGCGCTTCCAGCTCCTGCTCGAATTCGGCCCGGTCCATCGCCTTCCTCCTCGGACAATTTGTCAACGACACCGCAATCGTAGCATGCGTCTCGCCTGGGTGGACGATAAACTCGGCGTGACCCGGGAAGCGCGGCAAGGAGCGGGAGGCATCTGGTGGCTGGTGTGCTCGACGGCATTCGCGTCCTCGATTTCGGGCGCTACATCGCGGGGCCGTTCTGCGCGGCGCTGCTCGGCGATCTCGGCGGGGAGGTGATCCGCATCGAGCGGATCGGCGGCGGCGAGGATCGCGGCATGATCCCGGTCGGCGCCGGGCCCGCCACCGAGCCGTTCACCGGCGGTGGCGCGATGTTTCTCGCGATGAACCGCAACAAGCTCGGGATGACCTTGGACCCGGCGGCGCCGAAAGGCCGCGAGATCGTCCGGAAATTGGTCGCCACCGCCGATGTCGTCGTCGCCAACCTGCCGCCCCGCGTCCTGCGCTCATTGGCGCTCGATCTCGACAGCCTGCGCCAGACCAAGCCCGACATAATCCTGACGACGGTGACCGGTTTCGGGTCCGGCGGCCCGCTCAGCCACAAGCATGGTTTCGACGGCATCGGCCAGTCGATGAGCGGCGCGGTCTATCTCTCCGGCACGCCGGAGCAGCCGATCGCGATCAAGGTGCCGTGGGTCGATTTCGGCACCGCCTGTCTGTCGGCCTTCGGCACGTTGGCGGCGCTGATCGAGCGCGGCAAGACCGGGCGCGGTCAGAAAGTCGAGGGCGCCCTGCTGCGCACCGCGATCGCCTTCACCAATGCAACCCTGATCGAGCAGGCGCTGACCGGCGTGAACCGGACCGCGACCCTCAACCGCGGTTTCAACTCGGCGCCGGCCGACATCTTCCGGACCAAGGACGGGTGGATAATCGCAACGGTGATCGGCGCGCCGATGTTTCGCCGCTGGGCGAGGATGATCGGCGAGGAGCATTGGCTGAGCGACCCGCGCTTCAAGGACGATCAGTCGCGGGCCGACCACGGCGACATCATTTCGGCCCGAATGTCCGAATGGTGCGCGGCGCGGAGTTGCGCCGAGGCATTGGCCGCGCTCGAAGACGCCAGCATTGTGGCCGGCCAGGTCTATTCGCCACAGCAGGCGCTCGACGACCCGCATATCCGCGCCGCGGGCCTGCTCGAGAAGGTGACCTTTCCCGGGCTCGACAATACCTTGCCGCTGGCGCCGACCCCGATCGAGCTGTCGGAAACGCCGGGCGCCTACCGCCGCCGCGCCCCGCTGGTTGGCGAGCACACCGACGAGATCCTCACGAGCCTCGGCTACGCCGCCGACGAGATCGCCGCGCTGCGCGAAGAGCGGGTGATTTAGAGGACGAGCTGTGTTTGGGTGACGAGTGCGACGAGGCGGCCCTCACTGGTCGAAATGCGCGTCTGCCAGATCATGGTCCGCCGGCCGCGGTGGACCGGTGTCGTCTCTCCGACCACCCGGGTGCCGACCGGCGCCGGCGCGACAAAATTCGTCTTGCTCTCGATCGTCGTAGTGCCCGCCCCTTGCGGCAAATTGACGATCGTGCCCATCGCGCCGAGCGTGTCGGCGAACGCCATGATTGCGCCGCCGTGAAGCACGGCCGGAATCGTGCAGAGGTCCGCACGGACGGTCATCTCGGCAACGATTCTGTCCGGCACGGCGCTGACGAACTCGATGCCTAAAAGGCCGGCGAACGGCAGCTTTGTTTCATTCACCCGGTCGAGCATATCCAACTGAGGGTTCCTCCCTGAGGTGCGGCTTTTCCGCACGCAGAGGAGCATTGTGCGCGGTCTTCTGGCAAGATCGCCAGCAGGAAAGCGGTGCCGCCGCGGCAAGCCCTGACGGCCACGGTTATGCCACGATTGTCGGCTTAACGGTCCGCTTCGTTGACCGGCCCGATCCCCTGGCCCAGATCCCTTGGCCCAGATCCCTTGGAGGACATTGGTGCATGCGTAAGTTGGCGATCCTCGCGCTGGTGTCCGCGCTGTTTATCCCAGGCGGGTTTATCCCAGGCGGGTTTATGGCAGGCGGCCTGCTTGCCCAGCAAAACGCCGGGAAGGACGGCGTTTATGAAGAACTCAACTTCTTCGACGAGGCATTCGAGCGGATCCGCCAGGATTCGGTCGATTCGGTCAGCGACACAAAGCTGATCGACGCGGCGATCTCTGGTATGTTGACCGGGCTCGATCCGCGCTCGTCCTTTCTCGACGAGGCCGCATTCAAGGCGTTGCAAACCCCGGCGAACGACAATGAGGCCAGTGTCGGATTGGTGGCGACGATCGAGAACGGTCAGCTGAAGGTGATCTCGCCGCAGGACGGCTCGCCCGCGGCGCAAGCCGGCATCACTCCCGGAGATGTGATCTTTTCGATCGACAAGGAGCCGACTTACGATCTGACCCTCCACGAGGCGGAACAAAAGCTGCGGGGTCCCGCGGACAGCGAGGTCGAGCTGACGTTGCGCCGCGGCAATAGCGGGCCGATTGATGTAAAGATCAAGCGCGAGCCGTTCAAACTGCAGACTGTGGCGGGGCACATCGAGGGCGGCAATATCGGCTATCTGCGCGTCGCCGGGTTCGACGGGACGACCCAGAAGGCGCTCGCCGACACGGTGCAGGATTTGCGGCAACGCACCGGCAATAAGCTGATCGGGTTTATTCTCGATCTGCGCAATAACCCCGGCGGCAACTTCGATGCAGCGGTCGCCACCGCCGATGCGCTGATCGACAAGGGCGATATCGTCGTCGTTAAAGGCCGCAAATCGGATAAGACGAAGCGTATCAGCGCCACCCCCGGCGACCTCGCAAAGGGTCTGCCGATCGTCGCGCTGATCAATGGCGGGACGGCCCGCGAGGCCGAACTCGTTGTCGGCGCGTTGCAAGACAATCGGCGGGCAGTGACGCTGGGTACTAAGAGTTTTGGCGAGAGCGCGATCGAAAGTTTGATCCCGCTCGGCAGTGGCGGGGCGATCCGTTTGACGACAGCGCGTTTCACGACCCCGAGCGGCCGCGAAATCCAGGGCAAAGGTCTGGAACCCGACCTCGGTGTCAGCACGCTCAAGCTTGCAAAGCTCGGGCAGGGCGAAGGCCGGCACGAGGCGGACCTGCCGGGCGCGCTCAAAAATCCCGATCAGGCCGCCGCAACGCCCGCCAAGCCGCCGGCCGATGCTCCCCCGGGAGCGACCGCCACGCCGGCGCCGCCAGAAGCGCCCTCCGTCGCGACCGGCGATATCGGCTCGACCAGCGACGAGCAACTGACCCAGGCGATCGACGTCCTGCGCGGGCTGTCTCTGATCGGAAAGCGCGCGGCGGGCTGAGTTTGTCGCGGATGCGTCGCCCCGGCTCCCGTTAACTTTAATTTGCAAACCCGCCACATTGGTGCCGCATGCCCCGCGGCATCATATCGCCGCATCTCAAAAACATAGGCGCTGCCAAAGCGTATGTCGTCGCCTCTGGCGACGATGGGCACGAGTGCATTTCAGGAGGCCAGGAATGAGCGAGACGAAATCGAATGCAATCCCCGTTGGTTCGGCGTTGGTTAAACAGGCCGAGTTGTGGATGGGCGCACAAGGTGATGTCCTCAGCGGTGTGGAAATGATGGTCACCGGGTGGGCGCAGCGGCAGCGCCAAGTCTTAGAGGCATCTTTCCGATCCATGCAGAGGATGTGTGAAGCCCGCAACGTGTTGGATATCCTGCAGACGCAGCATGAATGGTTTTCGGATTGCCTCAATTGGACTGCCTCCGAAATCCGGGCGGTCGGCAACGACGTTCCCGCGATGACCCGGATTGTGGTGGAGCGGCTTGGCGACGGCGGCAACCGACAGCAACGAAATCCACCAGCGCAGGTTGCGCCAAGCGTCTCAAGACAGCGAGCCGCCGCGGAGTAAAACTGCGCCGCCGAGGGGAGCAGCGGCGCAATCTGTCGCCTGTCCAAAGGGTATGGGGGCCACGGCTCGACGGAGGGGTTCGCCGAGCAGGAGAAAGCGCGGTCAACTGCTTCCCCTGCAACTTCGTTCGCCAAGGGGGGGACCGACGGTTCCAAGCCGGCTCCCTCCCGCGAAGTCGAGCTAACTCCGGAAATCGTGACTATAGCAACCGGTACCGGCCGCCAACTTCGACGCAGCGGTCAAGCGGCTAAGGCCTATCGTGCGCAAGCCTCGCATGACTTGAATAATGTTCTCGCTTCCCGAGCACGCTGGTACGCTGATTGCGATAAGTAGAAGCATGTAGAGGAAAGGCCGAGAATGACCGACACGACGTTCCCGGTTCGGACGGCAACCGCAGAGGCCGAGCATGGTGCGCACTTGCGCCGGGCCGTCGTTGCCAGCACCGTGGGTACGACGATCGAGTGGTACGACTTTCTGACCTACAGCACGATGACAGGACTCGTCGCCTTTCTCGAGGCAACAGCAAACTCAATCCCAGAGTCCCGCCTCTGCAGCGGTTGGGTGCGGAAATCAAAAATCTTGAAAGCGTTACTGACGGCTGCTCCGTCAATGGCCTACGCTTTAACGAAAGGCGTCAGCCGGTGCGCAGTTTCCGCGCCGCCAACTTCACCGCTTCGACGATCTGCGGATAGGTGCCGCAGCGGCACAGATTGCCCGATAGGTAGTGACGGATCTGGTCGTCGCTTGGGTCGGGATGCGCCGCCAACAGCTGCGTCGTCATCAGCACGAAGCCGGGTGTGCAAAACCCGCACTGGAACGCACCCGCCTCGATGAAGGCTCCCTGCACCGGGTGCAGCGTGTCGCCATCGGCAAGGCCCTCGACGGTGACAATCTCGGCGCCGTCGGCGAACACGGCGAGGTAGAGACAGCCCGATACCGCCGCGCCGTCGACCAGCACGGTACAGCAGCCGCACAGCCCCTGGCCGCAGCTTTCGCGCGGACCGCCGAGCGCGAAACGGTCGCGCAATACATCGACGAGGGTCTCGTGCGGCGCTACCATGCACTCGGCAGCGGCGCCGTTCAGGATGAAACGGATCGTCCGAGGCGCGGCGCTCATCATTCCTCCGGCAATGGGTCGCCAGCCGCCCGGCGCAGCGCGCGATAGACCGCCTCGGCAGTGATCGGCAATTCTGTGAGGCGCACGCCGACCGCGTCGTGAATCGCGTTGGCGATCGCCGGCGACACCGCGAACGTGCCGGTTTCGCCGACGCCCTTCGCACCGTAGGGTCCGGAATCCTGGCGCGTTGCTACGCTCTCCCCCGTCAAAACCTCGGGCATGTCCCGGATGCCGGGAATTTTGTAATCGGCAAGGGATGGGTTG
This sequence comes from uncultured Alphaproteobacteria bacterium, assembly GCA_963736715.1. Taxonomy (GTDB): domain Bacteria; phylum Pseudomonadota; class Alphaproteobacteria; order ATCC43930; family CGMCC-115725; genus AP-15. The sequence goes on along the minus strand of CAVTQA010000007.1, from coordinate 90,340 downwards.
CGGAGTTGCCCGTCGGTGAACACCATCTCCTCGCTCAGTGTAAAGCCCAGTTGCATGACCGCGGCGCCGGTCAATTGCGTCTCGACGATGCGCGGGTTGATCGGCGTGCCAGCGTCTGCGACATTGACAAGACGCAGCACGCGCACATGCCCGGTTTCGGTGTCGACCTCAACCTCGGCGCCGCTGCCGCCCGTCATCCAATAGGGTGTGGCATTCGGCGTCAGGCCGGTCGCGTGGTCGGGCGGCACGTAATCCGGCACAAAGCTTCCCGAGCCGACGATCGTGCCGGCCTGCATGCCGTATTTGCGGCGGAAGAGCTCGGCGACCGGCAGGTTGCTGCCTTCCGGCACGCCGGTTTCGGCGGCCATCGCAGCGAGGTTGGCCTTCACCTCCTCGGCAGCGCGGCGCACTGCGTGGCCCATATGAAAGGTCGAACGCGAGCCCAATGTTCCCATGTCGTAGGGCGTCACATCGGTATCGGGCATGACGACACGCACGGCCTCCGCCTCAATACCGAGCGCCTCGGCAGCGATCTGCGCCAGCGCCGTTGTCGATCCCTGGCCCATATCGACCGTGCCGCAATAAAGCGTCGCGCTACCGTCGGCGGCGACTGCGATAGTCGCGACCGAGGTCGTCGGCGAAATGCTGGCCTTCAATCCGATCGCAATGCCGCGGCCGCGCTTCAGCGAGCCGCTGCCGCGGTCGAACGGCTGTCCCCAGCCGATCCGCTGGACGACGCGGTCGAGCACCGCGACGGTTGCGGTATCCTTCAGCACGGTGCCGGTCGCTTGCGGCAGCCCGTCCTCGAGGAGGTTCTTACGACGGAACTCGACCGGGTCGAGCCCTAGTTCGCGGGCGACCAGATCGGTGTGGCTCTCATAGGCCCAGACGAGCTGCGGCATGCCAAAACCCCGCAGCGCGCCGGCGGGCGGCCGGTTCGTGTAGGTCTCGAACGAGTCGATTGAGACATTGGGAATGTCGTAAGGCCCGGCGGCCGAGAACCCGGATTTCTGCGCGACGCGCGGGCCGATATCAGCGTAAGCGCCGCCATTATAGATAATCTCGCAATAGCGCGCGGTGATCCGCCCGTCTTTGGTCACCGCGCTCTTGATGCGAAAGGTCGAGCCGTGCTTTGAGATCGTGAAAAACTGCTCCTCCATCGTCAGCGCGACCTTGACCGGGCGGCGCGCGAGCAGCGACAGCGCGACCGCCAGCGCCTCCATCTTTACATAGACCTTGGCGCCGAACCCGCCGCCCAGGAACGCGGTGCGCACGCGCACCCGGTTCTCCGGCAGGCCCAAAAGCCGCGCGATTTCGACACGCACCGAAGACGGGGTCTGTGTCGAGCTGTGCACCGTGACGCTGGCCGGGGTCGCGTCGGCGATCGCGCAATGCGGCTCCAATGGCGTGTGCATCTGCTGCGGCGTGCGGAAGACGTGCTCGAAAACGTAGTCGGCCTCGGCAAAGGCCTTGTCGACGTCGCCGCGCCGCAGATGGTAGTCGAGCGCGACATTGGTGTCGCGCTTGCCGGCAAGATGCTGCAAATCGGCGAACATGCCGGCCGGCTTTAGAGCTTCATGCACGAAAGTCGTCGCCGTCAATGTCTCGACCTCATCGAGGACCGCAGGGAGCTCCTCGTAATCGATTGAAATTTCCTGTGCCGCGGCTTCGGCGATCTTTGGATCTTCGGCCAACACGACGGCGACCGGCTCGCCGGCGAAGCGCACCTTTCCGAGCGCCAGGATCGGCTGATCGTGAAACGCCGGCCCGAAATACGGGTCCGGGATGACCCGAAGGATGTCCTCGCCGGTGACGACGGAATGCACGCCGTGGGTCGCTTGGGCGACGCTCGTATCAATGTGGCGGATGCGGCCGTGCGGCACCGTGCTGCGGGCGATCTTCGCCCACAGCATGCCGGGTAGGCGCAGATTGTGGATGTATTCGGCGCGGCCGGTGACCTTGGCGCGCGCCTCGACCCGCGGCAGCGAGCGGCCTATCTGGCCGGCGGATATAGTCTTCGTGTCGCTCATGAAGCGAGCGCCTTTTGCAGCGCGCGGCGCAGATGCACCTCGACGAGCACGCGTTTGTACGCGGCCGAGCCGTGCAGATCGCCGACCACGGGCGCCTCGGCGGCGGCGCATTTCCCCGCTTCGCGCAGCAGCGCCTCGTCGATCCGCCGGCCGGCAAACAGCGCCTCGGTCTGTTTGAGGCGCATCGGGATTTCGGTTGCCGCGCCGATCGCAATCCTCACGTCGGCAGCGCCGATCGACACGGCGATCCCAAGCGCAGGCCAATCATCGGCCGTGCGCGCGGTGATCTTGGCATAGGCTGCGCGGCGTCCGGTCTGCGACGGCACGCTTAGCGCGGCGATCAGCTCGTCATTACCGAGCACCGTCGTCATGTAGCCGGTGATCAGCTCTTCGACGGGTATGTCGCGCTCGCCACTTGGGCCCGCCACCCGCACCGACGCGCCGAGAGCAATCAGCACCGGCGGCAGATCCATGTGCGGATCGCCGTGCGCGAGATTGCCACCGACAGTCGCGACATTGCGCACGCGGACATTGGAATGGGTCAGCAACGTGTCGGCGATTACCGGCGCGGCGTGTCGCACCACCGCCGAGCGCTCGATCTGCGCCAGTCGCACCATCGCGCCCATTTCGAGCCCGCCCTCAGGAGTGGCGGCGATTATGGTGAGCGCCCGCTCGAGCGCCCGCAGGCTGATCAGACGCCGCGGCCGGTAAAGCCCGGTCTTCATCATCAGCATCAGCGCGGTGCCGCCGGCGATCGGCCGCACTGCCGGATCGTCGGGGTCGAGCGACCCCAGTGCCTCGCCGAGCGAAGATGGCTCGAGCAGTTCGAACGCGTCCATTATCGCGTACCCCTCACCGAGATTCCTGGCTTCGGGAACTGTCGGGTAGTTTTAGTCTCAGCGCTGCGCACCACAACAAAATACGACCGGAATTCGATCGCAGCCGGGCAGCGTCCAAAACACGTTCGCCGGAGTTGAGTTGCGAATTTTATACCGGTCGCGGTCACAACGCGCATTAGCCCCGGCACGGTGATCTGCCCCAAAGCCAGCGGCTTCAATGATAGCGGTGGGCGGCCACGCCGTCCGACCCGGGCAGGGAGCGGCACGGATCGAGGGCCTTGTCCGGCCGGATGGTTTAATCTTCGCGCGAGCTTGGCCCCGGGCCTGTACGTGCCAAGCATAGGAGGAGGACAGAAATGGCAAAGAAGCCCTACATCGTCGCGCTCGAAGAGCATTACCAGGACCCCGAGGTCAAGCAGCTCGGCGGTGGTCCCGGCGCGGGTCGCGACATCGTCGAACGGCTCGACGATCTCGGCGCGCTGCGCATCCGCGAGATGGACGAGGCCGGCATCGATCTGCAGGTCCTGTCGCATTCGATCCCCGGACTACAGGCGGTCGACGCCGAAGCCGGGCCGCCCTTGGCGCGCCGCGCCAATGACCGGCTCCATGAGGCGGTTCAGCGCCACCCGGACCGGTTTTCCGCCTTCGCCGTGGTGCCGACCGCCAACCCCCGCACCGCGGCGGACGAACTGGAGCGCGCCGTCACCAAGCTCGGCTTCAAGGGCGCGATGGTCAACGGCATGACCGGCGGCGTCTTTCACGACGATAAGCGGTTCTGGCCGATCTGGGAGCGGGCCGCCAAGCTCGACGTGCCGATCTATATCCATCCCGCTTTGCCGCACCCCGCGGTCATCGAGGCCTATTACAAGGATTACGCGCAGTCACATCCCGGGATCCTGCGTGCCGCGTGGGGCTTCACGGTCGAGACCGCGACGCAGGGCCTGCGCTTCGTCTTGAGCGGCGTGTTCGATGCCCATCCGGGCCTCAAGATCATCCTCGGGCACATGGGCGAAGGGTTGCCGTTTCTACTGTGGCGCATCAGCCACGGGCTGCGCGCGACGATGAAGGAGAAGACCTTCCGCGACATCTTCTGCGAGCACTTCTGGATCACGACGAGCGGCTTCTTTTCGGATACCGCGCTCGTGTGCAGCATGATGGAGATGGGCATCGACCGCGTCCTGTTCTCGGTCGATTACCCGTTCGCCGAAAACCCGCCCGGCACCGAATGGTTGAAGACGCTGCCGCTCGGCCCCGAAGACACAGAGAAACTGCTGAACGGCAACGCCCGCCGCCTGCTTAAGCTCTGAACGGAACGGACGCCGGCGGGAAACGTCTTCGCCCCCTTTCGAGCGGTTCTAAAACCGGACAGATCACGCGCTACAAAATCCGGACAGATCACGAGTCAGCTACACTGGCCTATCGTCCTCTGGCCCGCAAGGCGAGGAGCGGTTAAGCTTACCGGCGACGGCACCCCAGACGGGACCATAGACAAGGCGACAATGGACAAAGGCATTGCCGGAATCGACCACGTCATTGTCGGGGTTCGCGATCTCGAACGGGCGCGGCTGGGGTGGAGCCGGCTCGGTTTTACCTTGTCCCCCCGCGGCCGGCATATCGGACAGGGAACAGCGAATTATTGCATCATGTTTCCCTCTGACTATGTCGAACTCCTCGGCATCGTCGATCCGAACGATTTTGTGCAGCGGCTCGACATATTTTTGGCGCAACGCGAGGGGTTGATGGCGGCGTCGTTTGCGCCAGCCGGCCCGCCCGAGGATGTTCGCGCGGTACTGATCGAGCGCGAGCTTCACCCCTCCGAGCCGCGGCCGCTCGGTCGCCAGCTCGAGCTGCCGGAGGGCACCGTCGTGCCGCGCTTCAGCTTGATGTCGCTGCCGGCGGACGAGACGCCGGGGCTCGACTGTTTCATCTGCACCCATCTGACGCCGGAGCTGATGCGGCGTCCCGAATGGCTGCATCATCCGAACGGCGCCCTCGGTTTGAAGGGCATCCATGTGTTGGTCGAGAGCACGGCTGCGCTGCTGGAGCCGTACGATCGGCTGTTCGGCATACAGCAGGTGACCACCACCGATGCGGTCGCCAGCGTTCATGTCGGGCCGCACCGGATCGTGTTCAGCACGCCGGACGACTTCTCGACCATGTATCCGGCGCTCGAAGCCGCGTCGGATTTCCCGCTGCCCGGGATCGTCTCGATCGAATTTGGGGTCGCAAAGCGGGAAGATACGGCCGATTGCCTGAACCGAAGGCAGGTCTCGTTCGGAGAGCTACCGGACGGCAGCCTCGTCGTGCCGGCACGCGAAGCGAGCGGCGCGATCCTCTTCTTTTCGTAGGCCACACCGATGCGTCGCACGCGGCCTCGCCAGTCGGCGCAGCCCTCTTCGCCAATGTCGACCGGCTGGGGGCGTTCATCTTTTCTCTTCTTGTGCGGCCTCGTAATCGTGGCGTGCGGGAAAGCCGCGGTGGCCGAGCCGCCCGCACAATCAGCGGTGCCGCGCGACGCGGCGGTCGAGGCGGCAACGTATGAGCGCTGCATGAAGCTTGCCCGGCAAAACCCGGGGGAGGCCCGCACTCTGGCGCAGAGCTGGCACCAGCGCGGCGGCGCGCATCCGGCAGATCATTGCGCTGCGGTCGCGCTGATCGGCTTGAAACAATACAAGGAGGCGGCGATTCGCCTCGAAGCGCTGGCGCAAGCGATGACGACGGCGCCGCCGGGGTTGCGCGCCGAGGTGCTCGACCAAGCTGGCCAAGCCTGGGGCCTGGCCGGCGATCCGGTGCGGGCCTATGCGGCGGCCGGAGCGGCGGTTGTCCTGGAGCCGAATGATCTCGAACTGCTGATCGACCGGGCGCAAGCGGCCGCAGCGGTTGGGTATTACGACAAAGCCTTAGCCGATCTCGATCGTGTCTTGAAGACCGACCCGTCGCGCGTCGACGCGCTGATGTACCGCGCCTCGGCAAACCGCACCCTCGATCGGCTCGACCCCGCGCTCGCCGATGTCGAGAAGGCTATAGCGCGGGCGCCGAATTCCGCGCCGGCGCTGCTGGAACGCGGCAACATCCGCCGCCTGAAGGGCGACGACGAGGGGGCCCGCCAAGATTGGGAGCGGGTCGGCCAATTGGCCCCCGGCAGCCAAGCAGACATGGCTGCCAAGGCGAACATCGAACACCTCGAGTCAAAAGGGAATGTCGAGCCGGCGAAATAGCGTTGACGTCGATGAACTTCCCTTCACTTCTTGCTAAGCATCTATCGCTAGGGTGGCGGCGTGGTAAATTCCGACCGCCTCCGAAGGGGACGCTTTCGCGCCAGCCGACATCTGTCGGTTGTCGGGATTGGCCTGCTCGTCGTAATCGTCATTACGGCCAGCTTGGCCGTTTGGGACCGGCGCGAAGAAGCCATTGCGCGCTCCCGGCAGGAAATGACCGCTCTCGGCACTGTCCTCGCCGAGCAGACGGCGCGATCGATTCAGGCGGTCGATCTTGTCATGCGACAGACGACGTCAATGGTCCTCGCCGCCGGCGTCGGCAGTCGGGAGCAGTTTGGGCAAGCAACGGCAAGCGAGCAAGTCCATTACTTTCTGCGCGAACGATCGGACGCTCTCCCTCAGATCGATGCGATCGCTTTAATCGCTGCCGACGGCAAGTTAGTCAACAGCTCGCGGGTATGGCCAGTCCAGTCCATCGATCTCTCTGATCGCGACTATTTCAAGCGGGTGCAGCTGGATGGCGGACCCGGCGTCTTCATCAGTGCCCCGGAGATCGACAAAGCTTCCGGCGTTTGGTCTTTTTATTTGGCGCGCCGGATCAATTCCGCCAATGGCGAATTCGTTGGACTCGTCCTCAGCGCGATCGATGTGCAGTATCTAGAGGACTTTTTCCGGTCCATCAGTCTGCGCAACGGCGCATCGGTCGCTGTATTCCGTCGCGACGGCACAATGCTCGCCCGCTATCCGCATATCGAGACGATGCTGGGCGGCAAACTGCCAAAGGAGTTGCCGTTTTACGGACTGCTCGAAGAAGGAGGAGGCGACTCCCGTTCGCCGGGTTACGTCGACGGACGCGCGCGCATCGTCTCGGTCCATCCGCTGCGCGATTTCCCGCTCGTGATTACAGTCTCGATGGCGGAAGATGCAGTGCTCGTAAACTGGCGCCGCCAATCGCTCTTCATCGCGCTCGGCACCCTTTGCACGGTGATCGGGTTCGCCCTGCTTTTTCGCGCGCTGATCGCACACTCCCGCTCGCTCGAACGGTCCGAGGCCACCTTGCGACAGAGTGAAGCAAAGTGCCGCGATTTCGCGCTGACCTCATCCGACTGGTTCTGGGAGACGGACGAGAAGCATCGGTTCACTTATCTGTCGGATCACATACGCGCGTTTGGTCAGGACCCGCAGACCCGGATCGGCCGGACCCGCACCGAACTGGCAATCGATGTCGTCAGCGAACCGGCCAAATGGCAGGAGCATTTGACGGTTCTGGACGGGCACGAACCTTTCCGTGACTTCGTCTATAAACGCAAGATCGGCGATGATCCCGAACGCATGATTTCCGTCAGCGGCAACCCGTTTTTTGATGAGGCGGGGCGGTTTCTCGGCTATCGAGGAACCGCGCGCGACTTCACCGAGAAGGTTCTGGCCGAACGAGCATTGCACGAAGCAAAAGCCGCCGCCGAGGCCGCCAACGTCGCAAAATCGCACTTCCTCGCCAATATAAGTCACGAACTGCGCACACCCCTCAATGCGATTCTCGGCTTCTCCGAGGTGCTGGAGAACGGGATTGCCGGGCCGCTCCAGTCGCGGCAAGTCGAATATGTCGGTCTCATCCGGCAAAGCGGCGAGCATCTTCTGCACCTGATCAACGAGATTCTCGATCTGGCGCGGATCGACGCCGGTAAGCTGGATCTGCACGAAGAAGTTATCGAGCCCCGCAAGCTGGTCGACAGCGCCATTGCCCTCGTCAAGGATCGTGCTGCCGCCGGATTGCTCAAGCTGTCCGTCGATATAGAAGACGTGCCCCCATTGATGGCCGACCGGACCCGCCTGACGGAGATCCTGCTCAACCTGCTGTCTAACGCAATCAAATTCACCGAGCTTGGCGGGGCGATAAACGTCCTCGTTCGGCGCACGGAAGAGGGCGGTGCGGCATTCGTCGTGCGGGATAATGGCAGTGGGATGACAGAGGCCGAGATCGAAATAGCTCTCGAGCGGTTTGGCCAGGTCGATGGAGGACTTGCCCGCCAGCATGAAGGCTCCGGTCTGGGGCTACCGCTCGCTCGAAAGCTGGCCGAGCTCCACGGCGGCTCGCTGAGGTTACACAGCGAGAAGGGACGCGGCACGACGGCAACCGTGGTTCTGCCGCCGTCGAGGGTTCTTTCAGCGGCGCGGGCACTGGGGGGCCTCGACGACCGATCCGGCGAGCCCGCGGAAATTCGTCCCGCATACGCACTGGATTGCGGTTTTGAGCACGATCGGCGGATCGGGTGCGAAGAGGGGCCGCCGGTGCCCTTTGACGAGTGGTGTGCGTTGCCGTGACGCAGACCGAGCGCCGAATCATCTCGCAAAGCAGCCGACTGCAATGGCAATATCGGACCGACGGGGGCAGATTTCGCCGGCGGCCTGAAGACACCGACATCGGCTCAATTCCATTCAGTCATTCATGCTTCGCTGCAAGTTTGATCATCCGAATCGGCGGCGTTTTATTGGCGCTAGCCTTGCGGCGCTCGGGAGCGGCGTCAACTCGGTAATGCCGGTTTCGAGCCGTGCTGAAGAGATCTTTGCGCTGCGCAAGCTGGCGGCGGACAAAGGGCTGCTCTACGGGACGACGCTTTCGGCCAGACAGATTACCGCAGATCTCCCATTTGTCGATCTCGCGCTGCAGCAAGCGGGGCTGGTCGTCGCCGAGAACGATATGAAATGGCAGGTCATGAACCGCGGCGCGCCCGGCGATGACGATTACGGTCCTGCCGACACGGTCGCCGCTTTCGCGCTCGAAAACAACCTCGCGCTGCGCGGGCACAATCTGCTCTGGTACCATCGCACGCCGAACTGGTTTTTTGACCTGGACAGCCGGCAGGAGATCGAGAGCGCGATCGTCGAGCGCATAAGGCGGCTGGCCGGCCGCTATCGCGGAATGGTGCACAGCTGGGACGTCGTCAACGAACCGATCGAGCCCAAGGACGGGAGGCCGGACGGTCTGCGCACCGAGATTTTCCTCGAAATGTTCGGGCCGGACTATCTCGACCTCGCCTATCGGACGGCGCGCGAGACCGACCCTGCCGCGCGCCTCGTCGTCAACGAATACGATGTCGAGCTCGACACCCCGGAACAGGAAGCGCGCCGCACGGCACTCCTCAACCTGCTCGAGCGGATGCGCGGGTCCGGGACCCCGGTCGACGCAGTCGGCGTCCAGGCTCATCTCTCCTGCGCCGGCGGACCGCCCTTTTCTGCGGCTCGGCTGCGCCGATTTTTCGCTGATGTGGCGGGTCTCGGTCTGACGATCCAAATCACCGAGCTCGACGTCACCGACGAGAAAGCACCGGCAGACGAAGCGGTGCGGGACCGTCTAGTGGCCGATACCTACAGCCGCTTCCTCGACACTGCGCTCGACGAACCGGCGGTTAAGGTAGTGGTGACCTGGGGATTATCGGATCGGCACAGCTGGATCGTCCGGAAAGAGACGCACCAATCGAAATGGCGCGCCGATGGCCTGCCGTCGCGGCCCTTGCCATTTGATGCCGATTTGAAGCCCAAGCCCGCCTTCGAGGCGATTGCGCAGGCCTTCGCGCATGCACGCCAGCGGGCGGCTGGATAGGGACCCCCCGCCCTTCAGCGTTTACGGGAGTTAATCGACGGAGAAAACCCAGATCGAGCCGCCCTGTGGCACATCGGGGAACTCCCACGGCCGCACGAGATTGAGGCGGGCCTGCATGCGGGCCGCATCGACGCCCCAGCCCGACTGCACGGCGATGTACTGTTTGCCGTCGAGCTGGAACGAGACCGGCACGCCATTCACTCCCGAGCTGGTGCGGAATTCCCATAATGTCTTGCCGTTCGTGGCGTCAAAGGCGCGGAAATAGCGGTCATTGGTTCCGCCGGCGAACACGACCCCGCCGGCCGTCGCCAGTACCGGTCCCCAAAGCTGTGAGTTGGCAAAGGGATGGCTCCAGACCTTCTGCCCGGTATCGAGGTTCCAGGCCTGCAGCTCGCCGATGTGATCCGCACCCGGAGCGATGTAAAGAGTTGTCGTTGCCCCGACATAACGTTGTCCCGGCGTGTAGGTGACCGGTTCGCCGATCGACGTGCCGCAGAGATTCTCATTGGCCGGGATATACAATAGCCGCGTCTTTGGGCTGTAAGCCACCGGCGGCCAATCCTTGCCGCCCCATAGCGACGGACAGAAATCGGCCTTCTTCCCGGTCGCGGGCTGCCGGGTCGGGTCGACATGGGGCCGTCCGGTTTCGGGGTCGAGACCTTGGAAGACGTTTTGCTTCACAAACGGCTTGCCGTCGATGAAGTTGATCTTGTCTCCAGTGCGCTCGAGCATCCACAGATAGCCGTCGCGCGCCACATCGACGAGACCCTTGATGTTTTTCCCGTCGTGCTGGTAATCGACGAGGATCGGCGGCGAGACCTCGTCCCAATCCCACGAGTCGTTCGGATGGTACTGGTGATAGCCCTTGATCTTGCCGGCCGCAGTGTCGAGCGCCAGCACCGATGAGGTGTAGAGGTTGTCGCCCGGCCGCTGGTCCCCCATCCACGGCCCGCCATTGCCGGTGCCCCAGTAGCTGAGATTGGTTTCCGGATCATAATTGCCGGTAATCCAAACCGAGCCGCCGCCGTGCTGCCACTGGTCGCCCTTGGGCCAGGTCTCACTGCCCGGTTCGCCGGGTGCGGGTACGGTGTAGGTTTTCCAAAGCGGTTTGCCGGTTTCGGCATCGAAGGCGGCGACAAACCCGCGAACGCCGAGTTCGCCGCCCGAGACGCCGACCATCACCTTGCCGTCGGCCACGAGCGGCGCCAGCGACATATAATATCCGTGCGTATAGTCCTCGACTGTGGCTTTCCAAACCTCTTTCCCGGTCTTGGCGTCGAGCGCGACCAGTACGGCATCTGCCGCGGCGAAATAGACTTTGTCCCCGAGCAGCGCGACACCACGGCTCGTCGGATGCAACAATAACATGTCATCCGGGATCGGCCGTTTGAAGCGCCAGAGCACATCGCCCTTCTTGGCGTCGATGGCCAGCACCTGATTGCCCGGCGTTGCGACGAACATGACGCCGCCATTGACGATCGGCGGCGCTTGGTGGCCTTCGACCTGGCCAGTGGCCAAGGTCCATACCGGCTTCAGTCGGCCGACATTCTCGGCAGTGATCTGCGCCAGCGGGGTATAGCCCCAGCCGTTATAAGTTCGGCGGTACATCAGCCAGTCGCCGTCGGCCGGCTGCTTGAGTTCATCCGGCGTTACCGGCTTGTAGCTCTGCAAAATCGGGGGTACCGGCGGCGGCGTATCCGGCGTCGGCAGCGGCGGTTGGGGCTGCTGCGCCGATGCGGCTGCGGCGATCACAAGCGACAAGGCGCTCGTCGCCAGCAAGGCGTGGAACCGGGATCTCATCTTCAAGGCATTTCTCCTCATTGTATTGCAGTCAAATTTGTTGGAATCCGGGCCGGCCAATGAACGGCTTTGCGACCGCGAGCTTTCCGTCGACAATTCTTAATGGCAACGCCGGCAAGCGGCGCGGCGAGGGTCCACTCACAACATTGGCCTCTTCGCTCGGATTGTACATCGAGAAGTGGCAAGGGCATTCGAGCAATTTCCGGTCTGGGTGCCAGTTGGTGACGTCGCAGCCGGTGTGCGGGCATATTGCCGAATATCCGACGACGCCCTCAGCGGCGCGTTCCTTGGTCTCGGCGTCCAATCCCTCGGGATCGAGACGCAACAGCAGCACCTTGTTGAGCCGGGAGCCGTTGCGCAGCGTCTTCGTCTCCGGATCCATCGGCCATGCCAGGGTCTGCCTGCCGTCGAGCGGCAGGTCGTCCGGCTTCAACGGCTCCGGCCTAGCCGCGGCGGTCACATTGACCAGCAGGTCACCTTCCTTCGGCCGTTCACGAGCTGCATCTGTTTGCGCCAGCGCGAAGCGCGGCGCCAGTGTAATGCACAGGCCCAATCCGATCGCCGCCCGCCTCCCGATCCGGCAGGCCCCCCACCCAAATTCGCGATCCACCGCTCACCCCAAGCGTTATGACCAACTATAAATCAAACCCGACTTCGTCACCCCCGCGAAAACGCTAGGGCATGCACACATCTTCCGCCTATCCGCCGTCATGCCCGCGAAAGCGGGCACCCAGGACCGTTGTCGGGCTATTCACCACGGGGCCCCTGGGTCCCCGCTTTCGCGGGGACGACGGATAACTTATTGAAAGTCCTTCTATTGTGGAGATGTGTGCATGCCCTAGCGCGAAAACGGGGGTCCAGGGGCCGCCTTTCAGAACCTGAAGCCCTGGATTCCCGTTTTCGCGGGAATGACGGACTTGATGGTGGCTACGCGGCGAGCTGGTCGCCGATCGGCAGACGGCGAATGCGCTTGCCGGTGGCGGCGAAAATCGCGTTGCACAGGGCCGGCGCGAAGGGCGGCAGCCCCGGCTCGCCGACGCCACTCGACGGCACGTCGATGCCATTGGGAACGATCCAGACATGCGTGATCGGCGGCGATTCATCGATGCGCAGGACCTGGAACCCGTCGAAATTATTCTGCTGGACCCGTCCGTTCTTGAAGCTGATCTCGCCATATTTGGCGAGGCTCAGCCCCATCACCGCCGCTCCCTCGACCTGGGAATAGATGCGCTCGGGGTTCGCCGCAAAACCGCAATCGATCACAGTGTCGACGCGCGGCACCGTCAGCTTTCCCTTATCGTCCACCGCGACCTCGACGACGGTCGCGACATAGCTCAAGAAGCTGCGGTGCACGGCGATGCCCTGACCGTGCCGCGGCGGCAATTTCTTGCCCCATTCCGCCTTGTCGGCAACGAGCTCGACGACGCGCCGCAACCGCGCTGTGTCGATGGGGTAGGTTTCGAGCGGGTCGCCGTAATTGGTGTATTCGGCGGGTGGTTTGACGAGCCGCGGCGGCCCGAGAAGCTCGATCAACATGTCCTTGGGGTCGCGTCCCGCCGCGTGGGCAAGCTCGGCGACGAACGACTGTATCGCAAAAGCATGCGGGATGTTCGACACCGAGCGGAACCAGCCGATCCGCGTGTGAGCTTCGGCTTCGCCCGCCTCGCAGCGCAGGTTGGCGATATTGAACGGCACGTCCAGGACACCCTGGCTGAGCTCCCCCGGCTGCTCGATTTTTGGATCTGGAACAAAGGTTGCGCGAATGGTCGGCGCAACGGTGCGGTGGCGCCATGCGATCACGTGACCTTGCGCGTCCAGCCCGGCATCGATGCGCTCGGCGGAGACCGTGTGCAGATAGTCGTTGTGGAGGTCGTCCTCGCGCGTCCAGGTGACCTTGACCGGGGCGCCGCCCATTTCGCGCGACAGCAATGCCGCCTCGAGCACGAAGTCCGGCTTCGATTTGCGGCCAAAACCGCCGCCGAGCAAGGTGACGTTGACGGTGACGTCCTCGGGTTTGAGACCGAGCTTCTCCACCAGCTCATTTTGCGTGCCGCCGGGGCTTTGCACCGCCGCCCAAACCTCGCATTTGCCGCCCGCGACGCGCGCCGTCGCGCAAGTCGGCTCCATTGGGGCATGGGCGAGATGCGGCGCGTAGTATTCCGCGAAGACTGTCTTCGCAGCGGCGCCGAGCGCCTTCTCGGCATCGCCTTCATCGCGCACGACCTTGCCCGGCTTGCGCGCGGTTTCTTCCAATTGGGCCTTGTAGGCAGCCGAATCGTAACTGGCGTGCGGCCCGTCATCCCATTTGATGACCAGCGCCTCGCGCCCCTTGATCGCCGCCCAGGTATTGCGCGCGATGACCGCGACGCCGCCGATCGGCTGGAACTTCGACGGCGGCGGGGTTCCTTCGATTACGACGATCTTCTCGACGCCGGGCACCTTCATTGCGGCGGTGCCGTCGTAGGAGGCGAGCTTGCCGCCCATCACCGGCGGCCGCGCTATGACCGCATATTTCAGCCCGGCGAGCTTGGTGTCGATGCCGTAAACCGCGCGGCCGGTCGTGATGTCGAACAGATCGACGATCTGGACGTTGCCTTTGCCGAGATACCGGAAGGCGGGTTCGTCCTTGAGCTTGATCTGGTCGGCGGGCGGCGTCGGCAACGCGCTCGCGGCGGCGGCGAGGTCGCCGTAACCGAGCTTGCGGCCCGAGGGTTTGTGGATGACCTCATGGTCCTGCGCCTGCACCTCGCTAACGGGCACGTTCCAGCGCTGCGCGGCGGCGATTTCGAGCATGTGCCGCGCCGCGGCGCCGCATTCGCGCATCGGCTGGATGAAATGGCGCAGACTGCGCGAGCCGTCGGTGTTCTGGTTGCCGTATTTTTTCTCGTCGCCGGGCGATTGCACGACCTTGACGCGCGACCAGTCGGCTTCGAGCTCGTCGGCGACCGCCATCGGCAGGCTGGTGCGCGAGCCGGTGCCCATCTCGGCGCGGTGCGCGACGATCGTCACCAGCCCGCTCGGGTCGATCGAGACGAAGACATGCGGGTCGCTGACCACTCCTCCGGGCATCTTGGCCGCGCCGGTGGCGAAGGCGGCGAGCGCGCCGCGGGCAGGAACGAATTCGGCGGCGACGACCAGGCCGCCGGTGGCGATCAAGCCCCGCAGGAACCCGCGGCGGCTTACATTCTCGATCGTGGCATAGACGCATGCGGCGTGGACGGATGTCATGTCACGCTCCTGTGGCGGCCGCCTTGATGGCGGCGGTGATGCGCTGATAGCAGCCGCAACGGCAGATGTTGCCGCTCATCTCGCTGTTGATCTGGTCCTCGGACGGGTTCTTGTTGGTGGCGAGCAGCGCGGCGGCCTGCATGATCTGGCCGGCCTGGCAATACCCGCATTGCGGGACATTTAAGGCGCGCCAGGCTTTCTGGACCGGATGATTGCCTTGCGGATCGAGCCCCTCGATGGTGGTCACCGACCGGCCGGAGACGTCGTTTACGGCGGTGATGCAGGCCCGAGTGGCCTGGCCGTCTATGTGGACGGTGCACGCCCCGCACAGCGCGACGCCGCAGCCATACTTCGTTCCGGTGAGCCCTAATTCGTCCCGCAAGTACCAGAGCAACGGCATCGACGGATCGCCGTCGAACGACTGATCCTGGCCGTTGACGCGCAACTTGACCATGGCGTGCCTCCCCGTGTAGTGCCGATCGTGCGATTCTATCTCCGAACGAGCGGCCCCGGCAACATTGTTAATCTTGCCGGGCAGGGTTGGAGAGGCTCTTCTGATCTGGGTGGCTGACCTGCCTACATCGCGTGTGTGATACGATCGGCTATCTCTCTGTCGCTTCTGCGGCGGCCGCCGCGCTGGCGGCCGTAACGGCGGCTTGCCGACGCCGCGCGGCACTGCAGTAGGCAGGCGGAAATCTCCATTCGGTCTGGTCTGCCCGTTGCGGCATCCCCGCGCGCCCGGGATTGAGCATCGCCTGAGAGACGCGTAGCGCGGTCGGCCAGCGGGCCTTGATAAAAGCCGTGGCGGCGATGATTTCGCGACCGTCGAGGACATCCCTGAAGGCTGGCATGAACGAGGCGGCGCCGACCGGCGTCGAGGGGAACCTCCCGTACTTGATCATGTGAAAGATTTCTTCGTCCGAGTGCTGCCAGGTCCGGCCGGTCTCGTCATGGGCCGGCGCCCGCCTGCCGGCAAACTCGTCCCTGAGCTGCCACAAAGGCTGCCCTTGTAAGTTGCGGCCATGGCAGGACGCGCAGCGGCCCATATAGACGCTTTTTCCGCGCGCCACGACGGCGGCGTCATCGGCATCTGCAAAATGCCAGCTGCCGGCTTTCGGTGCAGCCAGAATGAGCGACGAGACTAGGGCGGAAATGCCGAGGGTAAGTGCGATGAGGACACCAAGGATCGCTCGGCGCCGCATGAGGCGGTACCCTTCCTTCCCGCTGCGATCTCTCGCTGACGGATTATCGCGGAAGCACGCGGATCGTCGCCATCATGCCGGCGTCCTCATGGCCGAGGATGTGGCAGTGATAGACAAAGTCCCCGACATCCATGCCCCGAAAATCCATCCGCACCTTGACGCTGGAGTAGGGCCCCGTGCCGCTCCAGTAAGGGACCTGGATCATGTCCAGGTATTGCCTTTGCTCCGGGGGCACCGGCACGCCGTTCTGCTCGAGCAGCAGAAAGTGAATCTGGTGCATGTGAAACTCGTGGTTCTCCTGGCTCCGGTTCTGGATCGTCCAGTCCTCCACGGCGCCCTGCTTGGTCACGATTGCCGGAGGATTGTTCGGGTCGAAGAGCGTCGGGGTCGCTCCGTCGACGGTAATGAAAAAGTTGGTTGGGCTCGCCGGGTTGGTCGGATCCGAGAGCACCTCGGAAAAATATAAAGTTCGCTTTGCGGTGACCGTCGCGTTGGCGAGGCCCTCGAAGAGCTCGTGATTCGCCGGTAGCGAGGGCGAAGGGATCACCGGCAGCGGAGGCGGCGACGCCGTCGTCGCGATGCTGGCGAGCGGTCGCGTCGGATCGTTGTCGCCATCCGGGCCCGTATCGACGTTGAGCGTCATGAATGTTGCGTTTCTGACCTTCGACGACGGCCCCGTCACGATGAATTCTGCTCGAGCCGCAGGGGCCAGCAGAATATGGGTTTGGGTGATCAACTGGCCTTGCATCGTACCGTCCTGAGAGCCGGTCGGGACGCCATCGAGAGCCACGACCTGCAACGGCTGCTGCACGCCGTCATACTGCAGCTGCAGATCGATGATCGTGTCGGCCGAGGCGTTTGCGACACGCCACAACTCCCGCTGTCCCGGCTTCATTTTGACAACGGCAGGGGTGAAGCCTGGACAAAGGATCGGAACGTAGTTGAGGGACACATCCCATGACGGCACGGTCGTCCCCGATGGCAGGGCAGACCCCGGCGTCTGGCAGCTGGATATGCTAGGGTCTGGGGTCTGGTCGCGGATAAAGAGGATCCGCTCCGGCAATCCGGCGACCGCCGGTTGGACGTTTTCGATGCCGTCTACGATGATCGCCCCCGACGCGCCACCCTGCACCGCCGCCTCGGAAAGTCCGTGGACATGCGGGTGATACCAGTAGAGCCCGGGAGGCTCATTCGTCGGAAATTGCACGCTGTATTTGAAGGTTTCGCCGGAGTTGATGATCGTGTGAATCACCTCGTCGGAATGGCAACCCGGCTTGGTATTGGTGCCATGGAAATGCACGTTGAGCGATGTGATCGTCATCGTCACATCGCCGCAACGGTCTGCTGCATTCGCCACGACCTCGGTCGGCGACCCCGGCGGCGGGGCCGGATTGCGATTGGTTACCGAAAGATTGAGCGTGTCGCCCGGCCGCAGATGCAATGTCGGCGATTGCAGCCCGTCCGGCGTCACGAAGCAGAAAAGCGTCCGGCCGGCACTGTCGACGGTCGTGTAATAGTCGAAAGACACGTTCAGCGCGCCGTTACTGCTGAAGAGGTCCGGCGGTGCTGTGACGATGGCGCCCGCATCCGGACGAGGACAAGGGTTATTGTTGGCGGAGGCGGATAATGGCGCGACAACGCACGCCAGCAGCGCTGCGGAGAGCGCGCCGGTAAACTTCCACATAAAAGATACTCGTTATTGCCGTTTCGGTGAAACCATGATAGTGATAATCGTTCGCATCTGTCAAGCGAATTCATGGTAAACCCCTAAAAGATAATCAAAATGTCACACGGACGCCGACGGTGCCGGCGATCGGGGCGCCGGGGCTGCAGCTGCGCGGGTTGGCGGCACCGGGGGCCTGGGCGATGAACACCGAGGAGGTCGGGGAGACAGGCAAGCGACCGCCAGTTATACGCATCCCCGAACCGTTCACCGGCTGCAATCGGTCAGGTCCTTCTCTGAGAGTGAAAAGGCATAAGGTTTTCCGGCTTGAACCTCGACGTTTCTGACCATGCAGCTCCGCCCCTGCTTGTCCACGAGCTTCACGTCGTAGTATCCCGGAACAACATTTTTGAGCGTCAACCGCTCATCCACGTCGACGGCACCATCGGGATCGTTCTTGCACTGATCGGGCCCCCAACCCGTAGTTCCAGTCGGTGCAAGGTGGAGTTCCTTGATCGTGAAACCTGTCAAGTTCCAGAACCTCAAGCGCTCAGCTGCAGTGGCAGACGAGCTCACTACAAGCAGCGAAAAAAGCACTGGAATTAAATATTGCATTTCGTCGCCCAGCTCCCGAACCTGGATGGAGTGACGCTGCGACACATGTAGTCAGGAACCGCGGCGGTAGTCCAGCCGTGAGCCATGCCGTCAATGGTGATCGCGTCCAGCACCGCAGAGGTTTCAGCGATAAACTCCTTACGCTTGAGCAGCCGACGGCGGCGGGGTCAACTCGAGTTCAAATGTTCTCAGCCCCCTTTGATAAGGGATTATTGCCGCCCTGGTACATTATCTCGGTCCCTTAGTGTCTGGCTCAAAATGGCGCGCGTAATATCAAAGGGGTACACGTCGCCCCCGCGAAAGCGGGGGTCCAGGGCAAATGCTGAGACCTGTGCTCCTGGATTCCCGCTTTCGCGGGAATGACGGATAACCTGCTGAGAATTCGTCATTCATTTCGGGCCAGGCTCTTAGTTGATTTGCCAGAGTTCCGGGTCAGGCGGCGGCGGATCAGTCGTCTCGGCGACGCCGACCCCGGTCCCGAGCAGATCAGGAAAATTTCCCGACCAAATTAGGAAAATATCCTCCTCAGATCGGGAAACCGAGCCATCCCCATAACGGGATGGTTGTGTTTCAATGGATCAGTCAATCGTCGATCGCGATAACGTCTATGGGGGGGGCCGTGTTCGGCATCAGAGGTATAGGTCTGATAGCGGCCGGTCTGGTCTTGTTTTCCGGCCCCGGTGCTCTTGCGCAAACCCCGACGCCAGACAGTTCATCTACGACCCCCACCGATAATTCATCTACGACCCCTACCGTCACCTTGCCGACCGTACAGGTCGTCGGCGTCACGCCTCTACCGGGCAGCGGCATCGATATCGATAAAGTACCGGCCAATGTCCAGAGCTTGAGCGCGGGGCAATTGTGGCCGGATGGCCAAAACGATCTGGTACCGACTGCGGTGGCTCGGCGCCTCTCGCAAGTCAATCTGAATAATGAGCAGGGCAGCCAGTTTCAGCCCGATTTCGTGTATCGCGGCTTCGAGGCGTCGCCGATCTCCGGCATTCCGCAAGGCATCGCCGTCTATCAGAACGGCGTGCGAATCAACGAGGCGTTCGGCGACACCGTCAACTGGGATTTGATCCCGCAATTCGCGGTCAATCGACTGACCTTGCAAGGAAACAACCCGGTCTTCGGTTTGAATGCGCTCGGCGGGGCGGTAGCCCTGGAAATGAAAAACGGCTTCAACTTCCACGGTTTCGATGGCCAGCTCGCCGGCGGCTCTTTCGGCAACATCAACGGCTTTGCGCAAGAAGGCGCCCAGTGGGGCAATTTCGGCCTTTACGCTGCGTTCGGCGGCACGCACGATGACGGCTTCAGGTTCCACTCGCCGACCAATCTCGCCCAAGGCTACGTGGATTTAGGGTGGGAGAATAATCCGTTCACCGTTCATCTGTCGGTCGCGGCCTCAGACAGCGTCATCGGCGCCACCGGGCCGACGCCGGTAGAGCTGCTCGCCCAAGATATAAGAAACACCTTTACTATTCCGCAGTCGATCCATAACGAGGCGGAGCTGGTACAACTCACCGGAACATACAAGCCCACCGATCTTTTGCTGTTCACCGGCGACGTCTACTATCGGCATTTCAACCAGCATCTGCACGACGGCAATCTGACTGACGTGACGCCCTGCACCAACAACGGTGATTTTTTCTGTCTCGAAGGAAACGATCTTTTTCCCGCCGACGTGCTATTCGATAGGAACGGCAACCAGGTGCAGACCAGCGTGTTGCCGCCCGGGGCGACACCCGGCGAAATCGACATCACGTCGACCAACACGAATACCGTCGGCGCCGGCCTTCAGGCGAAATTCACCAATCCGATTCTTGACCGAGAAAACAGTCTGGCGGTCGGTCTCACCGGGGACCACAGCGTTACCAGCTATTCGGCTCACGGCGAGCTCGGTACGCTGCTGCCGAGCCTCAATGTCCTCGGCTCGGGCGTGATCATCGATCAGGGCCTCAGTCCGACTGCATCGCCGCCGATTGAAGCGCCGGCGGGTGTCATCGGCACGAACAGCTATTTCGGCGCGTATGCCACCGACACCTTCAACATCACGCCCAGCCTTGCTGCGACCCTGAGCGGTCGGTTCAATCTCGCTTTGATCGGGCTGACGGATCAGACCGGTACCTCTCCCGACATCAACGGCAACAATCTTTTCACCCACTTCAACCCGGGCGTCGGGCTGACCTACAAGATCACCGACAATGCTACGGCCTATGTCGGCTGGTCGGAAGGCAACCGCGCGCCCACACCGGGAGAGCTGGCCTGCGCGAACCCGGCTGCGCCCTGCATTCTAGACGCGTTCCTGGTGTCCGAACCGCCTCTGAAACAAGTCGTGTCACACACATTCGAGGCCGGCTTCCGCGGCAACTTCACGACGGAGGCGATCCCGGGCCAATTTTTATGGAACGTCGGCGTTTTTCGTACCAACGCCTTCGACGATATTCTCTTGCTCGCGACACAGATCAACGGCTTCGGCTTTTTCTCGAATGTCGGAGAGACGCGACGCCAAGGAATTGAGGCCGGGCTAAGTTATAAATGGGAAAAATTTACTGCTAATCTCAACTACAGCTTCCTCGACGCCACCTTTCTTGAGAACCTGACGCTGTCGTCGAACAGTCCCGCCGCCAATGCCAACGGCGACATATTTGTCCATCCCGGCGACACCATACCACTGATGCCGCGAAATCGTGTCGTTCTCGATGTCGAATACGAGGTCACGCCGCACTGGACGATCGGCGCCGATGCGAAATTCGTCGGGAGTCAATTCCTCGTCGGCGACGCCTCGAACCAGGAGCCCAAGCTCCCGGCCTACGGCGTCGTCAATCTGCACAGTTCCCTCAAGCTCAACCAATGGGCCACGGCCTTTGTCGAGGTCGACAACCTATTCGACAGGACCTACTCCACCTTCGGCACTTTCACCCAACTCGACAACCTGCCGCCGGGTGTCAATCTGACCAATCCAAGGACCCTGAGTCCGTCAATTGGCCGCGTTGCGTATGCCGGCGTACGCGTCACCTTTTAAAGGCGATCGTCTGCCGCCCGCCCAGAAAGGCTGCTCGCATTCCGGTACGAAGCGTCCTTTCAGGGCAACCTCACCTGCCGGTATCGCACGCCGGGGAGACGCCGGCCCTTCGCCGCACCCTCCACGGAGAGAAGGGAATTCGGCCGCCCGTCGGCATGGTTCGTGCGCCTCGCCGGAGAGCGGTGTGCTGCTGGATCAGCAACGCTAAAATCGCCATAATGTTCGCGTTTCATGTTGCACCAGGAGGCACCGATCGTCGGCGCCATGTGAGCGGGCCGAGGTAGAGAGATGGCTGTTTTGTCGCTGCAAGAAATAGCAAGAACAATCCGTAGGGCTGCGGGAGAATAGAGCCTGATCTGCACCTGATAAAACAGGTGGAACAGGTGACAAGGTCCGCTTTCGAAGGACCGGTTTGGCGCTTCACCGGTATTCCAAACGTGGGGATCACAGATGCGGTAAAATCTTCGTATTTCCGATCTAGCAATTACTACATTGGCTGTTATTTGGCTGCAGAAACAGCCAGGAACGGCCAAGGGTGACCTGGTTGCGAAGGGGCAGTCCGCCAATGCTACTGGGCCCCACCCGGCGGTTCCACGAGCGGGGCTACATGGGCTGCCGAGCCGTTGCTCTGCCAAATTCGGTGAGACTGATACATAACCGCGGAAATCTGGCTTGCGGCCCGACTTCAAAGTGAGTCACTTCCGGGAAGCGGTAGGCATCGCTATCCCGTAATGGCATGCTGCGGAGTTGGATATGCAACGCTCGGCGGGAGCCCAATGTCGCTTCGGTTCCGTCTGATCGGCCTGGTCTGCGTTGTGCTGCTGATCAGCCTCGCGCTGGCCGGCGTGACTGCGTATTCCAACGCCTCGCGCTCGGTGCGTACCGAGATGCGCGCGGCCTTTCTGGTCGGGCGGCGGACAATCGAGAGCGCGATCGACCGCCTGCAGAACGCCCGAGACCCGTCGCGCGATGTCGATGATTTGGTGGCGTCCTTCCAGGGCAATCGTCACCTGCGGGTACGGCACGCCGGGGAGACGCCGGCCTTGGCCGCCGCCCCCTCCATGGAGAAATCGAAATTCGGCCGCCCACCGGCATGGTTTGTGCGCCTCATCGGAGTTTCGCCCGAGACCGAGCAAATCCCCATCGCGGTCGCCGACCGCGGCTACGGCACGATCGTGATCGAGACCGATCCGTACAACGAGACCCTCGAAGTCTGGAACGAGTTCGCCGACAGCCTTGCGACACTTGCCGTGTTCGGCGGTCTCACGATCCTGCTCATTTATGTTTTTATCGGCCGCACCTTGCGGCCGCTCGACCGGCTGGCCGCTGCGCTGGAGGAGGTCGGTGACGGCCATTACCGTATCAGGATCGGCGGCCGGCTGGCGCCGGACCTGTCGCGGTTGCGCGACAGTTTTAATCGGATGGCGGCGCGGCTCGCGGAGACCGCCGCCGAGAACCGCCGTCTGAACGAGCGGCTGCTGACATTGCAGGAGGAGGAGCGCGGCGAGCTCGCCCGCGACCTGCACGACGAGGTCAGCCCCTATCTGTTCGCGATCAACGCCGACGCGGCCACCGCCTCCCGGCTGATAGAGAATGATCGCGCGGGCGACGCAGCCCTGCATGTCGGGTCGATCCTCGAGGCCGTTCGGCATATGCAAAGGCAGGTCAGACGCATGCTCGGCCGGTTGCGCCCGATCGGGCTAGCCGAATTCGGCTTGCGGGAGGCGATCGAGAATTTGGTCGCATTCTGGCGCCGCCGCCGCCCCGAAATCCGTTACGAGGTGGCGATCTCGGCGGAATGCGAAGATCTCATGGATCTCATTGGCACGGCGATCTGCCGTATCGTCCAGGAGGCTCTGAGCAACGCCCTGCGTCACGCCGAGCCTAAGCGCGTTGCCATCTCCATCGAGCGTGATCGCGACCTCGAGGGGGGACGCGACGAGATCAGGCTCTCGATAGCGGATGACGGCCGCGGAATGCGCGACCCGGACAAATTGGGTTACGGCCTGATTGGCATAAGCGAGCGCGTCAGCGCGGTTGGTGGGCGCTTGAGCTTTTCGAACAAATCCGACGAAGGCTTCGCGGTGGTCGCGGTGCTGCCCTATCCGCAGGCCTCGGACCCGGTATCCGCTTCGGTTCATTCAGCTGCGCCATGAAAATTCTGATTATCGACGATCACCCGATAGTCCGCGCCGGATTGCGACGATTGCTCGCCGCCGAGCCGGCCGCGGAGGTCGGGGAGGCGGCCACCGCAAAAGAGGCGCTGAGCGCTTTCCGCGGAAGGCGCCCCGACCTCGTCATCCTCGATCTGAACTTGCCCGATATCGGCGGTCTGGAGATCATCGCGCGCCTGAAGATCATTGATCCGGAAGCGCGTATTCTGGTCCTCAGCATGCACGACGACCATATCCATGTGACGCGCGCGCTGCAGGCGGGGGCAGCGGGGTACGTCAGCAAGACTATCCCTCCGGAAGAGCTTCTCGAAGCAATCAGACGCGTTGCCGGCGGTCGCACCTATGTCGAACACGAGATCGCCGAAGAGCTCGTGTTCTCGAATATCCGAACCCCGCCGCACCCGCTCGAAGAGCTGTCCTCGCGCGATCTCGAAATCCTGCGTCTGCTGACGCAAGGCCGTAACCTCGCCCAGATCGCCGACGCACTCGGCATCGGCTACAAGACTGCTGCGAACAACTGCAGCCAAATCAAAGCCAAGTTGCGGGCGGAGAGCACCGCCGATCTGATCCGCATCGCCATTCAGCACGGTCTGGCCGATCGCAATGCTGGCCGACCCTAAAATGCTCGCTGGCAGTACTGCGCGTTGCGGCGAACTGGGATCTCGCGGTTGACGGAAGGACCAAGTCCTCCACTCGGGGAGCGCTGGCGGAGCGTCGTCGGCAGCGCTCGTTCACTAGTCATCTACTACGGCAACCCGATCCGCCAGTGGCGCATGGATCGGCTCTATTCAGACTTTGTGCGAGAAAATGACCTCGTCTTCGACATCGGAAGCCATGTCGGCGATCGGATAGGGTCATTTCGCCGCCTCGGCTGCCGGGTTGTTGCGGTCGAGCCGCAGCCAAGGCTGGTCAGAATATTGCGGGGCCTTTACGGCCGCGATCCGCACGTCGCAATCGAACCCATGGCGATTGCCGCAGCGTCCGGAAACCTCGAGCTCTTCGTCAATCTCGACAATGCGAGCTTGACTACCGCATCTTCGCGATTTGTGACCGCGGCGTCTGCGGCGCCGGGCTGGCGCGGCGAGCGTTGGCCCGGCCGACTCGTCGCTCCGGCAATCACCTTGGACCAGCTGATCGAACGTCATGGCGAGCCGATTTTTGCCAAAATCGATGTCGAAGGTTTCGAGGCCGAGGCGCTCGCGGGACTTTCGCGGCCGCTCCAGGCATTCTCCTTTGAATTCACGACGATCCTGCGCCGGGTCGCGATCGACTGCGTAACCCGCTGTCGGGCGCTCGGGGCGTACCTTTACAATGCCGCTCTGGGCGAGACCCAACGCTTCGCCTTCACGCAATGGGTCGATGCTCAGGCAATAGAACAATGGCTCGAGACACTGCCAGAGAGCGCTAATTCCGGCGACATTTACGCGCGCCTGCGGGGCATCCGGTAACCCGCTGCGTGACCTCGCACATAGTCAGCCAGACAGGGTATGATGTTGCCGCGCCGCTTTTGGCCGGCAAAACCGGACAGATCGTCTGCTACGGACAACAGTGGCGGCACTCCGTTGACAGGCCTGCGGAAAGGAAATAGCGTAAACAACTAAATTCAGATCGGGGAAACGGCCATGAAGTGGAAAACTCCTGTCATCGTCGAGATCGCCGTAGGGCTGGAAATCAACGCCTACGCGTGCGCTGAAGTCAAATAAACTCGACGTCCGCTCGCCGGACGTTCCTGTGCTAGTCTAGTTGGTTGCGCGCCGCCGCTGAAAGGCGGTACCGCCGCAATGCCGCCCATTCGAAGGCGGATAGATCCCTCAGATCATCAATCATCGAGGGGAGGATGTTATGCCAAAAGCCGCGATCGCTTTCCTGTCGGTTCTGGTTGTCGCGTTATGGGTGGGCCCAGCCAAGCCGGCCATGACCGACAAGGAGAAGGCCGAGCTCGCAACCGCGGTCTCCGGCGCCAAAGTGACGCTGGAGCAGGGCTTGCTGGTGAGCAAGAAGAACGGCAAGCCGGTTTCCGCCAAGTTCGAAATCGAGAACGGGAAGCCGCAGCTATCCGTGTATATCGTCAAAGACGGCAGCAAATACAGTGAGGTAATTGTAGACCACACCTCGGGCGAGATCGCGAAAGCCGAGCCAATTACCGCAGGCGATGACCTGGCCGACGCGAAAAAACAAAATGACGGCTTGTTCCGCGCGACGCGTGAGATCAGGGAAGCCGTCAAGGAAGCCAAACACGAGAATCCCGGCTATCTGGCTGTTAGCGTATGGCCGGAGATGAAGGATGGCCACTCCTTGGCGAATGTAACACTGGTCAAGGACAATGATTGGAAGACGGCGGTCGTCGACCTTACAGTATATAGAGCGCTGATCAAAGACTAGCTCAGCGGCTCGAGGAATACATGATCCGATTCACCGCGGCTGTCGTGGCCCTCACCACTGGATTGGCGCTCGCTCCCGCGGCCTCGGCGCAAACCCCGGCCGCCGGCGATATCGCGCTGGGTAAGCGGCTCTACCAGGACAAGGCGACCTGCGGCTTTTGCCATGGCTGGTCCGGCGATGGCGCCGGCGACCCGCAATCACCGGGCAAGGCCGCCAATCTGCGGGAGACCAAGCTCGATCACGATCAGCTGGTCGAGGTGATACGCTGCGGTGTGCCCGGCGGCACCGCGATGCCGCATTTCGACAAGTTCGCCTGGACCAAAGGCGAAGAGTGCTACGGCATGACCGCCGAAGAAGTCGGTGATAAGAAGCCGCCGAACCCGACTGCGGGCCTGCAGAAGCGAGAGATCGAAGCAATCGTCGCTTATCTGCAAGCTAAGATCGTCGGCCAAGGCCCGCCTACCGTCGCCGACTGCGAGGATTATTTCGGTCAAGGCAGTGCGCGCTGCCGAGAGATGGCCGCGGGCAGGAAAGAGTAGAGTGTCCATCTGGAAGGTATGGGAGGGGCAATTGTCATTGAAACGCGCGACACGTGGTCTCCTTTTAGCCGCCGCGAGCGGAGTGGTTGCGGCGCTGTTGTCGTCTCCGCTGACTGCTGCGGAGGTGACGTTCGAGCGCCTGAAGAACGCGGAGAGCGAGCCCGGCAACTGGCTGACCAATCACAAGACTTATGACGCCAAGCGGTTCTCGCCGCTCGACCAGATCAACCAGTCGAACATCAAGAATCTGCATGTGGCTTTTGTCGTGCAGCTGGGCGGCACTGAGCCCGGCGGTGATAAGCTGCACGCGCGCGAGCAGTCGACGCCGTTGGCCGAGGACGGCTTCCTGTACATGACCGACGGCTGGGACGACGTCTACAAAATCGACGTACGGGACGGGAAGAAGGGCCGCATTGTCTGGAAGATGGACCCTGGGGTCGACAAATCGACCGTGTGGCTGCCGTCCAACCGCGGGGTTGCGCTATATGGCAACGAGGTCATCGTCCTGACGACCGACGGCCGCGTGATCGCGATGGACAAGGATACCGGCAAGGTCCTGTGGGACAAGAATTACCAGATGGCCAATACCGACGTCTTCACCAGCGCTCCGCTGGTCGTCAAGGACATGATTATCGTCCCCGGATCAGGCGCTGACATCGGCGGACGTTGCTGGCTGATGGCGATCGACGCCAAGACCGGCGAAGTTCTATGGCGGACCTACTCTGTTCCGGGACCGGGCGAGCCCGGCCACGAGACCTGGGCGGACGACCACGACGCGTGGAAGACCGGCGGCGGCGCCTTCTGGTATGTCGGAGCCTACGACCCCGCCACCAATCTGATGTATTGGGGCACCGGCCAGCCGACACCGATGTTCGATGCCGACTACCGGCCCGGCGATAATCTCTATACCAACTCGACGCTAGCGATCGACGCCGATACCGGCAAGATCGTCTGGTATTTCCAATACACGCCGAACGACAAATACGACTATGACGAAGTCGGCTCGCAGATGATCTACGACGTGACGATCAATGGCGAGCCGCGCAAGGTATTGGGGCATTTTGGCCGTAACGGCTTTTTTTACACGCTGGACCGAACCAACGGTTCGTTCATTAGCGCCGCGCAGTACGTCAAGAACCTGAATTGGACAAAGGGCATCGATCCAAAGACCGGCAAGCCGGTCGAATACGATCCGTCAAAGAAGCTGCAGCAATATGCTGCCGTGAGCGACAGGGCGAGCGGCCAGGTCGATGTCTGCCCTGACGTTCAGGGCGGGGTGAATTTCTTCCCAACCGCGTGGAACCCCTCCAAGCACCTGGCCTATGGCGCCGGCATCGACGGCTGCGCCCAGCTCAAGGTCGACGAGACCCGGATGGGCGGTCCGTTCTGGAATGGCGGTGTTCCTACCCGCAATAAGCGGATGGGAGGACAGATCGCGGCAATCGATATGACGACCGGCAAAGTAAAGGCGGCGACTCAGCTTGATTATCCGAACTACGCCGGTGTGCTGGCGACTGCCGGAGGCCTCGTCTTTACCGGTACCATCGACGGCACCTTCACCGCCTTCGACGACGAACAGCTGAAGCCGCTGTGGAATTTCAATTTCGGCGCGGCGATGACCGCACCTCCGATCAGCTACTCCGTCAATGGGAAGCAATACATTGCGATCCATGTCGGTGGCGGCGTTCCGTGGAACATCGGTCTGCTCAAGGCTGCGCCCGAGATGGAGAATCTCGAGGGCGGCTCGTCGCTGTTCGTGTTCGCGTTGGATTGACGGGGAGCGCGAAACCCCCTCTCCGCCCCTGGGGGCGGAGAGGGTCGGGAGTGAGTTGGGGGATTCCAGAGCGTCGCCCCCGGCCCACTTCACCCTCCCACGCCCCCCTCAAGAGCCGAGAGGGGTTAGGCATCTGTGCGATCATTGCTGCGGTTCTGATCCTCAGCATAAGCTTCGCTCGCGCCGATAATGCTCCCGCGCGCGCTGACATCTGGACCCTGAAGCTCGGGACGCCGGCATCGGCGCTGCCGCGCGACGCTTTCGTTGATTATGCCTGCGGCAGCAATGGCGGTCCGCCGCAGCAAGCGCTCACAGGTTGGTCCGATTACGAAAAGTGCCAGTCCGAGCCGAACGGCCTGCGCGAGGTCTATTTCCGCTATGACGACGAGCTCGAATATTGGGCAAGGGCGCATCGCGCGCATACATTGATCGCGCAATACGCGGGCACAAAGGTGTTGGATTTCGCGGTGATCGTATCGGGGCTGTTTGACGCGAACGGTACGCTGGCTGGTCTGCGCATCGTCACGGACCCGCAAGCCAGCCCGCAGGATCGCAAGCAGGCCTATACGTTGACCAACTTTTTCAAGGCGCGGTACGGCAGCGACGGGTGGGACTGCACGGACACTCCTCCGGCGCCCGGGGAGACCCCGGTCGGCAGCCTCTATATCAACCGGCGCTGTACGAAACTGGTAAAGAGCGACATGCGCGCCGTGCTGGAAACCCGGTTTCTGCGCAAACCCGGCCAGGCCGAGTTCAGCGGTTCAAGCAAATTGACGGTCGGCCAATTCGAGAGCTCGACGCGGCTCGAACTGTTGCGGCCCGATGTCCCAGTTGACTGAGCGCCGCATCACTCGTGAGTTGTACCATCCGGCATGATGGTGCCTGTGAGATCGGCGCCATCGAGCTTTGCATCGGTCAGCTTTGCGAGGAGCAGGCGGGCGCCTTTGAGGTCGGCGCCGGACAAATCGGCACCGGTCAGGTCGGCATGCATCAAATCTGCATTATGCAGATCGGCGCCTTTGAGAACTGCACCCCTGAGATCGGCGCGCAGCAGGCTGGCGCCCTCTAGATGAGCCCCCTCGAGCTCGGCGCGGCGTAAAGTCGTCTGGCCGAGATCGGAGCGCGACAGGTCGGCGCCTTTCAGCTTGGCGCCGTGCATTTGCGCATCGCCAAGGTCGGCGTCGGCAATGTTGGCGCCGTCGAGCTTAGCGAAAGTGAGATGGCTCGATCCCATCATCGCACCTGCGAGGTCAGCCCGGGTCAAATCGGCCTCGCTCAAATCGGCCTCATAAAGCATTGCTTCGCCGAGCCGGGCGCCGGCGAGATTGGCGTGCTTCAAGTCGGTCTTGTTGAGGTTGGCGCCGGTGAGATTGGCTCCGGCGAAGTTGGCGCGTGCGAGTTGGGCGCGATGGAGGTTGGCCCCGGCAAGGTTAGCGCCGGCAAGGTCGGCCTCCTTCAGGTCGAAGCGTTTGAGGCTGGCACCGGCAAGGGCGCAACCCGGGCAATCCTTGCTACGACCGGCCAAGAGCTCACCGGGATTGGCCGCGCAAGCGGGTGTGGCCGAAGCCAGCAGAAATGCGAGGACCAGAAAACGCGGCGTCATCGCTTTACTCGAGGTCGGCCTTCGCGGTGATCTGCGTCCGCCGCGAACACCAGAGACACAGTATCGCTCGTTCCACTATCATCCTTCGCCATGACAGGCAAAGTTTTCGCAGTTATGGCCGGCATCGCGCTGGCAGGCCTAGCATCCGCCACGGGTGCTGAGAATCCGCCGATCTATCGCGGTCCGGCGGAAGTCGTCGGTCCCGCGATGCTGAGCCTCGACGGCAAGCGGATCGTCCTTTACGGCGTCGATGCGCCGGTCAAAGGCCAACCATGTTACGCCGGCCGCAAGACATGGAACTGCTCGACCGCGTCGGCGAAGATATTGCTCAACCTCGTAGGCACGCAGGAGATCAGTTGTGAACAGCGCCGGACCGACCAGTTCGGGCGTGTGTTCGCGATCTGCAAAGCCGGCGAGGTGGACATCAACCGAGCACTCGTCGAGGCCGGCATGGCCGTCGCGCTCCCGAAGGAGACGACGGACTACGTGGATGCCGAGGCGGCGGCCAAGGCCAAGGGCATCGGCATTTGGCGCGGGCCTTTTGTGCCTCCCGCCGATTACCGCGAGATGCTCGCCGGTCATCCCCAGGAGCGGTGAGAGCGGGCGCCATGAGATTTCGTCTGTTCGGCAGCGCGCTCGCGATCCGCGATTATTATCCGCTGTTGCGCTGGATGATGTTCACCGGCGTGACTTTGTTCGGCTTTGCGCTCGCTTGGCGCTACGGCCTCTTTCAGTTGATGACGGCGCAGGACCGCAGCGGCATATCGGTATTCATCTGCGTTCTGTACGTCGCGATTTCGGCCCACTGCCTGGCCTGCGTTATTAGCATCTCGCGCGAGATCAATACGGTGCATCGGGTGCGCGAGCGGGTCATGAACGGGGTCAACACATATCGCCTAGACGGCAGACTGGTCGTTCCCGACAATGGCCCGGCATTGCCGACGGGACGCGTGACTGATTACATCCACAACCTGGTGGTCAAGGCCGAGAAGCAGGGACCGGACCGCCGGCTCGATCAAACCTTGCTGTTGCGCGGCCTGGCCGACAATCTCAGATCCCCCATGCAGTTCGGCGCCTTCGCCGGCGATGCTCTGTTGAAGCTCGGCTTGCTCGGCACGATCGTCGGGTTCATCCTGATGCTGTTCCCGATTGCCAGTCTAGAGAACTTCGACCCGACTTCAATGAAATCGTCGATGAAGGTCATGAGTGGCGGCATGGCGGTCGCGATGTACACGACGCTCGCGGGTCTGATCGGTTCTATCCTGGTCAAGGCGCAGTACTACATTCTCGACAATGCGTCGGCGTATCTGTTTGACGTGACCACCGACCTGACCGAGGTCTTCGTCGTCTCGGCGCTCGAGCGGGAGGCCCATGGAAGGGTTTAGCAACTGGGACCGCGAGGAGCCGTTCGAACCCTTTACGGTGATGCTGTTCAAGGGGCTGCAGGTCGTCGCCTTCATGTTTTTCCTGGCTTATCTGGCAATCAACACCGACGCCAAGCAAGGCAAGATCGACACCAAGGCCGAGATGCTCGTGACGGTAAGCTGGCCAGACGATCATCCCGACGACGTTGATACCTATGTCGAGGACCCGCAGGGCAACATCGTCTGGTACCACGTGATGGAAGCCGGGCTGATGAGCCTCGACCGCGACGACCGCGGCGACTACAAGAACACGCTCGTCGTCAACGGCAAGACAATCCGCAACCCGATCCGCCAAGAGATCGTGCAGATGCGCGGGCTCATTCCCGGGGAATACGTCGTCAACATCCACCACTATCTTGCCACGACGCCCGACCCGGTGCCGGTCTCAGTCACAGTCGAGAAGATCAACCCCAAGGTAGAGATCGTGTTTTACGATCGCCTCTTCCTCGACCATACCGGCGACGAGAAGACCGCGGTCCGCTTCACGATCGGTGAGGACGGCAAGATCACCGACATCAATACCCGGCCGAAATCGTTGATCCGGGAGACCCGAAAAGTCCGTACGAACATCCCGCTGACCGGCGCCGTGCAGCACCAATGACGCAGGTTGATCATGGAGCGCGAGAGACACAACAACCCGAGATCGTCATGGCCGGCCTTGATCCGGCCATCTGTGCGTCCGGTCAAGCCCGGTGATGACGACTTTGCTTCCCGGCATTCGCGAGGCGAAGCGCGGTGACCTTGCCGCTGGCGGGGATCGTCGCTTCCTACGTCCTCATCGCGGTGCTGCTGTTGAGCCTCAATCTGGCATCGCATTGGCATTGGGGGATCAAGGCCGCGGCGATTGTGATCACAACCGGCTTCTTCGGCGTCTCTTATCTCTCGACTACCGGGCTGATCGGTTGGCCGAGCGAAGCGCACGTACCGGAGCATTTCCAGCTTCATTGGGCAACCGTGGTGGAGCCCGACAAGCTGAATGGCCTGCCCGGCTCAATCTACCTTTGGGTTGAAGCGTTGGACGAGAACAAAATGCCCGCCGGTACGCCGCGTGCGTTCCGGGTTCCCTACAGCCGCGAACTCGCTGATCGCATCGGGCATGCCAAAGAGCGGATCGAGCAAGGCGCGGATCAGCTCGGCACGGCGCGCGATCTCGAGATGCCGGAGGGCCAACCCGACGAGGATCGCCGCCTCGCTGGTGCGCCCCCGGGGCAGGGCGAGCCGGTCAGCACGGGAGACCCCACCGCGTTCATCCAGCACCAGCCCTCGATCGAATTCGAGGACATGCCGCCGCCGGCATTGCCGCCGAAGCAGCCGCTCTGAGTGGGTGCGGCCCGCTATGGGGATGTCGACATTTGTTGGGACAAGCTCGGCGCCCCGGAGGGGGCCCCGAGACGCGCATCATCTCCCGCAAACTGCGGCCTAAATCGGCGGGGTATCGGGGGATGGAGGGCCAACTTCGTTCTGTTTCTCGCAAGAAACCACTGCAAGCGCCGGCGACGCGAGCAGTGTCTCCCCTATGGTCTCGCGTCTTCTCGGCTGGCGCAGTTGCCGGCTATACCCGCTGCGCTTTCGATCCCGCCCAGCAGGTGAAGGCGAAGGAGCGGCTCGGCATAGGATTCCTTGGTAT
Organism: uncultured Alphaproteobacteria bacterium; assembly: GCA_963736715.1. Taxonomy (GTDB): domain Bacteria; phylum Pseudomonadota; class Alphaproteobacteria; order ATCC43930; family CGMCC-115725; genus AP-15. Next base: position 57,596 of record CAVTQA010000007.1, on the reverse strand, counting down.
GGCCCATCGCGGTATACCAGCTGCGGCCGCCGTCCATCTCCTGGCACCACACGATCGGATGATCCGCGCCCATTGCGCCGCCGGAATAGGTCGCTTCGTCGAGGGTCGCCAGAACCTGCACCGCGCCGCGTGGATTACTGCGAAAGTTGTACCACTCGTCGGTGCGCTCCCAGAGCGCGGGCAAGCCCCGCATCGAGGGATGCTCTGGGTTCACGATATGAACCGTCGCGCGCTGGATCTGGGGGTGGCTGGCGAACCAGGTGCCGACGAGCCGGCCGTACCACGGCCACTCATACTCCGTGTCGCTCGCCGAGTGGATGCCGACAAAGCCGCCGCCGGAGCGGATGTATCGCTCAAAGGCGGCCTTCTCGCCCGCATCGAGGATATTGCCGGTCGTGCTGAGGAATAGGACGACCTTGTACCGAGCCAGGACCGCGTCGCTGAATTGCGCGGCGTCTTCCGTGCTGTCGACCGCAAAGCCGTGCTCCGCCCCCAGCGCCTCGATCGCCGCAATCCCTTGCGGGATCGAATCGTGGCGAAAGCCGGTGGTCTTGGAGAAGACGAGCACGGTGAACCGAGGATCGACGCTCTCCGCTGCGGCAGCGGGATGGGGTGGCAGGCCCATGAATGCCGCGAGGGTGAACAGAATTGCATAGCCGCAGGGCAGCGTGTGTCGACACTGTTGGTTGACAGCACTCGGCGGTGATCCTAACTTCCGCCCGGCAAGAATCAGACCGAAGGAAATGGCTATGAAGTGGAAGACGCCGGTCATTATCGAAATCGCAGTCGGGCTGGAGATCAACGCCTACGCCTGTGCCGAGGTCAAGTAGACTTCTCGTTTCTTGACGCCGGTAGGATCCGGCGAGACGACCGGTGCTTGAAGCGGTTGTCCTCGGGTCCGCCGCCGGCGGGGGTTTCCCGCAGTGGAATTCCAACGCGCCGGCATGTCGTCGCGCGCGAAGGCGGGACGGTGCAGCGGTTGCGAGGACGCAGGCCTCGCTTGCGGTCTCGGCAAACGGTCGCGACTGGTTTGTTCTGAACGCCTCGCCCGATCTACGATTGCAGATCGAGGCAACGCGTGCATTGCATCCTCGTGAAGGACTCCGGTCATCGCCGATAGCCGGCGTGCTGGTCCCTGGCGGGGATGTCGATGCCGTCGCCGGCTTGCTTCATTTGCGCGAGCGGCATCGCTTTTCGGTGTATGCGCCGTCGCGGGTTCTTGCGGTTATCGCCGCGAACCCGATTTTCCACGTCCTCGCTCCGGATTGCGTTCAGCGGGTCGAATTGCCTCTCGATAGGCGGATCGAGCTTGCGGGGACCGTCGGTCCTTCGGGAATGGCAGTCATCGCGTTTGCGGTGCCGGCAAAAGTTCCGCTCTATCTCGAAACCGTCGGGCAAGATCCAGGAATTGCGGAAGAGGGTGACGCGGTGGGTCTCCAGATCATCGACAACGGGACCGGGAAATCCTTTTTTTTCATCCCCGGTTGCGCGGTGGTGACCGAGCGGCTGCGCCGCCGCTTGAGCGGGAGCGAACTGGTGTTTTTCGACGGGACTCTGTGGCGCGACGACGAGATGATCCGACTCGGCGTCGGGAACAAGACCGGCCGGCGAATGGGGCATATCAGCATGAGCGGCGACGATGGTGCGATTGCCGCGTTCCGCGACCTGGACGTGAAGCGCCGGATCTTTATCCACATCAACAACTCGAACCCAGTGCTGCTCGACGACTCGCCGGAACGCCAAGCCGCCGAAGCCGGCGGTTGGGAGATCGCCTATGACGGGATGGAGGTGAGGGTGTGAGCGCGGCCCTGCTTTCCGGCGCGGATCTCGAGAGTGCCCTGCGGCAGGTCGGCGAGGAGCGCTATCATCATCGCCATCCCTTTCATCACCTGATGCGTGACGGCAAGCTCAATCGCGGTCAGGTCCAGGCCTGGGCCCTCAACCGTTATTACTATCAGGCCCGCATTCCGGCGAAGGACGCCTATCTGGTCGCTCGGTTGCCGACGCCGGCACTGCGCCGAGAATGGCGCCGGCGCATCATCGACCATGACGGCGAGAGCGAAGACAGCGGCGGGATCGCGCGCTGGCTCAGGCTGACCGACGGGCTCGGCCTCGATCGCGAATATGTGATCTCAACCAAAGGGCTGTTGCCGGCGACGCGTTTCGCGGTCGACGCTTATGTCAATTTTGTCCGCGACCGGTCGCTTCTCGAAGCCGTCGCCTCGTGCCTCACCGAGATGTTCTCGCCCGAGATCATCGCCGAGCGAGTCGAGGGTCTGCTGAAGAACTACGATTTCATCAGCCGCGACACGCTCGCCTATTTCACGCCGCGGCTGACCCAGGCCCCAACCGACGTCGCCTTCGCCCTCGGCTACGTCAAACAACATGCCGACACCGCCGAGAAGCAGGCGCTGGTGCTCGACACGTTGCGGTTCAAATGCGACGTGCTCTGGGCGCAGCTCGACGCCCTCTATTTCGCCTATGTCGAGCCGGGGCTGACCCCGCCGGGCGCCTTTGTCCCCGGCCGGACGGCCTCATGACCGGAGAGCCGCGCCGATCGGTCGAGGGCAACGCCGTCCTGCGTTTTGCGCCGCATATGAGATTCCGCTTCGACGAGGTCCGGCAGACTTGGATCGTGCTCGCGCCCGAGCGGCTCATGTTGCCCGACGAGCAAGCCGTCGAAATTCTGCAGCTGATCGACGGCGTGCGCGCCGTCGACGGCGTCATCGACGAACTGGTCGGTCGCTACGACGCCCCGCGTGATGTCATCGCCGCCGACGTCGTCAAGATGCTGCAGGACCTCGTCGACAAAAAGGTGCTGCGTTTATGACGGCGGTGGAACCGCCGCTGGCCCTGCTTGCCGAGCTGACCCATCGATGCCCGCTGCGCTGCCCCTATTGCTCGAACCCGCTCGAACTATCACGTGCCAGCGCGGAACTCGATACCGAAAGCTGGAAGCGCGTGCTCGGCGAAGCCGCCTCCCTCGGCGTTCTACAGGTACACTTCTCCGGAGGTGAGCCGCTCGTCCGGCGCGACCTCGCCGAGCTCGTGCGCCATGCCGCCGAAGCCGGGCTCTACGGCAATCTGATCACCTCCGGCATTGGCCTCGATGCCGGCCGGCTGGCTGAGCTGGTCGAGGCCGGGCTCGAGCATGTCCAGCTCAGTTTTCAGGATGCCGACACGGTGTCCGGCGACCGCATCGCTGGGCTTCTCGGGTCTCAGGAGGCCAAACGGCGGGCGGCGCGCCTGGTTCGCGAGGCAGGGCTGCCGCTGACGGTGAACGCGGTCGTGCACCGGCAAAACCTCGGCCGCCTCGGCGAGATGATCGAGCTGGCGGTGGCGCTCGGCGCCGATCGGCTCGAAGTCGCTCACGTGCAATATTACGGCTGGGCCTTGCGCAATCGGGCCGCGTTGCTGCCGAGCCGCGACCAGCTCGACGCCGCCACCGCCGCTGTCGAGGCTGCCCGCAAGCGCCTCGTCGGTGTCCTGGTGATCGATTACGTGCTCCCCGACTACTATGCGCATCGGCCAAAGGCCTGCATGGGCGGCTGGGGCCGGCGTTTCCTCAACGTGACTCCGGCGGGCAAGGTGCTGCCGTGCCACGCGGCGGAAACATTGACAGGCCTTGATTTTCCGACCGTAGCCGAAGCGAGCCTTTCCGACATCTGGTATCGTTCTTCCGTGTTCGAACGGTTCCGTGGGACGGATTGGATGCCGGAGCCCTGCCGCTCCTGCGACCGGCGCGAGATCGACTGGGGCGGCTGCCGTTGCCAGGCTTTTGCGCTGACCGGCGATGCCGCGCGCACTGACCCGGCTTGTGCGTTGTCCCCGGACCACGGGCTGCTCGTCGGAGCCCGGCGGACGCGGATGAAGCCGCACCCGATTTTGTCTATCGTCAGCATTTCCGCGTCGCGCCGATCACCTGAGCCCTCCTCTCATTATCGGGATAGTTGGCTATAGGCTTATCGACCGGTGTCGAAAGCGAGCTCTCCTGCGTGATGGGTTGGCAGGATGTCGCCACCTGCTCAGGAAGCCCGGAGAGCCGAGGTAGATCCGGATGATGCCGGAGCGGGCGCTGGAATGGCGCGTCGAGGAAACCTGCCTCAATGCGTGGCCGGCGCTTCGAGAAGTGCTGCTCGATGGCTGGGTGCTGCGTTTCAGCGGAGGCCTGACGCGTCGTTCCAATTCGGCAAATCCGCTACGGCCGGTCCCGCACGCCGATCTGCGGATTTGCGAGGTGCTGTATCGGAGATTGGGCCTGCCGACGATCTTTCGAGTGTTGTCGCTGATTGATCCTGCGATCGACGAGCACTTGCTGAAAGCCGGCTACACCGGAGAGGGCGAAAGTTGCGTGCTCTACGCTCCGATCGAAGACATCGAGGCAGCACGAGACCCGGATATAAAGCTGCTGGACGAGCCGAACCGGGAGTGGTTCGCCGCGATGGCGGCGCTGCAGAACCATTCGAGCAAGCAGGCCACGACTTATCGAAGGATTGTCGGTCAGCTCGCCGTACCGGCTGCTTTCGCCGCCCTGTCCGATAGCGGAGGTACCGTCGCTCTTAGCCTATGGCGCGCTGCACAACGGCCTGCTTTGCTATGAATTGGTGATCACCGACGGTCGTCGGCGCAGACAGGGTTGGGGCCGCCGGATCGTCAGCGCACTGGCGGCCTGGGCGAGGGACCACGGGGCAGTCGGCGCGTGCCTCCAGGTGGAAGCGCAGAACGCGGCCGCGCGGGCGCTGTACGATGCTGTTGGATTGAAGAGGGAACTCTACCGCTATCATTACCGCCGCGAACCGGCCTAATACGGTTGTGACAAAGATGTGAGATGAAGCCGGGCGGTCTATGCTCACCGGCGCGTAATAGTATTATGGAGGCTGGATTAATAACCGAGCTATTGCATATGAGCGCCGTAGAACTCCGCCTCAGTCCGAGCGATCTGCCACGGGAAATGGGCGCGATGCGAGTATGGCTGGATCAGCACCGTTTTGAGTCCTTCCGGCTTTTCATGCCGCGAGGTTGATGAGGGGGTGCTCGTTTCTCTCGAGTTCAAGATCGCTCATCAGGCCGCCGCCTTTGCCGAACGCTTTGGCGGTCGAGCCGATGCAGCCTCCGCAGTTGCCGGCGGCGACCCTCGACGAGGGAGTGTCGACCACCGGCGTCATCGGCTGAATTCCCTCCCGCGTCCCGCTCGCGAGGAAGGGAACGAAAGGCCGGTCGGCTTCAACAGGCGTGCCGGAGTTCGGGATTGGCCCGGCTGGTGGTATATCAGTTCGGCCTTCGGCAGAGCAGGACCAGACTCTCGTAGATGACCTGGGCCGCAAGGAACGCGGTCATATTCTGCACGTCATGCGGTGGACTGACCGTGTTCACGTCGACCGCAATAATGTCGAGACCGGAAAGACCGCGCAGGAACTCGATGCCTTCGCGCGCCGACAGGCCGCCCCAGCTCGGCGTTGCGACGCCCGGGGCGCAGGACGGATCGAAGACGTCCATGTCGAAGCAAAGATAAACCGGACGGCCTTTGAGCTTCTCGTGCAGTTCGGTCAGCACGTCTGCAAAGCCCCGCGCGAAAAGTTCCCGCAAGGAAATAATGTTGTAGCCGAGAGATTTGGTTTGTTCGAAGACGCCCTGGACATAAGTCGTGCCGCGGATCCCGATGTGATAGGATAGCGACGCGACGATACATTGCTCTTCGGCGGCGTGGGTGAATTGTGTGGCGGCATTGTACTTGTCGTTGGGATTATACCCGTAACTGTCGGTATGCGCATCGAGATGCACCGCCACCATTCCGGGATACCGGGTGGCCGCAGCGCGCAATAGCGGCAGAGATACGCTGCCGTCGCCGCCCATGGTGATTGGAATGGCGCCGGCATCGTGAACTCGTCTCGCTGCCGTTTCGATGCGCGTGAACGCATCGTCGATCCGGCTTGGCGTCAGCCTGATATCGCCGCGATCGACAAGGCTGAGGCGTTCCACCGGGTCGAAATCCGCGAGCTCGGGATTGTAGCGCCGCACCAGGACCGATTGCTCGCGTATGGCTGTCGGGCCCTGGCGGGATCCTATGCGGAAGGGATGGACCCCGCAGTCGAACGGCACGCCGAGCACCGCTGCCTTTGCGCCCGAGAGATCATGCGTATACGGAGCGCCCATGAATGTGACAGGCCTGGTATGCAGCTCGTTGTCCGGGATATCGGTCATCGATATTGCTCCTCGTGGCGCGCTCGACTATGGCGCACCGTTCCGGAATGAAATAGCAACTCACATCGCCTTATTGCGACACGGCACTGGATGGCCATGGGCTGCCGTAGGCCCGTACTCGCTGTTTTTGCTGTTTTTTGCAGCGAAATATCAATATCGCCCCTCCTCGTTCCGTCGCCCATTCCGCGACCGGCACTTCCGGAGCTCATGAGACGCGAACATTATGTTTAGTGTTGCAGATCGGTCCCGCACTCCCTGTTCCTCCTGTTTTTTCTGGTCGAGATCAGGAATCGGCAACTCCTTCCGTCGCTACTCTCCCGCCCGTTCGCGGGTGCCGATTGCCGGTGAGAATACAATGTGAACATGGCAATTGCGTGATCATCTATTTGCCGCACCCGCCAAGAGTGAGGCGTGGGAATTCTAGATCGGTGCTTCGGCCGGAAAGCCGACCATCGCACGCGGCGAGACCGCGTGGTTGGTGGATTACGCCGTCTCGGTTATCCTCGGTTGTTCCGCTACGAGGGAGGAAACGGGCATGAGCGCAGCAAAGGGCTTCGTCATACCTGCGGATGGCGGGAAGCATTTCGACTCGCCGACACCTGGCCGCTCCTTTGCGTTGAAGCTCCTTGGGCGCGAAACCGATGAGAGCATCATGCTGTTCGAGGAAACCCTGCCACCCGGAACGACGAGCCTTTATCATCTGCACCACGACAGCGACGAAGTCGCCTGGGTGCTCGCCGGTGAATTCACCTTCAAGATCGGCGACGAAGTCACCGCCGGCGGGCCCGGCACCTGTGCATTCATGCCTCGCAACATCCCGCATGCCTGGAAGAATACCGGTAGTGAAACCGGCCGCGTCCTGTTTCTCTACACCCCCGCCGCCGCCGGAGGCCTCATCGAGGCGCTCTCGGAGCGCCGCCCGATCAACGACGACGAACACGCCAAACTTTTCGAGCGCCACCGTTGGAAAGTCGTCGGCCCAAACCCGCTTTGAGGGCACTTTTGCGCGGGGCGCGGGGCCGCTCGTCTCCGCCGTATTTCGCACCAAACTTCTGCACATCCTAACCCATTGTTGGGGCGAGCTGCGGGCCATCGTGCGAAATTTTTTGATTTTTGCAACACGGCCTAGCTGGGCGATGGCGGGACAGGTGATTTGAAAGTTGGTGCGTGGCACAGTGTCCAGCATGGCGCGGGTAAGGGTTAGCATCGTTTTCGAGTCCGGCGCTCGCATTGGCCCCGGCAAGGCCAAGCTGCTCGAAAGCATTCGTGATACCGGCTCGATCTCGGCCGCCGCGCGCGAGATGGGGATGTCCTATAAGCGCGCGTGGCTCCTGCTCGACAGCATGAACCAAGCCTTTACCGAACTGGTGGTGACGGCCGCGCCGGGCGGTGCAGGCGGCGGCGGTGCAACCCTGACGGCGTTCGGTGCCGAAGTGCTCGAACGCTATAAACGCATCCTCGATCACGCCGTTACCACGGCCGCCGATGATCTGACCGCGCTTGCCCGCCGCGCGCGGCCGGAGGCGGGGCCGAAGGTCTAAGCAACCGCTATGGTCTAGTTGCCATAGCGGTGCGCCATGCGCTATAGCGTAAATGCCATAGCGCGTGAGACACCCGATGGCTGAGCAAGAGCGTCCGTCCGTGCTGGTGCGCGGAGTGGGGGATGTCGGATCGGCGGTTGCCGCCGTGCTGTTCCGTGCCGGGTATGGCGTTGCCCTGCACGATGAGCCTGCACCCGCAACGCCACGTCGGGGAATGGCCTTCACCGACGCCGTGTTTGACGGCGTGGCCGTCCTCGCCGGCCTTGCTGCTTGCCGGGTCGAAAACCCGGCCGAGCTGCGCCGTATGTTGATCGACGCCGCGCCGCTGCCGGTAGCGGTCTGGCCGTTTGCCGAGATGCTGCGTGCAGCCGACTGGTCGGCGATGATCGATGCTCGCATGGCAAGCGTGCTGTGCCTGAACGACAGCGCGGGCTTGCACCGCTGACAATCGGACTCGGCCCGAATTTTGTCGCCGGCGAAACCGTCGATCTCGCCATAGAAACTATGTGGGGCGAGCGGCTTGGCGAAATCGTCGAAGCCGGCGCAACACTCCCGCTCGGCGGCGAGCCTCGACCTATTGGCGGTGTCGGCCGCGCGCGCTTCGTCTATGCGCCGGAAGCGGGCCGATTCCAAACTGCTGCCCGCATCGGTGATCGCGTCGCCGAAGGCGATACCGTGGCGTCGATAGACGCTCTCCCGCTGCGCGCGCCGATAGGCGGCGTCCTGCGGAGTTTGACAAGGAGCGGCGCGGAGGTCGCGGCGCGTACGAAGGTGATCGAGGTCGATCCGCGCTGTGATCCTGCCGGCGCATTCGGTTTGGGTGAGCGGCCACGGCGCATTGCCGAGGGCGTACTGAAGGCGCTGGCAGAAGCGCCCGTCTTGGCGCTGTAGCGCGGGCCGATGTCTTCTGTCGATCTTCCTGCACGCACCGCCCGGCGCGCGCCGTTCGCGTTCGTCGGCGGTGCCGTCATTGGTGCGCTTGGGGGTTTGATCGGTCTTGGCGGTGCGGAATTTCGGCTGCCGCTGCTGATCGGTGCGTTTCGGTTGGCGGCACTGCAAGCTGTGATCCTCAATAAAGCGATGAGCCTTGTTGTAGTTGCATCGGCCTTGCCCTTTCGCGCATCGGCGGTGCCGTTCTCGACGCTCGCCGCGCATTGGTCGATCATCGTCAACCTACTGTGTGGCAGTCTGCTCGGCGCTTGGTTCGGGGCAGGGTGGGCGACGCGGCTCGCTTCGCAAACGCTTTATCGCGTCATCGCTATTCTGCTCGTCGGCATTGCCGGCGTGCTGCTGCTCGGTCATGACGTCGCAACGTCGGGGGCGGTTCTGACGGGTGCCGCTCAAGCAATCGCCGGAGTGGCGGCCGGGTTTGCGATTGGTGTTGTTGCCGCGCTGCTCGGCGTTGCCGGTGGCGAGTTGCTTATCCCTACGCTCGTCCTGCTGTTCGGCGCGGATATCAAACTCGCTGGCAGCCTGTCGCTGGCAGTGAGCCTGCCGACAATGCTCGTCGGTTTTACCCGCTATAGCCGTGATCGCAGCTTCGTGGTTCTCGGGCAAAATAAGGGGTTCGTGCTGGTAATGGCGGCGGGGTCGATTATCGGCAGCTTTATCGGCGGCCGACTGCTCGGTCTAGTGCCGTCACCGGTCTTGCTCCCGTTGCTCGCCGTGATCTTGCTGGTTTCGGCCGTCAAGGTCTGGCGGCATTAGCCGCCCGGCGTGCGGGGGGCCGTCTTAATATCAATTTTGGAAAGTTCTGCCATTGCAGCGGTCTTGAATTATGCAGCGATCGCTGATCCTCGGTTCAGCGGAGCAGCCGTCCCAGGCCGTAAGGCTCAAGCAGACTGTCGCGACGGCCGGTGAGAACCTCATCAGCGACGAAGCGGCCGATCGCAGGCGCAAGGGTAATTCCTGAGTGCATCACGGCTGTGTAAAGACCCGGGATGCCGTCAACGCGTCCTACAGCAGGGAATCCATCCTTCGGAATAGGGCGGCGGCCGACTACGTGAAAATCCGGAGAGAGCGACGCATCAGAAGCCATCATGCCCTTCATCGCATCGAAGAGCGCAGCGGCGGCTCCCGCGCCATCCGCGTCAGGATCGGCGTCGTCAAAACTAGCGGCAGCAAGGAGCCGCCCCTCCGCTGTCTGTCGTAACTGCATCGCTGGTGACATGACGAGCCCGTTGAGACACTTGGTATGGGGCTTCGTGCCAACAAGAAGCGCCGGAGACGCGGTCATTGGCAGAGTAAGCCCGGCAGTAGCCACCAGGCTTGCCGTTCCGATCCCACCAGCAGCGACGACCTCATCGGCGTCAAGGCGGCCGATATCTGTCTCGACACCAACGATATGACCGGCAGACAGATTCAGAGAGCGCACCGGATTGTTCGCGATGACCGTTGCGCCAAGGCCCTGCGCGGCGGCAAGCAGGGCCTGCGTTGCAGCGAGCGGCTCCACCGCTCCCTCGCTCGGCACATGCAGTGCGAACTCTGGAGGCGTGGCGAGATGCGGTTCAATCCGTTGCACCTCGGCGCGCTCGACGCGGCGAATGTCGTAACCCCAAGTCGCGTGCTCGACTGCAAAAGTTTCAAGCCGCTCCGGTGGTAGCTCCCAGAACAAGCCGCCGACCCATGCGACCCGGATACCCGACACCTCGTGCTCAAGTCTGCGCCACTCCTCCATGGCACGGACCCGCAGGCGGAAATACGGCTCCGGGTTGCCCCAGCTGGCGTTGATCCAGGCCCAGGAATTGCGGGTCGCGATGCCGCCCGGCTCCCTGGCGTCCGTCACGGTGACGCGCGCTCCGGCACGCACGAGATGCCAAGCGATCGAGGCTCCGATAATGCCCGCACCAACGATCAGGAAATGCCGGCGATCGGCCATTGAGCAACCCTCAGGCGTCATCCCAAAGTATAGTTTCTACCGGTTACCCTGCGGAAGCGGCGGACAGCAGAAAAGGCGTCTTACGGAAAATCAGCGAGGCGTCAATTTTCCGCCGCCGCTGCCAAGTTGTTTGCACATAAATACACGGTCGTAACGGGCTTGAGTGGCGCGTCCTGTCTCCTCATAACCGAGAGCAGAGTAAAGGCGCTGATTTTCGATCATTGTTTCGTGTGTGTAGAGACGGATTTCGCGATAGCCGCGACGCAATGCTTCGGCCTCTGCGAAGTCGAGCAGCCGCCTGCCGATACCCAGTCCTTGGCGCCCCGGGGCGACAGCGATATTGTCGAGGAGCAGATAGTCCGATGCGGGCAGTAGCACGATGATGCCGAATATGGCGTTTGCTTGCTCGATCACCCATACCGCTCCCTCGCGGACACGCACCGCGTAGTCGTCCAGCATCGGGCCGGGTGGCTTCCCCATGCGCGGGATGTAGTGGCGATAGGCTTGTTGGACGACGCTCGCGATCATAGGCACGTCGGTGGCCGTCGCAACCCGGATGGTAGGCTCACCCTTCGTCATGGCACCCGGTGGCTTGTTGCTACATCTTGTGTTTCTGCGCCGCTCGAAAGCCGCTGTCAAGTCAAAGTCTCATAATCGTTCATTATTAATAAATTCTTTGAAGTGTTCGTAAAGTCCAGAACTTAACGATCAGGAAATTCCCCACCAGACAATGTGAGCGGCGTTTGGTTCTACAATTCGCCGCTCGCCATTGCTTCCGGCGGTTTAGCCATGCCCGATATAGTCCATCCGTCCACCATCGATGGTGAGCACCTGCGCTGTCACAAACCCGGACTCCGGCGCCGACAGGAAGGCCACCGCGTTCGCAATATCCTCCGGCCGCCCGGTTCGCCCGACCATTGTCCGCTCCAAGGTTGCCGGCGATGATAGGCCGGCGTTGTTTACCAGGATGCTGACCGGCCCGAGCTCGGACTCGGCACCTACCACCATTCGCCGCACCGCGTCGGGATCGGCGACGTCTGCCTGAACCGCAATGACCCGCCCGCCGGCCGCCGCAATCTCGCCGGCGGCGGCTTCCGCTTCCGCCACGCGCGTCGCGTAATTGATGCAAATCCGCGCGCCGCGGGCTGCCAGCGCCCGTGCGATCGCCCGCCCGATGCCGCGCGAGCCTCGGTGACGATCGCCACCTGATCTGCCCAGTCCGCCATTTATTCCCTCACTCATATTGCCGATCGTGCAAAGCGAACACCGCTGCCAGGCGGGGATGCCCACGCTAAATGGCGCCGGCGCCTTGTAAAGCATTTCCCGCTCTGCCAGGATCGACGCCACGCGGGAGGGGCCAAGAAGATGACTCTGCTAGAGCGGCGGCTGCGGCGGCGGCAATTATTGCGGGCGGGCGCCGCAGCGACGGGCTCGCTGTTGTTGCCCGGCCGGGCGCCGGCGCAAGGCGGCGCCAAGCCGCTGTCTGGAACGACGCTCAACATCGCCTGCTGGAGCTCGCCTTACGCCAAACTGCTGACCCAATACGTCCCGCAATTCGAAGAAGCAACCGGGGCCAAAGTCAATTACGAGACGCCGTCTTTTCCAATCTACAATCAGCGCATCGATGTCGAGCTGTCGACGGGCGGTTCGTCCTACGACGTGCTCAATGTGACCTTTATCTATATCGGCCGCTGGATCGGCGCCGGCTGGTTCGTCCCGCTGGATCCGTATCTCAAGGACCAGCAGAAGACGCCGGCGGATTGGGAGCCCGACGATTTCCTGCCGGGCGCGACCGCCGCGTTCAGGGACGCCTCCGGCAAGCTCTATGCGATCCCGTGGACCGCCGACATCTATATGGCCGGGGCCGCGCGTTACGATTTGTTCGAAAAGTCCGGCAAAACGATGCCCGACACCTTCGACGGGGTGGCGGACGCGATGAAGGCGGTTCATATGAAGGACGGGATCCCCGCCTTTCTGCCCGAAAACCATTACGGCTGGAGCTTTATTCCCTGGTTGCAGGGCTTCGGCGGCAACGTGTTCCGCGATCCGCCCGAGGATTTGACGCCGGTGCTCGACGCGGCGGAGGCGATCGCCGCGGCCGATTTTTTTGCCAAGCTGCTGCGTGATTACGGTCCCGACGGCGTGATCTCGTACACCTATGACCAGGTCGTCGCCACGCTCAAAGCCGGCCGCGCCAACTACTCACCCAACGGCCAGATATTTCTGGTGCAAATGGGAGCCAAGGACAGCAAGGTTGCGGGCACCTGCAATTTCTCGATGTGTCCGGCCGGACCGAAGGGGCGGTTTCCCGGCGTCGCGACCCATGGCTGGGGTATCCCGACCGGCTCGAAGAACAAAGACGCCGCCTGGCAATTCATCACCTGGGCGATGTCGAAGCCGATCATCCGCCAAATGGTTGTCGAACGCGGCTACAGCTCGATCACGCGGCGCTCGCTGATCGAGAGCCCGGAATTCAAGGGCAAGCTCACCGTCAATGGGCACGACATCGTCAAGATCTATCTCGACACGATCGCCCTTGGCGCGCAGGGTTACATGAAATACCGGACGATCTACGTGTATCCGCAGGTCGATAAGCAGATCGATATCGCGATCCAGAACATCGCCTCGGGGCAGCTCGGCGCCAAGGAGGCGATGCATCAGGCGCAGCAAAACTCGTTGGCCGAACTGCAGCGGGCGGGCATCAAACTATAGGGTCAGCATTGGCGGTTCAGCCGAGTTCCATCGAAGGGGTTGCCAACAACCGCTGGCCGGCGCGCACAGCTCGACCGGATTGGAGGCGGGAGCAACGGCGCGGCTTCGCCCTCGGGCTCCTTCCCGCCCTCCTCGTCCTCGGGGTGATCACGCTCGGTCCGACCATCTATCTGATCGTCACCAGCCTGACCCCGCTCGACCCGGTTCACCCGAACAGCGCCACCGATTTCTCCGATCCGATCGGCAATTACCGCGCACTGATGGCCGACGGGCGATTTTTGAACTCGCTGCAGGTCCAGCTGAAATTATCGGCTGCGACCGTCGTATTGCAGCTGGCGGTGGGGCTCGGCGTCGCCTTGCTGCTCAATGCGGGCTCGCGCTTTCTCGAAGCAGTGCGCACCGCCTTCATCCTGCCGATGGTATTGCCGCCGATCGTCGTTGCCGTCGTCTGGAAGGTGATCTTCACCCCCGATGTCAGCCCGATGCATCGCGGGCTCGCCGCGATCGGCCTGCCGGTGCATTCGCTGATAGCAAACCCCGATACGGCGCTAGGGGCCATCGCCGTCGCCGACACTTGGGAGTGGTTTCCGTTTACCATGCTGATGGTGCTGGCGGCGTTGCAGATGATCCCCAGTGAGCCGATCGACGCCGCGCGGATCGACGGCGCCGGCCGCCTCGCATTGTTTCGCTATATCCTCTTCCCCTATATCCGCCCAACCTTGGTCGTCGCCGGCCTCTTTCGATTGATCGACAGCATCAAGGCGTTCCCGCTGATTTACGTATTGACCAATGGAGGGCCCGGCACTGCGACCGAGGTGACCAATTACTACGCCTTTGTCGAATTGTTTAATTTTTCCTATTGGGGCTATGGCAGCGCGATTGCGACCTTGATGGTCGCCGGCGTGTTGCTGTTGAGCTGGCTCATCGGCCGGCTTGGCGTCGAAGCGGAGCGCGATGAGTAGCGAGCGCGCGGTCGTACACGGCGCGGCGCTTCTGCTGCTGGGCGTCGTGCTGTTCCCGGCACTGTGGATGCTGCAATTGTCGTTCCGCGCCGGCGGCGACATTTTCGATCTGAGCCTCACCTTTACGCCGACTTTCGACAATTACCGGGCATTGTGGACCGGACTGTTTCCCGGCTCGTTTAGTAACAGCATCATTGTCAGCCTCGCTGCGACGGGTCTGTCGTTGTCGCTCGGCGTTCCGGCCGCCTATGCACTGTCGCGCTGCCGTTTTCAGGCACGCCGTTCCATCGCATTGTGGATCCTGGCGACGCGCATGGCGCCACCCGTCGCCTTCACGATACCGTTCTTTCTCGCTTACCGCTTCCTTGGGCTGATTGACAGCCTCACCGGGCTCGTCGTGATCTATTTGACCTTCAACCTCGCGCTCGTCGTCTGGATGATGCGCAATTTCTTCGACGGCGTGCCGCGCGCGCTCGAAGAGGCCGCCTGGATCGACGGTTGCGGCGTGTGGAGCGGGTTCCGTCTGATCGCCCTGCCGCTTGCCGCCCCGGGCTTGGCGGCGACCGGGGTATTGTGCTTCATCCTGTCGTGGAACGATTTCTTCTATGCGCTGATCCTCACTCGCACAAAGGCGATGACGGCGCCGGTTGCGATCGTCAATTTCATGCAGTACGAGGGCTGGGAGTGGGGCAAGATCGCGGCCGGCGGAACCCTGGTCATGCTGCCGGTCGTGGTCTTCAGCGTTGTCGTGCGCCGCTATCTCGTGCGTGGGCTGACTGCGGGTGGGGTCAAGGAGTAAATCCACCCCCTCGGCAACGGTTTTGATATGTCTCTTGCCTGAAGCGGAGACGACGATGGCCAAGAATGGCTTCAAGATGATCGACGCTGATGGCGGGGGGCGAGCCGGACGCGTTCGAGCGCGCGCCTCCGTTGCTCGAGGCGGTTGCCAAGCGGGTTATTTACACCGGCGGGATCGGCACCGGCTCGATCGCCAAGATCATGCACAACAGCGCCAGCTTCACGCTCGATCTCGTCATGGCCGAATGCTGGACGACGGGCGTCAAGGCCGGGATCGACGCCTCGACGATCGTCAAAGTTTTCAACGAAGCTGCACTCGGCCAGATGATGAGCCTCAAGGTGCGCCTGCCCGCCACCTATCTACGCGGCAATTTCGACCCGCGCTTTTCGCTCGCGCTGGCGCGCAAGGATCTGGGGCTGGCGCTCGAATTGGCGCGCGCCAGCAACACGCCGATGCGTCTCGCAGCGCTCTGCGAACAGGACATGGTCGACGCGATCGGCCGCGGCTGGGCTGATCGCGACGCCTCGATTTTTCTTACTCTCCAGGAGGAACGCGCGAACGTGCAGGTCCGCCTGCCCGACAACTTGAGCGACCATTCTGACTTGGTTTGAGGCCGGGCCGAACTCGCCTGCGCGGTCGCCGTCGCGGCGCTCGACTTCGGCAGCTCGCCCGCTGCCCGGATCGACCTAGCCGTAGCGGTGAGAGCTGCACTCGCGGTAAATGCACAGACTCACCGGCAGGGTGCAAAAAACTCGGCCGTCATCCCGGGACGGCCCTTCATCACCGTTGATCCGGAGGGGAGGAAGGAGGTGGCGCGGAAGAAATGCGGGTCCCCCTGACCACGTCCGTGGCGGCATTGGGCGCGATTTGCGTGGACGGCGCTTGGTTACCCCGCACTACCGCCGCACCGCTGTCGGGCGTGATTTGCAACGCTGATGCTTCTATTTTACCCCTGACTACCGTCGCGCCACTGTCGGCTGTGGTTTGAAGAACCGGGGGTGCTTGGATACCTCCCATAGCGGCCGTGCCGTTCTCGGGTGTGACTTGCAGCGCCGACTGTGCTTGTTTACCTCTGACCACGATCGCGCCGATTTCTGATACGGCAGGTCGCGACGGTGCTTGAATACTCCTGTCCGCCGCCGCGTTGCTCGCAAGCGAGGGTTGCGACCCCGGCAGTGCTTGGGTATCTCTGTCCACCACTGTGCCGCTGGGAAGCGATGTTTGCGACGCCGGCGGTGCCTGAGTAGCTGTGTCGGCCGCCGTGCTGCTTATCATCGGCGACTGCCGCGACGACGACTCCGGGTTAGCCCCGTCCGCCGTCACGCCGATAGACGGCGCGTGCGAGCCTGCAGTCACCGGTGCCGGGATTAGCGGCCTCGGCGAATTTGTGGCGAGCCACGCCAACCATGCCACCCCGCAGATGCCAACCGTGGCAACCACGCCCACTGCGACGGCGGTACTTCGCAACCTCTGAGGTCGGCTCTGCCGGTTTTGCGCCGCGAGATGCGGACTGAATGCCACGGACTCCGGCTTCATGGCATAGCAGTGTACCGGCGCTGCGCCGATCTCGAGGTTCTGTTTTCCGATGTCTTTGAAGATCAACGGGAGCCGGTCACGAATGGCGTCCTGGACGGCGCCGGAAATGCAGATGCCTCCCGGTCCGGCCAACGCCGCAAGGCGCACGGCTATGTCGCCCCGCTCGCCATAGATCGCGACACTAGGCTTGATCAGAGTTGCGAGGGTGTCCCTCGGCAATGCAGCGACGGCCCGGGTTACCAAATCGTTGCCGTTACCGGTCACCTGACCAATAGTGACCCCGATTTGGAAAGTAATACACTGGTCGGGTAAGGTGCGGATATTGCGATCGGCCATGCCGCTTTGCAGATCGACGGCGCACTGCACCGCCTCGGTTGGGCTCTCGAACTCGACGAGCAGACTATCGCCGGTCGCCCTTACGATCCGACCGGAATGCTCCGCGATTTTGGGATACACGAATTCTTCGCGATGCGCCTCTAGCCGTTCGAGAGTGCTCTTCTCGTCCGCTCGAATGAGGCTCGAGTAGCCCACCACTTCAGCAGCTAGCATCACGATAGCACGGCCGATATCAGCCATTATGGTACGTCCCCCTCTTCTGAGCGATGTAGTTCGTCCCCTCGCAACACTTTAAGCGATAATGGCTTACAATGGTAGGTACTAGGATAATCACGACGGGGAAAGGAAATATGCCGAAAGACAGCAAGGACCCCGGTGCGTATCGAAAATTATGCCGCCGGGTTCTGATCCGCTATCCGCGGATCCGCATGGCGGTCAGCGAGCGATGCAACCCCTCCTCGTTGTTTCCTCTCGGGTTTGAGGAGAACAGCACATCGTGCAGCGATGCCGGTTAAGATCGACACGCCGCATCACGCAGGTTCAAAGAGAACGAGATGAGCTCTGGTAGCGCGGCCGGCGGTGAAAGTTTTGACGTAGCCTATCTGGTGCTCAGCGGCACGACGACGGCGGCACGCGGTCCCGAGATTCTGGGTGGCCTGATCGGGCTCGGCTTTTCAACCGTCATTGCGATCCCGACGCCGAACGCCTCGCGCGTGATCGCGCCGCGCGACCTCGCAGACGTCAGGGGGGTGCAGGTCGTCGAATCATATTTCGATCTCGCCATCCGCCCACGACCGCCGCGCGGCGTGGTACTGTTCGCGCCGTGCAGCTTCAACTCGCTGAACAAGCTCGCACACGGCATCGCCGACAATCTTGCGCTATCCGTGGTCGCCGAGGCGATAGGGCGCGGTACGCCGGTGATCGTGGGCCCATCGTTGAACGCGCCGCTCCTCAACCACCCCGCGGCCCGCGCATCGCTCAACAAGCTTCCCGCCTGGGGCGTGACCATCGTCCCGCCGGTCGACGAGGGTGCGGGACCGCGCCTTGCCCCATCAGCAGTGCTGGTCGATGCCGTTCGCCCCTATGTCCGTCCGGGCTGATTTCGCCAAGGATCCGATTACCCGAAGCCCCAACGCTGATACGACCGTCATTTACCCGTCGAGCTTGGATCCTCCGCCGACTAGAGGTCGAAGCTGGACGGTTTCAATAGTTGGCGCTCGCGCAAATGGCGCGTTGTTAGCGATGCTCACGTCCGACTGAAAGCGCCGGCCTTCGGCGGACAAGCCCGATATAATTTCGGGGATAAAGGAAAAGTTTACTGCCGGCGCATAAGGTCCAAGATCGAGTAATTTCCGATGGATGCGGAGATCGCTGGAATGCTCCGGGCCCTATCTGGCGATAGCCGAGTCGATGCCGGTCAGCGCCACTGCCTATGCCGAGATCGACGCCGACGCTTCCGCCCGCATCATCACGCTGAATGGCAGCGGGACGGGCATGACTGTCAGCAGCGCAGCGGCAATAATTGCCGACAGTTGCGCGACCGGCTCGAACGCCCCCTTGGCCGTGCCGTGCGGTACGATCACGACGAATGACCGCCAACTACGGCTTTCCAGGAAGCCGATCCGCTCTGCCAGCATTCAGCCGCGGGCGGAGACGGAGAAGCCGCATCAACAAGACATCGACTTCGGATGGCGATCAAACCACTAACAGCCGGAAGACGCCGCAACAATGGCAGCCTGGGGGAGAAGGGCATCGCTGCCATTGAGTTTGCGCTAATTGCTCCGGTGTTGCTCCTTTTGCTCCTGGGGATGGTCCAGTTCGGGCTCACCGTGGGAAACTACGTTATGCTGATCAATGCGGCGAGTGTGGGTGCAATGCAGTTCGCGATCAGCCGCTCGGATACAACGCCCTATACCGACACTGTGAGCGCCATCAAATCAGCGGCACCGACCCTGACGCCAGCAAATCTGACGATTACCTTTTCGGTTAATGGGACGGCGTGTGCGACCGACTCAGCTTGTTCGACGGCGCTGACAGCCGCAGCACCCTCGTCGGGCGGCTCCCTACAACCTGCGGCAGTAACAGTGGCATACCCGTGCGGCTCACAGTTGACTTGGTATAACTTTTGGACGTCTACGTGCCAACTAACATCAACCATGACAGAGGGTGTACAATGAACCGTGACGGAAACTCCTTTTTCCGCAGGGTGCTTCGGAACGAACGCGGCGCCACGGCCATCCTGGTGGCGGTCGCATTCCCCGCCCTTATCGGGCTTGGCGCGCTCGGCGTCGATGCCGGCTTTGTCTTCTCTGCCCAGAGAGCGCTCCAGGCCTCCGCCAGTGCGGCGGCGCTGGCGGGAGCGCAAGTCATTGGCACAGGTGGAACGGCGATCACCGAGGCGACCGCGTATGGCGCAACGGGAAGCCTAAACGGCAACGCAAATCTGACCAACGTTACAGTCGCGGCGACCCTCAAGTGTTACACGAGCATTGGACTGGCGTGCAGCACAAATCAGACACCGTCATGCGCGGTAGCATCTGCCAATTGCGCCGGCACAAGTGGCGCAAACGGCATCCAAGTGGTCCAGACAGCCCAAGTACCGACGTTTTTCGCGAGGGTTTTTGGGATCAACACGGTAAACATCTCAGCAAGCGCAAGCGCGAGCATGAGGGGCGGCGTACCGACACCGCTCAACGTGGCTATCATCGTCGACACGACCGCGTCGATGGGCAGTGCTCCGACAGGACCCGCCGCGACCGCCTGTTCGGGTTACAGCACCGCAATCGCCTGCGCCGTGGACGGGGCTCAAACTCTCCTGGGCGAGCTTTGGCCCTGGCAAGCAGGCTCTACCTCCGGTACCCCGGTCGACGAGGTCGCGCTCTTTGTGTTCCCGCCCGTGACCAACGCCAGTCAAGCGACGACCGATATCGGTTGCACAAACCCTCAAATTCCGGCGCAGTGGGGCTCGGGGGGAGGAGGATATTCAGGGGTAGTGAACACTACCAGCGCAGCCACGACAACCAGCACGCTGTCGTTAAAAACAAGCATGACTGCGGCGACGGAATTCAATACCGGGTCGCCGTGGGCCGTGGTGACCGATCTTGGCACACCGACGAGCTCGAAGACGACATCCGGCAAGACTTCTGACGTTCCCAAGCGGCGTGATAACATCGGCTGTCACAGGCTTGACGGTCCAGGACACGACGAATCCCAGCGCAATTTCCTCGGGCACGACGGTTTCGGGCCCACCCGGCAGCACGACCGTAACGTTGTCGAAAAACGTGGCCGGGACAGTCAACAGCGGTGACCTGATCACGTTCGGGACGAGCATCCCGGCTGGCACAGGGAGCTGGCCCTGGTGGGGGACCGGCACAAGCATTAGCTCCGTGACCCTTCCCACGACCGCAGTGATGAGCACCACTCCGACCGGCGCAGGCATCGTCCAGGGCGATACGATCATCGCCGCGCCGCTCTACCAAATCGTCGGCTTTGCTAACGATTATCGCACCTCCGACACGGCATCTCTGAACACCAGCTCGAACATCGTGAAGGTAACCGGGTCGGGCTGCCTCAAAACACCCGGCGGGCTCGGGACCTACTACGCCGATGCGATCACCGCGGCGCAAAGCGCACTCGTCACGGAACAGGCGGCCCGCGTCACTGCCGGTGGACAGGGCGGGACCAACGTCATTGTCCTGCTGACCGATGGCAACGCGTCTTCGTCGTCGACACAGATGGGGCCATTGAAATCCGCCAGCAATGAGTGCGCAGCGGCGGTTGCTCCGGCCCAGGCCGCGGCGGCGGCAGGGACTATGGTGTATACGGTCTACTATGACGACAACGGGACGAGTAGTACTTGCAGCAATGATACAGGGAGCTACGCCGGCGCAGCGCCCGATGGCGCGTGTTATACATTGCAGCAAATCGCCAACTCCCCGGGCACGACAGCAGGTACCTACGTCAATGACCCGGCGAAGTTCTATTCCACTGACGGTACCGCCTCACCCTGTCCGTCGAAAAACAACTACAGTACCATAAAAACGATCTTTCAGAACATTGCGACATCTCTGCAGACCGCACGGTTGATCCCCAACAGTACAACTTAGTGGTAGACTTCTGACGTTTGGCACCCGGCCTCGTCACCGTTATGCCCGCGGAAGCGGGCATCCAGAGTGGCGAAGCCAGTGGCTGCAGCCCTGGACCCCCGCTTTCGCGGGGGCGACAAAAAACGGCTGCGGGAGTCATCCGTTCGGTTAGCACTATTAGGGGGTGTGGTGCCGGCGGCACCACGGATATCGAGTTCGCGCTCGTTGGCGCCGATATTTCTGATGTTCGTTTTGGCGTCACCGAATTCGGCTGCTTGCTATGAAAGATGCACGCGCCGCAAAGATTGCCTTCGATGGCGCGTGGTGCATGATACCGCAGAGCGCCCGCACCTCGGCCAGCAAACATCTCCGAGCGCCACAACAACTCACAATCAGCAGACCGGCGATCAATAGGGCCTATCGCTCCAGAGTACCAAAGTTCGCTTACAAAATAGGCAGACCGGGAGTTGCTTGCCCATTCCGGAAAGCCGCAGGCTGGCCGCCTGGGTCGTCCGTCGCGGGGCGGTGCGGTATCGAGCCGCTGGCAGGGGATGCGCTGGGTGTGGAATTCATCAATATCCGAGCGAGGAAGAGTGCACGGGAGCTCTGATGCGCGCCTTTGCCGGTGCCCGCGCGGTAATTACCGGCGGACTGGGTTTCATCGGCTCTACCGTCGCCCGCCGGCTCCTCGGGCTCGGCGCAGGGTGGTGCTGGTCGACGACACGGCGAAATCAAAGCTGCTCGCAGCGCGCCTGTAGTCATTTGCCGATTGCGCTCGTGCGCGCCGGGACCGGAAAGCTTTTTTAACCGGGCGTTTACCTTCGATTGCATAGATTTGCAAGATCGAGCAATCCTGATCATATCAGAGATACGCATGCTCCGGCGCTTTTTGGGCGACACACAGGGGGCGATCGCGATATTGACCGCCCTCTCATTCCTTGCGGTAATCGGTTGTTCCGCCCTGGCGCTCGAGTTCGGTTATGGCCTTCTGAAGCGGGTGGAGAACCAGAGGATCGCCGATATTGCCGCCATTGGCGGCGCGTTCGTTTATAATTCGACCGGCTCGAGCTCCACTGCCAATTCCGCTGTCGGCAATATCGTAGCGCTCAACGGACTCAGCACCACCGCGGCTACGTCCAGCGTCGGGAGTTCGCCTAGTGGCGACGGCAATCAGGCCGTCCAAGTCACGGTTACGACGAGCGACCCGCTGTTGCTTGCCAAGTCCGTGACGACCAGCAGCATCTTGTCGGTGAGCGCCACTGCATCTGCGGAGATCAAGGCGGATGCTCCGGGTTGTATCATCGCGCTCAGCGGCAGTGGAACGGGAGTGAGCGTCACCGGCGGAGCAACACTGTCGGCCAGCGGTTGCGCCGTGGCATCGAATACTACAGTAACCGCTCACGCTTGCAGTAACACGATCACTACGCCGGAGGTTGACTACAGTACGACCGCGCCAAGTCCGAGCTGTGCTCTCGTTCCGCCCTCGGGAACGTCGTCAGTTCGGCAAAGCAAAGTTTCCACGGCCGATCCTCTGGCCAGCAACTCGGAGGTTACTGGAGCAACCAGCCGGATCAGCTCGGTGTCGAGCATTACTTCACCGACTCTGTCCAGCGTACCGACCGGCACCAACTACACGTTCGCATCCAGTACCGTGGCCGGGTTGCCCACCGGCTGTACCGATGTCTACGCATCCTCACAGCACACCGTAACCTGCAGCGGCCCAGGTCCGTTTAATTTCGGCGCCATCTCGGTTGGCGGGGGCGTCTCGTTGACGGTCAACAATTCGTCATCCGGCGCGATCTACAACTTCGGCGGAACCGTAAGCGGCGCCAGCGCAAATGGTCTGACCTTTAACGGGGGCAGCAATGCTGTTTACAATATGGCAGCTGGCCTCAACGGTTCCGGCAGCACACCGATGAGCTTCACTGCCGGCACTTTCAATATCGGCACACTGACCTGCAGCGGCACGAGCGGCTACAGTATTTGTCTCTCCGGGAGCTCACGCCTGACCATAAGCGGCCCGAGCACCTTCACCCTCGCCGGTGGAATTTACCAAAACGCCAGCGGCATGCCGCCCAATGCCGCCCTGAACCTCGGTTACGGGACAAGCACGAACAGCTTCAACATCGGCAGCTCCAGTAACGGCTATTCGCTAAACGAAGCCAACGGCGCTTCGCTTTTTGGCGACGCGACCGGAAGCGGTGATCTATTCCAGATGGCCGGCAATCTGACAACCAGCGGCGGCACCTGTGTTGCACTCAGCGCCGCCGCCGAGCACGACATCAACGGTAGTATCAACGGCGCCGGCGGCATCG
Organism: uncultured Alphaproteobacteria bacterium; assembly: GCA_963736715.1. Lineage (GTDB taxonomy): Bacteria > Pseudomonadota > Alphaproteobacteria > ATCC43930 > CGMCC-115725 > AP-15. The sequence goes on along the minus strand of CAVTQA010000007.1, from coordinate 34,231 downwards.
TTCTCGGCTCGGGGATCTACACCGTGAACGGCTACGTCGCGCTCGGCAACAGCGGCGGCGGCAACGTCAGCAACTGCCCCACGAGCGGCACGACGACCGGGCTGACCGGCCTGGGGGTGACCCTCGTCATCTCAGGCACGACTACGGTGTCTTGCGGCTCCTTGACATCAGCTTTTTGTCTCGGCGCCGGTTTCAGTACCGTTAATCTAACCGCGCCGACCTCATCGTCAACCTTGGGGAGCAGCACCTCAGGGTTAGCGGTAATTGGCCCGCAATCGTCGAGCAACACGGCCGCGGCATCGTTCACTACCGGAGCGACGAACACGCGGATTTCCGGCGCCTTCTACTTTCCCAACGGTGCCGTGAGCATGAGCGGTGGCGCAACCCTTCATGACACGGTGGACACGAGTGCATGCCTGATGTTGGTGGGCTCACAGGTTACATTGGCCAACGGCAGCGCCGCGGGTACCACCTGCACGGGTCTAGGCGGCAGCGGTTCGGCTACTGCCGTTGTCTTGGTTCAATGATGTTGCGCCCGCCGGTCGACAGTTTTCGCAGGCTCTTGCGGCCTCTCTGGAGCGTGTTCTCGGCGGCGGAGGAAACCGGCGTCGCGGCCGTCGGAATTTGCCATCTATGCAACGTTGTTCCTCACCGTCTTCGCCGTCACGGCCGATTTTTCCCTATTAATGTTTGTCGAATTCCAGATGGATTCGGCTGTTGCCGCCGGCGCCGAATATGCGGCACTGAATGCTGCAAGCGTCAATTCCACCAACGGAGGCAGCCTCGCATCGTCGATTTCCAATGTAGTTGCAAATGCCAACGGCTCGTCGTGGGAAGACGGCACGATCGTCATAAACAACGGACCGACGGTGACCGTGACCGGGGGCTCTTCTGTCGCGAGCGGTACCGCCTCGAATGCCGATAATTGCTATTGTCCGACCGGCACTCCGCCGAATTGGAGCTGGGGCAGTTCCATCACCTGTGGTAGCTCCTGTACTGGCGGCAGCGTAGCTGGGAAGTTCGTAACGATCGCGGCGAGCCGGAGCTTCACGGCACTTTTTCCGCAATTTGGCTTCACCCAAAATGGGACAATAACTCGAAGCGCGCTGGTAGAGACGCAATGAAGCTTTCGTCACGGCGCGAACCTGGTTGCGACGCCAGAGGCACTACGGCGATCGAGTTTGCCCTGGTGGCGCCGGTGTTTCTGATGCTCATCTTCGGCGCCATCGAGTACAGCCGATTACTGTGGACGTTGAACGCTTTACAGCAGGTCGCGTTCGACGGCGCGCGATGTATGGCGATACCGCAGAGCTCGTGCGCTGTCGGGGGCAGCTACAACTCGACCAGCACCACGACTTACATTACGCAGACCGCCAATCAATGGGGGCTGTCGCTCCAGACGATAAATTTGTCGCAGAACGTCAGTTGCGGCGGCGTATCGGGTTTCTCCCAGGTACAGGTTAGCAGCAATTTCATCACCCCGGTGCCACAGATTGTCCTCCTGACGGCGGCAGGAACAACCCTGCAGGCGACGGCTTGCTACCCCAACAACTCCTAACACAAAAAACCGACGACGCCCCCTGGCGGCGTGAGGCTCACCTTTCGACGATCCGATCGACCATTGTGCTGGCACCGGGCTCTGATTTACAAAATAGGTCGGCGAGAGGTCTCTACGGTATCGTCCTCTTCCCTCGTCCTGGCAATCAGCTGTGCCGGCGGCGCGTCCGCAACAGCAGAGCAGCGCAACATAAATCCTCTCAAGAAAACCGGCTTGAGGCCGCGGCGTGGGGCTGGCAGACAAACCGGTGGTGCGAATTTGTTTCGACGCGGCTTTTTGATATTCGCTGACCATATCATCAGAAGCTGGGGGTAGGAGGCGATGCGCAAGTTTTCGGGGCCGGCGGGTTCCGTCAGCCGGCTTTCTATCGAGAGCCAAGCCCTCAAGAGTAATATGCTGGGTGATCCGTCGGCGCGCGCCGTCGATGTGTACGTCCCGGCCGGGCATGACGCGGAAGGATTGCCGCTGCTGGTGGATCTTGTCGGCTTCACCGGTAGCGGGTTGGCCCATACGAATTGGGTCGGCTTCCGCGAGAACCTCCCGGAACGGCTCGACCGGCTGATCGGGGAACAGCGCATGTCCCCTGTCGTCGTTGCCTTTCCCGACTGCTTCACCCGGCTCGGCGGCAATCAATACATCAACTCAATCTCCATGGGTGCTTGGGAGGACTTTCTGCTGCACGAGATGGTGCCGGCGATCGAGCGGCGTTTTGGATGCGGCGGGGCCGGCCGCCGCGGCGTGTTCGGCAAGAGTTCCGGCGGGTACGGCGCGCTCACTCACGCGCTGCGCCACTCCGACATCTGGTCGGCCGCGGCCTGTCATTCCGGGGATATGGGGTTCGAGCTGTGTTATCTGCCCGACATGCCGGCGGTCCTGCGCGCCCTCGCCGGCGTGGAGAACTCCATCGAGCGCTGGTGGCAGCAGCTTGAAGGCGCCAAAAAGCATACCGAGGGTTCCGGCAAGGTGATCAACGCGCTGGCGATGGCGGCCAGCTACGATCCCGATCCGGCGCAATTCCTGGGGATCCGGCTACCGGTCACGCTCGACACCTGCGAAGTTATCGAGGAACGCTGGGCGAACTGGTTGCGGCAAGACCCTGTCGTTGCGATAGAAACCCAGGCCGGTAACCTGCGCAAGCTGAAGGCGCTCTACATCGACTGCGGCGAGAAGGATCAGTTCAATCTGCTCTATGGTGCTCGTAAATTCGTGCGGCGGCTGAACGAGCTTGGCATTGCGCATCGTTTTGAGGAGTTCCCCGACAACCATACGGGTGTCGATTACCGGATGGACGAGAGCTTGCCTTTTCTCGTTCGGGCGTTGTCCGCCTGATGCATACGGTAATGTAATCGGACTAGTCCCGCGATATCGGTGTGTGACAGCGACCCCCGATTGCAATTGGCGGCAGCCAGCACGGAGACGGCGCCGAGAAGGCGGCTTCTGCGGGCATTGCGCCAAAAACCTGTTGGAAATGACGAGCCGCCCGTCTAACGTGCCGTCGCGAAAGAGCTGGCGCTTTACGGAAAAGCAGCGCGACCCGTTCCATTATCGAACTGTTCCGATGCGCTCTATTTGGTTAACGGCCCAACTTCACCATCAGTGCAAAAGGTATCATGAGAACAGGACAAAACAGCCGCCCGTATGGTCGTAATTACGGCAACAATGTCAACCGCAATCGGCAACAGATGCCGCAGCGAGGTCAGAGTCTCGACAGTAACGGCCCGAACGTCAAAATCCGAGGCACCCCTCATCAAATCTTCGAACGGTACATCGCCCTCGCGCGAGAGGCGTCTACCAGTGGCGATCGCGTCGCGGCGGAGAACCTTTACCAGCATGCCGAGCATTATTTTCGGGTCATGAACGCTGCCAACGACGGTCAGCAGCACCGCGCCCCGCGCCCCGCCACGCCGGCCGATCTGCCAACTGAAGTTTCGGCGGAGGAAACATCCGAGACGGTCGGTTCGGCGCCCGCCTCACCGAGCGATCGGCAGCCTTATTCCTCCTGACTTATCCCGCCGCGCCGAGTATATTCCTGAAGATTTGATTTAGCCCTCTTTCATTCGGGCGACGCAAGGCGCCAACCGCCTCCTCAGCCGTTGCGATCCGGCGCGCCGTTGAGACCCTATGCGATGATCTTTCTCAGGCGGTAAGGTGCCATCAATGCCTGCTGTCCCGCGTCTATTCGCCGTCGCGACCGCGGTTCCTCCATATCCGCTCGACCAGAACGACGTGATCGAGCGCGTCAAACTTTTGTTCGGGCGCGCGCCGGATCTCGATCGCCTGCTGCCGATGTTCCTCAACACGGGAATAGAGAGGCGATACTCCTGCGTGCCGCTCGAATGGTACGACCGGGCGCATGGCTGGCCCGAGCGCAACCTCATTTATCTCGCCTCCGCGCTTGATCTGCTCGAGGCGGCAACCAATCGGGTGCTCTGTGCGACCGGCCGGGATAAGGGCGATATCGACAGCATTGTCGTCGTTTCGACCACCGGCATCGCGACACCGAGCCTCGATGCGCTGCTGATCGAACGGATGGGTCTGCGGCGCACGGTAGAGCGGTTGCCGATCTTCGGACTCGGTTGCGCCGGCGGCGTCCTCGGGCTTGCCCGCGCCGCCAGTCAGGCCGCCGTCGCCCCCGGCAAAACCGTGCTCTTCCTGGTCGTCGAATTGTGCGCGTTGTCTTTCCGGCGCGACGATTGGTCAAAGAGCAATATTGTCGCGACCGCCCTGTTCGGCGACGGCGCCGCGGCCGCGCTGCTGTCGACCGAAGGCGATGGCCCGGCGCTCGCCGCTGCGGGCGAACACACCTGGCCCGGCAGCCTCGACGTGATGGGCTGGGAGGTCGCCGATGATGGCCTAAGGGCGATCTTTTCCCGCGACATTCCGAAGCTTGTCACGACGCAGCTGCAAGATGCCGCATCGGATTTCCTCGCCCGCCATGGGCTTGCGATTGAAGACATCAACCTTTTTGTCTGTCACCCGGGCGGCACCAAGGTGATCGCCGCGCTCGAACACGCCTTCGGCCTCGGGCAAGGCGCTTTGGTCGAAGCGCGGACGGTGTTGCGCGACTACGGCAACATGTCGGCCACGACCGTGATCTTTGTGCTCGAACGGATGCTCGCCAAGGCGCGCGCTACCGGGGCACGATGGGAGCACGCGTTGATGAATGCTCTCGGCCCCGGGTTCACGGCAGGCTTTCTCGTCATCGACAACCGGTGACCACGCTCTACTGGGTGCTCGGCCTGGTCGCATTGCAGCGGCTCATCGAGCTTGCCTATGCACGGAGCAATACCGCCCGGCTGCGCCGGCTGGGAGCCGTGGAGGCAGATGCCGGAGGTTACCCACTCTATGTCATGTTGCACGCCGGCTGGCTCATGAGCCTGGCCATTTTCGTGCCGGCTGAGGCCTCGCCCAATTGGCTGCTGATCTGCCTATACGCGCTGCTCCAGCTCGGCCGGATCTGGGTCATCGTGAGCTTGGGCGGCTACTGGACGACGCGCATCATCACCCTGCCCGACGCACCCCTCGTGCAAACCGGCCCCTTCCGGTATTTGCGACACCCGAATTATCTGCTGGTCGCCGCTGAGATCGCCGTGCTGCCCCTCGCTTTTGGCGCCGTCGCGGTCGCGGCGGCGTTCTCCGCGCTCAACCTCGCGCTGATCGCTCGACGCATTCGCATCGAGGAGCGCGTTCTGGCGCCGCGCCGCGCTGTGTAAAAGCCGCGACGCGAAGATTTCCGCTCATGGCTTTGCTCCTGAGATCCGAAGGCGTCGCCGGGGCCAAGAGGTGGGTCGGGTTCACCGCCATGAGCATCGGCATGTTCATGGCGATCCTCGACATCCAGATCGTCGCGAGCTCGCTGCCCGATATCCAAGCCGGGCTCGGCATTGCCTTGGATCAATTGAGCTGGGTGCAGACCGCGTATCTGATCGCAGAGGTCGTCGCGATCCCGCTGACCGGCTGGCTGACCCGCGTCATGTCGACGCGCGGCGCCTTTCTCGCCTGCATTTGCGGTTTCACCGCCGCCAGCTTGGCCTGCGCCGCGTCGAACAGCTTCTGGTCACTGATCTCGGCGCGGGTGCTGCAGGGTTTCTGCGGCGGTGCCTTGATCCCGTTCGTTTTCTCGGCGATCTTTCTGATGTTCCAGGGGCTCGGGCGCAGCCGAGCGACTTTCGTCGCGGGTCTGTTGGCAATGCTGGCGCCGACTCTCGGGCCAGCCGTCGGCGGCTTCATCACCGACCGCTATTCATGGCATTGGCTGTTTCTGATCAATGTGCCGCCGGGAATAGTCGTCGCGCTGTTGGTCGCCTGGGCCGTAGACATCGATCGCCCCGACTGGCGCCACCTCGGCTCAGTCGATCTGCTCGCACTGCCGCTGCTCGCAGTCTTTCTCGGTAGTTTGCTGCTGGTTCTCAAGGAAGCTCCCCATCGCGGCTGGGGCAGCCCGGAAGCACTGCTGCTCGCAGGTATTTGCTTCTTCTGCGCCGGTGGTGTGATCTGGCGCTGTTTGCGCCATTCGGCGCCGCTGATCGATCTGGTCGCATTCCGCGACCATAATTTTGTGGTCGGGTGCTGCTTCAGCTTTGTCCTTGGCATCGGCCTCTACGGGGCAACATATCTGTTGCCGGTCTATCTCGGTCTCATCCGCAATTATGACGCGCTGGCGATCGGCGAGATCATGATGGTGACCGGCGCGGCCCAGCTGGTAACGGCGCCGGTCGCCACGATCCTCGAACGGCGCGTCGAGCCCCGGCTGCTGATCGCCGCTGGTTATGTGCTGCTCGCTGTCGGCCTGGTCGGCAACGGCTTCATGACCTTCGAGACCGATTTCTGGGGATTGTTCTGGCAGCAGCTCATCCGCGGTGCCGCCATCATGCTGTGCTTGTTGCCGTCCACAGCGCTGGCATTGAGCGGCTTCGACCCGCTCCGTGTCCCAAATGCGAGTGGCTTATTCAACCTGATGCGCAATCTCGGCGGGGCGATCGGCTTGGCGCTGATCGACACGGTGCTCGAACAGCGCACCCCCGCCCACATCGCGTCGATCGTCGCGCGTCTACAGGCGGGCGATGCATCGGCGGCCCGTCTGGTCGGGCTGCCGACCGAGCGCTTCACCGGCGTGCCGATCGGCGAGATCGACGAAGCGACGCGCGCCCTGGTCGCGCCGTTGGTCGAGCGCGCCGGGCTGGTCGCCGCTTTCAACGACGCCTGGCTGCTGATCGGTGGGTTGGTGATCCTTTCGCTGCTGGTACTGCTGGTTCGAGCACCGTCACGATCGGGGAGCTCAGCTTAGCTTTGAATTGTGCCGGCAGACTTCAATCTATCCGCGCCAAGACCTGCTCCAGGGCCGCAAAGAACCGCTGCCACCCGCCCTTGGCGCCCTCGTAGTACTGCGGCTGATCCGGCCGGAAGCCCGACTGCTCCATGCGCAGGTGGGTCCCCGTGCTCGTGGGGGTGAGGGTCCAAGTGACGACACTCTCGAGATCATAGGCACCCCACGTGTAAGACAGCGTTTTGTTCGGCTCGACTGCCAGGACCTGACAGTCAACAACACCCCAGTCTGCGCGAAGATTGAAACGGTGGCCCACGACTGGCTCGAAGTCGTTCTTCATCAGCCACTCCTCGATCAGGTGTGGTTGCGTGAGCGCGCGCCAGATCTTTTCCGGCGGATATGGTATCTCCCGTTCGACAACGACGGAGCGCGTTTCGGTCGCAGTATTGGTCATTGGTCCATCCTTTTGAGCAGATCTTCGAGGTGGTCGAACCGGCTTTGCCAGAACCCGGCCATTTGGCTTGTCCAGTCTATCAGCGGGGCCAAGGCGCCGAGCTGCGCGCTATAGTGCGTCTGGCGACCTTCGTGGCGGTCGCGCACCAACCCGGCCTGCTTCAGGACCCCAAGATGCTTTGAGACGGCCGGTTGCGAGACCCCGGCCCGAGCCGTCAGAGCCCCGACCGTCTTCTCTCCCTCGCGGCACAGTCGTTCGAAGAGAGCCCGCCGAGTTGGATCGGCGAGCGTTCTGAAGAGCACATCGTGAGCGTTCGGCATTTGCGATCGATAACCTGGCGGCTATTGATTGACCTATAACCACTAAGATATGTGTGAGTCAAGCGGGAGCGTGGAGCGGCATAATGATCCTCGTCATAGGAGCGACCGGCCGTGTGGGGCGTCGTCGTCTGCAGGTTGAAATCAATCGGCCACGACGTGGTCGCAATGGTCCGGGACGTCCAAGCCGCAAGGCGCCTCCCATCTGGAATCGCCCTGCGCGTTGCGGACTACGAGGATGCCTCTGCTCCTGAAGAGGACGCTCGCGGGCATCGATGATATGGTCCTCATTTCTAGCGATGGCGACGCGGGCGCAGTCATGGGCCACCACGCCAACGCCATAGAGGCATAAGGCCGAGTATCGTCCACACGTGCCGACGCCGAAGTCAGGTATTTGTCAATGGAACGGGGACGATAGCGTACCTGCCTCAAATCGTTTTCACCATAAGAGGCGGCAATCTCGCCAAAGCCCAAGGCTTGATGTCCGGTATCATGTATGACGCGAGATTTATTGGGTTTGGCCGCTACGTCGACAGCGGCCGCCACGTCGCCACGCGAGATCGGTGCAACCCGACTATGTCCTCTGGGTAGCACAAGCTCTCCCACCGTTTTACAGGATGAGCCGCGGCGGGCCACAAAGACGATGAACAACGTCCGGTGCGGGCTTTACAAGCTTGCCAGGAGCCTGCCAGTTAATCTACACGGCTCAAGTCACAGGGAGCGGCAAGCTTGGCCAGCGATCGGGTCGAGCGACGACTGACGGCCATTTTGGCGGCCGATGTCGCCGGCTACAGCCGGCTGATGGGAGCCGACGAGGAGGAGACGCTCGCCCGGTTGAAGGCGCATCGGCGCGAAGTCGTCGATCCCAGGATCGGCGAGCACCGCGGCCGCATCGTCAAGACCACGGGCGACGGGCTGTTGGCCGAATTTGCCAGCATCGTCGACGCGGTGCGCTGCGCCGCCGAAATCCAGCGCGAGATGGCCGAGCGGAACGCCGATGTGCCGCCCGACCGCCGCATCGAATTCCGCGTCGGTATCAATGTCGGCGACATCATCATCGACGAGAGCGACATTTTCGGCGACGGCGTCAATGTCGCGGCACGCCTCGAAGCGCTCGCGGAGCCGGGTGGGACCTGCGTCAGCCGGATGGTGCGCGACCAGGTTCGCGACAAGCTCGACCTCGCGTTCGAGGACATGGGCGAGCAGCAGGTCAAGAATATCGCGCGGCCGGTGCGGGCCTATCGGGTGGTGACCGATGCCGCGGTACGGGTCGCCGCCGCGGCGGCACCCGGCCGGCGAAGGCGGATACGACGCCGGGTGAGCGCAGCCGGCGCCGCCGCCCTGGTCCTCCTCGCCATCGGGGCCATCGGCGCGACGGCATTCTGGCGCCTGTACCCGCCTCAACCGGCGCCGACCGCGGCTGGCGCACCCGCTGCGCCGCCGACGCTGCCCAACAGGCCGTCGATCGCCGTGCTTCCGTTCGCCAATTTGAGCGGCGATCCGGCGCAGGACTACCTCGCCGACGGACTGACCGACAACCTCGTCGACGCGCTGGCACAAAACCCAGGGTTGCTCGTCATTGCACGCAACGCGACCCTGGACTATCGGGGCAAGGCAGTGGCGCCGCGGGCGGCGGCGAAAGATCTCGGCGTTCGCTACGTGCTGGAAGGCAGCGTGCAGAAATCGGGCGACCGCATCCGGGTGACCGCGCAGCTGATCGACACCGTCAACGACGATCATCTGCTGTCGCAAAAATACGACCGCAACTTGACCAACCTGTTCGCGCTCGAGGACGACCTCAGCCTGCAGATCGCCGGTGCGCTCGACGTGCAGCTGAGGGGCGGGACGTTGGCCAGCAGCTACCACGGCACGCACAACCTCGAAGCCTGGGAGAACCTCGTTAAAGCGAGTCAAGTCTACTTTCGCTTCAACCCCGCCGATGTGGGCGAGGCGCAGAAGCTCGCACAACGGGCGGTCGATCTCGACCCGAATTACATAACGGCGTGGCAGGTCCTGGCCTTCACCTATTTCGATCAGGCGGATCTGGGCTGGGCACAAGATCGGATCACGGCGCTCGATCGCGCGCGGCAGCTCAATGACAAGGTCCTCCGGCTCGACCCGGAGTTTGAGGGCCCATACATGTTGCGCGCCCGCTTGGAACTGCAACCCGACTTGCCGGAATACGACCCTGAAGCGGCGCTCGCGGACGCGCGGAAATCGGTGGAGCTGGGGCCGAACGACGACCCCAGCCACTGGGCGCTCGGGTTTGTCCTCTTTTTATTAGGGCATTTCGACGAGGCAGAGGCGGAGTTCGCAACCACCCTGCGGCTCAATCCCCACCCGTATATATGGGAATCGGGCTTGCACGCAGTGGCGCTGAGCGCCACCGGACACTACAAAAAGGCGATCGCAGAGATCGAGGGCGCGAGCGCTGCGCAACCAAACAACCCGCTCGGGCTTTCCTTCCGCGGACGGATCGAGGGGTTTGCGGGAAATTATGCCAACGCTGCGGGATGGTTCGAGCGGGCGCGCGAGGTCGATCCGGCTTCGTCGGAGAATGCTCTCTTTCTGGCTCAGGTCTATGATCGGTTGGGACGGGTCGACGAAGCCATCAACGTGCTCGAGAACGGCCCGCCGCAGTGGCGGAGCGTACCTGCGGTCCGCTTCTGGCTCGGCCTATCCTACGCGCTCGGCGGCCGCAAGGAGCAGGCGGCGGTAGAGTTTGCCGCGTTCCGCGCGCTTTCTCCGAAATGGACGCTGTCGACCACGAAACGCTTTTGGCCTCGCTACTTCACGCCGCAGTTTGCCGATCGCGTCGCCGCACTGTCGCGTCAATACGGCATCCCCGAGAAATGACCGCCCCCGCCTCGCAGGATGGTTGCAACGTCACCGTGATCTCAGCGTACAGAGGTTGACCGGGCAGCAGGTGCCCGACAGTCGATCAGCGGGGCCAAGGCGCCGAGCTGCGCGCTATAGTGCGTCTGGCGACCTTCGTGGCGGTCGCGCACCAACCCGGCCTGCTTCAAGACCCCAAGATGCTTTGAGACGGCCGGTTGCGAGACCCCGGCCCGAGCCGTCAGAGCGCCGACCGTCTTCTCTCCCTCGCGGCACAGCCGTTGGAAGAGAGCTCGCCGAGTTGGATCGGCGAGCGTTCTGAAGAGCACATCGTGAGCGTTCGGCATTTGCGATCAATAACCTGGCGGCTATTGATTGACCTATAACCATCGAGATATGTGTGAGTCAGCGGGAACGCTTCGCTGTGCTCGCGATGACATTGAGTCATTACCAGGCGGTCCAGCCGCCGTCGACAAGCAGCGATGAGCCGGTGACGAGCGCGGCCGCGGGCGAGGCGAGGAAGACGACCGCCGATGCGACCTCCTCGACCGTGCCGAGGCGGCCCAACGGGATGCGCTCGAGCACCCAGTTGCGGAACACGGGATCCTCGAAGAAGGGCTTGGTCAGCGGCGTCGTGACGAAGGTGGGCGCGATCGAGACGACGCGCACGCCTTTCGGCGCAAGCTCGACCGCCATCGCCTTGGTCAACCCTTCGAGCGCGTGCTTGGTCATCACATAGACGGTGCGGTTCAAGTCGGAGCCGACATGGCCCATCTGCGAGGACAGATTGATGATGACCCCGCCGCCATTGGCGACCATCAGCCGGGCGGCGGCCTGCGCGACAACAAACGCCGCTCTGACGTTGAGCCCGAGCAGCAGGTCGAGCGTCGCCTCGTCGACCTCTAGAAAGGGCTGCGGGCGGTTGATGCCGGCGTTGTTGACCAGAATGTCGAGCCGGCCGAGACCGGCGAAAGCGTCACGGACCACATCCGAGCGCGTGACATCGAAGGGCAGCGGCCGCGCTTTCCCGCCACCGCAGGCGATCTCGCGCGCCACCTCGTCGAGTTCACTCGCGGTCCGGCTTACCAACACGATTTCGGCTCCCGCGGCAGCGAGCGCCATCGCGCACGCGCGGCCGATCCCGCGCCCGGCGCCGGTCACCAGCGCAATCTTGCCGTCGAGGCGAAATGGTTCATTCGTAGCCATAGAGCGCCCAGGCTATCGCAGGAAAGCAAAGCTGTCATTGCGGGCGAAGCGAAGCGATCTCGGGCCGTGAGGTGTTCACCCATCCAGATTGCTTCGTTGCGCTGCGCGCGCCTCGCAATGACAGTTACGATCCGGCCGGAAGCCCACCGGCATAAGTTTCGAGCAATTTCCAGGCCGCGGGGCCGGCCTTCTGGCGCCAGCGTGCGTAGAACTCTCCGAGCCTCGTGCGGAAGCTGTCCGTATCGGCGGTGTTGACTTGCATCCCGCGGCGCGCGAGCTCCTCGGCGCCGGCCGCGTTCACCTGCTCGATGTCGTCGCGTTGCAGCAGCGCGTATCTCTCCGCATTGCGCTCGACGACCTCTTGCATGGCGCGTGGCAGAGCACGCCAAGCCGTCGCATTAGCCAGCAAGGTAAAGCCCGACCACCAATGCGCAGTGAGGCTCAGATGCGTCTGCACCTCGTAGAGCCGCAACGACAATACCACGCCGAGCGGGTCGCTCTGCCCATCGAAATTGCGCGCCTTCAGCGCATCGTACATCTGGCTGAACGGGACATAACCCGCCTCCGCCCCGAACGCCTCGAAGAAGTCGCGCGCGATCGCCCCACCGGGGCTGCGGATCTTCACCCCCGCGAGATCGGCGGCGGTGTGGATCGGCCGCGTGCTGGTCGTCAGATGATGAAACCCGTTTTGCAGGCAATGTCGGAAGGCATGGATGCCGTGTTGCGCCAGTTCACCGCGGATCTGGTCGCCGAGCTCACCGTCGAGCGCCGCGAACACCGCCTTCGACTCCCGAAACGCGAAAGGCAGCAACGGCAAAGCGCTGGTCGGCGCGACCTCGCCGAGCGTCGCCCCCGCCATAAAGAATTCGAGCGCGCCGCTGCGCATATCGGCAAACATCTTGGGGTCGGGTCCGAGCCGGCTCTCCGGAAACACCTCGAGCAGGAATTCCCCGATCGGTCTCCTGGCGGATCGCCTCGGCCATCTCGGTAATCCGCCTGACGGTGGAGCTGGCGGCCGGCTGGTTGAGGCCAAGGCGATAGTGAAATCGCGGCGTCCGATCGGTCGACATTCGTCGATCATACCCGACACCGCCGATTGCCGACCAGTCTCTCGGCAAGACCCGAAAATCGCCGCAAAGGCGTGGCATGGTCCTTCGTCGAGGCAGAAGGACCGGACGCTTTGGGATGGGATCGTCAAAAACAACGAAGTACAGCGTTTTTGCTGGCTGTTCCTGGCTGTTATCTGACCACCGCCTTGGTGCCAAAGCCGAGGTTTTCCGCGGGAAATGCCGCCAGCCTGACTGTTCTTGGCCGAGATTATCAGCTAGAACAGCCAGGTCGACCCGTCGAGGCGGATCTCATCTCCCCCGCGGTAATCTTCAGTTTCGCCTGGACAGCCGTCGTGCGTCCTTCGAGGCCTCGCTTCGCGAGGCACCTCAGGATGAGGAAAATTTCTAATGCCATCAAGAACATCCCTCATGCTGAGGAGGCGCGCAGCGCCGTCTCGAAGCGCGCCGGGCGTCGATGCAACCTCAAACTGAGCCACTACCCGCCCCGGAGCGGACTTGACAGGTCGCGGCTTCGCCGGCTACGAAAGCGCCAATCGTGGTGGATTTGAGCCGACCAGCTTGCGGCCACGTTAAACAAGCGCTAAAAGGTCGGGAGTTCTGAAAGGAGCCCTGGCCCGCGCGGGACCGGGGCTTTTTGTTGCTCGGCTTCGGCGCGGCCGCACATTGGAGAGACCCGCCGATGACCAAGCCTGTCCTGCCCCCCGACCTTACCGACAGTCTCGATCCCGCGACAATCCTGGTGCGCGGCGGCGCCACCCGCAGTGCGTATGACGAGACCTGCGAGGCATTGTTCATGACCTCGGGCTTTGTCTACGACACCGCCGCGGCGGCGGAACAGGCCTTCGCTCAGGAGGGCTCGCGCTTTGTCTATTCGCGCTACCGCAACCCGACGGTCGCGATGTTCGAGGAGCGGCTGCGGCTGCTCGAAGGCGCCGAGGCCTGCCGCGCGACGGCGAGCGGGATGGCGGCGGTATTTGCGGCATTGCTGTGCCGGCTGCGCGCCGGCCAGCGCGTCGTGTCGAGCCGCGCGTTGTTTGGGTCCTGCCACTACATCGTCGCCGATCTGCTGCCGCGCTGGGGCATTGAAACCGTGCTCGTCGACGGGCGGGACCTCGGCGCCTGGGAAGCGGCGCTCGCCGGCGGCGCGGCAGTGGCTTTTTGCGAGAGCCCCTCCAACCCCGCGATGGAAATCATCGATCTCGCCGAGGTCGCGCGGCTGACCCACCGCGCCGGCGGCATCCTCGTCGTCGACAACGTGTTCGCGACGCCGCTGCTGCAGAAACCCTTGGCCTTGGGTGCCGATGTCGTCGTCTATTCCGCGACGAAACACATCGACGGTCAGGGGCGCTGTCTCGGCGGCGCGATCCTCGCTTCCGAAAAATTCGTCAAGGACGAGCTCGGCCCGTTCTACCGGCACACCGGGCCCTCCTTGAGCCCATTCAACGCGTGGCTGCTGTTGAAGGGCCTTGAAACCTTGGAGCTGCGCGTCGAAAGGCAATGCCGCACCGCCGTGGCGGTCGCCCGTTATCTGGGAAGCCATCCAAAGATCACCCGCGTCCTATATCCCGGCCTGCCGAGCCACCCACAATTCGAGCTCGCGCGTCGTCAGATGAGACAAGGCGGCAGTCTCGTCTGCTTTGACGTGGCCGGCGGCAAGGAGGCCTGCTTCCGTTTTCTGGACGCGCTGCGTCTTGTCGACATTTCCAACAATCTCGGGGATTCGAAGTCTCTCGTCACCCACCCGGCAACGACGACGCATTCGCGCCTAAAGCCCGAAGAGCGCGCCGAACTCGGCATCGGCGACGCTCTGGTGCGCTTCTCGGCGGGGCTGGAGGCCGAAGTCGATCTGCTGGCCGACATCGAGCGCGCCTTAAATAGCGCATGACATATGTTATTTATTCCTAATTGACACAGACATGCTGGTGTAATTATCTGAACCACATCGAATGGCGGTGTTGTTGCCGCCTGCCTTGGAGAAGGCAGCGATATGGTTCAGATCAACGCCGTTTCGAAGCCCGAAGCGATCAAGCAGCAGAGCCGGCAATTGCGCGGGCACATCGCGCGCGATCTCGCCGACACCAGCGCCCCGTTCGACAAGGAGGGCTATTCGCTCCTCAAATTCCACGGGATCTACCAGGGTTACGACCGCGACAGCGCGACCGAGCGCAAGCAGCGCGGCGATGACAAGGTCTGGCAGTTCATGGTGCGCGTCCGCATCCCGGGCGGACGGCTCACGGCCGAGCAATATCTTGCCCTCGACGCGCTCGCCGACCGTTATGCCGACGGGTCGTTGCGGGTCACGACGCGGCAGAGCATCCAGTTTCACGGCGTCGTCAAGGCCGGGCTCAAGTCGGCGATCGGCGAGATCAACGCCGCGCTGCTGACGACATTGGCGGCCTGCGGCGACGTCGTGCGCACCGTCACGACAACCCCGGCGCCGATCCGCGACCGGGTGCACGACCGGCTCGAAGCCGAGACGCGCCGGCTGTCCGGTCATCTCTTGCCGCGGACCCGCGCCTACCACGAAATCTGGGTCGACGGCGCGCCGTGGCAGGAGAACGACGGCGCTTCCGAGGAGCCGGACCCGCTCTACGGCGAGCGCTATTTGCCGCGCAAATTCAAGATCGGGCTCGCGATCCCCGAGGACAACACGATTGATGTGCTGACCAACGATCTGGCGATCGTCGCGCTGTTCGAGGACGAGCGGCTCACCGGGTACAATTTCCTGCTCGGCGGCGGGCACGGGATGACCCACAACAACCCGAAGACCTACCCAAGGCTCGCGACCCCGGTCGCTTTTGTCGAGCCCGATGATCTGCTCGACGCCGCGGCGGCCGTCGTGCGGCTGCACCGCGACCACGGCGACCGCGGCAATCGGCGCCACGCACGCCTCAAATACGTGATCGCCGAGAACGGGGAGGAGTGGGCCCGCGAGCGGCTCTCCAAATATCTCGACAAGCCGCTCGAGCCGTGCCGGGAGATGCCGGCTTTCCTCGTCCCCGATCATCTCGGCTGGCACGAACAAGGCGACGGCAAACTCTATCTCGGC
The DNA here is from genome assembly GCA_963736715.1 of uncultured Alphaproteobacteria bacterium. Taxonomy (GTDB): domain Bacteria; phylum Pseudomonadota; class Alphaproteobacteria; order ATCC43930; family CGMCC-115725; genus AP-15. Next base: position 18,476 of record CAVTQA010000007.1, on the reverse strand, counting down.
ATTCCCGTATCGAGCGGCCGCATCATTGCCGACATCCGGACGGCATTGCAGGAAATCGTCAGCCGCTTCCGCTGCGATCCGATCCTCATGCCGAGTCAGGACATCATCTTGAGCGAGATCCGTCCGGAGGATTGCGACGTCATAGAAGCCGTATTGCGCGAGAATGGTGTTCGCCTCGCCGGCGACATGCTGCCGGCCGAACGCTGGGCGCTCGCTTGCCCGGCATTGCCGAGCTGCGGGCTGGCATTGACCGAGGCCGAACGGGTGCGCGACGGCATCGTCGCCGCGATCCAGGAGCGGCTGCGGGTCTATGGGCTCGAGAGCGAACGGCTCAGCATCCGCATTACCGGCTGCCCGAACGGCTGCGCGCGGCCCTACACCGGCGATATCGGCGTTGTCGGCCGCATGCCCGGCTTTTACGCGCTCTTCGTCGGCGGCGATTTCGAGGGCACCCGGCTCAACGCGCCGCTCGCCGATAAGGTGCCGCTGCACGGCATTGCCGAAGCGCTGGACCCGCTCTTCGCGCTCTACGCCTCCGCCCGCACCGAAGGCGAAGGCTTTGGCGATTTCTGCCATCGCATCGGCATGCCGGCGCTGCAAGCCACCCTCGCCGAGGCGCAGAAGGGCGCCGCCTGAGGGAGCCCTTTTCACAACCTCAATCGCTCAGTACCCTGAGCGCCAACAATTTCTCATTGGAGGTAGGCCATGGCGGTGATTGGGGTATTCGCGCAAGGGATGATGGGTGCCGGGGTCGGCCGCCGGCTCCATGAAAGCGGCGCCGAGGTTCGCACTCTGCTGACCGGCCGCAGCCAGGCGAGCGCCGAGCGGGCCAAAAAGGCTGGCATGGTCGCGGCGGCGAACGAGCGCGAGCTGCTCTCCGGCGCCGATTTCTTTCTCTCGATCCTGCCGCCCGGCGAGGCCGAGGCGCTGGCACAACGTCTGGCGCCGGCGTTGAAGGCGCTCGACCGCAAGCCGGTCTATGTCGATTGCAATGCGGTCAGCCCGCAGAGCGCGATCCGCATCGGCGAGATTATCGCCCCGACCGGCGCCCACTTTGTCGACGCCGGGATCATCGGCGGGCCGCCCCGTCCGGGGTACAGCCCGACGATCTACGCCTCGGGTCCGACGGCGGGGCAGACGGCAGTGCTGCGCGATTGGGGGATCGACTGGCGCGTCATCGACGGGCCGATCGGCGCCGCGTCGGCGTTGAAGATGTCTTATGCCGGCATAACCAAGGGGACGACCGCGATTGCCTCGGCGATGCTGCTGGGCGCCGCGCGGTTCGGCTGCGCCGAGGCGCTGATCGCCGAGCTGACCGAAAGCCAGCCCGAAATGCTCGCGCGCTTTCGCCAAGGCATCCCGCGGATGTACGACAAGGCCTATCGTTGGGTCGCCGAGATGGAGGAGATTTCCGACTTTCTCGAAAAGAGCCCGCCGTCGCGCGACATCTACGCCGCAATCGCCCGCCTCTATGCCGACCTCGCCGCGGCCGAGGCCGAGAAGGACCCCGGCCCCGACAACGCCGTCCGCACCCTCGACCGCGTCCTGGGCAAGGCATAACAACCCGTCGTCTCCGTAGCCTCGCTTGCCCTCACCCTTCCCTCCCCCGCAAGCGGGGGAGGGGTGGGGGCGGGGCCAGGGAGTTTTAGTCCTTCGCGACTTCGTGCTGGGCCAGGTGTTCGAGGACGCGCACCAGGCCGGAGTGGTCCCAGCCCTTGCCGCCGAGCGCGGCGGCGGCGTTGAAGAGTTCCTGCGTCGCCGCGGTGTTGGGTAAGGACATGCTGAGGGCGCGGGCGCCTTGCAGGGCGAGGTTCAGGTCCTTTTGATGCAATTCGATGCGGAATCCCGGATCGAAGGTGCGTTTGATCATTCGTTCGCCGTGGATTTCGAGGATACGCGACGAGGCGAACCCGCCCATCAATGCCTGTCTTACTTTGGCCGGGTCGGCGCCGGCGCGCGAGGCGAATAAGAGGGCCTCGCCAACCGCCTCGATCGTCAATGCGACGATGATCTGGTTTGCGACCTTGGTCGTCTGGCCGTCGCCATTGCCGCCGACCAGGGTGATATTCTTGCCCATCAGATCGAAAAGCGGCTTGACCTTGGCGAAGGCGCGCTCGGGTCCGCCGACCATGATCGTCAGAGACGCCGCCTTGGCGCCGACCTCGCCGCCGGATACCGGCGCGTCGAGATAGTCGCAGCCCTTCTTGTTGATCTCGGCGGCGAATAGCTTGGTCTCGATCGGCGAGATCGAGCTCATATCGACGACGATCTTGCCGGCCGACAACCCCTCGGCAATGCCGCCGGGATCGAACAGCACGCTCTTTACGTCCGGGGTGTCCGGCACCATCAGGATGACGATCTCCGCCTGCTCGGCGATCGCCTTCAATGTATCGCAGACCGTCGCGCCGGCCTCGCGGACATCGGCCGGCAACCGACGCTTGCCATAGACGAAGAGCTCGTGCCCGCCCTTGATCAGGTTGAGGGCCATCGGATGCCCCATAATCCCGAGCCCGACAAAACCGATCTTCATGACTCCTCCTATTGGCCGCTGAATGATTTCCCGTAACCGCACACTGCTACAGTTTCGCCCAAATCCTCAAGCCGGGGCGACTCGCTGACGGCGCAGGTGTAGCCTAAGCGGGGCATCTCCGGGGGGTGATCCATGTTGCGCGCGTTGTTGGTCCTGTGCCTGGTGTCGGTCGCTGCGCCGGCACTAGGCCAGGAATACCAATCGAAGGACTTAGCCGAGGCGGCCAATGATTGGCGCCGGGAATTGATCGAGCGCATCCCGGCCAACAAGCGCCAACCGGCGATGATTGCCGGGTGGCGGCGCATGGCGGAGGCTGATTACCGCGAAAAACGCTATTCCGCTGCGATCGACGAGCTGACCCGCGCGATCGTCAACGGCGCCGATGACGGCCTCGTGTGGTTGCGGCTCGCCCAGGCCGAGCTCGCCGCCGAAGACGATCATGCGATGGCGAGCGCTTACAACGCCTACCTCAAATCGGCCGATCCGGTCGAGCGCGGCGTGGCGCTCTTCGTCATCGGCCGCGACTACGACCGGCACGACAAGCAAAAGGAAGCGCTCGCCGCATTCGACGCCGGCCTTAACTTCACTTGGCTGCCCGCGATTGCCGAGCGCACCGAAGAGCTGCGCCGGCTCGTCGCCTTCCGCGTCACCAAGGTCGAGGTCCAGGCCGAAGGGGAATGGGGCCGTGCCTGCCTCAGGTTCAACGAAATGGTCGAACATAAAGGCGATGTCTCCTACGGCTCCTTTGTTCGCAGCCAGCCGCCGTTCGACGGCATCGTGACCGCCCGCGGCGACACGATGTGCGTCGACGGCATGAAGCATGGCGGCACTTACGACGTCGAAATCCTCGCTGGTCTCCCGACCGCCGCCGGCGAACGCCTGCGCGAAACGTTCAAGACACGGGTCGTCATTCCCGACCGCAAGCCGCAGCTGCGCTTTTCCGGCACGGGCTACGTGCTGCCCAAACAGGGCACGTCGGGGCTGCCGCTGACCACTGTGAATCTCGACAAGGTCAAACTGCGGCTGTTGCGGGTCAACGAGCGCAACCTCGTCCCGAGCATCGACGCCGAGCGGCTGACGATGACTTTTTCGTCTTACGAGGTCGACGAAATCATCAACCGCACCGGCAGCCTCGTCTGGGAGGGCGAGATGGCTATCGCCGGCGAGCGCAACCGCCCGGTCACGACGGCCATCCCGTTAAAGGACATGCTCCATAAAAAGGGGCCCGGCATTTACCTCGCCGTCGCCGAACGCACCGACCTGATGCAGGATCAGTATGCCGAGCCGGCGACCAATTGGGTTCTTGTCTCCGATCTCGGCTTGGCGGCTTACAAGGGCACCGAGGGGCTGGCGGTCGATGTCCGCTCGCTCGCCGACGGCAAGCCGATGACGGGTGTGGCAGTCCGCCTCTATGCCCGCAACAATGGCGAACTCGGCACGGCTACCAGCGATGCCGGGGGGATCGCGAAGTTTCCGGGCGGATTGCTGCGCGGCCGCGGCGGCGACGAGCCGTTTGTTTTGACCGCGCATGATCCTGAGAACGACTTCAACTTCCTCGAAGTCGGCCGCCCCGCCTTCGACTTGAGCGACCGCGGCGTCAGCGGCCGGCCGCAACCCGGGCCCGTGGATGCGTTTCTCTATACCGATCGCGGCATCTATCGGCCTGGCGAGACGGTCGAGCTGATCGCGCTGGTGCGCGACGACAAGGCCGATGCGACCTCGGGTCTGCCGGTCGGATTGCGGTTGTTGCGGCCAGACGGCATCGAGGTCGAGAAGCGCCAGCTGACAGAGGATCGACTGGGCGCCTATCGACAAAGCTTCGCGCTGCCGCGCGATGCGCGCATCGGCGCCTGGCGGGTCGAGCTGGTTCTCGACCCGAAAGCGCCGCCAATCGGAACCGCCGAATTCCGCGTCGAGGATTTTGTCCCGCCGCAGCTCAAGGTCGCCCTCGCCGCCGCCGACGGGCCGATTCGCCCCGGCGAGCCGTTCCCGGTCGATGTCGACGCCCGCTATTATTATGGCGCCCCGGGAGCCGGGTTGGCGATCGAGGCAGAGGCCGTCATCGCGCTCGACGAGAGCCCCTTCCCGATGCATCCGGGCTTCCGCTTCGGGCTGGCCGGCGAGGAATTCACCGGGGATCGCCGTGACATCGAAGCTCCGCCGACCGACGAGAACGGCAAGGCAAGATTATCCGTCGCGCTGAACGATCTACCCGACCTGACCAGCCCTCTCGCCGCGACGATCCGTGTCGGCGTGTTCGAACCGAGCGGCCGTGCAGTCTACGAAACCGTGATGCGGCCGATACGGCAACGCCCGGTGTCGATCGGGCTGCGCTCGCCCACTGGCGAGGACGCGGTTCCGGAAGGCGCCGAGGCCAAGCTCGATGTGATCGCGGTCGACCCGCAAGGCTCGGCGATAGCGGTCAACGGCCTGCGCTTCGAGTTGCTGCGGGAAGATTGGGAATACCGCTGGTATTCGGTCAATGGCGTGTGGCGTCACAAATCGCATATTCGCAGTCAGCCCATCGATACCGGCACAATCGATATCCCGGCGGACGCGCCAGCGAGCCTGGCGCGGCAATTGCCGGCTGGGCGTTACCGGTGGGAGGTGACTGACCCCGCGAGTGGCGCGCAATCCAGCCTTAGGTTTCGCGTCGGCTGGTGGGTTGAGGCCGAGCAGCCGGATGTCCCCGATAAGCTTGAAGCGACTCTGGACAAGCCGAGCTACCACTCGGGAGAGACCGCCAAGCTGTTCATCAAGGCACCGTTTAGCGGCGAGGTCGAGCTGGCGATCGCCTCGGACCGGGTCCTCTCGCTGCGCGCGCTGAACCTGCCAGCCGAAGGCGCCACCCTCGACATCCCGGTTGACGCGTCATGGGCCAACGGCGTCTACGCGCTGGTCAGCGCCTATCGGCCTACCGACTCACCGGGGCCGCAACAGCGCGGGCCGGGGCGGGCGGTTGGAGTCGCCTGGCTCGGCATCGACGCGAGCGCTCACACCCTCGCGCCGGCGCTCGCCGCTCCCGATGTCGTGCGGCCCCGAAGCCCGATGGAGATCCCGGTTAAAGTGGCCGGGCTCGCTGCCGGCGAGCAGGCCTATGTCACCCTCGCCGCGGTCGACGAGGCGGTGCTCAAGCTGACCGAATTCGACAGCCCGGCGCCCGAGAAATATTATTACGGGAAGCGGCAGCTCGGCGTCGAATTGCGCGACCTCTATGGCCGATTGATCGACGCTCGGGCCAACGCCGTCGGGGTATTGCGCAGCGGCGGCGACAGCTTTGCGAAACGCTCGGTCGCCGGTCTGCCGGACAAGAGCAGCAAGGTCGTAGCCCTGTTCTCGGGCATCGTTCGGTTGGATGGCGACGGGGCGGCCCGCATCCCGTTCGACATTCCGGACTTTCAGGGGCAGCTGCGGCTGATGGCGGTCGCGTTCTCGGCGCACAAGGTCGGTTCTGCGACGGCCTCGATGACGGTGCGCGACCCGGTCGTGACGACGGTGTCGCTGCCGCGGTTTCTCGCCCCCGGCGACGCCGCGCGGATAGGGGTCACGATCAACAACCTCGAAGGCGGCGCCGGAGACTATCACCTGATCTTGTCGGCGAGCGGCGCCGCGCAGTTCACCGCGCCGGCCACCCGCACGGTGAGGCTCGCCCCTGGCGGCAACTTCAACGATGGGTTCATCCTTTCGGCGATGGCGCCCGGCAATGCGGCGCTGAGGCTCGACCTTGTCGGGCCAGGCGATCTGAAGATCGTGCGCTACTTCACGATCGGCGTGCGACCTGCCCAAGCCTATCAATTGCGCCGCTTTGTCGGGCGGCTGCAGCCGGGGGAGAGCGTCACGCTCGACGACGGCGCGCTGGACGAGTTCCTGCCGGGAACGGCGGAAGCTTTGTTGAGCGTCAGCCCACGCCCCGATTGGGACGTTCCGGGCCTGTTGCGCACGCTCGAACGGTACGCCTATGGCTGTCTCGAGCAGACGACCAGTCGAGCCTTGCCCTTGCTGTATGTCGAGGACGTCGGGCGGCTGTGGCGCACCGATCCGGGCCCGGCTACATCAGAGACGCTCGACCGCGCAATCGGGCATATCGTCGAGTTGCAGCGTTCCGACGGCAGCTTCGGCGTGTGGAGCGACAGCGGCGACACGGTGCCGTGGCTCGACGCCTATGCCGCCGATTTTCTGATCCGCGCCAAGGAGCACGGCAAGAACGTGCCCGATTTCACGATCAAATCGGCTGTTAGTTGGCTCCACGATTACGTACGTCAGGAGCATACCGAGATCGGCGAACTGCCGGCGCTGGCTTATGCCCATTACGTGCTGGCGCGCGCCAAATCCGACGATCTCGACGCGCTGCGGTATTTCTACGAGACGCAGATGGCGCGACTGCCGACCCAGCTCGCCAAGGCGCAGACCGCCGCGGCGCTCGCGCAATATGGCGATATGGCGCGAGCCACCGCCGCTTTTGAAGCCGCTCTCGTTCCGCCCCCGCCGCGCCCGGCCGCGATCCGCTATGTCGATTACGGCAGCGACTTGCGCGACAGCGCTGCCGTGCTGTCGTTTGCCGCCGCCAATCCCGGCAACCAGGCGCGGCAGACTGCAGTGATCGACCGCATTGCCGAGCGCTTTAGCCGAGCCGCGCGAACCAGCACGCAGGAGCAGGCTTGGCTCTTGATGGCGGCCGAAGCAGCGGCCAAAGCCGTCGGCGGCATGATGACCGTCGCCAGCGACGGCGGCACGCCGCAGTCCCGCAGCGAGCCGCTCTATCTGCGCCGCCTTATCGGCTCCGGTACTCCGCCGATGACGGTCACCAATCGTGGCGATAACCCCGCCTGGCGTTCGGTATCGATCACCGGCGTGCCCGCCGCCGATCTGCCGGCCGAGAGCAGGGGCTACTCGGTGAGCCGCAGCATCTTCCGCCCGGATGGTACCGCCGCCGATCTCGGCAAGGCACGGCAGACGGACCTCTTTGTCGTCGTGATAAAGGGGACGCGGACCGACGCTTCGGAGCCGGCGCAGACACTCGTCGTCGATTTGTTGCCGGCGGGCTTCGAGATCGAGACCGCGACCGTGTCGAAGGGCCGCTCCACAACGGATTATTCCTGGCTTCCCGAACTCACCGATGCGACTTACATCGAGCAGCGCGACGACCGCTTCATTGCGGCGCTCGACCTCAAAAACGGCGCCAAGGATTTCACCCTCGCCTATGTCGTTCGCGCCGTCACACAAGGCGAGTTCAAATACCCGGCGCTCGTCGCCGAGGACATGTACGAGCCCGACACCACCGGGCGAACCGCGATCGGCAAACTCACCGTCGGTGCGCGGTAGGCCCCCGATCCGGTAGGAACCCCAGATTAGGCCAAGCTTAGCAGCCCGCATCATCGCCCTCTCCGCCCGTTTGCGGGGGGAGAGGGAGGGGACCCGTCGCGCAGGCGACGGGGAGGGTGAGGTGGGTTCTACCGTCCGGAGTGCTGGTTCCCCCCACCTCACCCCAACCCTCTCCGCCCCTAGGGGCGGAGAGGGAGACAAGCGGCGATTCTGGATGCCGGCAGTGGCAACCGTGTTCCTTGCCGCAACCGCCACTGCCGGCTACTTCACCCTGCTCTCGCCGCCGCTCGACCGGGGACACGACATCTCGACGCTCGTCCTCGCCGCAGACGGGTCGATACTGCGCGGGTTCCTCAGCGCCGACGGCAAATGGCGCTTGCCGGTCGAGCCGGATAAGGTCGATCCGCTCTACCGCCGCATGCTGGTCGCCGCCGAGGACGCGCGCTTTGCATGGCACCCCGGCGTCGATCCGCTTGCCGTGCTGCGCGCCTCCGCGCAACTGGCGGCTGAGCGGGCATATCGTGTCGGGCGCATCGACCTTGACGATGCAAGTGGCGCGCCTGCTCGAACCTCACCGGCGTTCGCTCCCGGCAAAGCTCGGCGAAATGGCAAAGGCGCTGGCGCTCGAACGAACCGTGTCAAAGGACCAAGTGCTCGGCCTTTTTCTGACGTTGGCCCCGTTCGGCGGCAATCTCGAAGGCGTGCGGGCCGCGAGCCTCGCCTATTTTGGCAGGGAGCCGGCCCGCCTCTCGCCGGCCGAGTGTGCGCTGCTCGTCGCGATCCCGCGCTCGCCCGAGCGCCTGCGCCCCGACCGGCACCCGGAGGCGGCGCGCGCCGGGCGCGACCGAGTCCTGTTACGCATGGCCGCAGCGGGCGTGATCTCGCCCGCCGTGCTCGCCGAGGCGCGTGCCGAGGACGTCCCGCGGGTTCGGCTCGCCATGCCGTTTCGGGCACCGCATCTTGCGCGGGCTTTGCGCAAGGAAGATCCGGCCGCCTCGATCCATCGCACGACGATCGACCCGTTGTTGCAGCAGCAGGTCGAAGATCTGTTGAAGCGCGAAGCGCTGTCGCTCGATCCCGAGGCTTCGATCGCAGCGATGATCGTCGACAATAGCGGCCGCCGGGTGCTGGCTTACGCCGGCAGCGCTGATTTCAATGCCGTGGCGCGCCGAGGGACGCTCGACATGGCGCGAGCGGTACGGTCGCCGGGGTCGGCGCTGAAGCCGTTCATCTATGCGATGGCCTTTGACCGGCTGATCATTCACCCCGAGACAGTGCTCGAAGACCGTCCGCGGCATTTCGGCGATTATGCGCCGGTCGATTTCGACGGGCGTTTCCAGGGCGATGTGAGCGCGCGCCAGGCATTGCAATATTCGTTGAACCTGCCGGCCGTCGCGGTGCTCGACCGGCTCGGACCGGCGCGGTTCACCGCAGCGCTCGCTGCTGCCGGCGTCCGCTTGCGTCTACCCGAGCCGGCCAGCGACCCGGGTCTGGCGGTGGCGCTGGGCGGCGCCGGCATCACATTGGCCGATTTGGTGCGGCTCTATGCGGCGCTGTCGAATGGCGGAGAGGTGACGCCCCTGAGATACCGGATCGACGACCCGCCGACCGTGGGCACCCCGATTTTCGGACCGCTCGGAGCATGGTATGTCAACGACACCCTGGCCGAGGCGCCGCCGCCGCCTGGCGTCCTGCCGGCCGAGGCCCGCCGCGGCCGGAGACTCGCCTTCAAGACCGGAACCTCCTATGGCTACCGCGATTTCTGGGCGATCGGCTATGATCCCGAGGTTACTATCGGCGTCTGGGCGGGGCGGGCCGACGGCACCCCGATGCCGGGGCGCAGCGGCAGGCTGACGGCGGCACCAATCCTCTTCAAGATCGCCGACCTCCTCGGCCCGGCGATGCCGCGAAAGGAGGCCGCGCCGCCGCCTCCGGGAGCGCTGCTGGCTGCCCGCAATGAGCTCCCGTCGCGTCTGCAGCGGCTCGATCCCGATCCGCCACTGCAGCGGGCGGCGGCGGTTGGGCCGAAGATTGTCTATCCGCCGGATGGAGCATTGGTTGAATGGCGCGGCGAGGAGGTGCCGCTCGAGGCGGCCGGCGGCAAGCAACCGTACCGCTGGCTCCTCGACGGCAAACCGCTGCCGCCAGCGCCGCCGCGCCGGCCGATGTACTGGCAACCCGAAGGTGTCGGGTTTGCCCGCCTCACCATCATCGACGGCGAAGGCCGCAGCGCCCACAGCACGGTGCGGCTTTCCCCTTAACTCAAAAACTCAAATTTTTTCCTGATTACGCACTATCCTCAGCCATCAAGCTGTGGTACAAAACAGGAACATACGGCTGTTTCTGCGGGTTTGAACGATGGCGCGCAACAAGGTGCAATTTCAAAAGGGGCTCAGCGAGGCCCAGTTTGCTGTTCTTTACGGAACAGAGGATCAGTGCCGGGAGGCGGTGATGCGCTGGCGCTGGCCATCCGGCTTTGTCTGCCCGGTTTGCGCAGGGGAGCATCACAGCTTCGTGAAGACCCGGGCGCTTTACCAGTGTGCCGCCTGTCGACGGCAGACATCCGTGATCGCCGGAACGATTTTCGCGGCAACCAAGGTGCCGCTGTGCATTTGGTTTCGCGCCATGTACCACCTCACTCAGAGCAAGGGCGGCATCTCCAGCATTGAGTTGGGCCGCCGGCTTGGCGTCACCCAGACCACCGCCTGGAAGATCAAGCACAAGCTCATGCAGGCGATGATGGAGCGGGACGCCACAAAGCGCCTGACGGGACGGATCGAGATCGACGACGCCTATCTCGGCGGGGAGCGCAACGGCGGCATGCGGGGCCGCGGTTCGCCTGGCAAGACGCCGATCGTGGCGGCGGTCGAAACCACACCGGAGGGCAAGCCAATCCGCTTGAAGTTGCGCCGCGTAAAGGGTTTCCGCCGTGCCGAAATCGCGACCTTGGCGCAGCGCAATTTCCATCCCGCCAGCACCGTTGTCAGTGACGGCCTGCACTGCTTCACTGGGGTCGGCAACGCCGGCTGCGTTCACCAGCCGATCATCACTGGATCCGGTCGCAAGGCCGCCCTGAACCCTGCTTTCAAGTGGGTCAACACCACCCTCGGCAACATCAAGAGCGCCATCACTGGCACTTACCGCACCATCCGCGACAAGCATGTACCCCGCTACCTCGCCGAATTCGAGTACCGCTTCAACCGCCGATACGATCTCGCCGCCATGATGCCACGCCTCGGCTATGTCGCAGTCCGAACCCCGCCGATGCCATACCGCCTCCTCAAATTGGCTGAGGATAGTGCGTAATCAGGAATTTCTTTGAGGAGGACAGCATGCCGGCATTCCAGCCAACCCCTGATCTGACGATGCATTACGAAGTCGACGACTTCACGGACCCTTGGCACAAGCCGGAGACAGTCCTGCTACTGCACGGCAATGCCGAAAGCGGTGCCGCCTGGTACGGTTGGGTCCCCTCGCTCGCGCGCCGTTATCGGGTAGTGCGGCCGGACATGCGTGGCTTCGGCGCCTCGACGCCGATGCCGCGTGAGTATCCGTGGACACTCGATATCGTCATCGACGACTTCATCCGGCTGATGGATATGCTCGAAATCCGCCAGTTTCATCTCGTCGGCGCCAAAATCGGGGGGACGATCGCGCGCGCGTTTGCCGCACGCCGTCCCCGGCGGGTAACCACGCTGACCGTGGTCGGCACACCGCCGCCGGTGCGCGAGGGCGCGGCGGAACGCGCCCCCGAACTGGCCGAGGAATTCCAGACCCAGGGTGTCGAGCACTGGGCGCGCCGCACGATGGCGGGCCGCCTCGGCAATGAGTTTCCGCCGGAGGGGGTCGAGTGGTGGATCAAATTCATGGGCCGCACTGCGGTCTCGACGCAGATCGGCTTCATGAAGACGATCGCTTGCGCGGACATCCGCGCAGACGTCCCAAAGATCGGGTGCCCAACCCTCGTCATCACGACCGATGGGAGCGGGCTCGCCTCCGTCGACCAGACGCGGAGCTGGCAGCAGCAAATCCCGCATTCGGATTTATTGGTGCTGCCCGGCAACTCCTACCACGTCGCGGCCAGCCACGCCGAACGCTGCGCCGCGGCGACGCTGGATTTCATAGCAAGGAACAGCGGCACCGCCTAACGCAGCCGCGGCTGCACCTTCTCGCATAGGAGCTGCATCGAGCGCATCACCTTCTCGTGCGGGATCAGGCCGCCGGTGTTGAGTTCGGCGAGGATCCCGGCGAGGCCCAGCTGCTCCCTCAGGCCCGCGAGACGATCGGCAACCATCTCCGGCGTGCCGACGATCGCTCGGGTGCGGCGCGCCTCGTCCCAGCTGAGCGTCTGCAGCCGCTGAGCCCCCTCGATCCGCCGCTCGGTGTCGAAGACGCCGGCGCGGTTTGCCGATTCTTCGAGCCGCGCTCCCAGATAGCGGAAGAAATTCATCAGGGTCTCTTCCGGGTCGGAAAGCGCCTGCTCGACGGTGTCGCCGACATAGACCGGAGCGCGAAGGTAGACTTCGCCATCACCAGGGTGACCGGCGGCTTTCCAGGCCTCGCGGTAGGGCCGCAAATTGGGCAGGACGTCGTCGATCGTGCCGCGCCGCGCGCCGACAAAGATTGCATAACCCTGGCGGCCGGCAGAGATGAAGCTCTCTTCGCGGTTTGACGCAATGCGGATCGGCGGGTGCGGCTTCCTGTAGGGCTTGGGCACGATGCAGACGTTTTCGTAATTGTAGTATTTGCCTGAAAAGGAAAACGTCTCCTGCGTCCAGGCGCGCTTGACGACTTCGAGCACTTCGGCGAACCGCTCGGTGCTCTCGCCGTATGAAATGCCGTAGGCCTCATACGCGCGCGGGAAGCCGCTGCGTCCGACACCGAAGAGCAATCGGCCCCGGCTGATGTGATCGACGGTCGCGGCCTCCTCCGCCAATCGCAGCGGCTGGCACAGCGGCAGAACTTGGACGCCGAGGCCGATCTTGATGTTTTTGGTTCGGGCCGCGAGCGCGCTCGCGATTGTCAATGGTGCCGCGCATACCGAGCGCTCGGGCGCCATATGGATCTCGGCCAGCCAGATGGCATCGAGCCCCCAGCGCTCGGCGGCATCCACCTGCTCGAAGGCGGTTGTGAACGCCTCGGCCTCGCTCTGCCCCGGGCGCCGCTGGAACTCATGAAACACACCGAATTCGAATGCCATCTGTGACTGCTCCTCTCTTCTGTTATTTGCCGGCGAGCGCGAAGGCGGGCTCGTCGGTGAAAGCCGGCATGATGTCCCGCGCAAACCGGCGGATGTTCTCCCGCGAACCGCCGAAATTGATGATGACGTATTCGACCCCACCCTCGCGCAGGGCTTCGAGCTTGCGCATGATCTCGTCCGGCGTGCCGAAGAGCGCGCTTTCCGCGCTCTCGTACCGGGCCTCTTCTTCGTGCGATTTGAAGCGTGCCCTGGTCTCTTCGTCCGGGCGCCGCGCCAGCGCGTTGATCCGCATATGCCCCTGGTACCGCCGCTCGAGCGCGGCCTCCTTGTCGGCCGCGTTCTTAGCGATATGGACCGCGCGCGCGACGGCCACATGCATCGGGTCGAAGGCGCGGCCGCGCGCCTCGACCTCCTCGCGGAATTGGGCGACCTGATCGAGAATCTCCTCGGCCAGCGAATGCTGGCCCAGCAACATGTTGTAGCCCCGCTCGACGACCTGATGAACCGAACTCGGGCTGCCCGCCCCCATCCAGAAGGGCGGGTGCGGCTTCTGCGCGGTCGGCGGCTCGACGACGATGTTGTCGAACTGCCAGTATTTGCCTCGATGGGAGAATGGCGTCTCGGACGTGAAGGCCTTGGTGATGACTTCGAGCGACTCCTCGAACCGCGGATCCGCCTCCTCCATCGGCAGGCAGAACCCGGCAAATTCGTTGTAGCGGTAGCCCTTGCCGACACCGAAATCGAGCCGTCCGCCGGAGAAGAGATCCAAGTGTCGCGGCCTGCTCGGCGAAGCAGCACCGGATTGTGCCACGGCAAGACCAGCACCGCCGTGCCGAGCCGCAAAGTGCGGGTTCGGGCGCCGAGCCAGGTCAACAGGTTGAGGCTCGCCGAGACCTGGCCAAAGCCGGTGAAATGATGCTCGACGAGGAACGTGCTGTAATAACCGAGCGCCTCGGCTTCGACATTGTTTTCGATGAACTCGCGGAAACCTTGGCTGCTGTCCGTATCGGGACCGCTGCGCCTCGCTTGCGCGCTGCCAAACAATCCAAAACGCATCGTCTTCTCCTTTAGGAAACCCCTTCTACCGGATTCGACCTCGGGCCGCAGCGAACAAAGCATCTAACCGAGCTGCGGGGATTGTTCTGTCTGCCCCCGCATATCCTATGCGCGGGAGCGATAATGCAAGATTGTGTCGCTGGTAGCGAGTTCCCGGGCAAGTTCAAACTCGAGGAGGTCTTTCGTGAAACGGATATTGCTCGCCGCCGTGCTGGCGACAACGACCGCGATTGCGGTTCCGATCATCGCCAGCTCGGCCCAGGATGCCGAGACGCAGCAGGCTCAGGCGGCGCCGCCGGGGCCAGCGGACGAGCAATCGGGCGAGGAGCATCGCGGCGGTCCCGGGCGTTGGATGCGCGGCGAGGGTGGCCAGGGCATGCGCGGCTGGCGGGGCGGCATGATGCATCGCATGATGATGCGGCGGAATCCGCAGGAACGGTGCGAGGAGCGGCTGGCCTGGCGCGCCGCGAGGCGCGCCTACACCGAGGCGAAGCTCGATCTGACGCCCGAGCAGCGTCCGCTATGGGACAGGGCGGAGAGCATCGCTCAGACCGAGCAGCAGAAGGAGCGCCAGCTCTGTTCCTCTCTGAAACCAGGCGGCGAAACGACCGTGCTCGACCGGCTCGACCGGATGCAGCAGTTCCTGTCCACGCGCCTCGAGGCGTTGCAGGCGGCGAAACCGGCCGTCCAGGCGCTCTATCAAGCGCTGACGCCGGAGCAGCGGGCGATTTTCGATCACCCCTTCCGACGTTAGCGGGCATCGCAGCGCTCAGTGCGACATGAGGACGGGCACCGTCATGCTGCGCAGCACCGAGCGCGTCGCGCCGCCCAGCAGCACTTCGCGCACGCGGGAATGACCGTAAGCGCCCATCACGATGAGATCGGCGCCAAGATCGGCGGCGCGCGACAGCAGCGCCTCCCCGACGGGTAGGCCGGCGGACACCGTGCGCTCGATCTGGGCCTTGACGCCGTGGCGCGCCAAATGCACTGCGATGTCCGCGCCGGGCAATTCGCCGTGAGCGTGCGGTCCCTCGCGCGCATCGATCGTCAGTACGGTCACCAGCTCGGCTGACGTCAGAAGAGGCATTGCGTCGCTGACCGCGCGGGCGGCTTCCCGGGTAGCACTCCACGCGATCAGGACCCGCCGCCCGACATCGTCGAAATGCCCGGCATAGGGGACGATCAGGACCGGCCGGCCCGAGGTGAGCGCAACCTGCTCCGGACGCGGCCGGATCAACTCCGATTCCGCGCGGTCGGGATCGAGCTGGCCGAGGATGGCCAAATCGGCATAACGGGCGTGCAGCGCCGGATCGGCGTCGGGACCCTCCGGGATCTCGCGCCACTCGGCGGACAGCCCACGCAGACCGGTCGCATGGCCGAAGGCTTCGCGCACCTTGCCCGCCGCACTGCGCGCCTTTTCCCGCAATTCCGCGAAGAACGGATCGAGCAGCGCCGGGTCGTAATAGCCTAGATGCCGCGGTGCTTCCGGCGTCGGCAATGGATAAAGGCCGATGAGATGCGCAGAAAATCGCTCGGCGAGTGCGGAGGCCAGGGCAATGCGTCCGTACGCCGTCGCCTCGGAATCAAGCACGAGCAGTAGATCTTTGTAGCTCACTGAGCGCCTCTCTCGCCGCCGGACCAGATGTGCCGGAAGGTTTTCGCGAATCCGGCGAACCCGCCTTGATCTGGATCAACGAGAATAACGGCCAGGCGACCCCGAGCGCAAAGCCTCTTCCGCAGCGTTTTCCGGATCCAATGGGAGCGCGGGACCCGTAACCATCATCGCGTGGCGGGAAACCTGCGGCTCCCGCCGAACATCGAACGCGTCAGTCGTCCGCGCGTCCTCAAGCAAACCCTCGAGGATCGCCGAATCCCCGGTCAGCGCTTCCGAGCCCTCTCCTCCAAGCCATTGCAGGGCCAGTATCCGCCAGAGCGAACGCATCGACCTCCCCTCCTCGGTGATGGCGCCGCCGTCATGGCCGAACAACCGGGCTGCAATATGGCAGTGTCGCGACATTGTGCTATCACCGGCAATGACAACCGGCCCTAGTGTTGCGCAAGGGTATGCCAATGGCATTGCTGTTCCGCTCCTCCATCGATTCCGAGGCGCGCTGGAAGCCGCAGCTCGCCCGGCTGATGCCGGAACTCGAGGTGCGGATATGGCCGAAGATCGGCGATCCGGCGGAAATCGATTACGCGCTGGTCTGGCGCCCCGAGCCGGGATTGCTGGCATCGCTGCCGAACCTGAAGCTGATCCTCTCGCTCGGCGCCGGAGTCGATCACATCTTGTGCGACCCCTATTTGCCGCGTGGCGTGCCGATCGTCCGCCTCGTCGATCCGTACATGACGGATGCGATGAGCGAGTACGTTATCCTTCAGGTCCTGCGGCTGCACCGGCAGGACCCCGATTACCGGGCGCAGCAGGAAAAAGGCCTCTGGCTGGAGCTCGATCAAAAGAACGCGGCCGAGCGCACGGTCGGCATTCTCGGCTTTGGCGCGTTGGGGCAGGATGCCGGACGCAAGCTCGAGGGGTTGGGTTTCGATGTCGCGCTGTGGGGGAGGCGGCAAAGAACCGTCGAGGGGCTGAGGGGCTATGCCGGCAGCGCCGGCCTGCCCGCTCTGCTGGGCCGAAGCGAGATCCTCGTCTGCCTGTTGCCGCTGACCGCCGAGACCGAAGGAATTTTGAACGCGGCCACCCTTGTCATGCTGCCGAAAGGAGCGGCATTGATCAACGCCGCCCGCGGCCGGCATCTGGTCGAAGAAGATCTGCTCGCAGCCCTCGCGTCAGGCCGGCTTTCGGTCGCCGTGCTCGACGTCTTTCGAGACGAGCCGTTGCCCGCCAGTCATCCCTTCTGGCACCACCCGCGCATCGTCGTGACGCCGCATGTCGCTGCCGCCACCCACCCCCCGACCGCGGCCCCGATCATCCTCGACAACATCCGCCGCTTCGAAGCAGGCCGACCGCTCCTCAACCGGGTCGACCCGGCCCAAGGGTATTGAGAAATTGACAGGGAACCAAGCTTAGCAGCTTTGCGGCCGGCGCGGTCGGTAAAGCCGGGGCAACGATCATGCGATGCATCGAGGGCTGCTGTGAATGCGCCGCGACGGACACTGCATCGGCGGTCATCCTGGCCTCCCAGACCTGGTCGAGCGCTATCTGTTCAATCGACCGGCCCCACCCGAGGCTTGGGCCGGCATTCCCGTTACGGGTGGTTATAGGACAGCTTCGCCCGTTTGGGCGGCACTGCAAAGACAAATCGCGCAGGCCCGATTGGATATGAGCCCTTTTAGGTCCGTAAGCTGCCAAAATCGAAAACGTCAGAAAGGGGAGCCGAAGATGCCGGCCTATCTGGTCGCCGAAATCGAGATGACTAACCCGACCGGGTTCGCACCCTATCGAACGGCGGTCGCCGCCACGATCGCACAATATGGCGGCCGATTTTTGGTCCGAGGCAGCGCCACTGAACTGGTCGAAGGCGGACCGGAGCCGAAAACGATCGTCATCCTCGAATTCCCCGATGCCGCAGCAATAAAGCGCTGGTACGATTCACCGGAATACCAGAAGATCCTACCGAGCCGGCTCGACAACTCGACCGGCCGCCTCTTCATCGCGGAAGGCGCGACCTAGCCGGGCTCTACTCGCGCAGCCGGGCTATGTCTCGTGGTAGTGACAGGCGCCAAACAGTGACTCCTGTCGCCCCTCCTCCGTCATCACCGCGAAGGCGCTAGGCCATGCATATCTCGCCGGGTCGATGAGGAATCCCTCTCCGCCCTTAGGGGGAGAGGAAGGGGCCCACTCCCCACGGGCCCGCGCACAGCGCGGCCCGAGGACAGGCTCCGGCGTGGGAAGGTGAGGTGGGCGACGGCGACCACTCGGAATCCCCCACCTCGCTCCAACCCTCGCCGCCCCCCAGGGGCGGTCAGGGGCGGAGAGGAGGCTATACTCGACCCAGTTACGCAAAGGGCTTTAATTCCCGACGCATCGAGGAACTCGACAGATGAACATCCGCCACACGCCGGGCACGGTGGCTGCACCGTTCGGCCCTTACAGTCACGCAGTCGAGGTGCCCGAAGGCTCCCGGCTCCTCTACATCTCCGGCGAGGTCGGCGTGCTGCCCGACGGCACCGTGCCCGAAGGCATCGACGCCCAGGCCGAGGCCTGCTGGCGGAACATCATCGCCATCCTCGCGGATGCCGGGATGGGGGTCGGCGATCTGGTGAAGATCACCACCTACCTGGTGCGGCCGGAGGACGTGGCCGCAGCCGGCGCGGCGCGGGCAAAGCACTTCGGCGACGCCCGGCCGGGCTCGGCGACGATCATCGTCAAGGCGCTCGTCGCACCGCAGTGGCTGATCGAAATCGAGGCGG
>CAVTQA010000006.1:0-35754 GCA_963736715.1 uncultured Alphaproteobacteria bacterium | reverse complement strand
AAAAGCCGCCCTTCCAGAGCAATTGGCTGATGATGAGCGATGTCTGCAAGCATTGCTCGCCGGCCCCCTGGCTCGAAGCCTGTCCGACCGGTGCGATTTTCCGCACCGAGTTCGACACTGTTGTCGTTCAGCAGGATATTTGCAATGGCTGCGGCTATTGCGTGCCGGCTTGCCCGTTCGGTGTGGTCGATGTCAGTCTGGAGGACGGCAAGGCGGATAAATGCACGTTGTGCTACGACCGGCTGAAGGGCGGGCTCGAACCCGCCTGCGCCAAATCGTGCCCGACTGACTCGATCCAGTTCGGTGAGCTCGGCCAACTGCATGCCCGCGCGCGGCGGCGAGTGGAGGCGTTGCACGCCAAAGGCGTTGAGAACGCGTATCTTTACGGTGCCCCTGGGACTTCCGGTGCTACCGGCGGCCTGAAGCAGCTCAATGCGTTCTTTCTGCTGACCGCCGCTCCCGAGACCTACAATCTGCCGCGCGCGCCGAGGGCCGATACATCGCGTTGGGTGCAGCAGTTGTCGGCGGTCCGCTGCTGATCATCGATCTGCACACACCGCAGCGGTGGTACAACATGCTGCGGATCTTCCGCACAACCTCGCCGATGTCGATCGGCACCTGGGTGTTGATGAGTTTCGGGTCGTTGAGCGCGGTTCTGGCTGCCGCGCAATTCGCCTTGGATCGCGGCCACTCCTCGAGCCGGGCGATGCAAACGGCGATCAAGCTGCTGGAGGTCCCCGCTGCGCTCGCCGGAATGGCGATGAGCACCTACACGGGCGCGCTGTTGTCGGCCACGAGCACGCCGCTTTGGGCTGCCGCACCGCGTCGAATTGCAGCCGTGTTTGGCGCTTCGGCAATGGCCTCGGGCGCCGCCGTGCTGACCATCGCTGGGTTCCGCCGCAGCGCATCCGATAACTCCGGCCACCCGCTCGACCTCATCGCGTTCGCCGCGAGCACCCTCGAACTGTTCCTTCTTTGTCGCTGCGGCGGCGCTTTCGCGAACAAGGAGTGGATGGCGCACTGAACGAAAGCGGATGGGGCCTCGCCTACGACCTTGGCATCACAGCGCTCGGCTCGGGCGCGCCGATGCTGCATCATGCCGAAAGCATAATGGAGCCCAAGCGGCCGCCGCGGCCCGCAATGGTAATCCCGCTCGCCGTTCTCGCCGGCGGGTTCCTGTTGCGCCACATGCTGCTGCGTGCGGGGAACCTTTCGGCAAAGCGGCCCAAGGACTATTTTCGTCTGATCGGAAAAGTGCCGCAGTGACCACGGATCATTACCATCCGGCAGTCGCGGCTCTCGACCGCGCGCTCGATGACCGGCCCGATAAGATCTACCACGATTTGGCCGGGGTGGTCCGTTGCCTCGTCCAGTTGCGGACTGAATTTATCGCGAAACGGCGAGAAGGTGAGCCCGGCGCCCGCCTGGATCGGTGCAATGCCATTCTGAGCATGGGCATTGGCGGCGAATATCCACTGGCCGGACTCCGCCGCGACCGCTTGCAAAAGGCTCGCGACGAACTCGCCACGCTCCTCGGTGAGCGATAATACAGCCGCGGTAAGGGGCCCGTCGTGCTACCGACCTTGGCCCCACCTCATATGGTCCGGCATACGCGCGGGCTCACGGTCGGCATTTGCGTTCAGCCGATCGAGCACAATCGTCGTGCGCGCCGCCACCCGCATCAGATCCGATGCAGCTTGGCGAAGCCGCTGGCGGACACCAGGCGACCCCTCCGCGAGGGCGGCGTCGAAGCTCGAGCGAAATGCCGCGATGGCGGCTTCGGCTCGGACATGAAGCTCATGATCCAGACCTGCGGTGAATGCCGACGTTCGGCCCGCAGCTCGCTGTGCGGGAGCGGCCTGGCTTCGTGCGCCGAGCATGGGAGTGAGCGGTTCACGGGGCGGTCGAGGCTCGATTGGCGGCTCAGCGGCCGGCCTGACCTCGCGCGGAGCCAATCGCCCAATTCCGTTCTGATCGCCGCGCTGTTCGAAGGCACGCGGGAGCTCCGGAGATGTCATCTTTCGCGGTTCACCGGGGAAGGTCGTTGCCGAATCCGGTTTTCCGTTGACCCCGTGGTCGGGGTTCGGCGCGGCACGCTGCTTGCTTCGCTTGAGGATGTAATGAATAGCCGGCGGGGTACAGTCGTAACTCTGGGCAATTCTGGTTATTGACTCGCCCTTTGCATACCGTGCCGCAATGGCGCTCCATTCGCCTTGCGGAATTTTGGACATGTCTACTCCTGCTTTGTCAGACGCCTCTGCGCATCTTTCACGGGACCTCGTTATCGCCCGAGAGGCACCGCCGAACTTTCTGGCTTTGCAGTCGCAAACGCCGCAGGGCATCGCATCGGCGTACCGAAAGGTGCTCAAAACGAAATGGTCATGTTCTTAACGATTTCAAGATACAGACGCGTAGTGCAAAAATTCGTTGTTTGGTTTGATTGAGGCGCACCAAGTCCCGTAAATCGACAAGGCTTCGATTGTTCTTATTGTTCTAGTTGAACCGTGCTACCGAAGATGAGCAGTGCCGCCCGGCAATCGGCTGGCACAAAGCGGGGGTGCCCAGCGTGTCGTAACCGGGCCGTCCGATGCCATATATAACCAGTGGCTGCTTCGGCGACGCGCCGGATGCATCGACGGGTGCGCATCATCACTCTTTAAACATGTGTTAGATGATGGAGGGCATCATGAAGGAACCTCGGGTCGGGACGGTGCTCTGCCAAATCAAGCCGGCCCGGTCATGAAAGCTCTTTCGATGCTCACCCTCGTCCCGCGGCCGTCGACCCGAATGAGGTTAATCGTCCTTTCGTTGGTGATCGTCGCGTCGGTAACCAGTTGCACTCAGGCAGATCGGTTTTACGCGGCGGGGGGCGGGACGCCGGCGCCGAGCTTTGCGCCGATCGTGCAGGAGGTCATGCCGGCGGTGGTCAATGTTTCGGCTGTCCAAAGGGTGAGTAAGGCGGCTGTTGACCGGGAGGAGATGCGGTCCGATCGCGCCGAAGATCGGGTTGCCCTGAGCGGCATCCCGCCATCGGTGCTCGACGAACTGCTGCGCCGCTTCCTCGACGGGCGCCGCCATAAAGACGAGCCCGACCCGAAGGTCGCCAGTATCGCTCTGGGCTCCGGCTTTATTATCGACCCGAGCGGGTATGTCGTCACCGATGATCACGTCGTCGAAAATGCCGAAGCGGTAACGGTCGTCGTTCAAGACGCGACCGAGTATTCGGCTCGGATCGTCGGACGTGACCCGCTGACCGATATCGCCTTGCTCAAGATCGAGGGAGCCCGCCCATTGCCGAATGTCCGTTGGGGCGATAGCGATGCGGCTCGAGTAGGAGATTGGGTACTCGCGATCGGCAGTCCGTTCGGCCTCGACAACACGGTGAGCAGCGGGATCATTTCCGGGCGGGGTCGTGATATTCACGCCGGTCCGTACGACGATTTTCTGCAGATCGACGCCGCGATGAACCGCGGCAATTCCGGCGGCCCGACCTTCGACCTGAAAGGTAATGTCATCGGCATCAACACGGCCATCTATTCTCCCAATGGTGGATCCGTCGGCATCGGTTTTGCGATACCGGCGAACCGGGCGAGGCCTGTGATCGACCAGCTGAAGGAGCACGGCAAAGTCGCGCGCGGCTGGCTCGGTGTTCAAATCCAGCCCGTCACCGCCGAGGTCGCCCGAAATATCGGACTGGCGAACCCCGCCGGTGCGCTCGTCGCCAAGGTCGGAGCCGGCAGTCCCGCCGCGGCAGCCGGGTTCGAGCAAGGCGATGTCATTCTGTCGATCAACGGACAAGAGATTAAGCGAGTGCATGACCTGCCATTGGTCATCGCCGAGATGCCGATCGGCCGGATGGCTGCGGTTACGGTGTGGCGTCGAAACGCCGCGATGACCCTGCGGCCGGTAATCGGGGAAATGCCGGTGAATCCGGCAGTCGCGGACCTGAGGCAAGAGAAATCTAGCGGCCGGCGATCGGAGGGGGCGGTCGCCGCGCCTTTACCGGTATCGGTCTCATCGCCGGCGATCTGAGGCTCGGCGAGCGGGCGCAAGCCCCGTGTTGAGAACCGCCGGGATAGAGGGGCTTTAATTTCGCCCAAACCGCACGAAATAATCGACGCCAAGTTGGTCGCGTGTCGGCCCCCACTGCGGCGGTTCGCCAGGGAGGATACCAATGCCGGACCATGTCTACCGTATTATCGAAGTCGCAGGCTCGTCGGAGAACAACATCGAGGACGCGATAAAGAACGCGGTTAGTCGGGCTTCCCGCACATTGCGGCAGGTGGGCTGGTTCGAAGTCGTGCAGACCCGCGGTCACGTCGAAGAGGGCAAAGTCGCGCACTACCAGGTCATTCTCAAAGTCGGGTTTACCCTCGAAGACTGCTGATTTTCCTGGCAGCGCAGCGGCCGATCAGCCGCTGCGTTTTGTCGCCAGGAGAACAAGAAGGCCGGCGAGCCCGGCAACGAGGCCGGCCAACCAGAAGGTCGCTCTGAAGCCGGCCAAGAAGCTCGCTGCCGGCATGTCTCCGTCGGCCAGCCGCATTGCTTCAATCGTGTGGAATACCAGGGTCAGAAGCGTCGCTCCGGTCACGACCCCGACCGAGCGGCTCAGCATCGCAATGCTGCCGGCTACTCCGCGGTGGTGCCGCGGCAAGGCGCGCATGACGATGTCCATGTAGGCGACTTGGAACAAGCCGACACCAAATCCTTGCAACACCAGGGTGCTCAAGATGGTGACTGCTTGCGCGGCAGCGCCGGGCCGCCAGCCGCCAATCAGCACCAGACCCGCAGCGCAGAGTGAGGCGCCGAGAACGGCGATCCGGCCCGCCGGGACGCGCTCCACGGCCCACCCCGCCACCGGGGAGGCGGCGAGACTGCCCAGAAAAGAGGCGCCGAGTACGCCGCCCGCCGTGGTCGCCGACATCCCGGTGAGGCGTACGAGGTAGTAGGGGCCGAGCAAAAGAACCGAAAAGCTCGTCAAATAAATGAGCACGCTGGCGATATTGAGCCCGGCGAAGCCGCCGGTTCGAAACAACCCCAGATTGACGATCGGTTGGGCGACCCGGTTTTCCCAGTGGAAAAAACCAACAAGACTGGCTGCGGCTGTCGCCGATAGCAGGACTGCGAGAAGCTCCTGTCCTCTCAAGTGCTGAAGCCGGTTCAGCGCCAGCAAAAGTGTGCTGATGCCGAGCGCGAGCAGAACGGCGCCGACAATGTCGACCGACGCCCGCACTGCCGGCCTAGATGGGGTATGCGTTTTTTCTGGGAACAGGAGTGCGATCAGAGCGAGCGGGGCACGAAACCAGAATACTGCCGGCCAACCCCAGAATTGGACGAGCAGGCCGCCGAGCAACGGCCCGGCGGCAGAGCCGATCGCATACATTAACGTGAACATGCCGACCGCGCGGCTGCGCCTTTCTTCGGGAAACATCCCGGTCACCAGCGCCGGAGCGCAGCTGACGATCAACGACGCGCCGATCCCTTGAAGAAATCGGCAGAAGAGCAGCCAGCCGAAATTCGGCGCCGCCGCGCAGAGCAGGTATGCAACGCTGCTCCACAGGAGCCCGATGCGAAACACGCGGCCGTGGCTCCAGATGTCGCCAACCCGCCCGAAGGCGAGCATCAGGCTGGAATAGGTCAGCACGTAGCAGATCACCACCCACTGGATCATCTCGACCGGCAGACCGAAACTGCCGGTAATCTCGGGAAAGGCGATGTTGACCGCGGTGTCGAGCGGAACGACGGATGTCCCCAGACCGACCAGGACAAGCCGCAACACCTGACGCGGCGTCATTGTGCCCGGGGAGCGCCGTTCGGCACCGTTCGGTGTATCATCCCCGGGATGTCGCAAACGGAACGATTGACTGGAACCGGCTTCGCGCTCGCCGTTCACGGCGGCGCAGGAACGGTTTCGCGAGACGAGGCCAGCCTCTCCGGCGCGGCGTCATACCATGACGGCCTGCGCCGGGCCTTGGCGGCCGGCCGCGACATTCTTGCCGCGGAAGGCAGCGCCGTCGACGCCGTCACTGAAGCCGTTGCGACGCTCGAAGACGACCCGTTGTTCAACGCCGGCCGCGGCAGCGTGTTCACCCGTGCCGGGACGCAAGAGATGGACGCTTGCGTCATGGATGGCACGGAACGTCGGGCGGGCGCGGTGGCGGGCGTCTTCGGACCGCGCAATCCGGTTCTGGCGGCACGCGCCGTGATGGAGCGGTCGCGCCATGTGCTGCTGATCGGCGAGGGGGCGCTCGCCTTTTGCCGCGAGACCGGCGTCGCGTTCTGCGAGCCCCTTTATTTCCGCACCGAAGCACGCTGGCAGGAACTGCAGCACGCCCTCGAACATCCGCGCCGCGAGCCGCCGCAATACGGCACGGTGGGCGCCGCCGCCCGCGACCGCCGCGGCAATCTCGCCGCCGCCACCTCGACGGGCGGGATGACCGGGAAGGCACCCGGCCGGGTCGGCGACACGCCGATCGTCGGTGCCGGCACCTATGCGGACAATGCGACCTGCGCAGTCTCCGCGACGGGTCACGGCGAGTTCTTCATCCGGTACGCCGCCGCCTTCGCGATCACGGCGCGCCTGCGCCATGCCGGTCAATCTCTGGACCAAGCGGCGCGGGGGGTCATCGACGAGCTGAGGGCCGCCGGCGGCTCCGGTGGTGTCGTCGCGGTCGATCGCGACGGCGCGCTCGCCTTGCCGTTCAACACCGCGGGGATGTATCGCGGCTATGTTCGGGACGGCGCGGCGATCCACACCGCGATTTATGGCGGGCCTTATCGATCGGATTAGGTCGCCGCATCGTGTTCGGGCTCATCGCGCGTCCCAGGCCGCCCGCAATGCCGCCGCGACGTCATCTAGCGCCGGCCGTGCTGCCTGCACGATCTTCCCCATGGTCAGGAAGCCGTGGATCTGGTCCGGAAAATGCCGCAACTGCACCGGAACGCTCGCCTGCTGCAGCCGGCGGGCGTAAGCTTCGCCTTCGTCGCACAGCACGTCGTTGCCTGCCGTCAGGACCAGCGCGGGCGCTACCCCGGAGAGATCGGCGGCCCGCAACGGCGACGCGCGCCAATCATCGACATCGGCGGGCTCGCGCAGATAGTGCCCGTAAAACCACTTCATCGTCGGCCGCGTTAGCAAATAACCCTCGGCGAAACGCTCGTGGGAAACGTGGGTCATCGCGCAATCAACGGCGGGGTAGAGCAATACCTGACAGCGCAGCTTCGGCGCGCTCCGATCACGGGCAATGAGGCTCACCACCGCCGCGAGGTTGCCTCCGGCGCTGTCTCCGCCGACGGCGAGGCGCTCGCGGTCGGCGCCGAGGGCTGCGCCCTCCTGCGCGACCCATGAAGTCGCGGTAAAGCAATCCTCGACCGCCGCCGGAAATTTGTGCTCGGGAGCGAGGCGGTAATCGACCGCAACGACGATGCATTGCGCCGCATTGGCGAGATGGCGGCAGAGGCTGTCATGGGTGTCGAGATCGCCGATCACCCAGCCGCCGCCATGGAAATAGACGAGGGCGGGAAGGATTTCCCCGCAAGCCGTCGCCGCGCCGCGATAGAGACGCAACGGGATGGCCCCACCGGCCGGCCTTGGCGCCGCGAGTTCGCGAATTTCCGCGATCGGCGCCGGATCCGGCGCCAGCACTTCGCGCGCCGCGAGAAACAGTTCACGCGCCTCGGGCGCGCTCAGTGTCTCGTAGGGCGGCCGTCCGGATAGCCGCACCATCTCGAGAACACGCTCGGCATCGTGATCGAGCGCCATTGAGGGGGCTCCTCCCCGTTAAGGATCGACTTTGTCATTTTAGCCTCGGCGGCGCTGTGCACCAGACCATCCATGAGGCAGACGCAGAAAAGCCCCGGTCGGGGAAGACCGGGGCTTCTGCGGCCTGCCAGTGTGCCGGTCCGGCGGGCCAATCCGCATCGTTGGGGGACATAACGATGCCGCCATCAAAATGCCGATATTCTACCGAAAAAGCAATTCCAAATCGGCCAAATTAACTACGAATTGGGTACACTTCACAATCCGAGCATTCGCGGCAGCCATAATGAGACGGACGGGATGTAGGTGACCAGCATCAGCACGAAGAACATCACCCCGTAAAAAGGCCAGATCTCGCGCACGACCTGCTCGATCGTCACGCGGCCGACGGCGCAGCCGACAAAGAGGATCGCGCCGACCGGCGGATGGCACAAGCCGATGCCCAAGTTGAGCAGCATGATCATGCCGAAATGCACCGGATCGACGCCGAATTTCATGACCACCGGCAACAGGATCGGCGTGACGATCAGGATCGACGGCGCCATATCCAACAGGCAGCCGAGCACGAGCAGCAGAATGTTGATCAGGAAGAGGATCACGTTCTTGTCGCTCGACAATGTCAGCAACAATGCCGTGACCCGCGCCGGCACCTGCATCAGCGCCATCACGTAGCCGACGCTCGACGCGAAGGCGATCAGGGTCATGACCATCGCCACGGTGCGCATCGTGCGGTGGATCAGCTCCGGCAGGTCGCGCCAGCGATAGTCGCGATAGATGAACATCGTCACGAAGAAGGCCCAGATGCAGGCGACGGCGCCGGCCTCGATCGCGGTGAAGATGCCGCCGAGAATGCCGCCGAGGATGATCGCCAAGGTGACGAGGCCCCAGAGCGCGTCGATAGCGATTTTGACCGCCTCGCGTAGAGGCACGGTCTCGCCGCGCGGGTGATTGTTGCGGTAGGCCAGCACCAGGCACAGCACGACCAGCGAG
Source organism: uncultured Alphaproteobacteria bacterium (assembly GCA_963736715.1). Taxonomy (GTDB): domain Bacteria; phylum Pseudomonadota; class Alphaproteobacteria; order ATCC43930; family CGMCC-115725; genus AP-15. The sequence goes on along the minus strand of CAVTQA010000006.1, from coordinate 27,005 downwards.
GCGCCGAGCAACAGACCAGGCATGACCCCGGCCATGAAAAGGCTGATGATCGAGATCGTCCCGCCTGTGGCGAGCGAATAGATGACTGCATTGTGGCTCGGCGGCACGAGCAATGCCTGCACCGAGGCGCTGATCGTCACATTGGTCGCGAAGACGCGCGGATAGCCGGTTTTTTCCATCTGCGGGATCATCACCGACCCGATCGCCGAGGTGTCGGCCACCGCCGAGCCAGATATGCCGCTCAGGAAGGTCGTGGCGAGGACATTGACCGCCGACAGACCGCCACGGATCCGGACCAGCCCGACCAGCACATTGGCAAAGGCCACCAGTCGGCGCGCCATGCCGCCTTCGGCCATGATCGCGCCGGCCAGCACAAAGAACGGGATCGTCAGCATCGCGAACTTGCTGACGCCGCTCGACACCTGAAGCATCACCGCCTCGAGCGGGATACCGATCCAGTAAGCGCCGGCGAGCGCTCCGAGACCTAGCGCATATGCGATCGGCACGCCGAGCGCAAAGCAGACCAGGAGGGTCCCGACAACGATCAGGATTTCCATCGGCCCGACCCTTCGCTGTGAGTCAGTGCAGCGTTGGCTCGCCGGCCTGCGGCGGGGGTCCGATCAGCAGGCGCTCGGCGACGAAGAGCAAGGTGATCGCGCCGCCGATCGGGATCGGCAGGTAGGTAACCCCGACCGACAATGCAGGAAATTCGGCGATCGACTGGTGCCAGGTCGCGTTGACCAGCCGCGCGCCCCAGACCACCATGAACAGCCCGACCAGCCCGACCAACCCCTCGGCGAACGGCTCGATTACCCGCCGCAATCGCGGCGACAAAGTCCGCACCGCCACCGACACGCTCATATGCGTGCCGGCGCGGTAGCAGGCCGCCGCGCCGAAGAAGGTCAGGACGATCGTCAACAAAATCGCCATCGGTTCGGGCCAGGACGCCGCGCTGTTGAGCACATAGCGGGTAAAGACGCCCCACGGGATCACCGCCGAAATCAGCACCAAGGCGCCTCCGGCGGCGACGACGCAGAAACGATAAAGCGCATCCATTACCGTGCGTAGGCTCGACTCCGTCGACGGGCAACCCAGAGGCATTTTGGCCTGAAATTCCTGGTTTAGGCGTCATTCCCGCGAAAGCGGGAATCCAGCACTGTGGGCTCTGGAAGTCGCCCTGGCCCCCCGCTTTCGCGGGGATGACGGCAAGTAGTCGGCTGATGCATTCAGATCAGTTTACCGCCTGAATGCGCCGGATCAGCTCGCTGTATTTCGCGCCGTATTTATCCCAGACCGGCTTTACCGCCGCTTCGAACGGGGTCTTGTCGGCCACCGTATCGACCTCGATGCCGGAGGCTTTCATTTTGGCCATGGCTTCGTCTTCGACTTTCTTCCACAGCTGGCGTTCGTCCATTTGCGCCTCGCGCGCCAGCTTTTTGACCAGCGCCTGGTCGTCCTTCGAGAGGGTGTCCCAGGTGACGCGCGAGAACACCAGGATCTCGGGCACGATCAAATGCTCGGTCAGGGTGTAATATTTCGCGACTTGGTAATGGTTGTCGAAAACGAAGCTCGGCGGGTTGTTCTCCGCGCCGTCGACGACGCCGGTCTGCAACGCGCTGAACACCTGATCGTAGCCCATCGCGACGCCGTTGCCGCCGAGCGCATTCATCATGTCGACAAACATCGGGTTGCCCATGACCCGCACCTTCAGCCCCTTCAGATCGTCGATGCTCTTGATCGGCTTTTTCGTGTCATAGACATTGCGCGCGCCGGCATCCATCCAGGCGAGGCCGATCAACCGCGTATTGGGGTTGTTGCTGACCTTGTCGAGCAGTTCTTGCCCGATGGGCCCGTCGATGACTTTCTCCATATGCTCGGTGCTGCGAAACAGGAAGGGCAGGTTGAAGACGTTGAGGTCGTCGACGACTGGTCCCAGCGCCCCGACGCTGACGCGGGCGAGCTGCAGGGCGCCGACTTGCGCCTGCTCGATCGCCTCCTTTTCGCCGCCCAATTGCATCGAGGCGTACATTTGGATGCTGAGCCGCCCGCCGGTCGCCGCTTCGAGCTTCTTCCCCATATTCTCGACCGCCTGGACGGTCGGGTAGCCTTCGGGGTGCACGTCGGATGCCTTGAATACCATCTTTTGGTCGGCCGCTTTGGCGCCTGTGCCGATCACGCCGAGCAGCAATACCGCCGTCGCGAGCTGCAATGCTAGGTGTCTATCCATGACGTAAGCCTTCATTCTCATCTTGTTTCGCCGCATAATGTTGGTCAGGTCTATGATAAGCCGGCGGCTTACGGAAGGGGCGGCGTTTCTTATTTGTCAGCCGAGCCCGGCTCTCCTTACGGCGAGGCTTGAACCGGGAGGTGCCGAACCGTATTGGCGCAGCCCTCGCCAGCGACCCGATATTCGTAAATCGGGATTTCTACCGCGCTTCCCCTGATTTTCTCATAGCCGATCGGGATCAGTCGCGCATCTTCGTCGCGCAGACTCTCGGCGACATCCCCGGAAATTGCACACGCGACGTTGTGTGTCTTTGCTGCTTCCTCCATGCGGGCGGCGATATTGATCGTGGTGCCATAGACCCCAATGGCGCGCTTGGTGTCGCCCTGCTCGCTGACTACGACCTCGCCGCCATGGACACCGATCCGAAATGACGGGACGACGCCAAACTGCTCCAGATATTCGCTGCGCTCTCGCCGGATCGTCGCAAAGACGGCATCGATCGCCCGCAAGATCCTGTTATCTCTGATCGCCTCGCGCCAATCCCAAAGCGCAATCAAGCCATCGCCCTTGTAAAGGTAGATGTCGCCACCGTAATCGGTGATCGGCTTGGAAATGTCGAAGAGAAACTTGCCGACCAGGGACTTTGTGCGAACCGCGCCAAGCTCCTCGGCAAGCCCGGTGGAGTTGTTGATATCGAGAAAGACGAGGACTTTCTCCTGCAAGACAGGCCGATGATAGGTGCCGAGCGTGAGGTGGAACAGGGTTTCGATGCCGATGAAATGAACAGCTCGCATCACGACGATGCCAATAACGGAAAACGCGATTACCACCGGGATCACTACCGGCAGCCTGCCATACGGCACCGGCAGGTTGTAAAATGGCCAAAGGATCACGTGAGTGACATGGATGGCCATTAGGAACAGGATAACCACGACAATCGTGTAAACCACAATCGCGCGCAGCGGATGAATGCTGCGGATCCACCGGCCCCGTAGGCTTTGGACGTAAAACTCCTCAAAAAGACCGACGCCGAGGCCGACAAAGATGGCATTGACAACGCCAAAGACGATAGGCCGCCCGTTGGCGCTGGTCACCAAGCCGGCCAGTACCGCAAAGATCACGACGGCCAGCAGGATCGAGGTAAACTTCCGGCGGGTGGAAATCGAGAGTGGAACGAAGGCAAAGCCCATGGTCGTCGTGATCAGGCCTATTTCCGTCGAGAGAAGGGAGTAAATCCGTCGCGGTTGGGCATCTGCACCTTTGCCAAGCTCTGCGCATTCATGACCGAGTTCTCTGCGATAATCTCGTTCAGCTGTAGGATATAGGCGCAGACTGCGTAAACCTCGTCGTTGCTCAGCGATCTGGGCGCATTCGCCGGCATCGCGCGGCGCACATAGTCGAACAATGTCGTCGCATAGGGCCAAAAGCTGCCCACGGTCTTCACGGGAGTTTGCTCGCCGGTCAATGTGCCGACACCGCCGACCAGCTGGTCGTTCGGTTTGCCTGCGCCCTTCTCGCCATGGCAGCCAAGGCACTTTGCGGCGTAGACCGCCTCGCCTTGTTGCGGACTCCCGCTGCCAGGCGGCAGACCGGCGCCATCGGGAGCGATGCTGATGTCCCAAGCGGCGATTTCTTCGGGTGTCGCGGGCCGCCCGAGATCGGGCGTCTCGGCGAGCGCAACCGTCGACATGAAGAATAAGGCCGAAACGGCGCTCAGATGCCTAGGTATAAACATGCCGCACCTCCCCGTGCTCGCCGACCGCCCAGCTGGTGATGCCGTTGAAGTGGTAGAACGTCTTCGTGCCGCGTTCAGCGATCAACGCGGCACGCGTCGGCTGCACATAGCCGGAACTGTCGGTCGCGCGGCTCTGCAGTACGGCCGGGCCGCCGTTCCAGCGCCAGGCTATGCGAAACCGGGTCAGCGCCTTTGACAAGACCGGCTCCTGCAGGGCCGCCGGGGCCCAGCTTTTTCCGCCGTCGGCAGAGACCTCGACCCGGCTGATCTTGCCGTAACCCGACCATGCAAGGCCCGAAATCTCGTAAAGGCCGACGCCCTTTAAGTTCAAGCCCGGCGAAGGATGGGTGATCACCGATTTGGCTTCGATCGGGAAGACGAATTGCAAGGACTTACCGCTGGGCAACAGAATCGTATATTTGGAGGTCTCGTCCTTTGTCATGGTCGGGCCTGCGGTGACTTTGATCCGCCGCAGCCACTTGACGTTCATGTTGCCTTCATAGCCAGGCAACAGCAGCCGCAGCGGATAGCCGTTTGACGGGCGTACGCGCTCGCCGTTCTGGTAAAGCGCAACCAATGCTTCGTCCACCGCCTTCATCGGGACGCTGCGGCTCATTCCGGCAGCATCGGCGCCTTCGGCGAGGAACCATTGTGCCTGCGGCTCGACACCCGCTTCCTCGAGCAGGAGCGCGAGCCTGATACCCGTCCACTCGGCGCAAGACAAGAGGCCGTGGCTTGCCTGCAGGTCAAGCTGGGCCGGCTCCTTCTGATAGAGCGCGCCCGTATTGCCGCCGCATTCTATGAAGGCGATGCGCGTCTCCATCGGGTATCGGGCGAGCGCCTCCAGAGTGAAAACGAGCGGTCGCTTGACGAGGCCGTGGATCAGCAGCCGGTGAGCATCCGGGTCGATATCGGGGATGCCGGAGTGGTGGCGCTCGAAGTGGAGGCCGTTCGGAGTGATCGTGCCGTTGAGCCGCTGAAGCGGTGTTCGCGATGCGCCGGTACCCGTCGTGCCCAGCGCACTTGCAAACGTCCTGACGATCTTCGCTTCAAAATTTGAGGGCTGCCCGTAACCAGTAAAGGGCGCGCCCGGCTCCGTCATCCATGGTTCCACCGAAAGCTCTGCGGCGCCGAACGCCGGCCGAGCAGCAATCGCCCCCGCGCCACCCAAAGCAGCCCCGGCGACGAGCAGAGCCCGCCGATCCAGGAGGCCGTTTTCCGTGGCTAATTCCGGCAGCTCACCCGCCGATCGCTTTCTGCTCATTTCTCTCCCCATATGCCGAGCGGCTGCTTCCGGCGAGAGCATGCCGCGAGAGATGGCCGCGCGCAAACACGAGGTGCCGGCGGCCGTCCGCTCGAACCATTCGGCAGTTGGCTGGCGGCGGCGATCGATGCATTGTTGTCCTGCTGCACGTGGCGAGAGAGGAGCTATGCGACTAAGCGTCGTGACGTTTTTGCGTCCGGGCCAGGAGCCGCGCGATCGTCCGCTCGGCCGCATCGTCGATTACGCCCGCCGGATCGAAAGGCGGGGGTTCCCCGGGATCTGGGTCACCGACTCGCTCGGGCGCGGCCGGCCCAGCCTCGACCCGCTTGTCGCTCTGGGGGTGCTGTCCGCGGCGACCGAGCGGATCGAGCTCGGCACCGCCGTGCTGCAGGTCTCGCTGCGCAACCCGATCGAGCTCGCCCATCGCGTGCAGTCGGTTCAGGCGGTGTCGGGCGGCCGCCTGCGGCTCGGCGTTGGCAGCGGATCGACGCAAGCCGATTTTGATCTCCTCGGCGCCAATTACGATCAGCGCTTTCGTACCCTGATGAGCTCGCTGGAAATCATGCGGCGGGCTTGGCGCGGCGAGCCGGTTAACGGCGGCACGTTGTCGCCCTGGCCCGGATGCGAGGGCGGCCCGCCGGTATTGCTCGGCGCCTGGCGCAACCCGCGCTGGATCAACTATGCTGCAAAGCAGTGCCGGGGCTGGATTGCCTCGGGTCTCTACAGCAGTTGGGAGGATCTCGAAAACGGCATGCGCCTTTATCGCGAAGCCGGCGGCACCAACGCTGTCCTGGCCAATGTCGTCGTCGACCTCAGTGGCCAGGCCGAAGCCGGCAGTCTGGCCCAGCGCGCCGAGGTCTCGCTGGTCTGTCTTCCCGACGACGCGCGCCAGCGGCTGAAGCGTTTGGAGCGGATTGGCTTCGACGAGGTTCTGCTCGTCTCGCCCGCATCAGCGCTCGACGAGCTCGAACGCATCCGCGATTTCCTCTAGGGGCAGAATTGTAATGTTTGTGCTGCGTGCGGGATACGGAATGAGGGGAGGTGGTTGGGATGCGGTATGAGTTCTACTATTGGGCCGGGATACAAGGGCGCGGCGAGTTTGTCCGATTGGCGCTGGAGGAGGCGGGCGCCGACTATGTCGACGTTGCAAGACAAGCAGGCGGCGAGAATGCAATGACGCGCCTGCTTGGCGGCGCCGGGTCCGGACATCTCCCGTTTGCACCGCCGTTCCTGAAAGCGGGGGAGCTGATCATCGCTCAGACCGCCAACATCCTGCTCTATCTCGGCGCTCATCACGGCCTGGCGCCGGCGGACGAGGCGGACCGGTTGTGGGCGCATCAGCTACAGCTGACGATCGCCGATTTTGTGGACGAGGCTCACGATACCCATCATCCGATAGCCAGCAGCCTCTATTACGAAGACCAACGCCAGGAAGCGCGGGCCCGCGCCGCTGACTTTCTGAAATCGCGGGCGCCCAAGTATTTCGGCTATTTCGAACGGGTGTTGGAGCGCAATCCGGCCGGCCCGGCTCATCTGGTCGGTGCGGAGCTGACCTATGCGGATTTGTGCCTCTTTCAACTGGTGGCGGGTATGCGCTACGCCTTTCCGCGCGCCATGGCGCGGCTCGAGCCGAAACACCCCAGGGTCGTGGCGCTGCACGACCGGGTTGCGGCGCTGCCCCGTATCGCCACCTATCTCGCGTCGGACCGCCGGGTCCCCTTCAACGAGCACGGCATCTTTCGGCACTACCCCGAGCTCGACAGCGCGGCATAGCCGAAAGGAAAGCGGGATGGCCATTCGCGGGGGCGAGCAGGTTATGCAATCCCTGCGGGACGGCCGCCAGCTGTTCATCGACGGCGACCGGGTAGGGGACGTCACGACCGATCCGCGCTTTGCCGCAGCGGCCCAGAGCCTCGCCCAGCTCTACGAAATGCAGCACGACCCGGCGCTCATTGACCGGATGACCTTTCTCTCGCCGACCAGCGGCGAGCGCTTCGGACTCTCGTTCATCGAGCTGCACTCGGTCGACGATCTGATCCATCGCCGCGACATGGTGAAGATCTGGGCGGACGCGACCTGCGGAATGTTCGGCCGACGCTGCAGTGTCGTCCTTTTCCGGCCGCCAGCAGCTATATGAGCGGTATTATTCCGGCGACCCCGTGCGCCTTGCCGGCACGCTCTACGGCCTATACGACAAGGACTCCCAAATCGATCGCATTGTCGCAATGCTCGACGAACTGGAGGCGCGTCACCCTCCCCCGGTCGCGGGGAAGGGTTAGGCCGTCGCGCTATCCGCTTGCCAGAGCATCGATTTCCGCGTCTTCCGGAAATCTGCCTAGCTGTTTTTTTGAGAAGACGAGTTTTCCGTCGATGGTGATTTCGAACACGCCGGACACGCCTTTGACGAGTTCGACTTCTTCTGCCCCGCGTTCCATGAGTCTGGCCTTCGCACGGAGGGCCCGAGGTTCATAGTTTCAAGGTACGCAGTATTCTATCCTGACCTTCATTACCGCCACCTCGTTCAGCAACCAACCGCGTGCAGTTTACCACGGCCCGAGCGGTTGGGGCCATGGTCCTGTCTCACCCGCTCGGCCCTTTCCGAGCTATACAGCGAGTCCCTGTGACCGTCGGGTGAGCCTGATGCTGGACTTCAGCGCGGCCGAATTTGAGGCGGTGCGCCTGAGCCTGCGCATCGCGTTTTGGGCAATGGCCGGCAGCTTGCCCTTTGGGCTGGCGACGGCAATCGTTCTGGCGCGCGGCCGATTTTACGGCAAGAGCCTGCTCGACGGCGTGGTTCATCTGCCGCTGGTGATGCCGCCTGTGGTGACCGGTTACCTGCTGCTGCTGCTGTTCGGCCGCCACGGACCGCTCGGCCGATTTCTGGAAGAATCCTTCGGCATCGTCTTCGCGTTTCGCTGGACCGGCGCGGCACTCGCCTGCGCAATAATGGGGTTTCCGCTGCTGGTACGCGCAATCCGGCTGTCGCTGGAGGCGGTTGACCGCAGGCTCGAAGAGGCTGCCGGCACACTCGGCGCCAAGAGGATCTTTGTGTTTGCGCTCGTGACGTTGCCATTGACCGCCCCGGGGATCGTCGCCGGCATGGTGTTGTCCTTCGCCCGAAGTTTGGGCGAATTTGGTGCGACGATTACGTTTGTGTCCAACATCCCCGGCGAGACCCGGACGATTGCTTCGGCGATATACACCCTGACCCAAACTCCGGGCGGCGATGTCGGCGCGCTGAGGCTTACTCTCGTCTCGATAGCGCTGTCATTTATCGCGCTCATCGCCGCCGATATCCTGGCAAGGCGCATGAGCCGGCGCCTTTCCGGCAACTGAAGCCGATGCTCCAAGTCGATATCGAGCACCGGCTCGCCGATTTCGCGCTCGACATCCATTTTCAGGCCGGGCGCGGTCTGACCGCGCTGTTCGGCCGTTCGGGAGCCGGCAAGACTTCAGTCGTAAACGCGATCGCCGGCCTGCTTCATCCGCGCCGGGGGCGCATCGTCATGGACGGCTCGGTCCTGCTCGACACCGAGCGCGGCATCTGCGTCCCGACGCATCGACGGAGGGTCGGCTATGTCTTCCAGGAGGGTCGGCTTTTTCCGCACCTTACCGTCAGGAAAAACCTGCTGTTCGGCCGCTGGTTCGCGCCGATTCGGGAAAGGCGGTCCTCCAGCCTCGACGATATCGTCGATCTGCTCGACATCTCTCCGCTGCTCGACCGCCGGCCGGGCCGGCTCTCGGGCGGTGAGAAACAGCGCGTCGCGATCGGCCGGGCTCTGTTGGCCAGCCCGCGGTTGTTGCTGATGGACGAGCCCTTGGCATCACTCGATGCGCGGCGCAAAGACGAGATTCTCCCCTACCTCGAACGGTTGCGCGACGAGGCGAGGGTGCCGATCGTCTATGTCAGCCATTCCATCGCCGAGGTCGCCCGCCTCGCCACGACGATCGTACTGATTTCGACCGGCCGGGTGCACGCCGTAGGTCCGGTGCCGGAGGTGATGGGCCGCGCCGAGCTCTATCCGCTGGCGGGCCGTTTCGAAGCCGGGGCGGTTCTCGCGGTGCGCATTGCGGCGCACGACCCGCGCTGGAGTCTGTCCCAGCTTACCGGGGATTTCGGCAAGCTCACTGTGCCCCGTCTGGATGCACCTGTCGGCACCGCGTTGCGGGTGCGCATCCGCGCGCGCGACGTGATTCTTGCGGTCACTCGCCCCACCGGCATCAGCGCGCTCAACGTGCTCGCGGCTCGGGTTGAGCGGCTGGTTCCGATCGAGGAGGGGGCGCTCGAAGTTCAGCTCCGCCTGGGCGCCGAACGCCTGTTGGCGCGAGTGACCAGACGTTCGGGCGAAGCGCTGGGCCTGGCCGCCGGACGCGAGGTCTTCGCCGTGATCAAAACGGTCGCAATCGATCGGCGCAGTCTTTCGCGGCAAGGCGAGACCGCCGAACTCGATGACGAAATGGAAACGTTCGATAGCTGAAATTGAGTATTGTCTGGCGACGATAACTGCGGAAAGTCGCGACGCATCTCACAGGACTTCGCACATGGAAAACCTTATCGGACGTGTCGTGGCGGTGGCGGGGTCGCAAATGACCGCGACCCTCGAAGTCGACGCTCTCACCGAGGACCCCGTTCGCATCGGCGCGATGGTCAAGGCGAGAAGCGCTCACCTCGACGTGATCGGAACGATCGGCGAGATAAATTCCGAAGGGGTCGGTTCTACGCCACGCAGCCTAATCGTCGTCGATCTACTGGGCGAGATAATCCCTATGGTCGAAGGCCGGCCGCAGTTCACCCGGGGCGTCTCGCATTATCCTGTCGCCGGAACGCCTGTTCGAGCCGCGACAGAGGCCGACCTAACCGTGGTCTATACCCGGCCGTCGGTCAGCAACATCAGTATCGGCACCCTCTACCATGACCCGAGACGCTCGGCCTTTGTCGCCGTCGACGAACTGTTGGCGAAGAATTTCGCGGTGCTCGGGGCGACCGGCTCCGGAAAGTCATGCGCAGTGACATTGTTGCTGCTGGCGATACTGGCCGAGCATAAATATGCGCATATCATCTTGTTGGATCCGCACAACGAATATGGAAAAGCGTTCGGGGACCTCGCCGAGATCGTCAATGTCGACAACCTCCAGCTGCCGCTCTGGCTCCTCGATTTCGAGGAGGCGGTGGGAGTTCTGGTCCGTGGCGGAACCGCGCAGGAGCAGGAGGCGCAGGCGATAATTCTGAAAGACGCGATCACCAGCGCTCGCCGCCGCTTCGCAGCCGAGAACCTCACGGCATCGATCACGGTCGATACACCGGTGCCGTTCAAGGCTTCCGATCTCCTCCGCTTGATCGATGACGCGATGGGAAAGCTGGACAACCCGGACAGCTCGGCGCCGTACCTGCGCCTCAGGACGCGCCTGGAGTCCCTGCGCTACGACCGGCGCTTTGCCTTCATGTTTTCCGACTGGCTGGTCACTCGAGATACGCTGGCGCAGATCGTCGGCCGGTTGCTGCGCATCCCGGTGGACGAAAAGCCGCTGACGATCATCGATTTGTCCGGCATCCCGAGAGAGATCGCCGATATCGTGGTTTCTTTGTTGTGCCGGCTCACCTTTGATCTTGCCTTATGGGCCGAGCGAGAGCAGATGCCGCCGGTCCTGCTGGTATGCGAGGAGGCCCACCGCTACGCTCCGGCGTCTAGCGGCGTCGGGTTCGCGGCGGCCAGCCGGGCGATTAACCGGCTCGCTCGGGAGGGGCGCAAATACGGCATCTCTCTTGCCCTGATCACCCAGCTGCCTTCGGAGCTGTCGTCTCAGGCCCTGTCTCAATGCGGCACGATCTTCGCGTTGCGGCTGGGGCATTATCTCGATCAGCGTTTCATGGAGACGGCGCTTCCGGATGCGGCGCGCGGAATGATTGCTTCGCTGCCGAGCATGCGAACCCAAGAGGCGATCGCATTCGGAGAGGGCGTGTCATTGCCGATGCACATTCGCTTTGACGATCTGCCGCCCGATCGCCGACCCCGGAGCGAAAGCGCCGATTTCTCGAAAGCCTGGCGGGCGGATACAGCCGGGGTCGACTTTCTGAAAGAAGGAATTCGCCGCTGGCGCGAGCAGAGCCGCAGCCCGAGCAAAAAATAGATCTGTCTCGGTCAAGCGCCCCGCAACGGGATCTCCTTCAATCCGAACGAGGCTATGAAGGTGAGCGCCGAAATAGCCGCAGCCAATAAATAGACCCGCGAAAACGCGTTTCGGACCGCGTGCTGCAAGCCGGTCAACAGCGCCGGATTGACTGACTCCTGCTGATCGAGATGAAGAAGCGCGATACCCGGATTGGGGCCCAGCACATCGTGGCCCGGGAGCGCCAGGGCGCCGGCGTTCAGATCGCCGACCAGTAGCGCCGTTAACAGAGCGACTCCAAACGCGCCGCCGATAAGCCGAAAGAACATGACCACGGAAAGGCCGATGCCGGTGTCCGGCAGATCGAGCGCGTTCTGCACCGGCACCATCACCGAGGGGAGCTGAGAGCCGAAGGAGAAGCCGAGCAGTGCGGTCAGGAACGTGTCGAGCGGCCACGAGCGGCCAAGCCCCACTGCGGCAATCGCGCCGCAGAGGATCGTCATCGCACCGGCCCCGAGGATCGGAAAAATCCGGTAATGCCCAGTGCGGCTGACCAAACGCCCGACGATGAACGAGCCCAAAACCGTGCCGCCGGTCATCGGGATCAGACGGATCCCGGCCTCGTTCGGCGCCATCCCTGCACCGAGCTCGAAATCGAGCGGCGCCAGGATGATCATCGCAATCATCACCATCGACATCGAAAAGCTGATGAAGCTGGCCACCGCGAAGATCCGGTTGGCGAACAGCCGGAGCGGAATGATCGGCTCGGGTGCCTCGCTCTCGCGCACAACCAACAAGGCCAAAAAAGCGATGCCGATGGCGAGCGGGACGAGAACCCCGCTGCTCCCCCAGCTGGCTGCCGCTTCGGCTTGCCCGAGCGCAATCAGTATTGGTGTTGTCGATGCTAGGATTAGGGCCGCTCCGAGCCAGTCGATGATCGGCTTTCGCCGCGGCTTGGGAAGCCGCCGCAGGTTGCGCCAGCACAGGAGCAGCGCGAGCAATCCGAACGGCAAGTTGATCCAGAAGATCCAGTGCCAGGTCAAATATTCCGAGAAGAAGCCGCCGAGCACCGGGCCGAGCACGCTCGATATCGCCATGACGCTCGAAAAATAGCCCTGATAACGGCCGCGCTCGCGTGGCGGGATGATGTCGGCTACGGCGGCCAGCGCGACGGAGCGCAAACCTCCGCCCCCGATGCCCTGCAAGACGCGCGCGCCGATTAATTGCGGCATATCCTGCGACAGCGCGCACAGCACCGAGGCGCCGAGGAACAGCGTGATTGCCACGGACAAGATCGGCCGCCGGCCATAGATATCGCTCAGCCTGCCATAGATTGGGGTCGTGACGGTCGAGGCGACCAGATAGGCCGAGACGACCCAGGACATCAGCGTCCAGCCATTTAGATCCTGCGCCATTGTCGACAGCGACGTCGCGACGATCGTCTGGTCGAGACTGGCAAGGAACATAGCGAGAATGAGGCCGAACAGGATCGAGACGATCTCGGCTCGGGAGAAATGCATCACACTCGATTGGGTCAGCTCGGCCATTTTCGCCCGCGGCCATCTGTCTTTGCGAAGCGAACGGGCATCGACGCCAAACGGCTCCGCAAGGCTGCTCCCTTCCGCTCGCGGTGATCGTTGCGCTTGGCTTCACTCGTCCGTCAAAATACCCCCGAACGACCTTGGAGGGGCACCCCGAATGGAGGCTGCTCGGCGCCGGCTAAAACCCGGCGTCGCGCTCCATTATCTCGAGCACCGCCGCCGCTGCGCGCGTCGCCGGATCATCTTCTCCCAGGCTGCGGCTGCGCATTTCGACCACCTGCTGCTGCAGAGCGTAGGCTTCGGCTCTATCTCCTTCCTGCCAGAGGATCGCAGCGAGATTGCCCATTGTCGTGAGGCTGTCAGGATGCTGCTCGCCGAATTCGCGGCAGGCGGTCGCGAGAACCGATACGAGCAGCTGCCGCGCTCGGGTGAAATCGCCTTGCGATGCAACCGTTCCGGCGAGGTTATTGATCGCGCGCAATGTTTCGAGATCGGCGTCGCCGAACAGCGCGCGGCGTCCGCTCACAACCTGCTCCTGCAGTTGCAGCGCCTCTTCCAGATTACCCTGCGCCGCCAGGGTCACAGCCAGTTTGCCAACCGCCTTCAGGGTGTCTGGGTGCTGTTCTCCGAGCAGCCGGCGCCGCCCTTCGACAACCTGTTCTTCGAGCTTCCGTGCTGCGATGAGCCGCCCTTGTGCCCACAGGCAGTCGGCGAGGTCGAGCATGGCGGCGAGCGTCTCGGGGTGGTCCTCTCCCAACGCCCGGCGTTTCTCGGCTACTAAGCTCTCCTGCGCCTCGCAGCTGCTGGCATTCATTCAGTAATTGATCTCAATCGAAATCTTCGGCCAAAGCGGCGCGCACCGGCTCCGGCAGCACCGCCATATGACCGTAATTCGGGTGATCGAAACCGGCAACCACCTGAGCGCCACGGGTCTTGAAGCGGGCGATCTGGTCCTCGCTGAACGGAAATCTGAGGAACTGGACGGATGAGGCCTTGCCCTCGGGGCTGGTGTTCTCGCGTGTCGGATCGGGCTCGCCCCGGATCCGCTCTCCGGCGATCTCGAGAAAAACGTGGTTTTCGATTCCGCCCAGGCGCGCCAGCACCGAGACCCGGCGGGCCGGATCGCCGATCTCGAACATGACCGTGGCGACCAGTTCCTTTCCTTGCGGAATCAGTGGATTGTATACCGCCAATTCGGCCTCGATCTGTGCCTCGCCACCTTTCTCGATGTGCAGCATTTCCTGGACCTGGTGCCGCACCGTCTCGTAGTTCTCGAAGTAAAAGGTCGCAAACGGGCCTACCTCGACCCGGCGGCGCCGCTTGATCTCGGTAATCCGCTTGCGTTGATCGCCTCGGATTGCGGCGTAATCGGCTGGGGATAGAATATCGCCGCGCGTCAACCTGCGTTTATTCCGAATTATGGTATCAGTCATGATGCTCTCGCTTCTGTGTCAGCCCATGCCCCCGGGATCCCGTAAGCGCGGGCGATGAGTTCGATCGGATGCAGGGACCGTTGCGGGACCGGTTGGCCGTCGGCCAGCATCTCCATTTCCTGCACGATATGCGTCCCGGCCAACGGACATTCCGAGGCCAGGAACGGTTTGGCATTCTTGAGCGCCTGGCGCGCGACCGGCCTCCCGACCTTCAGAGCGGTTTCGAAATTGCCCTTGAGCACCCCCCAGGAACCGCCGTGGCCCGAGCATCGCTCGATCACGGCGACATCGGCTTGCGGCAACAATCGCAGCATCTCTGCTGCTTTTTGCCCCATGTTCTGCGCCCGCGCGTGGCACGCGATCTGCACCGTCACGCCGCCTTCGAGCGCCGATAGGCCGTCAGCAAGACCCTCCTTGCGGGCGATGTCGACGATGTATTCGCTGACGTCGAAGGTCGCCTTCGCCAGCTTCGCGACCGCCGCGTCCTGAGGGACGATCAAGGGCCACTCGAATTTGAGCATCAGAGCGCAGGAGGGCACCAGCGCGATGATGTCGTAGCCTTTGTCGATCCAAGGACCGAGAGACGCGGCGACTTGCGTCGCCGATGCCGCGACAGAGGCAAGGTCGCCCTGCTCGAGTTGCGGCATGCCGCAGCACCGTGGGTAGACGACCGCGGTCTCCACCCCGTTGCGGGCGAGGACGGCGCGGGTCGCTTCACCGATGCTCGGATTGTTGTAGTTGACGAAACAGGTCGCGTAGAGCACCGCGTTGCGGCTGAAGGCCGGCGCCGTGCGGTCGACGGGCGGCGCCGAGCGCTTCGCGCGCATCACAAAGGTCCGCCTGTGATATTTCGGCAATGCGGCCTTGCGGTCGATGCCCGCTGCGGCTTCGAGGAGTGGGCGGGTCAGAGCATTCTTGCGGTCGGTGGCCCAATTTGCGAGCGCCGCGACCATGCCGGCCAGCCGCCCGTTACGGTCGGTCTTGACCAGCTCCCGCTGCTGCAGCGGAATGCGGCCTTCGCGCCGCTCGACCGCCCGATAGCGCAGCATGACGTGCGGGAAATCGACGTTGAACTCGTGCGGCGGCACGTACGGACATTTCGTCATAAAGCACATGTCGCACAGCGTGCAGGCGTCCGCGACTTTCTGGTAGTCGGCCGACGCGACTGTATCGAGTTCGCCGCTTTCCGAATTGTCTATCAGATCAAACAGCCGCGGGAAGGCATCGCACAGGTTGAAGCATCGCCGACAAGTATGGCAGATGTCGAAGATGCGGCGCATCTCGGCCTCAGTCTTCCCCCGGTCGGCGAAGTCTGGATCTTCCCACGCGAGGTGATGCCGGGTGGGGGCTTCGAGACTGCCCTCTCTCATCGTTGGTCTCTCGTGTGCTTGCAAAAAGGGCGCAGAAGCTTGTAGCTCCCACGCCCCTCTTCTAACGGGGTCAGCGCTGCCGGATCAGAGCGCGTCGAGGGCCTTTTGGAAGCGGCCGGCGTGGGACTTCTCCGCCTTTGCGAGCGTCTCAAACCACTCGGCAATTTCCTCGAAGCCTTCCTCGCGTGCCGTCCTGGCCATGCCCGGATACATATCGGTGTATTCGTGCGTTTCGCCGGCAATAGCGGCCCGCAAATTATCCGACGTCGTTCCGATCGGCTTGCCGGTCGCCGGATCGCCGACTTCCTCGAGATATTCGAGATGGCCGTGAGCGTGCCCGGTCTCGCCTTCGGCGGTCGAGCGGAAGACCGCCGACACGTCGTTGTAGCCTTCGATGTCCGCCTTCTGGGCGAAATACAGATAGCGGCGGTTGGCCTGGCTCTCGCCGGCGAACGCCGCCTTGAGGTTCTCTTCTGTCTTCGAATTCTTCAGTGCAGCCATCCGTCTTTCCACCGTCTTTGTGATGGGCCCGCGCAACGCGGTGCATCCCGTGCAGCGGATATAGAGCGGCGGCCAACGGCTTCAATAGATTAGAATGATTTTAACAAATGCATTTATGTCGCACAAATACCGGCGGTTTTAGCCCTGTGCAGCAGAGCCGGAAAATCAACATCGGATTTCGACAAATGGAGAGGTGGGCGAGTCCCAAGCCGCGTTTCAGGCGCTTCCGGGACGGACGCGAATAATCACGTCGACGCGGCTGATTTTGGTTCCGGCGGGAGGCGTCGGCAGACTGGTGACCGTCAAATCTTCGCCGGGGATGTCCTGCAGTTTGCCCGTCACTTCGCAGAAAAAGTGGTGGTGGTCGGAAGTGTTGGTATCGAAATACGACCGGCCGGGCTCGACGACGACTTCGTGTAAGAGCCCCGAATCCGTGAACTGATGAAGCGTGTTGTAGACAGTCGCGAGCGACACCCGGATGCCGGCGGCCAGCGCCTCGCCGTGCAATTGCTCGGCCGTGACATGGCGCTCCCCGCTTTCGGCCAGGAGCCGTGCCAAGGCAACGCGTTGGCGTGTCGGCCGCAGATTTGCCCCACGCAGGCGCCGCAAGGCAAGTGATGTGGCGGGCGTCATCGTCATGCAACAAATATAGGCAGAGTGATGGCAAAACCAAACAACTTTATTGCGTCTCCTTACCATTCGACCACGGCTGCATCGCTGACGCGCACGGTACGGTGTGCCGTTCCCAACCCGCGAGCCACATCGGCAGCGGGCGCGGCGTTGGTTCGCCCCGCCCGCTGTCCGGAAGCCGACTAGAGGTTGGCCTGGAAGTCGCTGTAGTCGCGAACTTTCTTGTAGATCTGCAGCCGGTTCCGCTGGCTGTCAGCTACGATCACGCTGTCGGTGGCTGGATCGAATTCCACCGCCGTCGGGAAGCAGAACCGATACTGCGGTTCGAGGCTCTTTACCCGCCGCCGAGCCTTGGCCATGTCGGGGTTGGCGTCGACGGTCTGCTGCCCCCATTTTGACAATACCTGCGCGTCGCCGATCAGATTGCAGATTGGCCTGCCTTCGGAATCGAAGACGCAAACCCGATGATTGCCCCAGTCGGTGACGTAGATGTCGCCATCGGGGTCGACTGCGACGTCAGTCGGGTGATTGAGGGTGCCGGGTTTTGGATAGCCGGCGGTCTCCGACTGCGCCGCCACGTACGGCCCAAACATGGTCACGGCATAGGAGCCCTCGGGCTCCTCGACTTTGCCATATTGGCCGAACTTCATCAGGAACTTGCCCTCGGGGGAGAGCTTTTGGACCCGATGGTTCTTCCAGTCCGCGACGTAGATGTTGCCGTCCTTGTCGACGGTCACGCCCCAGGGTTGGTCGAACTGACCATCCCCGCTGCCGGGGCCGCCGCACTTGCCAACGAATTTGCCGTCCGGAGTGAAGACCTGGAGGCGGTTGTTGCCACTGTCGACGACGATGATGTTGCCGCTTTTCTCGACAGCGAGGCCGGCGGGGCGGTTGAGCTCTCCATCACCGCTGCCGGTCTTTCCCCACTTCCGGACGAAATTGCCGCTGCTGTCGAACACGGAGATCGTGTTCTGCCAGTCATCCGAGACGTACACGTGGTCGTTGTCGTCGACGGCAACCCCGAACGGCCAAGTGCACTTTCCGTCGCCCTCGCCGTATTCGCAAAAATCGGCGATGTGTTCTTCTTCACCAGGACCTTTGCCGAGCTGCACCTTGTTGACGTGCATCCCGAAGTTGTTCTCGTTGCCCCGGTTGGTCGCGTAGAGAATACCGTTCTTTCCGAGACACATGGTTTGGACGTAGTTGAAACCCGGGCCGCGGGCGGCGTTACGCCCGACGGCATGGCTCCAATCATAAACTCGCCCTTCGTGGACCGTTGTGAGCGGCATAGCGCTCCTCCTCTTTGAATTACTCTCGACCCTATTCGACCCCTTCCCGCGGCTCGCGCCGCGGGAAGGGAACGCGCCGGCTAACCGTCAGTGCAGAAAGGCCGGTTGCTCGAAGGTCCCGTTGACGATTGGCGCCGGGTTGAGCTTCAGCCACTTGTCGAGGATCGTCGTGTAGACGCTGCGGAAATCCATGTTCGGGTTGAGGTCGCCCTGGACCAGATGCTCGGGCTTCAGCGAGGGCATCTCGCCGTAATGACCACCCTTGACCTTCTCGCCGAGGACGAAAGCGACGCCACCGGCGCCGTGATCGGTTCCCGAGCCATTGTCGCGGACGCGGCGGCCGAACTCGGAGAACATCAGCAAGATCACGTTGTCGGCGTGGTCGTGCTCGCGCAGGTCCTTCATGAATGCGTCGACACCCTCGGTCACCGCGCTCCACAAATTGCCGTGGCCGGGGTTCTGGCCGGCGTGGGTATCGAAGGTGCTGTGATCGCAGTAGAAGATCCTGCTGCCCAGATCGGCCAGGTGAGTCTGCGCGATGCCCTTCAGCTTGCGGGCGATCGGCGTGTTGGGATACTGCACCGTCGATGAATACTTCTGCGGCGCGACCTTCAGAATGTCCTCGCCCTTCAGCGAGTCGATGCCGGTGTCGGCCATGTAGTCCATGACCGCGCCCGTGCCGATCGCCGGTTTGTACATGGCCGCAAAGCGCTCCAGAACCTGCTTGCGCTGTTGACCCTGAATGGTCGGCAGGAAGCCGTATTTTTCCAGCGGCCCGCCAACGCACGCCACCGGCACGCCCGGCACCGCCAATGACCGCGGCAAGCTTGGTCCGAAGCTGACGGTCGTGACGACGTTCTCTTTCTTCGGATCAAATTCGCGCGCGACGCGCCCGAGCCATCCCTCGGTCCCGACTTTGACCGGCTCGCAAGTGTGCCAGATGTCCATGGCGCGGAAGTGGGACCGCGGCAATTCCTTCCAACCGACGCCGTGCAGGATGGCGAGCTTGCCGTCATCCCAGAACTGCTTGATCGGCGCCATGTAGTGCGGAATGCCGTAATCCTTATCGAGGTGCATGATCTGATTGTCGGGGATTCCAACCGCCTTCCGATTATCGCGGTACAGTGGATTGTTGTAGGGGATCACCGTGTTCAGATAGTCGTTCCCACCCGTGAGTTGGAGTACGACTATTACTGGGTCTTTTTGCGTGGTCTGTGTTTCAGGCATGCGTTTTTACTCCCTCATCTGATCAGATTTAGCCGTTAGCCGAATTGATACTCTCTGGTGGCGACGATCAGCTGAAGCATTTCTGCGGTATGCTGATCCGCGATTTTGCCATTCGAATCACTATCCCAAGCAACCTGACCCCACTCTTTCGCCTGGGAAAGCAACTCCTGTTTGGTGTCGGCGCCGACCTCGACCGGGCCGATCTGGTCGAGGCAACCATCGACGAGCTGCTCGGGACTCAGCGAACCACGCGCCCTCAGCCGGCTGATGATCGCTTGAACGCCAGGCAGCGAGGTATCGCCGACCTTTTCCGCGACGAAATTGACGCGCGCCATCAAGGAGCCGCTGTTGATCCACTCTTTCCCGGTGTGCCACCCTTCGACAGAGGGCGGATTGAGCAAATCCTGGCCCATATAGGTGGGCTGCATCGACAGCTCGCCAATGCCCGGCTTCGGAAGCTCATGGCCGCCGACGAGCCGTAATGTGCTGACTACGACCTCGGCAGGCGACTTCATATGCTTGAAGCGGGCGTTCTTGAAGAAGTCCGAGTTGAACAGCACGCGCAGCACGGGTTTCATGTCGAACTTGGCATCGCGGAAGGCACCCACCAGGGTATCGATCGCCTTCTGGTCTTGCGGCGCTTCGATCGGCCAAGCCGGCACTTGCGGCTCGTCGGCGACGAAGAAGTTGTACAAGTGCCGGCAGATGAATCTACCGCAAGCCGGCTGCTGCACAACGATGTCGATGATGTCTTCGCCGTTGAAGCGGCCCTTGTGCCCGAGGAACACTTTCTCGCCGTCATCGTGATCTTCGGGGCGATACTCGAACTTCCACGGGAACCGGCCATAGGGTGCGCGCGGAATCTTGGTCTCGAAGGTCCAGCCGGTGAAGGCCCGTGAGCATTCACGGACGTCCGTCTCGGTGTAATTGCCGGCGCCGAGGCTGAACAGCTCAAGCAACTCGCGGCCCCAATTCTCGTTGACCGCCGTCCCATGGTTCTGCTGATTATCGAGCCAGAAGATCATCGTCGGATTTTTCGCGACAGTGAGCAACAGGTCGCGGTAATTGCCCATGCCCTTCTTACGGAACAGCTCGATCTGCTCTAGTAACTGGTCGTAATTGTCGACCTTTGAATTGCCGGTGGCAAAGACATGGTGCCAGAACAAGGCCATCTTTTCTTCAAGAGGCCGCTTGGTGTTCACTAAATAGTACATCCAATTGACGTTGCCCATCGGCGGTTGTCCGCCGGGCAGCAGTGACGCCGGCTGATACCGAAGCAGTTCATAGGCATCGACGGGCGGCTGGGTTTCGGGATGCAACAGCTCCTCTACGGTCGCCTCGTACCCCTTGGCCGCCCGCGCTTCGAGCTCGTCGCGACCTGCTCCGAACCCCGCGCGTCGCATCAGGTGCGCCATCAAAGCGATGTCATCCTGGTGTGCCATCTTTAGGTCTCCTCCTTGTGTTGGTGAATCACTCACGAATCAGTAGCATCGTTCGGGCGGGCAGGACACAGGGTCCGGCGGATTTTCCGGCTCTGCGAGGGAACCACAGAGGACCCCTGCTAGTTGTTCGGGCTGAAAATACGCCATCCGTCCCTCGATGTCCTTTGGACGGGCGGTCGCAGAGAGTGCGGCCGAGCCGATGCGATGGCCAATCATTGACCGCACTGGCGGACCGAGTCAACTCCTTAGAAGCATACCAAACTAGACAGATAACTCGGCCCCCGGAATACGCGCAGGCGGGCGGGCTCACCGCCCCTATCTGCGCGGCGGCTGTCCGACCCTGGACACGGCGAAAGGGTCGGTTTCGGTATTTAGTCGCCGGTCTGCAGGCGCTCGACCAGCTCCCGCACCGAAGGAACATAGCCGTTTGTGTAGAACGGGTCCGAGGCGAAGCGGTAGGCGTTATGTCCGGCGAACATCAGCTGACACTCGACATCATCAGAGTGCCTGATCGCTTGCAGCGTCTTTTGAATGCAGTAGCTGCGCGGATCGGCTTTCCTCCCCGTCGAGCGCGCCTCGTTTTGCGCCCAGTTGGAGAACTGGCAAGCGCTGAGGCAACCCATGCAGCCGATCTGGTCGGCGCGGATCTCGAGGGCCTTTTGCGGGGTTACAAAGATCAGCGTCGCATCCGGAGTGCGCAACGCTTCGGTGAACCCTTCGGCGACCCATCGCTCGGCCGACACTTTGTCCTGTGCCGTCAGATAGACGGTACGGCCCCGTGGGCCAACCCTAAACTCCGCAACGTGCTCACCCACCGGTTCGATAGTGTAGGCTACCTGGTGTTCCCAGCGCTGTTGCAGTTCGTTCAGAAACCGGTTTCGCACGGCCGAAGAATAAAAGCCGGTCGGACTGAAGTGATTGAGCGAGATATCCCCCTCGCCCAAGGTCAGCAACTTACGCTTCCATGCGTCGGAAATCGGGCTTTCCTGCGTCAGGAGTGGCCGCGTCCCGAATTGAAAAGCAACCGGACCGAGTTCGGGATTGCCGATCCAATCGGTCCATTCACGCAGATACCAGACCCCGCCCGCCATAAAGATCGGCGTCTCGGCAAGCCCGAAATCGACCATCAGGCTGCGCAGCTCGGAAACGCGCGGATAAGGAGGCTCGGGACGCTGAGGGTCCTCGCTGTTGGTGATCCCGTTATGGCCGCCAGCGAGCCAAGGGTCTTCATAAACGACCCCGCCGAGCCAGTCGCGAAACCTGTGGTAGGCTCTTTTCCACAACGCCCGGAAAGCCCGGCCCGAGGACACGATCGGATAATAGTATACCCCATAGCGCGCAGAAATTTCGGCGATCCTGTAGGGCATGCCGGCACCGCAAGTAACGCCGTGGATGAGACCTTTGGCTCCTTCCAGAACGCCGTGAAGGACGCGCTCAGCGGCCGCCATTTCCCACAGAACGTTCATGTGGATGCGGCCCTCGCCGTTGGAGCGTTCATGGGCCACCCGCGCCTGTTGGATACCGCCGGCGACCGCATACGCGACGAGTTCCTCGTGCCGTTCGACCCGCGTGCGCCCGCGATAGATTTGTGGAATCGGTTCTCCGGTTTCGGTGTAGCTGTCGGCGTTGACCCCCGAGAATGTCCCGACACCTCCGGCGGCGGCCCATGCTCCCGAGCTTTCGCCATTTGACACTGAGATGCCCTTGCCGCCCTCGACCAGGGGCAGGACTTCACACCCGGAAATCACCAGTGGATTGAGCGGTTTCACTAGACTGATCCCTGCCGCGGAATAGCGGCCGAAGCGGAATCGGCCACGATTTCTCGATGAAAGCCGCCAGTTACGGCGGCGCCATGAAGGCGATCCGGGACATCGGAAAACACGGATTTCACCCCGAAATCGAACAAGATTTTCGCGCGTTCCGGATCGTTTACGGTATAGGCCAGCAACGGATAGCCCGCTCGGCGGATCTCGGATAGCAAGGCCGGGCGAAGCCGCTGCTGGTCTGCATGGATCGTCACGCAGCCCAATCCCGCGGCAACATTACGCCAGTTCTTTGGAATGCGGCGGAAAAGGATGCCGCGCGCGATATGCGGCGCCTGATCCCGGGCGGCGGCGAGGGCGCCGTGCTGAAAGCTCGATATAAGGAGCTGCGCCGGATCAGCGGGCCAAGTCCGAGCGAGCAACTCAGCCACTACCACTCCCGTCGCCGCTTCTTTTCCGCGCGCGGCCTTCAGCTCGACATTCGCGCCGAGACCGAGTTCGGCAACAAGCATCAAAGCCTCTTCCAGCCTTGGCACGCGCTCCCCTGCGAAGGACGAGTGAAACCATTGTCCCGCGTCGTGGCGTCGGACCGCGGCGAGCGACAGCGCGCTCACCCTGCCGCGTCCGCTCGTCGTGCGCTCCAGCCGGTTGTCGTGGAGCAGAACCGCTTGGCTGTCGGCGGTGAGCCGGACATCGAACTCAACCCAACAGCAACCGAGCGCCTTTGCTTTGCGCAATCCGGCGAGAGTGTTTTCCGGCGCGTATGCGGCGGCGCCGCGATGGCCGATGACTGGCGGGAGGACAGTTTCGATCCTCTCGCTCTCCGGAGAAATTCCAGAAGAGCGGGCCAGCAAATGCCGCGTCGTCGATACGACATTCGCGGGAAGTTTGCGGCCGTCCCGCCCGGCATCGGATGTCGTCAGGTTGCGGCCTTCACCTGCTGTTCCTGGCGCTCCGGCCGACGCGCGCCGAGGTCCTCGCCGGTCTCCTGGTCGACCTGGCGCATGCTGAGCTTGACCTTTCCCCGATCGTCGAAGCCCAGCACCTTGACTTTGACATTGTCGCCGAGCTTGACGACATCGGCGACCTTGCCGACCCGCTGCTGGGCGAGCTCGCTGATGTGAACGAGCCCGTCACGCGATCCCAGAAAATTCACGAAGGCCCCGAAATCGACGACTTTTACGACTTTGCCATTGTAGATGACGCCGACTTCGGGTTCGGCCACGATGCCGCGAATCCAGTCGATCGCGGCCTGCGCCGCATCTCCGTCTACCGCGGCGACCTTGATGGTGCCGTCGTCGTCGATGTCGATCTTGGCCCCGGTCGTCTCGGTGATTTCGCGGATTACCTTTCCACCGGAACCGATCACCTCGCGGATTTTTTCCTTCGGAATGCTGAAGCTGGTGATCCGCGGCGCATTGTTGCTGACCGTGTCGCGGGCGCCGGTCAAAGCCTTTGCCATCTCCGCCAGTATGTGATTGCGGCCGTCCCGCGCTTGATCCAGCGCAATCCGCATGATCTCCTCGGTGATCGAGGTGATCTTGATGTCCATCTGCAGCGCGGTAACGCCCTGCTCGGTGCCGGCGACCTTGAAGTCCATGTCGCCGAGATGATCCTCGTCACCAAGGATATCCGAGAGTACGGCAAATCCTTCCGGCTCTTTGATCAGCCCGATGGCGATCCCTGCGACCGACCGCGGCAAAGGCACCCCGGCGTCCATCAACGCGAGCGAGGCGCCGCACACCGAGGCCATGGAAGACGAACCGTTCGATTCCGTGATCTCCGAAACGACGCGGATCGTGTAGGGGAAGCTATCCTTGCCCGGCAGCAACGGATGGATTGCCCGCCAAGCCAGTTTGCCGTGCCCGACATCCCGCCTTCCCGGCGCACCCATCCGACCGGCTTCGCCCGTGGCATAGGGCGGGAAATTGTAGTGGAGCATGAAATTTTCGCGATACTCACCCTCGAGCGCGTCGATCACCTGCTCGTCCTGACCCGTTCCTAATGTCGCGACGACCAGCGCCTGCGTCTCGCCGCGGGTGAACAGCGCCGAGCCGTGGGTGCGGGGCAGAATGCCGACGTCGCAGGATATCGGTCGCACACTGCGGGTATCCCGGCCGTCGATCCGGCGCCCGTCGCGCAAGATGGCGCCGCGTACAATGTCCTTCTCGATATCCTTGAAGAGCTTCAGAGCGATCGCGTGTTGCGCTTCGTCAGGAAACAGCTCGGCCAATTTGGCCTTCGCCTCATCGAGCCTGTTGCTGCGGTCCTGCTTGCCCTGCGTTGCGTAGGCGGCCTCGATCAGCGGGCCGACCGCGTTCCGCAGCCGCGCCCCGATTTCCTCGAATTCTGGGGGCTTCGGCGGCAGGCTCCACGGCTCGCGGGCGCAGGTTTCGGCGAGCTCGATAATCGCCTGGATCACCGGTTGAAACTCCCGATGGCCAAACGTCACCGCGCCGAGCATTACGTGCTCGGGGAGTTCCTTGGCTTCCGACTCGACCATCAGGACGCCCTCGCCCGTGCCGGCGACGACGAGATCGAGTTCGGAGCGCGACAGCTCGCTCAATGTAGGGTTCAAGACATAGTTGCCGTCGATGTGACCGACCCGCGCGCCGGCGATTGGTCCGAGAAACGGGATCCCCGAGATCGTCAAGGCCGCGGAGGCGCCGATCATCGAGACGATGTCGGGGTCGTTTTCTAGATCATGGCTCAGAACCGTGCACACCACCTGGGTTTCATTGACGAACCCCGGGGCAAAGAGTGGCCGCAACGGTCGATCGATCAACCGCGAAACGAGTGTCTCCTTCTCGGAAGGCCGACCCTCGCGCTTAAAGAAGCCGCCCGGGATCTTGCCGGCCGCGAACGTCTTTTCTTGGTAGTTCACGGTCAGTGGAAAGAAGTCCTGACCGGGTCTTGCGCTCTTTAGCGCGACCGCGGTGCATAGGACAGTGGTCTCGCCATAGGTGGCGAGCACCGCCCCGTCCGCCTGACGAGCGATTTGACCCGTCTCCAGCACGAGGCGGCGGCCGCCCCAATTCAGCTCCTTACGATAAACATGGAACATTCGGTACATCCTTTTCGGAAATTTGGGCGACGGTGTAATTCGGCGCCCGCGCGCCCAGACCGTCAGCCGTAAGACCAGCGCCGCCACAGCGGAGCGGAGCTGTCGATAAACCCAGACGGCGCAATTGATTGGCGCGCCGCAGCGATGCGGCAGGCCTGTCGTTCACCGGCGTGATCTCGATCTTCCTTCGTCGCGTCAGCGGCGCAGCCCGAGACGCCCGATCAAGGTCTCGTAACGTCCCACGCTCGACCGCTTGAGATAATCCAACAACCGGCGCCGCTGGCCGACCATGACGAGCAGGCCGCGCCGTGAATGGAAGTCCTTCTTGTGGGTCGAGAGATGGCCGGTGAGATTGCGAATGCGCTCGCTCAGGATGGCTACCTGGACCTCGGGTGACCCGGTATCGCCCTCCTTCGCGCCGTATTCGGTGATGAGCGCTTGTTTGCGATCGGCAGTGATCGACATCAGTTCCGGTTCCCTCAGCGATTGATGACTCGTATCGGGCGAAGGCGGCCGTCTTCGATCCGGGCCAGCGCGATCAGAGCCTGATCGTGCCAAGCGCCGACGACCGCTCTGTGGAGCCGGTCGAGACGGGCGTGTGCGCCGGGTTCGCCCGGCGTCACCCTTTGCCCGCTGCGCAGTCGAGCAGCCTCGGCTTCGGTCAAGACAAAAGCCGGGATGTCGTCCAGCCCAGTCTCGATCGGAAGCAGAAATCCGCAATCTGTTGCTATATGCCCACGCTCGGCGAGCGAATCCAGTGCTATCGCTTGGCTTTCCGTGAAGCGGCCGACCGAAAGGCGGCGCAGTTCGGCGATGTGAGCTAGCGTTCCGAGCCCTGCGCCGAGATCGCGCGCCAGGGCACGGATATAAGTTCCCTTGCCGACGAGCGCCTCACATTCGGCATGGTCCGGATCGGGGATTGCGGTGAGGCGCAACTCGGCAATTTCCACCGGCCGCACCGGCGGCATGGGCGGTTTGCCGCTCCGGGCGAGCTGATAGGCGCGTCGCCCACTGATCTTGATCGCCGAATAGGCCGGCGGCTGTTGCAGAATGGTGCCGGTAAAAGCCGGGAGGATCGCCTCGATCGCCTCGCGGCTCGGCCTTGTCAGGCACTCTCCGGTCACCTCGCCCTCGCGGTCGTCGGTGGCGCGGGAAATACCCCAGCGGATGCGAAAGCGGTAGCGCTTGCGGCCGGTCATCGCATAGGCGGTAATTTTGGTCGCCTCGCCGATCGCGATCGGCAGCACGCCCGTTGCGAGCGGGTCGAGAGTGCCCGCGTGTCCGACCTTTCCCCCGGTTCGGCGGCGAACCACCTCGACGACCCGGTTCGAGGTGAGACCAAGCGGCTTGTCGATAACGAGCCAACCGGCGAGACCGCCGTTACCCGTCATCGTCTCTTTTCTCGGCGGTC
>CAVTQA010000005.1:0-24306 GCA_963736715.1 uncultured Alphaproteobacteria bacterium | reverse complement strand
AAGAACGTGGTCCGTCGGGCGGGCCGAGCCCACGCTCTAGTGGTACGAACCAAACAGATGGTACCTGATCTCTCTTCCTCGTCGCCCCCGCGTAAGCGCTAGGGCATGCACACATCTTCCGCCTTTCCGCCGTCATGCCCGCGAAAGCGGGCACCCAGGACCGTTGTCGGGCTATTCACCACGGGGCCCCTGGGTCCCCGCTTTCGCGGGGACGACGGATAACTTATTCAAAGTCCTTCTATTGTGGAGATGTGTGCATGCCCTAGCGCGGAAGCGGGGGTCCAGGGCCGCATGCGCGGAATTGGCTGCCCTGGGTGCCCGCTTTCGCGGGCATGACAAAAAGAAGGAGGGGTATCAAACGTCAAATTCAGACCACTACGAACGGGGCTGCATCGGCCGATATTCCCGCATCATTGGCTGAAGCAGAGCAAGCGCCGCGGGGTGGAGATGAGCTTCGCCATCGATGCACCCGACCGGAGGGGGACCAATCCCGATCCGGTGCTGCTCACGGAAGTCAAGCGAGCCCGCCGCTGCTTCGACGCCCTGGTTAGTGGCCGCATCAGTTCGGTGGCCGAGCTGGCAAGTCTCGAAGGCATCAGCGATCGTTATGAGGCCGTAGCTCCGGTTGTTATCTAAACAACGCTAGGGTTGAACGCTTGGAGAATATGACGTTCACCGAGCTCAGTTGCGAATGTAAATTAGCACCGAAGTGGGATCCCACCCGAATCTGAAACAAGCCTTTGATTTGCCGACGCTATTTGCGTCGTCGGGGTCTTCGACCGCGGCATCGAAGCGCAGTTCGTCCTTTACAAAAGCACATTTCTCGGGGCCACCGGCGATGCCGACTGCCCTCGCGCCAGCGAGCTTTGCCAATTGGCCGACCAGCGAGCCCACGGGGCCGCTCGCCGCTGCAGCCACCACGGTCTCACCCGGCTGCGGCTTGCCGATCGACCGCAAACCGCCATAGGCAGTGAAGCCTGGCATCCCAAGCACGCCGAGAGCGGTCGTCACCGGCGCAACGGCCGGATCGAGTTTGCGAAGGGCGGTGCCGTAAAGGCCGGTGCCGTGCGAGAGCGCATGCGTGCGCCAGCCCGTTACTGCCACGAAGATGTCGCCTTCTGCATAACCGGGATGGTTCGAGGCGAGTACACGCGCAACCGATTCTCCGGTCATGACATCGCCGAGCTGGAGCGGCTTGGCGTATGACTTTCTGTCATCCATCCGGCCACGCATGTAAGGATCGAGCGACAGGTACTGCACCGCGAGCAGAAGCTGCCCGGAAGCCGGTGTCGGGATCTCGGTTTCTTCGAGCCGGAGGTCGGTCAATTGCGGTTTGCCATTGGGCCGAGCGGCGAGGACTATTTGGCGGGCAAGAGTGCTGTCATATCTGTATTTCCGATGGTTTAGCGCGCTGCCTCTGGCTCCTGGTCCGCCACATGCGCCCGTTGAGCCAGCCCGCGGCCGAAGGAAATGTTCTCGCCCGGCGTCTCGTAGAGCGTGATCAAGAGATCATCCGGAGAGATCCCCGCCGCTGAGACCACCCCGTCGTTCAAGGCCTTCAGCAGTTTCAGTCTCGTCTCCTTGGGGCGGCCGGAAATAAACGTGATCTCCAACACAATCAGATCATCCGAATAGTTTAGCCCCAAGAATGATGGCGTATGACGGAATTGACTGCGCGGCAGAACGTGAATAATTTGGAAGAAGTCCTCCGGCGGGATGCCTAATGCGCCGGTGAGCCCGTTTTGAACCGCGCTCGACACCTTGCCTAGACGAGCCTCGTCGTACTGTCCTTCGAGCACATGAAGTTTGGCGAGGGGCATATGTGGTCTCCTTTGCTAGTTGTCACGCTGAGCAGAATTGGATGTGTAATCCACGGCATAGGGCGCGATCGTCTTGCGGGGGGTCACTGGGCGGAAACCGAGGCGGCAGGCTCGGCGATGTGCAGGTGGTCGCTAGCGTTGCTGAGCACGATCCGCGCCGGCGCCTCGCCGGCGGCGCGCGGAATGGAAAGCGCGGCCGACTGCCCCGCCGCCAGTACCGTCTCGAACCGCGCGACCGCCGCCTTCTCGCTCGCGCCCTGTTGGGTGGTCACCACCACGTGGAAGCCGTCGGGCTCGTCGATGTAGTAGACCAAGGCGGAGAAGTGGCCACCGAGCTTTGTCCAATGGCCGGTCACGGGAGCTATATCGGCCGCCTGGACCGTCACCGCCCCGGCAATGGCGAGTGCTGCAGCCGTTAGAAGAGTCTTCATCTCAATTCTCGCCATTCCGATATAGAGAGTATATGCACCTAAATGGGTGTACGTACCCTCATATCAAGGGGCGTACCTCGACCTGATGCAGCTAGGTCTTGACCAAGCGCACGACCTTTTCGGTCGCCAGCCGTTTGATCTCCGCCGGTTCCAGTCCGATCTCCGCCAGGATTGCTGCGCTGTGCTCGCCGATGCGAGGCGCCGGCCCTTGAATTCGCGCGGGGGTACGGTCAAAACGGGCCGCAGGTTTGGGCTGGCGGACGAGGCCGATGTCCGGATGGTTCAGCTCAACGATGAGCTCGCGCGCCAGTACTTGCTCGTTAGTGATCACCTCATTGCGCCGCAGCGCTGGCGCCGACGGCACATCATTGGCATCAAGCCGCTGCAGCCATTCCGCAGTTGGACGCTCCTTGATGATCTCCGCCATTAGCAGAATCCGCTCGGTGGCGTTGACTGCCCGGCCGCCGGGCGTGTTGAACCGCGGATCCTCGGCGAGAGCCGGTCTCCCCGAGGCGGCGCAAAAGCCCTGCCACTCGGAATTGGAGATCGTGCCGACAGTGATATAGCCGTCTGCGGTCTCGAAGATGAGGTCGGGGCGCGCGGTCGGATCGACGGTTGTCGCCTCGCGGCCGATCACGGTGTACTGGGTCATCGCCTCCGGCCAGAGATAGGCGATCATCGTGTCGAGCATCGCGAGCCGGATGTGCTGGCCCTCGCCGGTCCGCTCACGGGCAAAGAGCGCCGCGGTTATCGCCTGAGCCGCAAAGATCGCTGTCGTCTTGTCGGCGACAATCGTGCGGATCATCTGCGGCCGGCGTGTCCTGGGCTCCGCCTGGAGGTCGGCGAAGCCCGACAGTCCCTGGATGATTGGGTCGTAGACTCGCTTCTTCGCGTAGGGCCCGCTCTCGCCGACACCACTGATCGAGACATAGATGAGCCGCGGGTTCAATTCGCGCAGTGCAGGCTCCCCGAGCCCGAGACGTTCCATTGTCCCGGGCCGAAAGTTCTGCACCAGCACGTCGGAATTGGTGATCAGCTTCCGCATGATCTCTGCCGCCTCCGACCGCTTCAGGTCGAGCGCCAGCGAGCGCTTGCCGCGGTTCGAGGAGACGAACAGGGCCGAGAATTCCCCCGAGGCGCTGATCGATTGCCGGCTGCGCCGGGTGATGTCACCGCCGAGCGGCTCGATCTTGATGACCTCGGCGCCTTGATCGGCGAGAAACATCGTCGCCAACGGCCCCGAGACCACACTGGTCAGATCGAGCACCCTGATTCCCGCCAACGGACCCGGCATCTTTGCGCACCCTTGGGTTTGTTTATAGAACCTATATCGGAGCTATACGCGTGGCGACAAGAGTAAATTTTTGCGGTGAAGCCTAACGAGGATCTATTTCCTTCCGATCGAGATCGCGATATAGTAAGTATGGTTTCAGAACGTATGAGGACGACAATGGCCGAAGGCGGGAAAAGCAGCGTAGCGCTGCTGGTTGGCGGCGGAGACGCGATCGGCGCCGCAGTGGCACGGCGATTCGCCGCTGGCGGCTACTCCGTCTGCGTAGCGCGGCGCAATGCCGAGAAATCTCGGAGTCTCATGCAGGAGATTGCCTCGTCCGGCGGCATCGCACGCGCCGTCAGTACCGATGTGCGCAATGAAGAGGCTGTCCAGGCGCTCTTCGCACAGGTGGAGGGGGAGCTGGGACCGGTCGAAGTCTGCCTCTTCAATGCCGGCGCCAACGTCAAGTGCCCGCTGATCGAGACCAATGCCAGGCTGTTCTTCAAGGCATGGGAACTCGCCTGTTATGCCGGCTTTCTGACCGGCCGTGAGGCGGCGCGCTACATGGTGCCGCGCGGCCGCGGCACGATCCTGTTTACTGGCGCCACCGCCAGCGTCCGCGGCGGCTCCGGCTTCGCTGCGTTTGCGGCGGCGAAGTTCGGCCTGCGCGCGGTCGCGCAGTCCATGGCGCGCGAGCTCGCACCCGGGAATATTCATGTTGCCCATCTGATCATCGACGGTGCGATCGACAGCGAGGCCATCCACAGACGACTCAGCGCCGCGACCGGCGCGATGCCCGATCTTGCGCCGGACAGCCTGATCGAGACCAACTCCGTAGCGGAAGCCTATTGGGCGCTGCACAATCAATCTCGCGATGGCTGGACGCACGAGCTCGATATCCGGCCTTACAACGAGCCGTGGTAGCGATGACCGACACACCGCCGCGGCGGCTGGTGCTGTGGGGCGTCGGAACCAGCCGGACTTTGCGCGCGCATTGGGCATTGCACGAGCTCGGTCTCGACTACGAGTGCCGGTCGATCCAGCCGCGCACCGGCGAGACCCAGACACCAGAGTACACTGAGCTCAATCCACGACAGAAGATCCCGCTGCTGCAGGACGGGAACTTCAAGATCGCCGAGAGCCCGGCGATCGCAGCCTATCTATCGAATACCTACGGCATCCGCGAAAACGCGCTGATCCCGACCGAGCCGCGGGAATATGCGACCTGGCTCGAGTGGTGCTTCTATGCCGCGACCGAGCTCGACGCGACGAGCCTCTACGTCATGCGCCGCCACGGCGCCTTGAAGCACATC
Source organism: uncultured Alphaproteobacteria bacterium (assembly GCA_963736715.1). GTDB lineage: Bacteria > Pseudomonadota > Alphaproteobacteria > ATCC43930 > CGMCC-115725 > AP-15. The sequence goes on along the minus strand of CAVTQA010000005.1, from coordinate 19,469 downwards.
TATGGCGAGGCACCGGTGGCACTGGAGAGCGCCGCCGCTTATTTCGCAACGCAGCTGCGCCATGCGGAGCAAGCGCTGCAGGATGGGCGGCCCTTCCTGGTTGGTGGCCGGCTTACCACCGCCGACATCCTACTCACCACCTGCCTGGCTTGGGCCGTAAGTTACCAGGTACCGGTCACCGCAGCATGCCACACCTATCTGCAGAGGATCACGTCTCGCCCGGCCTACCGCGCCGGCTTGGCGGCCAATACTCCGAGGAGCACGGCGTAGCCGCCTCAGCTTGCCGCCTTCTCTTTCGCGATACGCCGGGCGCCCGGGAGATCCGGCTGCAGCGGCAGATGTCGCGGGTCTTTAGCACCGGGGCCGGCATGGATGTGGACCTGCCTCGGCGAGAGCGGCTCGCCGCATTCAGAGCACACCATCACAGGATCGAAATCCTTGCCGCAGAGATCATGAGTGTGCAGCAATGGTCGCCCCTTCTTGTCGGCCATGTGGACATCGCCCCAGTGAACAATCGCCATGACGATCGGGAAGAGGTCGAGCCCTTTCTGCGTCAAGCGATACTCATAACGCACCGGCCGCTGCTGATAGGGCACTTTGACGAGCACAAACTCGTCAACGAGCTTCTTGAGCCGGTTGGCGAGGATCGGGCGGGTGATACCGAGACGCTCCTGAAAATCCTCGAACCGCCGCACGCGTAGAAAGCAATCCCGTAGAATCAGTAGCGTCCATCGGTCACCGATGACTGAGACCGTTCGCGCCATCGAGCAATTTTCTTCGCTAAGCTCGTTCCAACGCATTTACTGTTCCAGCAATCCCTGTTGAGTCCCTCCTATAACTATATATAACGCAGCGGGTTCAGTATTCAAACTATGAGAGTGTCGCGTCGTCCTGCTCGCTCCGGACTGGCGTTTCACGGATGATCAGGTCGGAACAGTGGCCGTCTTCACGCCGCGGTCGGCCAGCAATTGAGCGAGTTCTCCGGTTTCGAACATCTCACGGGCGATATCGCAACCGCCGACGAACTCGCCTTTGACATATAGCTGCGGAATGGTTGGCCAGTCCGAGAACGCTTTGATCCCCTGGCGAAGCGACGGATCGCTGAGCACGTCGATACCCTTGAACTCGACGCCCAGATGATTGAGCACCTGCACCACGACGATGGAAAAACCGCATTGCGGGAAAACCGGCGTGCCCTTCATGAATAGCACAACGTCGTGCTTATTGATCTCGCGCTCGATGCGCTGTTTTACTGGATCCTTCATTGCTTCGAGCTCCTTTTAGGAATGGCCGGCGTAGTGGTCCGCGCCGAGAAAATGCAGGGAGACATAGGGTTCGTCCCCGACGACCCAGCTGTCGTGTCCGGGGGCGATGTGGAAGAGGTCTCCCGAGCGCATCTCAGTGACAGTGCCATCGTCTATTGCAGCGGTCGCACGGCCAGAGACGACGATTTCGACGTGCTCGACCGAGCAACTCGAGGCGCCAATAGCCGGGCCGACATGCACCGACCATCTCCAGCCGGGTTCGTAAGTCGCGCGGCCAATCGTCATGCCGCGTATCCGAACAATCTCGAATTTGCCTTTTTCGAACGTCCGAACCTCGTCCGGTTGCTCGAACCGCTTCAGCATTACATCCAGGTTTGCGGGTCTGCCGCTACGCATCGCGAGTATCATTTCCTCGACATCGCGCAGCCGGTCTTTGCCGAAAAAGATCTCGTCCTCGACGAAGAAGGTGGGCGACCCGAAAGTACCGCGCGCGACCGAGCGTTCGGTATTGTCGAGCAGCTGCGCCTTGACGTCGGTGTCCTGGACCAGCTCCGCGAAGCGGTCGGCATCGAAATCGGATTCGATCAACGCGGCCCGCAACACCGCCGGGTCGTCGAGCTTTTTCCGTTCCGACCACATATGACGGTAGATCTCGTCGACATAGCGCTCGAACAGCCGCAGTCTCTGCGCCGCAATGGCGCCCCGCATGATGGTCAAAGTGTTGACCGGGAAGAACGGGTTCTGGCGGAACTTGTTGATCCCGTGGCGCTTGATAAAACGAGCCGTCTCGAGCCGCTCGTAGTCGGGCTTGTTCTTGATGCCAGCAAGGCTCTCCCCTGGCGACCGGTTGCCGGTCAGCTTGTAGACGCCGCCCAGCAACACCGGCACATACTCGAATTTCGTACCGGTGCGCTGCTCGATCTCCGGGATCACCAGATGCGCCAAATAGGCGTTAGGGCTGCCGAAATCGAAGTGGAATTCCACCTTGGGCATGGCTTCACCATTTTTCTGCAAAGGGTCGGATCTCGCGCTCGAACGACCAGGCGTCGCGCGGCTCCTGGTAAATCTGCCAATAGGCCTCCGCGACCGATTCCGGCCGCATCAGCCGGCCCGGATTAAGATTGGCGAGCGCCGCCTCGCCCTCCCGCTCCTTGATCCGCTCGCGCACCCACGCCGTGTCGACGCCGGCGTCTATGACCAGATGGGCGACGTGGATGTTCTTCGGGCCGAGCTCGCGCGCCGCACTCTGCGCCACCGCACGCAAGCCGAACTTGGCGCTGGCAAAGGCGGTATAGCCGACCCCGCCGCGCATTCCGGCGGTGGCGCCGGTAAAGAAAATGTTGCCGCGGCCGCGCGGCAGCATCAGGCGCGCTGCCTCGCGCGCAGTCAGGAAGCCGGCGTAGCAGGCCATTTCCCAGACCTTGCGGAACACGCGTTCGGTGGTTTCGAGCAGCGGGAAATTGACATTGGCGCCAATATTGAAGATGCAGACCTCGAGCGGTGCAGTCGCATCGGCGTCCTGGAGAAATGCCGTGATTTCCTCCTCCTTGCGCGCATCCAGCGAGCGTCCGACGACGCGTCCGCCTGCCGCTTCGATCTCGGCGACTAAAGGCGCCAGCTTCTCGCCCTTCCGGCGCCCGGCGAAAACTGTGAAGCCCGCGGACGAAAATTTCTTGGCGATCGCAGCGCCGATGAAATCGCCGGCGCCGATCACGGCCGCAGTGGCATCTCTGTTTTCCAAGTCAGCCTCCTATACCCGTGCGATGGCCCGATCACCGGCCACATCCGTCAAAAGGTGCTTGAGGATTTTGCCGGTCGAAGCCGCCGGTAACGCATCCACAACGATGATCTCTGACGGGCGCTTGTAGGGTGTCAGTAGCCGCGCTGCACGCGCCAGGAGATCGGCCGGCGTTACGACCGATCCGGGCAACAGCTGGACATAGGCGACGACCTCCTCATTGCCCGGGACAGAGCGGCCGATTACGGCCGATTGAACCACCACCGGATGCTCGTTCAATACTGCCTCGACCTCGGCCGGATAGACATTGAAGCCGGAGCGGATGATCAGCTCCTTGGTGCGGCCGACGATGTAAAGAATGTCATCTTCGAAGCGGGCGAGATCGCCAGTATTGAACCAGCCATCGGCGTCAATTACCGCCGCGGTCCGCTCGGCGGCCCGATAATAGCCGCGCATGACATTGGGACCGCGGACGTGCAATTCGCCGACCTCGCCCGGAGCGACGGCGCGACCGCCCGACCCAACCAGACGCGCCTCGATCCCAGTGATCAGCTCGCCCACGGCGTCGTTATTTCCCGGCGTCTCCGCCCGGACGCTCGCGATAGCGGGAGCGCATTCGGTGATGCCGTAGGCGTTGCGCAACGGCAGACCGAATTCCGCCTCGACCTTGGATTTGAGCCCCACGTCGAGCGGCGCGCCGGCGACGGCCAGCCGCCGAAGCTTGCCGCGGGGCAGCCTGTCGATTCCGGCGACCGCCTTGTACTCAAGGAGCCGCTGATAGGTCGCGGGCACACCAAAGATCAGGGTAATGCCGTCATTGACGATCGCGGAGACCAGCGCCGCAGGATCGTAGCGAAGCACCAGCTGCACAGTGGCGCCGACCATCAGCGAAGCGACCAAGATGGCCGAATAACCGACGATATGCGATATCGGCAAAACGCAGTAGACTTTGTCCGTCGGGTCGCGCTGCGCGCCCGCCGCCCGTGCGCTGAACAGCAGGTTGCGGTGGGTCAGCATTACGCCCTTAGGATTGCCGGTCGTGCCCGAGGTATAGACGAGGGCGGCGACCTGCCGCGACCTATCGGCCTCGACCGGCTCTGGCAACGTTTCCAGATTCAGCGGGCCGACGCCGAGCGTTCCCAACGCGCGAAGCACGGCAATGTCGGCCTCGTGGCGCTCCGCGTGCTGGCGCGCACCGTCGGACACCTCGATCGTATAAAAGACGCGGCGGGCACCACTGTGCTCGCGAATGAGATCGACCTCACGCGCCGACAGCCGCGGATTTACCACCACCGACCAGGCATCGAGCTCCGAGACGGCGAGGATCAGCGCTGCGAGCGCCAAGCTGTTCTCGCTGACGATCATGACCCGGTCGCCCGGACGAATATCGTAGAACTTGAGGATGAGCGCCGTCTCTGCGACGACGGCCGCCAAATCGGCGTAGGTCCAGGTGACCTCGCCCTGGACCAGGGCCGGGTGGTCCGGGCTCTGGCGCGCGAACGGCTTGATGACATCGCTGATCCGGTCCGGAAGCTCGGCCAGGATCTTCTCCGCTTCGTGTCGCGCAACCGTCCCGTTCATGCCCGCCTCGCTGCCTTGGTCGCCCACGCAAACAATGGCAGCTATAATAGGTGTGATTTTAAAACTGTCAACTAGCTAACAGCAAATTGCGTTTGCATGTTCTCGAGCGGTATTCTGCCGTAACGGTGCCTAGACAGGGACGCCGACGCAATCCGTATCGAATCAAAAACTGGCTTGACAAGTGTTCTTTTGAAACTAGCTATGGAATGTCTGCGAGAGAGGAGCGCAGTGGCGGAGAGTCACGCTTCTCTAAAAATCGAAAGAACCGAACGATGAGGATCGGGACGATTGGAGCGGGTGAGGTTGCGCTTGCGGTTGCGCGCGAGGCGCTTGCCCGTGGACATGAGATCGTCTTGAGCAGTCGAAGCGGTCCCGGCGCTCTTGCTGGCAAGGTGACCGAACTCGGCAGGGGCGCTTCGGCGGCGACCGTCGAGGAGGCAGCCAGTCTGGACTACGTGCTGTTCGCCGTGCCGTGGAAGAACGTCGAAGCGGTCTTGCGCGGCCTGCCCGAGTGGAACGGTCGTGTTCTCATTGACGCCACCAACCCGTTCGCCGAGACCAGCCCCAATCTCGTTCTTGCCGACCTCGGCGGTATCGGTGCCAGTGAGATTGTGGCTGGTTTCGCGCGAGGAGCGCGGATCGTCAAGGCGTTCAATTCCATTCGAATGGCCCGCTTCAACGAAGGGCCGGTCAAGCGCCAAGGCAGGCGCGTGATCTTCGTCTCCGGCGATGACGAAGAATCCAAACGCGCCGTGAAAGACCTGATCGAGAGCTTCGGCTTCGCGGCCGTCGACCTTGGCGGCCTCGTCACCGGCGGACGAATTCAGCAGGCCGGCGGTCCGCTCGCCGGCCTTGACCTGTTTATCGCGGCCTGACGGGCCTTATCGCAATGGACCTCAACTTCTCGCCGGATGACGATGCGTTTCGCCAGGAGGTTCGCGCCTTTATCCGCGACCACTATCCCGTGGAAATGCGCGTCGCGAACCCCCATACCGACCTCACCAAGCAGCAGATGCTGCTCTGGCACCGCATCCTCCATAAGAAGGGTTGGATTGCGCCCAGTTGGCCGAAGGAATTCGGCGGCGCCGGCTGGAGCATCACGCAGCGCTATATCTGGGAACAGGAAGTGGCAGCAGCGGACACGCTCCCACCTTTGCCGTTCGGCCTGACGATGGTGGGTCCGGTAATCTACACCTTTGGAACCGTCCGCCAGCGCGAACGCTTCCTGCCTTCGATCCTGTCGGGCGACCACTGGTGGTGCCAAGGCTACTCGGAGCCGGGCGCCGGATCTGATCTCGCCAGCCTCCGGACCCGCGCGTTACAGGATGGCGATCACTATATTGTCAATGGCCACAAGACTTGGACGACACTGGCGCAGCACGCGGATTGGATTTTCTGCCTGGTGCGCACAAAACCCGAGCGAAACCGCAAGAAGGGATATCGTTCCTTCTGATCGATATGCGCTCGCCCGGCGTCAGCGTGCGGCCGATCATCACGATTGACGGCGTCCACGAGGTCAATGATGTGTTCCTCGACGATGTGCGCGTTCCGCTGGAAAACCGCATCGGCGAGGAAAACCGAGGCTGGGACTACGCGAAGTTCCTGCTCGGCCACGAGCGCACGAGCATGGCGGGGACGGCACGCTCTCGCCGCAGGCTCGAGCAGTTGAAGCTGATCGCCGCCAACGAGGTCTCGAGCGGGTGCCCGCTCATCGAGGACGACGCATTCGCCCGGCAGGTGGCGCGGATCGAGATCGAGCTGACGGCTCTCGAGATCACCGAACTAAGGGCACTCTCGGCGGCCTCGCGCGGAGAGCAGTCTGGCGCTCAAGCTTCCCTCTTCAAGATCAAGAGTACCGAAATCCAGCAACACCTAACGGAGCTGGCGCTGGAAGCGGTCGGTAACTACGCGCTCGTCAATCGCCCCACCCTCGGGCATGGGAACAACCATTCTCTACCCGGGCCGGAATACAGTCACCTCGTGACCGAGGACTATTTGAACACGCGCAAAAAATCGATCTACGGCGGCTCCAACGAGATCCAACGCAACATTATCGCCAAGGCTGTGCTGGATCTTTGAAAAGGGGGCGACAATGGACTTCTCATTTAGCGACGAGCAGCTCCTTCTGCACAACAGCATTCACAAATATCTGAACGCCAATTACGACACCGCCGCCCGGATGCGCATTGTCGCGAGCGCGGAGGGCTATTCCCGCGAGTGCTGGCAACAATTCGCCGAGCTGGGCCTTCTCGCAGCACCCTTCCCCGAGGAATATGGCGGTATCGGCGGTGGTGCCGTCGAAACAATGATCATCATGGAGGAATGCGGCCGACGGCTTGTCGTCGAGCCCTTCGTCGAGACGGTCGTGCTCGCCGGCGGGCTGCTGCGCGATCTCGGCTCCGAAGACCAGCGGCAGGCATTCCTCCCGCGCATCATCGACGGTAGCGACCTGTGGGCCTTGGCCTGGGCGGAGGCGCAGGGCCGTCACGATCTTCACGACGTCGCATTGCGCGCCGACCGACACGGTAATAGCTACCGACTGAGCGGCAGCAAGCAGGTGGTGATAGGCGCGCCGTGGGCCAACCGTCTGATCGTCTCGGCGCGAACCTCGGGCGCGCAGCGCGATCGCCACGGTATCAGCCTGTTCATCGTCGACAAGTCGCAATCGGGTATCGATTGCCGCGACTATGCCACCGTCGACGGGCGCCGCGCCGCGGAGATCGTCTTCGACGATGTCGCCGTCGACCCTGAGATGCGCGTCGGTCCTGAAGGCGACGGTCTGGCGGGGCTCGAGCGCGCGGTGGACCACGCCATCGCGGCGCTCTGTGCCGAGGCAGTCGGCGCCATGGACGAGCTCAATCGCACGACGCGCGACTATGCCCGCCTGCGCAAGCAGTTCGGTGTGCCGGTCGCCAAGTTTCAGGTGTTGCAGCACCGGATGGTCGACATGTTCATCGCCTACGAGCAGGCATTGTCGATGACCTATCTGGCCACACTGCGCCTCACTGACGAGGTGCGTGAGCGCGCCAAGGCTGTCTCCAGCGCCAAGGTGCAGGTGGGTGAAGCGGCAAAGTTCATTGGCCAGCAGGCCGTCCAGATCCATGGCGGGATGGGCATGAGCGACGAATTGGAGGTCGGCCGCTATTTCAAGCGGCTGACTGCTATCAACGTCCAGTTCGGCACTCCCGACCATCACCTCGGCCGGTATCTACAGGTCGCTTGAACGCTTCAACAGAGAGACCAGGATCTATGAGAACGCGCATTACCGAACTCTTCGGCATAAAACATCCGATCATCCAGGGCGGTATGCATCGCGTCGGCTATGCCGAGATGGCCGCCGCCGTGTCGAATGCCGGCGGGCTCGGCATAATCACCGGTCTCACGCAGCCGACGCCCGAGAATCTGGCGCGCGAGATCGACCGCTGCCGCGATATGACCGACCAGCCGTTCGGCGTCAATCTGACCTTTCTGCCGTCATTCGTGTCGCCGCCCTACCCGGAATACATCCACGCAATCGTCGAAGGCGGCGTCCGGATCGTCGAAAACCGCGGGCCGCAACCCGGCGCAATACATCCCGGCCTTGAAGGCGCACGGGGTCAAGGTCATCCACAAATGCACCTCGGTGCGTCACTCGCTGACCGCGGAGCGGATCGGCTGCGATGCGATCAGTGTCGACGGGTTTGAGTGCGGCGGCCATCCGGGCGAAGACGACATCCCCAACATGATCTTGCTGCCCCGGGTTGCCGAGGAGCTGAAGATCCCGTTCGTGGCTTCCGGCGGCATGGCCGATGCGCGCAGTCTGGTCGCCGCTCTCGCCCTCGGGGCCGACGGAATCAACATGGGCACGCGGTTCATTGCCACGAGGGAGGCGCCGGCGCATGACAATGTCAAGCAGGCGCTGGTTGCGGCGAATGAATTGCAGACGCGCCTGATCATGCGGCCATTGCGCAATACCGAGCGGGTACTGAGCAATGCGGCCGTCGAGGAAATCCTCGCCATCGAGCGCGACAAGGGCACCGCCACGACGATCGAGGACATTCGCCACCTCGTCGGCGGTGCGGGAAATCGCCGCGTCCTGCAGGATGGCGAGCTGGATGCGGGGGCCTGGAGCTGCGGCATGGTCGCCGGGCTCATCCACGACATTCCGACCTGCAAGGAACTGATCGACCGGATCATGGCCGAGGCCGAGGCAATCATCAGCAGCCGTCTCGAAGGCTTGCTGGCCGCGTAAGATCGTCGGAACGGAGGAAAAAATGGACGCTCAGCCGGAACTGCTCGAAACCATTGAGGACGGCATTGCCACACTGACCTTCAATCGGCCGGAGCGAATGAACGCGCTGTCGACGCCGATCATGGAGGGCTTGCTGCACGGGCTGCCGCGGCTGGCCGGCGACCCCGCCGTCAAGGTGGTCGTGCTGACTGGCGCCGGCCGAGCCTTTTGTGCCGGCGGCGATGTCAAGAGCATGGCCGAAGGCGGTGGCGAGCCTCGCAGCGCAGCCGAGGCCACCGCCCATCTGCGCTCGCGGATGGAGGTTTCCCGCATTCTGTACGAGCTGCCGAAACCGACGATTGCCATGATCAACGGTCCGGCGGCGGGTGCCGGGCTTGCTCTCGCCCTGGCTTGCGATCTGCGGATCGCCGGAGTCTCGGCAAGGCTGGTGACCGCCTTCGTCAGGGTCGGATTTTCCGGCGACTTCGGCGGCAGTTATTTTTTGACGAGGCTGATTGGGACCGCCAGAGCGCGCGAACTTTATTTCACCGGCCGCCCGGTTGAGGCCGAAGAGGCGTTAACGCTCGGTCTCGTCAACCGCGTCGTGCCTGACGATCAGCTGCGCGATGCAACGATGGAGCTCGCTCGGTCCCTTGCGCAGGGCCCGCAAATCGCCCTCAGCCTGATGAAGTGCAACATGAACTGCGCGGAAAATGCCGGTTTGGCCGAGCTTCTGGATATCGAAGCCGCGCACCAGGTGCAGACCGGCCGTACCGAGGATCACCGTGAGGCGGCACGGGCGTTCGTCGAAAAGCGCACGCCGATCTTCGCCGGGCGGTGAAGCGGCAATCCAATCTCTCTAGCTCCATTTTGAGCTGTGCACCGTAGATTGGCAGCTTTTGCAAGCGCTTGCCGGTAGCCGCAAAGATCGCGTTGGTGACCGCGGGGATGATGGTCGAGGTCCCGGGCTCGCCCATTCCGCCCGGCGGTTCGAGGAGGTGTTGCGGGTGGCAGAGCCGCCGCTGTCTTCGGCTTGCGGCTGTGGGCCTCGGTCAGTCCGCGCGAACACCTGCTGCAGGCGACCCGCGCGCACGAGGATGTCTTCGACCGTAGTATCGATCTGCAAATTCTGCGGCTGCGGCGTAAGTTGGAAGCCGGTCCCAGCGCGCCCCGCATCATCCAGACTGAGCGCGGCGTCGGGTATGTGTTTGCCCTGCCGGTCGAGCCGTTCTGATGGGTGGGCGAGGGGTGTAACTCCTCATCTTTGTGACACCTCGAGAGCGATGACCGCCGACGATCATCGAATTCTGCTGGGACCCCAATCTGCGCTAGCTGCCACGCCAGTACATGGCTAGGCGCCGCCGACGTAAGTATATCTCGGGATCAAATTCCTGCGATCTTCGACAACGACGCGCACGCCCGGCGAGCAATTGCCCGGGGCGATCCGAGAGCGGGCGTGTCTGCCAGCGGGTTCTGATAATCGCAAACCTGATCGAGGGGATGGAGCATGAGGAAGCGGCGCGGCTGGCTGGGCTGAGCCGGTCAGCGGCTTACGAATGGCATAACCGCTACGAAGAGGAAGGCATTGAGGGATTGCGTGACCGGCCGCGCCCGGGTCGACAGTCACGGGTCGACTCCGTGACGAGCGCGCGGTTCAAGGAACGGATTGTCGCGGGCGCCGCGCTGCAGCGGGACGGGGTGGTGGCGTTTCGTGGGGTCGACGCGCAACGCATATTGAAAGAGGAGTTTGATATTGATAGCAGCCTGCCGAGCACCTACCGGCTGCTGCATCGGATAAAGTTGAGCTGGTTGGCGCCGCGCCCGCGCCACCCGCGGGCCGATACGACGGCGCAAGCGGCGTTTTCGCAACTGTTGTATTGCACTTAGAGCGAGTCCGGGCGGCGCAAGCGCCCGGTGGGCAAGTCGAGGTATGGTTTCAGGACGAGGCTCGCATCGGCTAGAAGAACACTCTGACCCGGGTGTGGGGGCAAACCGGCAGCCGGCCGGCGGCACCAAAGGACCTCGGCTTCGCCTCGGCCTATGTGTTTGGTGCAGTCTGCCCGTCGCAGGGCAAGGCGGCGGCGCTGATCATGCCGATCTGCAATACCGCCGCGATGAACCATCACCTCTGCGAGATCAGCAGCCAAGTCGCCGCTGATGCCCATGCCGTGGTGATCCTTGATGGTGCCAGTTAGCACAACAGCCATGGACTGGTGGTGCCCAGCAATATCACTTTGTTAGCGCTGCCGCCCTACAGCCCGGAGCTCAATCCAGTGGAGCGGATTCGGCACTATCTGCGCAGCCACTGGCTCGCCAACTCGGTATTTCGTACCTTGGCCGACATCTTGGACGCCTGCGAGATGGCGTGGAACCGGTTCGCCACCAACACCGGCTTGGTCCGCTCGCTCTGCGCGGTCGCCTGGGCTCCGGCTTCGTCCGCTCCATAGCTAGTGCCTGCTATATCCAGAACAGCACCGCCTCCCCTGCCGCGCTGGCGCGCGAGCTCGGCATCCATCCGCGCACCGTGGCGCCCTGGAAAGCCCGTCCCGATGTCGCCGACCGGTCGACCCGCCCGCATCGGCTGGCCACCGCGATCAGCCAATGGGAAGAAGCGCTGATCCTCGAGCGGCGCCGCAGCCTCGAACTGCCGCTCGACGACATCGTCGAAGCGATGCGGCGCTGCCTCAACCCGCAGCTGTCGCGCAGCGGCGTGCATCGCTGCCTCAAGCGCCACGGCCTGTCCGCCCGTGCGACCCCGCAACCGGCGCCGGCCGCCGCCTTCCGGACCGAGACCCCGGCCGGGTTCATCCATATCGACGTCAAATACCTGCCGCCGCTGAGCCGCCGGTGCAGTTACGCCTATAGCCTGCCCTAGAGGCGCACGTGATCCATCCCTCGAGTGTAGCGGTTTCGCGGGAACATCGCCGGGCAAAGACCGATCGGCTGGACACCGAATTGCTCAAGCGGGGATTCCTGGGGTGGGTGCGTGGGGAACGGGGCCATTGCAGCATGGCGCGCGTGCCAACGATTGCCGAAGAGGACGCCAAGCGGTCAAACCGGGAGCGCGAATGCCTGGTGGGAGAACGCACGCGCATTGTGAACCGTATAAAGTCCACTCTGGCCCGGCTGGGCATTCGCGACTTCAAACCAACCCTGCGCAAGGCGGCCGAGCGTCTTGCAACCGTGCACACCCCGGAGGACATGCCGCTGCCGCCAAATGCATTGGCGGAGCTGCAACGCGACATGGCGCGGCTGGGCTTTGTTGTCAGCCAGATCAGAGAGATCGAGGACGCTCGTCAGAGATATAGGCGCGGGTGCGCGGGGTGGTGGTGGCATTGGCGTGCAGCCGCAGTTAGGGTGTCAGCTATTTTGTGTAAGTAAGAGGCGTGATACACTCTATGTTGTAGAGGGATCACGGATTATGGCACAAGCGATCAGGGACGAGCTCATTGAGGAGCTGCTTCAAGGCGACAGCTCGCCGCAGGATCTTCTCGGCGAAGAAGGGCTGTTCAAGGAACTCAAGAAGCGCCTGCTGGAACGTGCGCTCGGCGCCGAACTGAGCGAGCATCTGGGATACGAGAAGGGCGACCCGGCCGGCCGCGGCGGCGGCAACAGCCGCAACGGGTATTCGAGCAAGACCGTGATCGGCGATGACGGGGCGATCGAGATCGCGGTGCCGCGCGACCGCAACGGCAGCTTCGAGCCGCAGATCGTCGCAAAAGGACAGACGCGGCTCGACGGGTTCGACGATCGGATCATCAGCCTTTATGCCCGAGGTCTGTCGGTTCGCGAGATCCAGGCTCACCGGCAGGAGCTTTACGGGGTCGAGGTCTCCCCCGATCTGATCAGCCGGGTCACGGACGCCGTGCTCGAGGAGGTTCGGGAATGGCAGAACCGGCCGCTCGACCCGGTCTACCCGGTCATCTTCTTCGACGCGCTGCGGGTCAAGATCCGCGACGAGGGTCTTGTGCGCAACAAAGCCGTCTACATCGCCCTTGCCCTCAACAGCGAGGGCGAGAAGGAAGTACTCGGGCTGTGGATCGAGCAGACCGAGGGCGCCAAGTTCTGGCTCAAAGTCATGAACGAGCTCAAGACCCGCGGCGTCAACGACGTCCTGATCGCGGTGGTCGACGGGCTCAAAGCATGCCCTCGCGAAGGCGGGGGGCTTCCCCGAGGCGATCGGCACGGTCTTTCCGCTGACCACGGTGCAGACCCCGGATCGGGGTCCGGGGCAGGCTCTGCATCATCCATCTGATCCGTAACTCGCTGGCTTTTGTGTCCCCCGCCTTCGCGCTAGGGCATGCACACATCTTCCGCCTATCCGCCGTCATGCCCGCGAAAGCGGGCACCCAGGACCGTTGTCGGGCTATTCACCACGGGGCCCCTGGGTCCCCGCTTTCGCGGGGACGACGGATAACTTATTGAAAGTCCTTCTATTGTGGAGATGTGTGCATGCCCTAGCGCCTTCGCGGGGGCAGGCTGTGGAAGGACCGCAAGCTGATCATGCCCGATCTGAAGGTGATCTACCGGGCGGAGACAGCCGAGGCGGCCGCCGCCGAACTCGACGCCTTCGAGGCCGAATGGGGCAAGCGATACCCGGCAATCGGCCAGGCGTGGCGGCGCGCCTGGCAGCATGTGGTGCCGCTGTTCGCCTTCCCGCCGGCGATCCGCAAGATGATCTATACGACCAACGCAGTGGAAAGCCTCAATCGCAGCCTGCGCAAGATCATCAAGACCGGCGGCAGCTTCCCGACCGACGAGGCGGCGTTGAAGCGGCTGTTTCTGGCGATCCGCAATGCCGGCCTCCATTGGCGTCGACCGATTGAATGGACCGCCGCGATAGGGCAATTTGCCATTCTGTTCGGCGATCGTTTTGAGCCTTCAGCGCGCTGAAGGCTCAAAACGATGAGATACGGCTCCTCTTACACAGAGATCCGGACACTCCCCCAGCCTGAGATCTTCAATACCGATCAAAGCCTGCCCCAGCGAAGGCTGGGGGCAGCCAGTTCACCAGCGACGCGTTCACCGCCACCTTGAAGCGCCACGAGATCGCCATCAGCATGGACGGCAAGGGGCGCTGCATGGACAACGTCTTTGTCGAGCGGCTGTGGCGCAGCCTGAAATATGCGAGCGTTGCCGAGGCCAAGGCCTGGATTGCCGCCTGGCTCGGCTTCTACAATTCGGCTTTTACAATGAGGAGCGGCAGCACCAGAGCCTGGGTTGCCGCACGCCGCGGCAAGTCTACGGGGAAGGCCTGTGGATATGTGGACGATCGGCTTCGCCGACCGGCGGCGCTTCCCCCGCTTGCCGAGCCAGCTCGGAAAGCGGGGAAATGCTCGCCTTCGCCCACATACCCACAGGCGCCACAGCCAACACAGGATTTGATATTGATCAGGTGAAAAGTAGAATCATGGAACCAGCCATCGCGGTAGCCGCGATCGGAGCCGGCCTCGAACTCGGCCGGGCTACACCTTAAGAAGCGGCTTCGGAAGAAGCAGCTTCGGCTGTCGCAGGATCGGGGTCCACCTCACACCTTTCGTCCTGGTAACGCCGGACTAACCGTCGCGCAGAATACGATCACCCCGGCCGACGAAGAAATCGCGGATCCCGCCATTATCGCTCGATTGTTCCCGTCGCGTGCTGAAGGCGTCACCACCGCCGGCTTCGCCCGCAGCCGTCGGCTTGGGTCGTGTCGAGCTGCAAGCAATCGTCTCTCGGCCAGGATCATCCCCCTTGCCTTCGTCATCCAATGCTCGGAGCGGACCCCGTGCCGGATGTCACTCTTCTCCGAAGGTCACACTGAGATGCTTCGACAGGTAGGCAGGGGCCAAGCGGTTCAATTCTCTTATTCCGGACAGCACTTTGCGAATTTCGTAAGCCAAAATCCTTAAAACGTCCGAGAAAAATACGCGCAGTGGAGGATACTGGGCCTATCGTTACGCACCGTAAAGCGCCTGCGGCCAGGACAACCACTGATGGCAGAATGGGAGTCGCTGAATGTGGCGCCAACCGACCCCCTCCGGTGGTTCGGTACGATCGCGACCACCCCGTCAGTGGAGACGGCCAGATGAACCGGCCGCGCTCCTGGCGGCCGGAGGCCGCCGGCTGAGGCCTGGCGTATCGCATCGGAGGCTGCGGCCTTCTGACTCGCCTTATAGTTGAAAGAGGCGGAGCGCTCCGTAATGTGGCAGAACGGGCGCGTGTCGACACCCATGGCGCTCCCGATCAATCTCGCCGAGGCGCACCCGCTCATCCTTCGGCAGCGCGAAGAACGGGCCGCGGCCGCGGTCCGTGCATCGGGTGCCGAGGCGATGATCGCGCATGCGCCATATGAAGGTGGTGATGGCCCAAGCTCCGGCGCGAACAGTACGGCCAGTCTTCCAAGAGCGGCCGCAAGGTGCTTGACCAGTTCAAGGTGCTTGACCCGTTAGAGCTGCAGCTCGAGGAGTTGCAGGCCGATACGAGCGCGAACGCGGCCGCTGCCGAGGAGAAGGCGGCCGGCGCTGTCATCAAGAGCTTGGCCCGCCGGCGGCCGGTGCGGGCACCCTTACCGGCCCATCTGCTACCGGCCCATCTGCTACCGGCCCATCTGCTACCGGCCCATCTGCCGCGCGAGCGGGTCGTGATGCCGGCTCGATGCGCGTGCCTCGCCTGCGGCGGCAGGCTGGCGAAGCTCGGCGAGGACATCGCCGAGACACTGGAAATCATCCCGCGCCAAGGGAAGGTGATCCAGACGGTGCGGGAGAAATTCACTTGCCGGTCTTGCGAGAAAATCACTCAGCCCCGCTGCCGACCGGATCCACGGCGACGATGCGACCGTGCCGGTGCTGGCCAAAAACAAGGCCGTGACCGGGCGGCTGTGGACCGCCGCTTTCGCGAGGGCAGGCTCTATGTCCGAGATGACCGGCCCTTTGGCGGCGGCAATCCGCCGGCCGCCATGTTTTTCTATTCGCGCGACCGCGGCGGCGAGCATCCGCGCCGGCATCTTGCGGCTGGGCCGGCATCTTGCGGGCTGGGCCGGTATCCTGCAGGCCGACGCCGGCGCCTGTCCTCGGGCCGGCCAACGGCCGGACCCGGGGGCCGGATTTGGCGAATTGTACGAGGCGCGGCGAAGTCCGCGGCCCATTACCGAAGCCGCGTGCCGGGCCCACGGCCGGCGCAAGTTCTTTGTGCTGGCCGATCTGAGGCAGGGGCCACTCAGGGGCCACTCAGGAGCCACTCAGGGGGCACTGGCGAATCGAGGCCGTTCGCCGCATCGACGAGATCTTCGCCGGCGAGCGCGAGATCGACGGTGCCGGGCCTGAGCAGCGGCATGGTGCGCGCGCTCGGCCGTCCGGCAGGAACCGATCAAGCCGCTGGTTGCCGCACGGGAAGGCTGGATGCGAACCGAGCGCGCCCGGCTATCGCGCCCCGCCGACACCGCCGCCGACACCGCCGCCGACACTGCCAAGGCCATAGACGACATGGTGAAGCGCGGGCCGGCCTTCACCCGGTTTCTCGATGACGGGCAGATCTGCTTGACCAACAATGCTGCCGAACGGGCAGTCCGTGGAATTGCAATCGGTCGCCGCGCGTGGTTATTCGCCGGCTCCGATCGGGGTGGGGAACGCGGCGCTGCGATGTTCACCCTTGATCGAGACCGCCAAGTTGAACGATGTCGATCCACAGGCTTGGCTTGCCGACGGACGAGGACGGGGGAACCCAACCGCGCACCGACGCCCCCAAGGTGCATGCCGAAGCCAAGAAATGGCTAGACGATTACGATGCCCAACCTCATCGACGAATTGCCAATCAAAGATGCCCTGAGCCGTATCGCGAACCAGCGCAAGGCTGCCAAGCTTCGGCTCGCCAACAACAGACCACCACAACTACCGGCTGATCAGCCCATGATCCCTCGGCCCACGGCCCTCGCCGGATGGATACGTCAGTACCGGGTATATCGGTCAGGTTCCCCCGACTGGTGCATTGGGTGGGCAACAGTTACCTTGTCGATCGGAGTGCCTTGCGGCGGGGCGGGAGGTGCTGCGGAGTCCGCACCCCATGTTCGAGCGATTGAGGCGCCGGTTTCCGACTTGCCAGGGTAAACTGCGTCGATAAGGGTCGAGATCGCGCATGACTGTACTCACAACCTCGCTCGACCGGCGCTCCGAGATGTTCGCGTCGAATGCGGCGGCGATGCGGGTGCTCGTCGCGGATCTGCGGGAGAAGGTTGCGGCGATCCGCCAGGGCGGCGGGGAGGCGGCGCGGCGCCGGCACCTCGCGCGCGGGAAATTATTGCCGCGCGAGCGGATGCGGGCATTGCTCGACCCGGGGTCGCCTTTTCTTGAGTTTTCGCAGCTCGCCGCCTTCGGCATGTATGACGGCGAGGTGCCGGCGGCCGGGATTGTCACCGGCATCGGGCGGATTATGGGCCGCGAATGCGTCGTCCTCGCCAATGACGCGACGGTCAAGGGGGGCACCTATTTCCCGATGACCGTCAAGAAACACCTGCGGGCGCAGGAGATCGCCGGCGACAACCGGCTGCCCTGCCTCTATCTTGTCGATTCGGGCGGGGCGTTTCTGCCGGCCCAGGACGAGGTCTTTCCCGACCGCGATCATTTCGGGCGCATCTTCTACAATCAGGCGCGCCTCTCGGCGGCCGGCGTTCCGCAGATCGCCCTCGTCATGGGCTCGTGTACGGCGGGGGGCGCCTATGTGCCGGCGATGTCGGACGAGTCGGTCATCGTACGCGGGCAAGGGACGATCTTTCTCGGCGGGCCGCCGCTGGTCCGCGCCGCGACCGGCGAAATCGTCACCGCCGAGGAGCTCGGCGGCGCCGAGGTGCACAGCCGGATCTCCGGCGTTACCGACCATTATGCGCTGGACGACCATCATGCGCTCGGCATCGCCCGCCGGATCGTCGGCAATCTCAATCGCGCGAAGAGCATACCGGTCGAGGTCGAGGCGCCGCGCGAGCCGCTCTATCCGGCCGAGGAGATCTACGGGATCATCCCGCCCGACACGCGCCGGCCCTACGAGGTGCGCGAAATCATCGCGCGCATCGTCGACGGCAGCGAGCTCGACGAGTTCAAGCGGCTCTACGGCCAGACCCTGGTCTGCGGCTTTGCTCGGATCTGGGGCTATCCGGTCGGCATTCTCGCCAATAACGGCATCCTGTTCTCGGAAAGCGCGTTGAAGGGCGCGCATTTCATCGAGCTCTGCGCGCAGCGCGGCATCCCGCTGGTCTTTTTGCAGAACATCACCGGCTTCATGGTCGGCCGCAAATACGAGGCGGGCGGCATCGCCAAGGACGGCGCCAAGATGGTGACCGCCGTTGCGACCGCCGCCGTGCCGAAATTCACCGTCATCATCGGCGGCAGCTTTGGCGCGGGCAATTACGGCATGTGCGGGCGGGCCTATTCGCCGCGCTTTCTGTGGATGTGGCCCAATGCCCGGATCTCGGTCATGGGCGGCGAGCAGGCCGCCTCGGTGCTGGCGCAAGTGCGCCGCGAGCGCGACAGCAGCTGGAGCGCGGCGGAGGAGAAGGAATTCAAGGCGCCGATCCGCGCCCAATACGAGACGCAGGGCCACCCCTATTATGCGAGCGCCCGGCTGTGGGACGACGGGGTCATCGACCCAGCCGACACTCGGCTGACCTTGGCATTGGCGATTTCCGCCAGCCTCAACGCGCCGGTCGAGCCGACCCGCTTTGGCGTCTTCCGGATGTAAACCTTGTTCAGCAAAATCCTGATCGCCAATCGGGGAGAGATCGCCTGTCGCGTCATCCGCACCGCGCGCCGGATGGGGATCGCAACCGTCGCAGTTTATTCCGAGGCCGACCGTAACGCTCTGCATGTCGAGCTGGCCGATGAGGCATGGCCGATCGGCCCCGCCCCTGCGCGGGACAGCTATCTGCATATCGAGGCGATCCTAGATGCGGCGCGCAACAGTGGCGCCGAGGCAGTCCATCCCGGCTACGGCTTCTTGTCGGAGAACGCCGAATTCGCCGAGGCCTGCGAGGCGGCCGGCATCGTGTTCATCGGCCCGCCGGCACCGGCCATGCGCACGATGGGCTCGAAGGCCGCGGCCAAAGAGCTGATGCAGCGCCACGGAGTGCCGCTCGTCCCGGGTTATCACGGCGCCGACCAGAACCCGGCCCGGCTGCTCGACGAGGCCGAGCGGGTCGGCTTTCCGGTCTTGATCAAAGCCTCTGCCGGCGGCGGCGGGCGCGGGATGCGGGCCGTCGGCAGCGCCGCGGAGTTCGCCGCGGCGCTGGCCGGCGCAAAGCGGGAGGCCGAAGCTGCCTTTGGCGACGGTCGCATGCTGATCGAGAAATACCTGCCGCGGCCGCGGCACATCGAAGTCCAGATCTTCGCCGATCGGCACGGCAACGCGGTTCATCTCTTCGAGCGCGACTGCTCGATCCAGCGGCGCCATCAGAAGGTGGTCGAGGAGGCGCCGGCGCCGGGGCTCGATGACGCAGCGCAGACCCTGGCTGAAGCGGCGGTGGCTGCGGCGCGCGCCGTCGGCTATGTCGGCGCCGGCACCGTCGAGTTCATCGCCGAAGGCGGCGACTTCTACTTCATCGAAATGAATACGCGCCTCCAGGTCGAGCATCCAGTGACCGAGGCGGTGACCGGGCTCGATCTCGTTGAATGGCAGATCCGGGTCGCAGCCGGCGAGCCGCTGCCGATGT
>CAVTQA010000004.1:167500-194819 GCA_963736715.1 uncultured Alphaproteobacteria bacterium | reverse complement strand
AATTTTTGCGGTGAAGCCTAAGAGGATCTATTTCCTTCCGATCGAGATCGCGATATAGTAAGTATGGTTTCAGAACGTATGAGGACGACAATGGCGGAAGGCGGGAAAAGCAGCGTAGCGCTGCTGATTGGCGGCGGAGACGCGATCGGCGCCGCAGTGGCACGGCGATTTGCCGCTGGCGGCTACTCCGTCTGCGTAGCGCGGCGCAATGCCGAGAAATCTGGAGTCTCATGCAGGAGATTGCCTCGTCCGGCGGCATCGCACGCGCCGTCAGTACCGATGTGCGCAATGAAGAGGCTGTCCAGGCGCTCTTCGCACAGGTGGAGGGGGAGCTGGGACCGGTCGAAGTCTGCCTCTTCAATGCCGGCGCCAACGTCAAGTGCCCGCTGATCGAGACCAATGCCAGGCTGTCTCGGCATCGGAACTCGCCTGTTATGCCGGCTTTCTGACCGGCCGTGAGGCGGCGCGCTACATGGTGCCGCGCGGCCGCGGCACGATCCTGTTTGATGGCGCCACCGCCAGCGTCCGCGGCGGCTCTGGCTTCGCTGCGTTTGCGGCGGCGAAGTTCGGCCTGCGCGCGGTCGCGCAGTCCATGGCGCGCGAGTCACACCCGGGAATATTCATGTTGCCCATCTGATCATCGACGGTGCGATCGACAGCGGAGCCATCACAGACGACTCAGCGCCGCGACCGGCGCGATGCCGATCTTGCGCCGGACAGCCTGATCGAGACCAACTCCGTAGCGGAAGCCTATTCGGCGCTGCACAATCAATCTCGCGATGGCTGGACGCACGAGCTCGATATCCGGCCTTACAACGAGCCGTGGTAGCGATGACCGACACACCGCCGCGGCGGCTGGTGCTGTGGGGCGTCGGAACCAGCCGGACTTTGCGCGCGCATTGGGCATTGCACGAGCTCGGTCTCGACTACGAGTGCCGGTCGATCCAGCCGCGCACCGGCGAGACCCAGACACCAGAGTACACTGAGCTCAATCCACGACAGAAGATCCCGCTGCTGCAGGACGGGAACCTCAAGATCACCGAGAGCCCGGCGATCGCAGCCTATCTATCGAATACCTACGGCATCCGCGAAAACGCGCTGATCCCGACCGAGCCGCGGGAATATGCGACCTGGCTCGAGTGGTGCTTCTATGCCGCGACCGAGCTCGACGCGACGAGCCTCTACGTCATGCGCCGCCACGGCGCCTTGAAGCACATCTATGGCGAGGCACCGGTGGCACTGGAGAGCGCCGCCGCTTATTTCGCAACGCAGCTGCGCCATGCGGAGCAAGCGCTGCAGGATGGGCGGCCCTTCCTGGTTGGTGGCCGGCTTACCACCGCCGACATCCTACTCACCACCTGCCTGGCTTGGGCCGTAAGTTACCAGGTACCGGTCACCGCAGCATGCCACACCTATCTGCAGAGGATCACGTCTCGCCCGGCCTACCGCGCCGGCTTGGCGGCCAATACTCCGAGGAGCACGGCGTAGCCGCCTCAGCTTGCCGCCTTCTCTTTCGCGATACGCCGGGCGCCCGGGAGATCCGGCTGCAGCGGCAGATGTCGCGGGTCTTTAGCACCGGGGCCGGCATGGATGTGGACCTGCCTCGGCGAGAGCGGCTCGCCGCATTCAGAGCACACCATCACAGGATCGAAATCCTTGCCGCAGAGATCATGAGTGTGCAGCAATGGTCGCCCCTTCTTGTCGGCCATGTGGACATCGCCCCAGTGAACAATCGCCATGACGATCGGGAAGAGGTCGAGCCCTTTCTGCGTCAAGCGATACTCATAACGCACCGGCCGCTGCTGATAGGGCACTTTGACGAGCACAAACTCGTCAACGAGCTTCTTGAGCCGGTTGGCGAGGATCGGGCGGGTGATACCGAGACGCTCCTGAAAATCCTCGAACCGCCGCACGCGTAGAAAGCAATCCCGTAGAATCAGTAGCGTCCATCGGTCACCGATGACTGAGACCGTTCGCGCCATCGAGCAATTTTCTTCGCTAAGCTCGTTCCAACGCATTTACTGTTCCAGCAATCCCTGTTGAGTCCCTCCTATAACTATATATAACGCAGCGGGTTCAGTATTCAAACTATGAGAGTGTCGCGTCGTCCTGCTCGCTCCGGACTGGCGTTTCACGGATGATCAGGTCGGAACAGTGGCCGTCTTCACGCCGCGGTCGGCCAGCAATTGAGCGAGTTCTCCGGTTTCGAACATCTCACGGGCGATATCGCAACCGCCGACGAACTCGCCTTTGACATATAGCTGCGGAATGGTTGGCCAGTCCGAGAACGCTTTGATCCCCTGGCGAAGCGACGGATCGCTGAGCACGTCGATACCCTTGAACTCGACGCCCAGATGATTGAGCACCTGCACCACGACGATGGAAAAACCGCATTGCGGGAAAACCGGCGTGCCCTTCATGAATAGCACAACGTCGTGCTTATTGATCTCGCGCTCGATGCGCTCTTTTACTGGATCCTTCATTGCTTCGAGCTCCTTTTAGGAATGGCCGGCGTAGTGGTCCGCGCCGAGAAAATGCAGGGAGACATAGGGTTCGTCCCCGACGACCCAGCTGTCGTGTCCGGGGGCGATGTGGAAGAGGTCTCCCGAGCGCATCTCAGTGACAGTGCCATCGTCTATTGCAGCGGTCGCACGGCCAGAGACGACGATTCCGACGTGCTCGACCGAGCAACTCGAGGCGCCAATAGCCGGGCCGACATGCACCGACCATCTCCAGCCGGGTTCGTAAGTCGCGCGGCCAATCGTCATGCCGCCTATCCGAACAATCTCGAATTTGCCTTTTTCGAACGTCCGAACCTCGTCCGGTTGCTCGAACCGCTTCAGCATTACATCCAGGTTTGCGGGTCTGCCGCTACGCATCGCGAGTATCATTTCCTCGACATCGCGCAGCCGGTCTTTGCCGAAAAAGATCTCGTCCTCGACGAAGAAGGTGGGCGACCCGAAAGTACCGCGCGCGACCGAGCGTTCGGTATTGTCGAGCAGCTGCGCCTTGACGTCGGTGTCCTGGACCAGCTCCGCGAAGCGGTCGGCATCGAAATCGGATTCGATCAACGCGGCCCGCAACACCGCCGGGTCGTCGAGCTTTTTCCGTTCCGACCACATATGACGGTAGATCTCGTCGACATAGCGCTCGAACAGCCGCAGTCTCTGCGCCGCAATGGCGCCCCGCATGATGGTCAAAGTGTTGACCGGGAAGAACGGGTTCTGGCGGAACTTGTTGATCCCGTGGCGCTTGATAAAACGAGCCGTCTCGAGCCGCTCGTAGTCGGGCTTGTTCTTGATGCCAGCAAGGCTCTCCCCTGGCGACCGGTTGCCGGTCAGCTTGTAGACGCCGCCCAGCAACACCGGCACATACTCGAATTTCGTACCGGTGCGCTGCTCGATCTCCGGGATCACCAGATGCGCCAAATAGGCGTTAGGGCTGCCGAAATCGAAGTGGAATTCCACCTTGGGCATGGCTTCACCATTTTTCTGCAAAGGGTCGGATCTCGCGCTCGAACGACCAGGCGTCGCGCGGCTCCTGGTAAATCTGCCAATAGGCCTCCGCGACCGATTCCGGCCGCATCAGCCGGCCCGGATTAAGATTGGCGAGCGCCGCCTCGCCCTCCCGCTCCTTGATCCGCTCGCGCACCCACGCCGTGTCGACGCCGGCGTCTATGACCAGATGGGCGACGTGGATGTTCTTCGGGCCGAGCTCGCGCGCCGCACTCTGCGCCACCGCACGCAAGCCGAACTTGGCGCTGGCAAAGGCGGTATAGCCGACCCCGCCGCGCATTCCGGCGGTGGCGCCGGTAAAGAAAATGTTGCCGCGGCCGCGCGGCAGCATCAGGCGCGCTGCCTCGCGCGCAGTCAGGAAGCCGGCGTAGCAGGCCATTTCCCAGACCTTGCGGAACACGCGTTCGGTGGTTTCGAGCAGCGGGAAATTGACATTGGCGCCAATATTGAAGATGCAGACCTCGAGCGGTGCAGTCGCATCGGCGTCCTGGAGAAATGCCGTGATTTCCTCCTCCTTACGCGCATCCAGCGAGCGTCCGACGACGCGTCCGCCTGCCGCTTCGATCTCGGCGACTAAAGGCGCCAGCTTCTCGCCCTTCCGGCGCCCGGCGAAAACTGTGAACCCCGCGGACGAAAATTTCTTGGCGATCGCAGCGCCGATGAAATCGCCGGCGCCGATCACGGCCGCAGTGGCATCTCTGTTTTCCAATTCAGCCTCCTATACCCGTGCGATGGCCCGATCACCGGCCACATCCGTCAAAAGGTGCTTGAGGATTTTGCCGGTCGAAGCCGCCGGTAACGCATCCACAACGATGATCTCTGACGGGCGCTTGTAGGGTGTCAGTAGCCGCGCTGCATGCGCCAGGAGATCGGCCGGCGTTACGACCGATCCGGGCAACAGCTGGACATAGGCGACGACCTCCTCATTGCCCGGGACAGAGCGGCCGATTACGGCCGATTGAACCACCACCGGATGCTCGTTCAATACTGCCTCGACCTCGGCCGGATAGACATTGAAGCCGGAGCGGATGATCAGCTCCTTGGTGCGGCCGACGATGTAAAGAATGTCATCTTCGAAGCGGGCGAGATCGCCAGTATTGAACCAGCCATCGGCGTCAATTACCGCCGCGGTCCGCTCGGCGGCCCGATAATAGCCGCGCATGACATTGGGACCGCGGACGTGCAATTCGCCGACCTCGCCCGGAGCGACGGCGCGACCGCCCGACCCAACCAGACGCGCCTCGATCCCAGTGATCAGCTCGCCCACGGCGTCGTTATTTCCCGGCGTCTCCGCCCGGACGCTCGCGATAGCGGGAGCGCATTCGGTGATGCCGTAGGCGTTGCGCAACGGCAGACCGAATTCCGCCTCGACCTTGGATTTGAGCCCCACGTCGAGCGGCGCGCCGGCGACGGCCAGCCGCCGAAGCTTGCCGCGGGGCAGCCTGTCGATTCCGGCGACCGCCTTGTACTCAAGGAGCCGCTGATAGGTCGCGGGCACACCAAAGATCAGGGTAATGCCGTCATTGACGATCGCGGAGACCAGCGCCGCAGGATCGTAGCGAAGCACCAGCTGCACAGTGGCGCCGACCATCAGCGAAGCGACCAAGATGGCCGAATAACCGACGATATGCGATATCGGCAAAACGCAGTAGACTTTGTCCGTCGGGTCGCGCTGCGCGCCCGCCGCCCGTGCGCTGAACAGCAGGTTGCGGTGGGTCAGCATTACGCCCTTAGGATTGCCGGTCGTGCCCGAGGTATAGACGAGGGCGGCGACCTGCCGCGACCTATCGGCCTCGACCGGCTCTGGCAACGTTTCCAGATTCAGCGGGCCGACGCCGAGCGTTCCCAACGCGCGAAGCACGGCAATGTCGGCGTCGTGGCGCTCCGCGTGCTGGCGCGCACCGTCGGACACCTCGATCGTATAAAAGACGCGGCGGGCACCACTGTGCTCGCGAATGAGATCGACCTCACGCGCCGACAGCCGCGGATTTACCACCACCGACCAGGCATCGAGCTCCGAGACGGCGAGGATCAGCGCTGCGAGCGCCAAGCTGTTCTCGCTGACGATCATGACCCGGTCGCCCGGACGAATATCGTAGAACTTGAGGATGAGCGCCGTCTCTGCGACGACGGCCGCCAAATCGGCGTAGGTCCAGGTGACCTCGCCCTGGACCAGGGCCGGGTGGTCCGGGCTCTGGCGCGCGAACGGCTTGATGACATCGCTGATCCGGTCCGGAAGCTCGGCCAAGATCTTCTCCGCTTCGTGTCGCGCAACCGTCCCGTTCATGCCCGCCTCGCTGCCTTGGTCGCCCACGCAAACAATGGCAGCTATAATAGGTGTGATTTTAAAACTGTCAACTAGCTAACAGCAAATTGCGTTTGCATGTTCTCGAGCGGTATTCTGCCGTAACGGTGCCTAGACAGGGACGCCGACGCAATCCGTATCGAATCAAAAACTGGCTTGACAAGTGTTCTTTTGAAACTAGCTATGGAATGTCTGCGAGAGAGGAGCGCAGTGGCGGAGAGTCACGCTTCTCTAAAAATCGAAAGAACCGAACGATGAGGATCGGGACGATTGGAGCGGGTGAGGTTGCGCTTGCGGTTGCGCGCGAGGCGCTTGCCCGTGGACATGAGATCGTCTTGAGCAGTCGAAGCGGTCCCGGCGCTCTTGCTGGCAAGGTGACCGAACTCGGCAGGGGCGCTTCGGCGGCGACCGTCGAGGAGGCAGCCAGTCTGGACTACGTGCTGTTCGCCGTGCCGTGGAAGAACGTCGAAGCGGTCTTGCGCGGCCTGCCCGAGTGGAACGGTCGTGTTCTCATTGACGCCACCAACCCGTTCGCCGAGACCAGCCCCAATCTCGTTCTTGCCGACCTCGGCGGTATCGGTGCCAGTGAGATTGTGGCTGGTTTCGCGCGAGGAGCGCGGATCGTCAAGGCGTTCAATTCCATTCGAATGGCCCGCTTCAACCAAGGGCCGGTCAAGCGCCAAGGCAGGCGCGTGATCTTCGTCTCCGGCGATGACGAAGAATCCAAACGCGCCGTGAAAGACCTGATCGAGAGCTTCGGTTTCGCGGCCATCGACCTTGGAGGCCTCGTCACCGGCGGACGAATTCAGCAGGCCGGCGGTCCGCTCGCCGGCCTTGACCTGTTTATCGCGGCCTGACGGGCCTTATCGCAATGGACCTCAACTTCTCGCCGGATGACGATGCGTTTCGCCAGGAGGTTCTCGCCTTTATCCGCGACCACTATCCCGTGGAAATGCGCGTCGCGAACCCCCACACCGACCTCACCAAGCAGCAGATGCTGCTCTGGCACCGCATCCTCCATAAGAAGGGTTGGATTGCGCCCAGTTGGCCGAAGGAATTCGGCGGCACCGGCTGGAGCATAACGCAGCGCTATATCTGGGAACAGGAAGTGGCAGCAGCGGACACGCTCCCACCTTTGCCGTTCGGCCTGACGATGGTGGGTCCGGTAATCTACACCTTTGGAACCGTCCGCCAGCGCGAACGCTTCCTGCCTCCGATCCTGTCGGGCGACCACTGGTGGTGCCAAGGCTACTCGGAGCCGGGCGCCGGATCTGATCTCGCCAGCCTCCGGACCCGCGCGGTACAGGATGGCGATCACTATATTGTCAATGGCCACAAGACCTGGACGACACTGGCGCAGCACGCGGACTGGATTTTCTGCCTGGTGCGCACAAACCCGATGCGAAACCGCAAGAAGGCATATCGTTCCTTCTGATCGACATGCGCTCGCCCGGCGTGAGCGTGCGGCCGATCATCACGATTGACGGCGTCCACGAGGTCAATGATGTGTTCCTCGACGATGTGCGCGTTCCGCTGGAAAACCGCATCGGCGAGGAAAACCGAGGCTGGGACTACGCGAAGTTCCTGCTCGGCCACGAGCGCACGAGCATGGCGGGGACGGCACGCTCTCGCCGCAGGCTCGAGCAGTTGAAGCTGATCGCCGCCAACGAGGTCTCGAGTGGGTGCCCGCTCATCGAGGACGACGCATTCGCCCGGCAGGTGGCGCGGATCGAGATCGAGCTGACGGCTCTCGAGATCACCGAACTAAGGGCACTCTCGGCGGCCTCGCGCGGAGAGCAGTCTGGCGCTCAAGCTTCCCTCTTCAAGATCAAGGGTACCGAAATCCAGCAACACCTAACGGAGCTGGCGCTGGAAGCGGTCGGTAACTACGCGCTCGTCAATCGCCCCACCCTCGGGCATGGGAACAACCATTCTCTACCCGGGCCGGAATACAGTCACCTCGTGACCGAGGACTATTTGAACACGCGCAAAAAATCGATCTACGGCGGCTCCAACGAGATCCAACGCAACATTATCGCCAAGGCTGTGCTGGATCTTTGAAAAGGGGGCGACAATGGACTTCTCATTTAGCGACGAGCAGCTCCTTCTGCACAACAGCATTCACAAATATCTGAACGCCAATTACGACACCGCCGCCCGGATGCGCATTGTCGCGAGCGCGGAGGGCTATTCCCGCGAGTGCTGGCAACAATTCGCCGAGCTGGGCCTTCTCGCAGCACCCTTCCCCGAGGAATATGGCGGTATCGGCGGTGGTGCCGTCGAAACAATGATCATCATGGAGGAATGCGGCCGACGGCTTGTCGTCGAGCCCTTCGTCGAGACGGTCGTGCTCGCCGGCGGGCTGCTGCGCGATCTCGGCTCCGAAGACCAGCGGCAGGCATTCCTCCCGCGCATCATCGACGGTAGCGACCTGTGGGCCTTGGCCTGGGCGGAGGCGCAGGGCCGTCACGATCTTCACGACGTCGCATTGCGCGCCGACCGACACGGTAATAGCTACCGACTGAGCGGCAGCAAGCAGGTGGTGATAGGCGCGCCGTGGGCCAACCGTCTGATCGTCTCGGCGCGAACCTCGGGCGCGCAGCGCGATCGCCACGGTATCAGCCTGTTCATCGTCGACAAGTCGCAATCGGGTATCGATTGCCGCGACTATGCCACCGTCGACGGGCGCCGCGCCGCGGAGATCGTCTTCGACGATGTCGCCGTCGACCCTGAGATGCGCGTCGGTCCTGAAGGCGACGGTCTGGCGGGGCTCGAGCGCGCGATGGACCACGCCATCGCGGCGCTCTGTGCCGAGGCAGTCGGCGCCATGGACGAGCTCAATCGCACGACGCGCGACTATGCCCGCCTGCGCAAGCAGTTCGGTGTGCCGGTCGCCAAGTTTCAGGTGTTGCAGCACCGGATGGTCGACATGTTCATCGCCTACGAGCAGGCATTGTCGATGACCTATCTGGCCACACTGCGCCTCACTGACGAGGTGCGTGAGCGCGCCAAGGCTGTCTCCAGCGCCAAGGTGCAGGTGGGTGAAGCGGCAAAGTTCATTGGCCAGCAGGCCGTCCAGATCCATGGCGGGATGGGCATGAGCGACGAATTGGAGGTCGGCCGCTATTTCAAGCGGCTGACTGCTATCAACGTCCAGTTCGGCACTCCCGACCATCACCTCGGCCGGTATCTACAGGTCGCTTGAACGCTTCAACAGAGAGACCAGGATCTATGAGAACGCGCATTACCGAACTCTTCGGAATAAAACATCCGATCATCCAGGGCGGTATGCATCGCGTCGGCTATGCCGAGATGGCCGCCGCCGTGTCGAATGCCGGCGGGCTCGGCATAATCACCGGTCTCACGCAGCCGACGCCCGAGAATCTGGCGCGCGAGATCGACCGCTGCCGCGATATGACCGACCAGCCGTTCGGCGTCAATCTGACCTTTCTGCCGTCATTCGTGTCGCCGCCCTACCCGGAATACATCCACGCAATCGTCGAAGGCGGCGTCCGGATCGTCGAAAACCGCGGGCCGCAACCCGGCGCAATACATCCCGGCCTTGAAGGCGCACGGGGTCAAGGTCATCCACAAATGCACCTCGGTGCGTCACTCGCTGACCGCGGAGCGGATCGGCTGCGATGCGATCAGTGTCGACGG
Source organism: uncultured Alphaproteobacteria bacterium (assembly GCA_963736715.1). GTDB lineage: Bacteria > Pseudomonadota > Alphaproteobacteria > ATCC43930 > CGMCC-115725 > AP-15. The sequence goes on along the minus strand of CAVTQA010000004.1, from coordinate 185,339 downwards.
GTTTGAGTGCGGCGGCCATCCGGGCGAAGACGACATCCCCAACATGATCTTGCTGCCCCGGGTTGCCGAGGAGCTGAAGATCCCGTTCGTGGCTTCCGGCGGGATGGCCGATGCGCGCAGTCTGGTCGCCGCTCTCGCCCTCGGGGCCGACGGCATCAACATGGGCACGCGGTTCATTGCCACGAGGGAGGCGCCGGCGCATGACAATGTCAAGCAGGCGCTGGTTGCGGCGAATGAATTGCAGACGCGCCTGATCATGCGGCCATTGCGCAATACCGAGCGGGTACTGAGCAATGCGGCCGTCGAGGAAATCCTCGCCATCGAGCGCGACAAGGGCACCGCCACGACGATCGAGGACATTCGCCACCTCGTCGGCGGTGCGGGAAATCGCCGCGTCCTGCAGGATGGCGAGCTGGATGCGGGGGCCTGGAGCTGCGGCATGGTCGCCGGGCTCATCCACGACATTCCGACCTGCAAGGAACTGATCGACCGGATCATGGCCGAGGCCGAGGCAATCATCAGCAGCCGTCTCGAAGGCTTGCTGGCCGCGTAAGATCGTCGGAACGGAGGAAAAAATGGACGCTCAGCCGGAACTGCTCGAAACCATTGAGGACGGCATTGCCACACTGACCTTCAATCGGCCGGAGCGAATGAACGCGCTGTCGACGCCGATCATGGAGGGCTTGCTGCACGGGCTGCCGCGGCTGGCCGGCGACCCCGCCGTCAAGGTGGTCGTGCTGACTGGCGCCGGCCGAGCCTTTTGTGCCGGCGGCGATGTCAAGAGCATGGCCGAAGGCGGTGGCGAGCCTCGCAGCGCAGCCGAGGCCACCGCCCATCTGCGCTCGCGGATGGAGGTTTCCCGCATTCTGTACGAGCTGCCGAAACCGACGATTGCCATGATCAACGGTCCGGCGGCGGGTGCCGGGCTTGCTCTCGCCCTGGCTTGCGATCTGCGGATCGCCGGAGTCTCGGCAAGGCTGGTGACCGCCTTCGTCAGGGTCGGATTTTCCGGCGACTTCGGCGGCAGTTATTTTTTGACGAGGCTGATTGGGACCGCCAGAGCGCGCGAACTTTATTTCACCGGCCGCCCGGTTGAGGCCGAAGAGGCGTTAACGCTCGGTCTCGTCAACCGCGTCGTGCCTGACGATCAGCTGCGCGATGCAACGATGGAGCTCGCTCGGTCCCTTGCGCAGGGCCCGCAAATCGCCCTCAGCCTGATGAAGTGCAACATGAACTGCGCGGAGAATGCCGGTTTGGCCGAGCTTCTGGATATCGAAGCCGCGCACCAGGTGCAGACCGGCCGTACCGAGGATCACCGTGAGGCGGCACGGGCGTTCGTCGAAAAGCGCACGCCGATCTTCGCCGGGCGGTGAAGCGGCAATCCAATCTCTCTAGCTCCATTTTGAGCTGTGCACCGTAGATTGGCAGCTTTTGCAAGCGCTTGCCGGTAGCCGCAAAGATCGCGTTGGTGACCGCGGGGATGATGGTCGAGGTCCCGGGCTCGCCCATTCCGCCCGGCGGTTCGAGGAGGTGTTGCGGGTGGCAGGGCCGCCGCTGCTCTTCGGCTTGCGGCTGTGGGCCTCGGTCAGTCCGCGCGAACACCTGCTGCAGGCGACCCGCGCGCACGAGGATGTCTTCGACCGTAGTATCGATCTGCAAATTCTGCGGCTGCGGCGTAAGTTGGAAGCCGGTCCCAGCGCGCCCCGCATCATCCAGACTGAGCGCGGCGTCGGGTATGTGTTTGCCCTGCCGGTCGAGCCGTTCTGATGGGTGGGCGAGGGGTGTAACTCCTCATCTTTGTGACACCTCGAGAGCGATGACCGCCGACGATCATCGAATTCTGCTGGGACCCCAATCTGCGCTAGCTGCCACGCCAGTACATGGCTAGGCGCCGCCGACGTAAGTATATCTCGGGATCAAATTCCTGCGATCTTCGACAACGACGCGCACGCCCGGCGAGCAATTGCCCGGGGCGATCCGAGAGCGGGCGTGTCTGCCAGCGGGTTCTGATAATCGCAAACCTGATCGAGGGGATGGAGCATGAGGAAGCGGCGCGGCTGGCTGGGCTGAGCCGGTCAGCGGCTTACGAATGGCATAACCGCTACGAAGAGGAAGGCATTGAGGGATTGCGTGACCGGCCGCGCCCGGGTCGACAGTCACGGGTCGACTCCGTGACGAGCGCGCGGTTCAAGGAACGGATTGTCGCTGGCGCCGCGCTGCAGCGGGACGGGGTGGTGGCGTTTCGTGGGGTCGACGCGCAACGCATATTGAAAGAGGAGTTTGATATTGATAGCAGCCTGCCGAGCACCTACCGGCTGCTGCATCGGATAAAGTTGAGCTGGTTGGCGCCGCGCCCGCGCCACCCGCGGGCCGATACGACGGCGCAAGCGGCGTTTTCGCAACTGTTGTATTGCACTTAGAGCGAGTCCGGGCGGCGCAAGCGCCCGGTGGGCGAGTCGAGGTATGGTTTCAGGACGAGGCTCGCATCGGCTAGAAGAACACTCTGACCCGGGTGTGGGGGCAAACCGGCAGCCGGCCGGCGGCACCAAAGGACCTCGGCTTCGCCTCGGCCTATGTGTTTGGTGCAGTCTGCCCGTCGCAGGGCAAGGCGGCGGCGCTGATCATGCCGATCTGCAATACCGCCGCGATGAACCATCACCTCTGCGAGATCAGCAGCCAAGTCGCCGCTGATGCCCATGCCGTGGTGATCCTTGATGGTGCCAGTTAGCACAACAGCCATGGACTGGTGGTGCCCAGCAATATCACTTTGTTAGCGCTGCCGCCCTACAGCCCGGAGCTCAATCCAGTGGAGCGGATTCGGCACTATCTGCGCAGCCACTGGCTCGCCAACTCGGTATTTCGTACCTTGGCCGACATCTTGGACGCCTGCGAGATGGCGTGGAACCGGTTCGCCACCAACACCGGCTTGGTCCGCTCGCTCTGCGCGGTCGCCTGGGCTCCGGCTTCGTCCGCTCCATAGCTAGTGCCTGCTATATCCAGAACAGCACCGCCTCCCCTGCCGCGCTGGCGCGCGAGCTCGGCATCCATCCGCGCACCGTGGCGCCCTGGAAAGCCCGTCCCGATGTCGCCGACCGGTCGACCCGCCCGCATCGGCTGGCCACCGCGATCAGCCAATGGGAAGAAGCGCTGATCCTCGAGCGGCGCCGCAGCCTCGAACTGCCGCTCGACGACATCGTCGAAGCGATGCGGCGCTGCCTCAACCCGCAGCTGTCGCGCAGCGGCGTGCATCGCTGCCTCAAGCGCCACGGCCTGTCCGCCCGTGCGACCCCGCAACCGGCGCCGGCCGCCGCCTTCCGGACCGAGACCCCGGCCGGGTTCATCCATATCGACGTCAAATACCTGCCGCCGCTGAGCCGCCGGTGCAGTTACGCCTATAGCCTGCCCTAGAGGCGCACGTGATCCATCCCTCGAGTGTAGCGGTTTCGCGGGAACATCGCCGGGCAAAGACCGATCGGCTGGACACCGAATTGCTCAAGCGGGGATTCCTGGGGTGGGTGCGTGGGGAACGGGGCCATTGCAGCATGGCGCGCGTGCCAACGATTGCCGAAGAGGACGCCAAGCGGTCAAACCGGGAGCGCGAATGCCTGGTGGGAGAACGCACGCGCATTGTGAACCGTATAAAGTCCACTCTGGCCCGGCTGGGCATTCGCGACTTCAAACCAACCCTGCGCAAGGCGGCCGAGCGTCTTGCAACCGTGCACACCCCGGAGGACATGCCGCTGCCGCCAAATGCATTGGCGGAGCTGCAACGCGACATGGCGCGGCTGGGCTTTGTTGTCAGCCAGATCAGAGAGATCGAGGACGCTCGTCAGAGATATAGGCGCGGGTGCGCGGGGTGGTGGTGGCATTGGCGTGCAGCCGCAGTTAGGGTGTCAGCTATTTTGTGTAAGTAAGAGGCGTGATACACTCTATGTTGTAGAGGGATCACGGGATTATGGCACAAGCGATCAGGGACGAGCTCATTGAGGAGCTGCTTCAAGGCGACAGCTCGCCGCAGGATCTTCTCGGCGAAGAAGGGCTGTTCAAGGAACTCAAGAAGCGCCTGCTGGAACGTGCGCTCGGCGCCGAACTGAGCGAGCATCTGGGATACGAGAAGGGCGACCCGGCCGGCCGCGGCGGCGGCAACAGCCGCAACGGGTATTCGAGCAAGACCGTGATCGGCGATGACGGGGCGATCGAGATCGCGGTGCCGCGCGACCGCAACGGCAGCTTCGAGCCGCAGATCGTCGCAAAAGGACAGACGCGGCTCGACGGGTTCGACGATCGGATCATCAGCCTTTATGCCCGAGGTCTGTCGGTTCGCGAGATCCAGGCTCACCGGCAGGAGCTTTACGGGGTCGAGGTCTCCCCCGATCTGATCAGCCGGGTCACGGACGCCGTGCTCGAGGAGGTTCGGGAATGGCAGAACCGGCCGCTCGACCCGGTCTACCCGGTCATCTTCTTCGACGCGCTGCGGGTCAAGATCCGCGACGAGGGTCTTGTGCGCAACAAAGCCGTCTACATCGCCCTTGCCCTCAACAGCGAGGGCGAGAAGGAAGTACTCGGGCTGTGGATCGAGCAGACCGAGGGCGCCAAGTTCTGGCTCAAAGTCATGAACGAGCTCAAGACCCGGGGCGTCAACGACGTCCTGATCGCGGTGGTCGACGGGCTCAAAGCATGCCCTCGCGAAGGCGGGGGGCTTCCCCGAGGCGATCGGCACGGTCTTTCCGCTGACCACGGTGCAGACCCCGGATCGGGGTCCGGGGCAGGCTCTGCATCATCCATCTGATCCGTAACTCGCTGGCTTTTGTGTCCCCCGCCTTCGCGCTAGGGCATGCACACATCTTCCGCCTATCCGCCGTCATGCCCGCGAAAGCGGGCACCCAGGACCGTTGTCGGGCTATTCACCACGGGGCCCCTGGGTCCCCGCTTTCGCGGGGACGACGGATAACTTATTGAAAGTCCTTCTATTGTGGAGATGTGTGCATGCCCTAGCGCCTTCGCGGGGGCAGGCTGTGGAAGGACCGCAAGCTGATCATGCCCGATCTGAAGGTGATCTACCGGGCGGAGACAGCCGAGGCGGCCGCCGCCGAACTCGACGCCTTCGAGGCCGAATGGGGCAAGCGATACCCGGCAATCGGCCAGGCGTGGCGGCGCGCCTGGCAGCATGTGGTGCCGCTGTTCGCCTTCCCGCCGGCGATCCGCAAGATGATCTATACGACCAACGCAGTGGAAAGCCTCAATCGCAGCCTGCGCAAGATCATCAAGACCCGCGGCAGCTTCCCGACCGACGAGGCGGCGTTGAAGCGGCTGTTTCTGGCGATCCGCAATGCCGGCCTCCATTGGCGTCGACCGATTGAATGGACCGCCGCGATAGGGCAATTTGCCATTCTGTTCGGCGATCGTTTTGAGCCTTCAGCGCGCTGAAGGCTCAAAACGATGAGATACGGCTCCTCTTACACAGAGATCCGGACACTCCCCCAGCCTGAGATCTTCAATACCGATCAAAGCCTGCCCCAGCGAAGGCTGGGGGCAGCCAGTTCACCAGCGACGCGTTCACCGCCACCTTGAAGCGCCACGAGATCGCCATCAGCATGGACGGCAAGGGGCGCTGCATGGACAACGTCTTTGTCGAGCGGCTGTGGCGCAGCCTGAAATATGCGAGCGTTGCCGAGGCCAAGGCCTGGATTGCCGCCTGGCTCGGCTTCTACAATTCGGCTTTTACAATGAGGAGCGGCAGCACCAGAGCCTGGGTTGCCGCACGCCGCGGCAAGTCTACGGGGAAGGCCTGTGGATATGTGGACGATCGGCTTCGCCGACCGGCGGCGCTTCCCCCGCTTGCCGAGCCAGCTCGGAAAGCGGGGAAATGCTCGCCTTCGCCCACATACCCACAGGCGCCACAGCCAACACAGGATTTGATATTGATCAGGTGAAAAGTAAAATCATGGAACCAGCCATCGCGGTAGCCGCGATCGGAGCCGGCCTCGAACTCGGCCGGGCTACACCTTAAGAAGCGGCTTCGGAAGAAGCAGCTTCGGCTGTCGCAGGATCGGGGTCCACCTCACACCTTTCGTCCTGGTAACGCCGGACTAACCGTCGCGCAGAATACGATCACCCCGGCCGACGAAGAAATCGCGGATCCCGCCATTATCGCTCGATTGTTCCCGTCGCGTGCTGAAGGCGTCACCACCGCCGGCTTCGCCCGCAGCCGTCGGCTTGGGTCGTGTCGAGCTGCAAGCAATCGTCTCTCGGCCAGGATCATCCCCCTTGCCTTCGTCATCCAATGCTCGGAGCGGACCCCGTGCCGGATGTCACTCTTCTCCGAAGGTCACACTGAGATGCTTCGACAGGTAGGCAGGGGCCAAGCGGTTCAATTCTCTTATTCCGGACAGCACTTTGCGAATTTCGTAAGCCAAAATCCTTAAAACGTCCGAGAAAAATACGCGCAGTGGAGGATACTGGGCCTATCGTTACGCACCGTAAAGCGCCTGCGGCCAGGACAACCACTGATGGCAGAATGGGAGTCGCTGAATGTGGCGCCAACCGACCCCCTCCGGTGGTTCGGTACGATCGCGACCACCCCGTCAGTGGAGACGGCCAGATGAACCGGCCGCGCTCCTGGCGGCCGGAGGCCGCCGGCTGAGGCCTGGCGTATCGCATCGGAGGCTGCGGCCTTCTGACTCGCCTTATAGTTGAAAGAGGCGGAGCGCTCCGTAATGTGGCAGAACGGGCGCGTGTCGACACCCATGGCGCTCCCGATCAATCTCGCCGAGGCGCACCCGCTCATCCTTCGGCAGCGCGAAGAACGGGCCGCGGCCGCGGTCCGTGCATCGGGTGCCGAGGCGATGATCGCGCATGCGCCATATGAAGGTGGTGATGGCCCAAGCTCCGGCGCGAACAGTACGGCCAGTCTTCCAAGAGCGGCCGCAAGGTGCTTGACCAGTTCAAGGTGCTTGACCCGTTAGAGCTGCAGCTCGAGGAGTTGCAGGCCGATACGAGCGCGAACGCGGCCGCTGCCGAGGAGAAGGCGGCCGGCGCTGTCATCAAGAGCTTGGCCCGCCGGCGGCCGGTGCGGGCACCCTTACCGGCCCATCTGCTACCGGCCCATCTGCTACCGGCCCATCTGCTACCGGCCCATCTGCAACGCGCGAGCGGGTCGTGGTGCCGGCTCGATGCGCGTGCCTCGCCTGCGGCGGCAGGCTGGCGAAGCTCGGCGAGGACATCGCCGAGACACTGGAAATCATCCCGCGCCAAGGGAAGGTGGTCCAGACGGTGCGGGAGAAATTCACTTGCCGGTCTTGCGAGAAAATCACTCAGCCCCCGCTGCCGACCGGATCCACGGCGACGATGCGACCGTGCCGGTGCTGGCCAAAAACAAGGCCGTGACCGGGCGGCTGTGGACCCCCGCTTTCGCGAGGGCAGGCTCTATGTCCGAGATGACCGGCCCTTTGGCGGCGGCAATCCGCCGGCCGCCATGTTTTTCTATTCGCGCGACCGCGGCGGCGAGCATCCGCGCCGGCATCTTGCGGCTGGGCCGGCATCTTGCGGGCTGGGCCGGTATCCTGCAGGCCGACGCCGGCGCCTGTCCTCGGGCCGGCCAACGGCCGGACCCGGGGGCCGGATTTGGCGAATTGTACGAGGCGCGGCGAAGTCCGCGGCCCATTACCGAAGCCGCGTGCCGGGCCCACGGCCGGCGCAAGTTCTTTGTGCTGGCCGATCTGAGGCAGGGGCCACTCAGGGGCCACTCAGGAGCCACTCAGGGGGCACTGGCGAATCGAGGCCGTTCGCCGCATCGACGAGATCTTCGCCGGCGAGCGCGAGATCGACGGTGCCGGGCCTGAGCAGCGGCATGGTGCGCGCGCTCGGCCGTCCGGCAGGAACCGATCAAGCCGCTGGTTGCCGCACGGGAAGGCTGGATGCGAACCGAGCGCGCCCGGCTATCGCGCCCCGCCGACACCGCCGCCGACACCGCCGCCGACACTGCCAAGGCCATAGACGACATGGTGAAGCGCGGGCCGGCCTTCACCCGGTTTCTCGATGACGGGCAGATCTGCTTGACCAACAATGCTGCCGAACGGGCAGTCCGTGGAATTGCAATCGGTCGCCGCGCGTGGTTATTCGCCGGCTCCGATCGGGGTGGGGAACGCGGCGCTGCGATGTTCACCCTTGATCGAGACCGCCAAGTTGAACGATGTCGATCCACAGGCTTGGCTTGCCGACGGACGAGGACGGGGGAACCCAACCGCGCACCGACGCCCCCAAGGTGCATGCCGAAGCCAAGAAATGGCTAGACGATTACGATGCCCAACCTCATCGACGAATTGCCAATCAAAGATGCCCTGAGCCGTATCGCGAACCAGCGCAAGGCTGCCAAGCTTCGGCTCGCCAACAACAGACCACCACAACTACCGGCTGATCAGCCCATGATCCCTCGGCCCACGGCCCTCGCCGGATGGATACGTCAGTACCGGGTATATCGGTCAGGTTCCCCCGACTGGTGCATTGGGTGGGCAACAGTTACCTTGTCGATCGGAGTGCCTTGCGGCGGGGCGGGAGGTGCCGCGGAGTCCGCACCCCATGTTCGAGCGATTGAGGCGCCGGTTTCCGACTTGCCAGGGTAAACTGCGTCGATAAGGGTCGAGATCGCGCATGACTGTACTCACAACCTCGCTCGACCGGCGCTCCGAGATGTTCGCGTCGAATGCGGCGGCGATGCGGGTGCTCGTCGCGGATCTGCGGGAGAAGGTTGCGGCGATCCGCCAGGGCGGCGGGGAGGCGGCGCGGCGCCGGCACCTCGCGCGCGGGAAATTATTGCCGCGCGAGCGGATGCGGGCATTGCTCGACCCGGGGTCGCCTTTTCTTGAGTTTTCGCAGCTCGCCGCCTTCGGCATGTATGACGGCGAGGTGCCGGCGGCCGGGATTGTCACCGGCATCGGGCGGATTATGGGCCGCGAATGCGTCGTCCTCGCCAATGACGCGACGGTCAAGGGGGGCACCTATTTCCCGATGACCGTCAAGAAACACCTGCGGGCGCAGGAGATCGCCGGCGACAACCGGCTGCCCTGCCTCTATCTTGTCGATTCGGGCGGGGCGTTTCTGCCGGCCCAGGACGAGGTCTTTCCCGACCGCGATCATTTCGGGCGCATCTTCTACAATCAGGCGCGCCTCTCGGCGGCCGGCGTTCCGCAGATCGCCCTCGTCATGGGCTCGTGTACGGCGGGGGGCGCCTATGTGCCGGCGATGTCGGACGAGTTGGTCATCGTACGCGGGCAAGGGACGATCTTTCTCGGCGGGCCGCCGCTGGTCCGCGCCGCGACCGGCGAAATCGTCACCGCCGAGGAGCTCGGCGGCGCCGAGGTGCACAGCCGGATCTCCGGCGTTACCGACCATTATGCGCTGGACGACCATCATGCGCTCGGCATCGCCCGCCGGATCGTCGGCAATCTCAATCGCGCGAAGAGCATACCGGTCGAGGTCGAGGCGCCGCGCGAGCCGCTCTATCCGGCCGAGGAGATCTACGGGATCATCCCGCCCGACACGCGCCGGCCCTACGAGGCGCGCGAAATCATCGCGCGCATCGTCGACGGCAGCGAGCTCGACGAGTTCAAGCGGCTCTACGGCCAGACCCTGGTCTGCGGCTTTGCTCGGATCTGGGGCTATCCGGTCGGCATTCTCGCCAATAACGGCATTCTGTTCTCGGAAAGCGCTTTGAAGGGCGCGCATTTCATCGAGCTCTGCGCGCAGCGCGGCATCCCCCTGGTTTTTTTGCAGAACATCACCGGCTTCATGGTCGGTCGCAAATACGAGGCGGGCGGCATCGCCAAGGACGGCGCCAAGATGGTGACTGCGGTCGCGACCGCGGCCGTGCCGAAATTCACCATTATCATCGGTGGCAGCTTTGGCGCGGGCAATTACGGCATGTGCGGGCGGGCCTATTCGCCGCGCTTTTTGTGGATGTGGCCCAATGCGCGGATCTCGGTCATGGGCGGCGAGCAGGCCGCCTCGGTCCTGGCCCAAGTGCGGCGCGATCGCGACAGCAGCTGGAGCGCGGCGGAAGAGGAGGAATTCAAGGCGCCGATCCGCGCCCAGTACGAGACGCAGGGCCATCCCTATTACGCGAGCGCGCGGCTGTGGGACGACGGCGTCATCGACCCAGTCGACACGCGGCTGACCCTGGCATTGGCGATTTCCGCCAGCCTCAACGCCCCAATGGAACGAACCCGCTTTGGCGTCTTCCGGATGTAAAGCTTGTTCAGCAAGATCCTGATCGCCAATCGCGGAGAGGTTGCGTGTCGCGTCATTCGCACCGCGCGCCGGATGGGGATCGCGACCGTCGCAGTTTATTCCGAGGCCGACCGAAACGCACTGCATGCCGAGCTGGCAGACGAAGCATGGCCGATCGGCCCGGCGCCAGCGCGGGAAAGCTATCTGAACATCGAGTCGATCCTCGATGCGGCGCGCAACAGCGGTGCGGAGGCGGTGCATCCCGGCTACGGTTTCTTGGCGGAGAACGCCAACTTCGCCGAGGCCTGCCAGGCGGCCGGCATCGTGTTCATCGGCCCGCCGCCGTCGGCAATGCGCACGATGGGGTCGAAGGCCGAGGCCAAAGACCGGATGCAGGGCCACGGAGTGCCGCTCGTCCCGGGTTATCACGGCGCCGACCAGAACGCGGCCCGGTTGCTCGACGAGGCCGAGCGGATCGGCTTTCCGGTCCTGATCAAGGCCTCGGCCGGTGGCGGCGGTCGCGGGATGCGAGTCGTCGGCAGTGCAGCGGAGTTCGCCGCGGCGCTGGCCGGCGCGAAGCGCGAGGCGGAAGCTGCTTTTGGCGACGGCCGCGTGCTGCTCGAAAAATACCTGCCGCGGCCGCGGCACATCGAAGTCCAGATCTTCGCCGATCGTCACGGCAACACGGTGCACCTCTTCGAGCGCGACTGCTCGATCCAGCGGCGCCATCAGAAGGTGCTGGAGGAGGCGCCGGCACCGGGGCTCGATCCAGAGCAGCGGAGCGCCCTGGCTGAAGCCGCGGTGGCCGCGGCGCGCGCCGTCGGCTATATCGGTGCCGGCACCGTCGAGTTCATCGCCGAAGGTAGCGACTTCTACTTCATCGAGATGAACACGCGTCTCCAGGTCGAACATCCGGTGACTGAGGCGGTGACCGGTCTGGACCTCGTCGAATGGCAAATCCGGGTCGCGGCCGGCGAGCCCCTGCCGATGTGTCAGCCGGACCTCGTGTTGCGCGGACATGCGATCGAGGCCCGACTTTATGCCGAGGATCCGGAGCGCGGGTTTCTGCCGCAGACCGGAACATTGCACGCGTTGCGCTTTCCGCCGCCGGAACTCGCTCGCGTCGATACCGGCGTGCGGCAAGGCGACACCGTCACGCCGTTCTACGACCCGATGATCGCCAAGATTATTTCCTGGGGAGAAGATCGCGCGGCGGCGGTCGGACGGCTGCACCGCGCCCTCGCCGAAACCGCGGTGCTCGGGGTCGGGACAAACCTGGAGTTACTGGCACGGGTCGCCGCGCATCCGGAATTTCTGTCCGGGGCAGTCGATACCGGCTTCATCGAGCGGCATCGCGCGAACCTGATACCGCCCCGGCAGTCCGCGCCCGACACGATCCTCGCCGCGGCAACGCTCTCCAAGCTTCTAGCGCGCGAAGATGCGGTGAGGGCCGACGCCTCCCGTTCGAACGATCCATTTTCTCCGTGGGCCCGGGTCGATGGCTGGCGGCTCAACGGCCGCGGTCATCAGGAGCTGATCTTCCGAGACGGCGCGGAGGAACGATTGGTTTGCGCGAGGGTTCAGGCGGGATCTTGGCTGCTGCAGTTCGGCGATCGGGCGATTCTCGCGCAGGGCGAGCGCCGGGCCGATGCGGTGCTATCGATTCAGCTCGACGGTGTGCGGAAACAAATCACCGTGCTGAATTACGGGGCCGAGATTGCTGTGTTCCTCGATGGTGAAGGCTGGCGGCTCACCGAGGTCGACCCCCTCGCGGCGCGGGCCGGCGAGGACCCGTCCGCCGGCCGGCTGACCGCACCGATGCCGGGGCGAGTGACGCAGCTGATGGTCGAGCCCGGGGTGAGTGTCCGGCGCGGCCAGCCGCTGATGGTCATCGAAGCGATGAAGATGGAACATACGGTGACCGCACCCGCCGATGGCGTGGTCGAAGCGGTGCGGTTCGCCCCCGGCGATCTCGTCGAGGAAGGAGCGGAGCTGATCGCTTTGGCGCCGGAACCCCAGGAACCCGGCTGACCGGCTCGATATCCGAAATGCCGCTGCACCTCTTGAAGCTCGCGGTGGGGATCGACGATGTCGACCAGCTGCGCGGCATCCGCGCCGCCCGAGCCGCAGAGCGCGGCGGCAGCTGGGTCTATACGAGAAACCATCCTCACCGCGCGGCGGAGGTGCTGGCTGGCGGCTCGATCTTTTGGATAATCCGCGGGCACATCCGGGTGCGCCAGCTGGTGTCCGGGTTCCGCAGCGGGCGTGACGACAATGGGCGACGCTATTGCCTGATCGAAGTCGATGACGAACTCGTCCCGACATTGCCCCGAGCTTGGCGGCCGTTTCAGGGCTGGCGCTATCTAGCCCCCGGGGACGCGCCGGCGGACCGTTCCGACAAAGGGGAAACGCCCTCGGATCACATGCTGGCTCAGCTGCGGGCCTTGGGGCTGATCTGATGCCCGCTCCGGTTAATTTTTGTGATCTCCGCTCTAGACAGGAGGGGCTGTGGTCATTACGTATATCGGCCGCCGTGCCCCTGTAATTCGTGTGTCGGCATCGCCGATTGAGTGTTGACGCGGGTGGCGGGTGGGCTTATAAGCGCGGCCCCTCTGTGGCACGGCCCATGGGGAATTGTTGTTTGAGATTGTGGAGAAGAGGGAAGGGATGCGCGGACGGCGGCCGAGGGTGGCCATTTGTTCGTGCATCGATGCGAACGTTTGGAGGCCCTGGTTTGGGTCTACCTTTGAGTAGAAGAGTAGATCCGGGATGAACTTGAGAGTTTGATCCTGGCTCAGAACGAACGCTGGCGGCATGCCTAACACATGCAAGTCGAACGCTCCCCGGATTTCGGTCCGGGGGGAGTGGCGCACGGGTGAGTAGCGCGTGGGAACCTGCCCTGTTGTGGGGGATAACCGAGGGAAACTTCGGCTAATACCGCATGCGCCCCCAGAGTTGATCTTCGGATTAGGTCTGGGGGGAAAGATTTATCGCAGCAGGAGGGGCCCGCGTCGGATTAGGTAGTTGGTGGGGTAACGGCCCACCAAGCCGGTGATCCGTAGCTGGTCTGAGAGGATGATCAGCCACACTGGGACTGAGACACGGCCCAGACTCCTACGGGAGGCAGCAGTGGGGAATATTGGACAATGGGCGCAAGCCTGATCCAGCAATGCCGCGTGAGTGATGAAGGCCTTCGGGTTGTAAAGCTCTTTCGCCCGCGACGATGATGACGGTAGCGGGAGAAGAAGCCCCGGCTAACTTCGTGCCAGCAGCCGCGGTAATACGAAGGGGGCGAGCGTTGTTCGGATTTACTGGGCGTAAAGGGCGCGTAGGCGGCCCTTCTGGTCGCGTGTGAAAGCCCCGGGCTCAACCTGGGAATTGCGCGCGAAACGGGGGGGCTTGAGTTCGGGAGAGGAGCGTGGAATTCCCAGTGTAGAGGTGAAATTCGTAGATATTGGGAAGAACACCGGTGGCGAAGGCGGCGCTCTGGACCGAGACTGACGCTGAGGCGCGAAAGCGTGGGGAGCAAACAGGATTAGATACCCTGGTAGTCCACGCCGTAAACGATGTGTGCTAGACGTTGGGGAGCCTAGCTCTTCGGTGTCGCCGCAAACGCTTTAAGCACACCGCCTGGGGAGTACGGCCGCAAGGTTAAAACTCAAAGGAATTGACGGGGGCCCGCACAAGCGGTGGAGCATGTGGTTTAATTCGACGCAACGCGAAGAACCTTACCAGCTCTTGACATGCCCGGTATGGGCCGGAGAGATCCGGTCCTTCGGTTCGGCCGGCCGGGACACAGGTGCTGCATGGCTGTCGTCAGCTCGTGTCGTGAGATGTTGGGTTAAGTCCCGCAACGAGCGCAACCCCCATCTGCAGTTGCCAGCGGTTTGGCCGGGCACTCTGCAGAAACTGCCGGTGACAAGCCGGAGGAAGGCGGGGATGACGTCAAGTCCTCATGGCCCTTATGGGCTGGGCTACACACGTGCTACAATGGCGGTGACAGAGGGCGGCAAGCGGGCGACCGTGCGCCAATCTCGAAAAGCCGTCTCAGTTCGGATTGCTCTCTGCAACTCGAGAGCATGAAGTCGGAATCGCTAGTAATCGCGGATCAGCATGCCGCGGTGAATACGTTCCCGGGCCTTGTACACACCGCCCGTCACACCATGGGAGTTGGCTTTACCCGAAGGCGGTGCAGCAACCCTGGTCTTCGGACTGGGGAGCTAGCCGACCACGGTAAGGTCAGCGACTGGGGTGAAGTCGTAACAAGGTAGCCGTAGGGGAACCTGCGGCTGGATCACCTCCTTTCTGGAATTCAGAAGACAGGGATCAGTAATCAGTGATCAGAACTGATTGCGGTACTTCTTCTGATTATCCACAAACGCCGGTGTCGGGCAGTGACGTAATCTTCTGATTACTGATCACTGATTACTGATGACCGGCAAAGGCCGCCGTCTGCGCATCCCTTCTCCCGAGCGTCGCTGGCGCGCCTTTTGAGCTTGGAGCTCGGGCTAGTAGCTCAGCTGGTTAGAGCGCGCGCTTGATAAGCGTGAGGTCGGAGGTTCAAATCCTCCCTGGCCCACCAGGGATCAGGCATCAGGGATCAGTGATCAGAACTGATCCCTGATGCCTGTCTTCTGATCCCTGAAGGGGGTGTAGCTCAGCTGGGAGAGCGCCTGCTTTGCAAGCAGGAGGTCATCGGTTCGAATCCGTTCACCTCCACCATTTGGGCACCAATCCGGCGTTTGGAGAAGATTTAGAGAGATCGCGGTCCGGGGCCACTCGGTCCGTGCGTGTTGTTTGAAGGGTGAAGAGAGAGTTTGTCATGTGACCGAGGCGGGTAGGCTCGGCGCAGCCAAAGCTGTGCGCCTATCCGAAGAAGTGTCTTCATGTGAGGCCGCTGTGTGTGTGGGGTCTTGCCCCTGTGCGCGGCGGTTTTGTGCGGCGTTTTCCAATGGATATTCCGTTGCGGAAGCGCCGGGGATCAAGCGCAAAGTAAGGGCATCTGGTGGATGCCTTGGCACTGAGAGGCGATGAAGGACGTGGCACGCTGCGAAAAGCCCGGGGGAGATGCGAGCGATCGGTGATCCCGGGATCTCCGAATGGGGCAACCCACCCGGCAACGGGTATCCTCATCTGAATTCATAGGATGAGGAGGCAAACCCGGCGAACTGAAACATCTCAGTAGCCGGAGGAACAGACATCAACAGAGATTCCGTCAGTAGTGGCGAGCGAACGCGGAACAGGCCAGTGGCATTGGTTTTTGGTACCGGAAGCGCCTGGAAAGGCGGGCCGCAGCGGGTGACAGCCCCGTACGGGAAACCGGAACCGGTGTCCTCGAGTAAGGCGGGACACGTGCAATCCTGTCTGAACATGGGGGGACCACCCTCCAAGCCTAAATACTCCTCAGTGACCGATAGTGCACCAGTACCGTGAGGGAAAGGTGAAAAGCACCCCGACGAGGGGAGTGAAACAGTTCCTGAAACCGGATGCCTACAAGCAGTCGGAGGTCCGGTGGTCAGTTATCAGTGATCAGTAATCAGAACCGCTGGCAGAGATGCCGGCGGCTGCCCCGCGAGGCGCGAGCGTTGCAGCGGCAGTTCTGATGACTGATTACTGTGTTCTGATCACTGAACTGACGGCGTACCTTTTGTATAATGGGTCAGCGAGTTGGTCTTGGCAGCAAGCTTAAGCCGCTAGGCGTAGGCGCAGCGAAAGCGAGTCCGAAACGGGCGCCGGCCCCAGCGATGGGGCCAAACAGTTGCCGGGATCAGACCCGAAACCGGGTGATCTAGCCATGGGCAGGTTGAAGGTGCGGTAACACGCACTGGAGGACCGAACCCACTACTGTTGCAAAAGTAGGGGATGACTTGTGGCTAGGGGTGAAAGGCCAATCAAACCCGGAAATAGCTGGTTCTCCGCGAAATCTATTGAGGTAGAGCGTCGGGCGCTCACCGCCGGGGGTAGAGCACTGGATGGGCTAGGGGGGCGCGAGCCTTACCAAACCTAACCAAACTCCGAATACCGGCGAGTGGAGCCCGGCAGCCAGACGGCGGGTGCTAAGGTCCGTCGTCGAGAGGGAAACAGCCCAGACCGCCAGCTAAGGTCCCCCAGTCGTGGCTAAGTGGGAAAGGATGTAGGACGGCCAAGACAACCAGGAGGTTGGCTTAGAAGCAGCCATCCTTTAAAGAAAGCGTAATAGCTCACTGGTCTAAGTTAGCTGTCCCGCGCCGAAAATGTAACGGGGCTCAAGCCACGCACCGAAGCTGCGGGTGTTCAGAAGACAGAAATCAGAAATCAGAACAGCAGAAACAAGGACAAACGGAATGAGCGAGTGGGTCGAACGGGCCGAGGATCTCGAGGTGTTCCGGCGGGCCTACCGGCTGTCGCTGGAAGTGCATCGAGCGAGCCTCGAATTTCCGCGGATCGAGCAGTTCGCATTGGCCGATCAGGTGCGGCGCGCCTCGAAATCGATCTGCGCCAACCTCGCCGAGGGTTTTGGTCGCCAACGGCTGTCGCGGCCCGAATTTGGTCGCTTCTTGATGATGGCGATCGGCTCGGCCGACGAGATGCAGGTATGGACGATGTACTGCCGCGATCTTGGCTACATCGGTGCCGAAGTTGCCGAGCGCTGGCAAGGCGAGTATCGGGAGATCGCCCGGATGCTGTGGGGCCTGCGTCGCGGCAGTTCTGACATCTGATTTCTGATTTCTGTCTTCTGAACGCGGTAGCGGAGCGTTCCGTAGGCCGGCGAAGCTCCCGCGCGAGCGGGGGTGGAGGTATCGGAAGTGCGAATGCTGACATGAGTAGCGATAAACAGCGTGAGAAACGCTGTCGCCGAAAGTCCAAGGGTTCCTGCGCAAGGTTAATCCGCGCAGGGTTAGCCGGGCCCCTAAGGCGAGGGCGAGAGCCGTAGCCGATGGGAAGGGGGTTAATATTCCTCCGCCTGCCGGAATGTGACGAAGGCCGAAAGTCGTCTCCTCTTATTGGATTGAGGGGGCGGCCTGGGACTTCCGGGAAACAGCACCGGCACGAAGACCGTACCCCAAACCGACACAGGTGGACTGGTAGAGCATACCTAGGCGCTTGAGAGAACGGTGTTGAAGGAACTCGGCAAATTGCCCCCGTAACTTCGGGAGAAGGGGGCCCCGTCTCTGCGCAAGCAGGGATGGGGGGCACAGACCAGGGGGTGGCGACTGTTTACTAAAAACACAGGGCTCTGCGAAGTCATCCAGACGACGTATAGGGTCTGACGCCTGCCCGGTGCCGGAAGGTTAAGAGGAGGGGTGCAAGCTCTGAATCGAAGCCCCGGTAAACGGCGGCCGTAACTATAACGGTCCTAAGGTAGCGAAATTCCTTGTCGGGTAAGTTCCGACCTGCACGAATGGCGTAACGACTTCCCCGCTGTCTCCAACACCGGCTCAGCGAAATTGAATTCTCCGTGAAGATGCGGAGTTCCCGCGGTCAGACGGAAAGACCCCGTGCACCTTTACTACAGCTTTGCAGTGGTGTTAGGGAATTCATGTGTAGGATAGGCGGGAGCCGACGAAGCCCTGGCGCCAGTTGGGGTGGAGGCACCCTTGAAATACCGCCCTTGAGTTCTCTGGCATCTAACCGC
>CAVTQA010000004.1:0-162500 GCA_963736715.1 uncultured Alphaproteobacteria bacterium | reverse complement strand
CGCCGAAAGTCCAAGGGTTCCTGCGCAAGGTTAATCCGCGCAGGGTTAGCCGGGCCCCTAAGGCGAGGGCGAGAGCCGTAGCCGATGGGAAGGGGGTTAATATTCCTCCGCCTGCCGGAATGTGACGAAGGCCGAAAGTCGTCTCCTCTTATTGGATTGAGGGGGCGGCCTGGGACTTCCGGGAAACAGCACCGGCACGAAGACCGTACCCCAAACCGACACAGGTGGACTGGTAGAGCATACCTAGGCGCTTGAGAGAACGGTGTTGAAGGAACTCGGCAAATTGCCCCCGTAACTTCGGGAGAAGGGGGCCCCGTCTCTGCGCAAGCAGGGATGGGGGGCACAGACCAGGGGGTGGCGACTGTTTACTAAAAACACAGGGCTCTGCGAAGTCATCCAGACGACGTATAGGGTCTGACGCCTGCCCGGTGCCGGAAGGTTAAGAGGAGGGGTGCAAGCTCTGAATCGAAGCCCCGGTAAACGGCGGCCGTAACTATAACGGTCCTAAGGTAGCGAAATTCCTTGTCGGGTAAGTTCCGACCTGCACGAATGGCGTAACGACTTCCCCGCTGTCTCCAACACCGGCTCAGCGAAATTGAATTCTCCGTGAAGATGCGGAGTTCCCGCGGTCAGACGGAAAGACCCCGTGCACCTTTACTACAGCTTTGCAGTGGTGTTAGGGAATTCATGTGTAGGATAGGCGGGAGCCGACGAAGCCCTGGCGCCAGTTGGGGTGGAGGCACCCTTGAAATACCGCCCTTGAGTTCTCTGGCATCTAACCGCGGCCCGTCATCCGGGCCCGGGACCCTGCATGGCGGGTAGTTTGACTGGGGCGGTCGCCTCCCAAAGAGTAACGGAGGCGCGCGATGGTGGGCTCAGGCTGGTCGGAAATCAGCTGCGGAGTGCAATGGCACAAGCCCGCCTGACTGCGAGAGCGACGGCTCGAGCAGAGACGAAAGTCGGCCATAGTGATCCGGTGGTCCCGTGTGGAAGGGCCATCGCTCAACGGATAAAAGGTACGCCGGGGATAACAGGCTAATGACGCCCAAGAGTCCATATCGACGGCGTCGTTTGGCACCTCGATGTCGGCTCATCGCATCCTGGGGCTGGAGCAGGTCCCAAGGGTATGGCTGTTCGCCATTTAAAGCGGTACGTGAGCTGGGTTTAGAACGTCGTGAGACAGTTCGGTCCCTATCTGCCGCGGGTGTTCGAGACTTGCGAGGCGCTCTCCCCAGTACGAGAGGACCGGGAGGGACGCACCTCTGGTGTACCGGTTGTGGCGCCAGCCGCACCGCCGGGTAGCTAAGTGCGGACGGGATAACCGCTGAACGCATCTAAGCGGGAAACCCTCCTCAAAACCAGGTCTCGCCAAGAGCCGTGGAAGACCACCACGTCGATAGGCCGGAGGTGGAAGCGGGGCAACCCGCGCAGCTGACCGGTACTAATCGCTCGAGCGGCGCTTGAAACCCCAACACAATGCCGTCCGCGTGCAGCGGCAAAACCCAACCCGCACGCGGCCCCACCCCAGACACTTCTTCCCTCCTCACATGACAAAACCCCCGGACAGCCGCCCGCAAGCGGGCGTTCCGGGGGCAAGGCTTGCCGGCCTGGTGGCCATGGCGAGGAGGCTGGGCAAGAATTCCCGCGTCCGCGACGCGGGCGAGGGTACGATCCCCAGCATGACGACGACGAACCGCACCTACAAGTCGGGCCAGAGCCGTGATCAGGCAAGCTTCCTGCCGCCATGTCTGGAGGATTACGTCGGCCGGGACAATCCGGTTCGTGCCATCGACGCCTATGTCGATTCGCTCGACCTGAGTGGCCTGGGTTTCGGTGATGTCGGATCGGACGGCGGCGCCGGGCAGCCGCCTTATGATCCGGCCGATCTCTTAAAGCTCTATCTGTACGGCTATCTGCACCAGGTGCGCTCGTCGCGCCGGCTGGAACGCGAGGCGCGGCGCAATGTCGAGCTGATGTGGCTGCTGCGGGGCCTGGCGCCGGGCTATCGCACGATCGCCAATTTCCGCAAGGACAACGCGGCCGGGCTGACGGCAGCAAACCGGGATTTTGTGGTGCTCGCTCGCAGCCTCGATCTGTGGGCGGCCTTGATCTGTTGGGCGGCATGCTGGTGGCGATCGATGGCGCGTTCTTCCACGGCGATGCCGGCAAGGCCAGTATTCTGACCGAGAAGCGGCTGCGGGAGCAGATGGCGGCGCTCGACCGTAGCATCGCGGAATACAATGCCGCGCTGGAGGCCAACAGCCTGCCCTCGCGAAGGCGGGGGACAACGCCGAGGCGGCATCGGCAGCCCCGGGAAAGCCGCTTTCGGCCGCGGACATCACGCAAAAACTTGCCGCCTTGCGCCAGCGGCGGGCGGCGGCCGCGACCGATTTGGCCAAGCTTGCCGAAAGCGGCGATGGCCAGATCTCGCGCACCGACCCGGACGCCCGGCTGTTGGCCAAGCACGGGCAAATCGTCTCTGGCTACAATGTGCAGATTGCGGTTGACGACAAGCACAAGCTGATCCCCGCCTTCGCGAGGACCGCCAGCGAGGTCGTGAACGAGGGCAACGACACTGGCCAACTGCACGCGATGGCCGAGGCGGCCAAAGCGGCCCTCGGCGTCGAGGCGCTGACCGCGGTTGCCGACGCCGGCTACTTTAATGGCGAGACACTGAAGGCGTGCGAGGAGGCCGCGATTACCGCCTATGTTCCGCCGCCCGATCGCGGCCAGCGGTTGAAAGCGCAGGGCCGGTTCAGCGTTGCGGACTTCCGCGGAGCCTGCCCTCGGGCCGGCCGACGGCCGGACCCGTGGGACGCCGGGGCCGATGTCTATCGCTGTCCGGCCGGCGCGGAACTGCGGCCGATGCGCGGGCAAAAGCGTCAGGCCAGCGGCAAAATGGCGATCCGCTATGCCAGCCGCCGCTCGGTTTGCCGGGTGTGTCCGTTGCGCGGGCGCTGCCTGGCCGGCAAGGGCGAGCGGCGCGAAATCGAACGCTGGACGGATGAGGACGTGATCGAGCGCCACCGGGCCCGCATGCGCCTCGCTGGCAAGGACATGATGCGCCGCCGCAAGGCACTGGCCGAACATCCGTTTGGCACGCTCAAATGCCGCGCTGGCCGCCACGCCGCGGTTCGTTGGCCTTCACGCGCATCTATCCTAGCGCTGCGACGGGGCCTCGGATATTCCGAAATGACATATCGCGGCCGGACTTTCTTGCCCAGCCTCGTATGCTCAACCCATCCTACGGCTACTGACCCGAAATGAAGCACGTTATCTCAATAGGTGATCGTCGCCCCCGCGAAAAGCGCTAGGGCATGCACACATCTCCACAATAGAAGGACTTTCAATAAGTTATCCGTCGTCCCCGCGAAAGCGGGGACCCAGGGGCCCCGTGGTGAATAGCCCGACAACGGTCCTGGGTGCCCGCTTTCGCGGGCATGACGGCGGAAAGGCGGAAGATGTGTGCATGCCCTAGCGCGAAAGCGGGGGTCCAGGGCAACCGTTCGAACCTTGCGGCCCCTGGGTTCCCGCTTTCGCGGGAATGACGGATAAAAGGTTGATCTTGCAGGAATCATTGTGGTTCAGGCTCTAAGGGGTCACCCGATCGTCAAGTATCACGACACCGATGTCGGCTTCCTCTGCCCGCTGCCGCTTCCTGTCTTCCTAGAAAAAGACAAAGGACCGGACCACGACGTTCTTGCGGCATCGCGCATTCGCGGGCGCGGTCGGGTCGGTACAGGCCGTATGGAAAGACCAGCGCGAGACGGAACCGTCGGTCACCGAGTCATAGCATTTGAGCATAGAGACCTCGGTCGGCTTCTGCTGGGGGAACCAGTACCACTCGTGGTTCGGACGGTAGGTGAAGCGGGTGGTCTCGCCGACGCGGTCGTCGTAGATCCGGTAGTTGTTGATGTAGGGCTGGTCGGCGAAGGAGGGCCAGGCGCAGAGCACGAAGGGAAATTGCTCGACTGGTCTCTATCGGCTTGGCGAGGTTGATCGACATGAACCGGCGCGACATCTTCGCGTCGGCCTCTTCCTCGGTGTAGTGCTGCGTGCGCCCGAAGTTCCGCAGGTTCCGGGTGAGCAGCTCGCGGCAGCGCACGCGGCCGCTGTTGTCGTTCAGGTCATTGTGCACCAGGTTGGCGTAATTGGCGTTCACGCCCGGGTTGTTGCCGTCCTGGTCTTCCGTGCGATCGCCCGTGTAGTCTTTGTCGAAGACATCGTGGTTGTAGACCAGCGCGTCGGTCGCATCCGGGAAGAACTCGAGAAGCAGCTTCTCGATCTCCGGGTAGTACACGCGCTCCACCTCCGCCGCATCGTAGATGTTCGAGCACTTGGACTCGAGGTATGCCAGCGACACGCCGAGCCGGTCCATGCATTCGGGGCTGTTGGGCGAGAGGCCCGGATAGTACTCGCCGATGCGCCGCGCGTCGCGTAGCACCTGCGGGAAATAGAGGTCCCGCCGCCGGTTGCCCTTCTCGTTCTTGCGCAGAATTGCCGCGATGTCGGCGCGCGCCGGGTCCCGCCAGACAGTGTTGGACGGGACGACGGAGTAGGTCGGCCGCTCGTAGACCGTATAGGGCAGCGGCAACGCCACGCCGCCCGGCGGCGCTTTGATGCTGTTCGACTGGCGGATGTACTTCAGGCACTCGTCGTAGTCGCGGAACCCGAGGCCCCATTTGGTCTTGATCGGGCCCGGCGGTGCCTTGGCGATCATGTCGGTAACGCGCTGGCCCTCGCCCTCGGCGATCTCCGCGAGCGCGTCCTGGAGCGCCGCGGCGGTTCCCGCATCGCCGTCCCGGTCGAACGACATGTAGGACAGGCCGCCATGCGCCGCGATCGGCGGCGGCTGTCCTTCCGTGCGCTGGAGCGGCGGCACATAGGCCGACGATGCTCTCTGCGTGTTCGACGCGACGTTGTTGTCGGCGACATCGAGCGGGCTCATGGCACACCTCCAATTATTTCGGCCTCACCGTGGCACACAAAGCCTGCGTTTTCCAGACCATGATTTTCCGGTCATGCGAACATGCGCTGCGCCTGCCGCGCAAACGCGCGCTCTTTCCGAGTTTCCGTGTTCGGGCATGAAGAGTGGTCCCCTCCGACAAGGCTGAGTGCCGGCCGTGGGTTCAGAAAGGAGACGATCGCCGGAATGCGCCGCAACGGGCGAGATGCGCCGATTCCGGCCGTTCGCGTGACCGCGATCGAACCGCTGGGGCCGACCGTTAGCGGACGGCAGGCAAGATCGATTCCGACCGCCCGCCCTGCCCCGTTCCGCAACACGCCGTGGCGAAGTCGGCGGTGCCGGTGCGGCACATGCAGGACGAGGTGATCGGAATGTCCGCCTTCTGCAGGGCCGTGGAAAGCTTCAGCCGCAGGGCGGGAAGCTCCCGGGTCTCACCGCGCCGCTCCAGGCATTCGACGAGGCCGTGCAAGGCCCAGACATTATCGGGGTGCTGCGTGCAACGCTGTACCCGGCCGCTCAGCCCCAGATCATCGCGATACACCTCTTCCGCTTCCGCGACATGGCCCTGCTCCAGCAACAGCGCCGCCAATGCGTGCCGGGGTGGGTGCATCCACGCCCACGGCTCGGTGTAGGAAAGATTGTCGTCCCGACGGACGCTTTCCCGCAGATGCTCGTAGGCGATGTCGTGGTTGCCCCGGTGATACTCGAGTTCGCCATCCAGCATCTTCTCGCCGACGGCGAGCATGGCGAGCACGGGATTGCTGAGGAAGCGGCGGCTGGGCGGAATCCGGCCGAGGCTTTCGCAGAACAAGGTCCGTTCCCTCTCGGCTTGACCAATGTTCTTCATCGAGGCATGCGCCACCCCGCGGGCATAGTGGTGCATCGCGGTCGAAACGAGCAAGAGCTGCGGGTCGTCCGGCGCCGGCTCGTCGATGATCTCCTGCCATCGCCCGAATCGCACCAGGACGTGCATTTTCATGTTGTAGTAGCCCTCGGTCATCGTCGCGAGCTTGGGGCGATCCTGCACGGTGAGGACGTCCCGCGTGATGATCCGCTGCATCTTCTCGGCGGCTGCCTTCGCCGGCTGGTATTGACCCAGGAACATGCAGGTGAACATCAACAGGTGGATGTCGTGGCACCTCGCGGTGACATAGAAGTTTACCGATGAGCCGGTGTACTCGGCGAAGGCGTCGTCTGCCCTGATGGCTTTGTCGCTGGCGATCCGCGCCTTCTCGTACTCCCCGCACAGGACATAGATGTGCGCCGGCATGTGGTTCATGTGCCCGGCCTCAGGGCAGAGCGTCGCGAGCGTGTCGGCGGAGGCCATGGCGCGCTCAGGCTCGTTGGACATCTCGAGCGCGTGAATGAGGACGTGGGCGATCGCCGGGTGCTGCGGCTGCCCGGTCGCGTTGGCCAGCGCGATCGACCGTTCGCAGACGGCAATCGCCTCGACCACATCTGAGTTGCTGGCCGGCCGTCCGGTTTTGACATCCCACAGTCGGCGCGGGGTCCGGGTAATGAGGGCTTCGGCGAACAGCGCCATGACGTCATGGTCGTCGGGATGGTCATAGTGCACCCGCCGCATTTCGGCCGCGTAATCGTCGTCCCAGCGGTCGTATTCCTCGGGGGAAACGGAGTGCGGCTTCTGAAAGCGGCTTGCGA
The DNA here is from genome assembly GCA_963736715.1 of uncultured Alphaproteobacteria bacterium. Taxonomy (GTDB): domain Bacteria; phylum Pseudomonadota; class Alphaproteobacteria; order ATCC43930; family CGMCC-115725; genus AP-15. The sequence goes on along the minus strand of CAVTQA010000004.1, from coordinate 155,872 downwards.
GCGCCTCCACCAGCCGGTTCTCTAAGGCGGTGGCGTGCGCCGAGAGGGCGTGCGCCCGGCCTATGTGATCATAAGCGCGGGCGATTGCCGCCGCGGCCTCCCGCTCGCCGAGCTCTCGCCAAGCGAGGTTGTAGAAGGGGCCCAGTCCGTAGGCCACGCCCCAGTGCGCCATGACGCATTCGGGGTCGGCTTCCAGGGCCCGCTGGAAGCATTTGACGCCTTCCTCATGGTTGAAGCCGAAGGACCAGTTCAGACCGAGATCGAACCAGCGCTGCGCCTCGGTCGAACTTGTGGATATCTGTCGGGTGTGGCGCCCGAGGTCGAACTGTTTCAATGCCTCCCCCATCATCCCGGCGCCCCGCAGCTGCAGCCCGATTATGCTGCCTCACCTGCTCAGAAGTTTCGGATCGTATACGAAATCGTCTGTATCGTGTTCGGCGACCGAGGACCAGTAGCGGATGGGTCTAGATTTTGACTCCTCAGCGCGTCGCGCGACCGAGGGTGGACCAAGCCGGCGACCATCCGGCAGGCACAAAATCAATCGTACACACCCCCACTATCCTCTCAACGCCCAAGCGCCGCGGGCAATGCAAATGCGTTTAGGGCCGTGTCGCCGGCAAGGTTCTCCAGAGCAGCGGGCGGGCCTCCTTGCGAGCTCCCATAGGCGCCGGCGGTTACGGCAACGACCAAGCCGAACTCCGGCACAGCACAGAGACGCTGCCCGCCCCAGCCGAGACTGCCAGCCCAATCGATGTTCCGGCGATCAATCGATGACCGGCCCAGCCACCATAGGTAGCCATAGCCGCGCGCGAAGCCGAACCACATCCCATCCGGATTGTGCCGACTGGTCATCTCCTTGATCCAGCCGGCGGAGACGATCTGCTGCCCTTGCCAGACGCCATCGTCGAGCACGAGCTGGCCCAACTTCGCCAAATCCCGCGGCCGCAGCTGCAACCCGCCGGACGTGTACGGGTCGCCGTTCGAGAACCGTTCCCACGCCCAATCCTTTATCCGCAGTGGCTCCAGAAGAGCCTCTTTAGCGAACTGGTCAAGCGGCAGCCCCGCAACCTTTTTCAAGATGAGGCCCAGCAGCCAGACGTCGCCACCGTTGTAGTTCCACGCGGTCCCCGGTGCCGCTCTGACCGAACGCTCCAGCACGGCACCATACGGATCGGGGGTGATGCGTGTCTGGCGCACGATATTTGCCGGGTCGTTGATGGAAACGGTCCGCTCCGGCCAATCCAGACCTGAGGTCATCGACAACAGATGACGCAGCTTAATCTGATCTTTCTCCGGAGTGCGGAGATCGGCGTATTCCGGAAGGAACGACAGTATCGGGGTATCGAGATCCTTGAGCCAACCACGGTCGAAGGCGATACCGACCAGCAGCGCGACGACGCTCTTGGTGATGGACTGGATGTTGTGCAGTGTGTTTGCGTTATGAGGCACGACACCAATCGGTGTCCATCCGCGCACGTGGTCGCCGGCGAAGTACTGTTCGTAAACGAGCACCCCATGCCGGATGACGACGATGCCATGCGGGTTGGCTTCCGTCAGCTTGGCAAGGCTTGGGCCGATAGAGCAGATGAGCTGCGGGTCGAGCCCCTGCTGCGCGGCAGGCGAAACTGGCAAACCGTCGGACATGGCCGCCGGGGTACCGCAGTTCACTGACGTCTCGGCTCCCGCAGTAGGCGTGACGAACAGCGCGCAGACCGCAACCGACGCTATCAAGCGCATTCAGCTCCTCCTATGATCCGTTCATGGAGGCCTAGCCGACAGCGCGGCTAAGACAAAGTCGGCGCGCTCGGTCACCGTCGTTTTCGGAAGCCTGATAACCTCATAGCCGAGAGCCGGGTACACCTGCTCCAGGCGCTCGTACTCGGCCAAACCCGCCTCGAAGCTATGCCGTCGTTCCGCATCGGTCGCATATATTTCCGGCCACGGCGGGGCGAGAAAGACTTTGCGATGGTAGCGGTACTGCGAGCTGAGCAGTTGAAGCGCCGGCTCCCCTGTGAGGTGCTCAAGCTGTGAATTGGCATGGAATAAGGACCCCGTTTTCGGGGTGATCGGCATCCAATCGGGACCCCCGGGACGGCGGGTCCACAGTGGCTTCCGTGGGGGATACGGGGGCCAGGTTGGGGATGCTGGTAGTGGAGACGATCGCGAAGATCCGTCGGGCGTATTTCGCCCAGCACAAGCCGATTAAGACGATTTGCCGCGAGTTTCGAGTGTCGCGAAGGGTCGTGCGCAAGGTGATCCGGTCGCAGGCGACCGAGTTTCGCTATGAGCGCAGCCGGCAGCCGCGGCCGCGGATTGATCCATGGCGCGACCAGCTCGACGATCTGCTGCTGGAGAACCAGGGTAAGCCGGCGCGCGAGCGGCTGACGTTGATCCGGATATTCGAGGAGCTACGCGCCCTCGGTTATGAGGGCAGTTACGACGCGGTTCGCCGATACGCCAAGAGGTGGCGTGCCGAGCGGGCACCGCGACGGCGGAAGCCTTTGTGCCGCTGAGCTTTGCGCCGGGCGAGGCGTACCAGTTCGACTGGTCGCACGAGATCGTGCTGATCAACGGGGTGACGGTCACCGTCAAGGTGGCGCATGTCCGGCTGTGCCACAGCCGCATGTTGTTCGTGCGGGCCTATCCGCGCGAGACCCAGGAGATGGTGTTCGACGCGCATAACCGCGCCTTTGCTCTCTTCAAGGGGACCTGCACGCGCGGCATCTACGACAACATGAAGACGGCGGTCGAAGCCGTGTTCATCGGCAAAGACCGCCAGTTCAACCGCCGCTTTTTGCGGATGTGTGGGCATTACCTGGTCGAGCCAACCGCCTGCACGCCGGCTTCGGGCTGGGAAAAGGGGCAAGTCGAGAACCAGGTCGGGGTGGTGCGCGAGCGCTTCTTCACGCCGCGGCTGCGGGTGACGAGCTACGAGGAGCTGAACGCCTGGTTGCTCGACCGATGCGTCGCCTACGCCAAAGCGCACAAGCACCCCGAGCTGACCGACTGCACGATCTGGCAGGCTTTCGAGGCGGAGCGCCCGCAGCTGGTGCAGATTACCGGACCATTCGACGGGTTCCACGCGACACAAGCTTCGGTCTCGAAGACGTGTCTGGTGCGGTTCGACAACAACAAGTACTCGGTCGCCTCGCGCGCCGTGGGCCGGCCAGTCGAGATCCAAGCCTATGCCGATCGCATTGTGATCCGCCAGGATGGCACAATCGTCGGCGAGCATCGCCGCCGCTTCGGCCGCGGCGAGACGATCTATGATCCCTGGCATTACGTGCCGGTGCTCGCCAGGAAGCCCGGCGCCTTGCGCAATGGCGCCCCGTTCAAGGACTGGCTCTTGCCGGCCAGCCTAGAGCGCGTGCGGCGTAGGCTGCAAGGCTCGGATGACGGCGACCGCCAGATGGTCAAGGTGCTGTCGGCGGTGCTGACCGACGGCTTGGCGGCTGTCGAGGCGGCCTGCGCCGAAGCCCTCGCCGACGGCGTCCATTCCGCCGACGTCGTTCTCAACATCCTGTCGCGCCACCGTGACCCTGCACCGGTGGCGACGATCCTGACCCCCGATGCGCTGCGGCTGCGACACCTGCCGATCGCCGATTGCGCCCGCTACGATAGCCTGCGGAGAGCTTCCTGATGGAGCGCACCGATATTCTCGAGCTCATGTCGACGCTCAAGCTCTACGGCATGCGGGCGGCATACGACGAGGTGATGACCACCGGCATCAAGCGCCGGCACGAGCCGCCGCGCATCGTCGGCGATCTGCTCAGCGCCGAGATCGCCGAGAAGCAGACGCGCTCGATCAAGTATCAGCTGACCATCGCCAAGCTGCCGCTGGCCAAGGACATCGACGACTTCCATTTCGCCGGCACCCCGGTTAACCAGGCGCTGATCCGCGATCTGGCGAGCGGCGCCTTTCTGGCTGAACAGCGCAATGCTGTGCTGATCGGCGGAACCGGCACCGGCAAGTCGCATCTGGCAATAGCTATTGCGCGAGCCTGCATCCGCGGCGGCGCCAGGGGCCGCTTCTATACGGTCGTCGATCTCGTCAATCGGCTGGAGGCCGAAGCCCGCGCCAGCCGGCAAGGGCGGCTGGCCGAATATCTCACGCGCATGGACTTCATCATTCTCGACGAACTCGGTTATCTGCCCTTCGCTCAGACCGGCGGCCAGCTGCTCTTTCATCTGATCAGCCGGCTCTACGAGCGCACTTCCGTCATCATCACCACCAATTTGGCCTTTGGTGATTGGCCCAGCGTGTTTGGCGACGCCAAGATGACGACCGCGCTCCTCGACCGCCTGACCCATCATTGCGAAATCATCGAAACCGGCAACGAGAGCTGGCGGTTCAAACACCGCGCCTGAGTGCCACCCCGGCTTGCCCCGGTGGGCAAACAGGCACCTCCCACGCGCGCCGCTCCGTCGCTCGTGAGGGCACTGCGCGACGCGCGCGGGACCCTCCTGTTCGCTACCGGGACAAGCCTGCCCCAACGCCGGTGAGGGGTCCCTTTTCCATGCCGATCCGGGGTCCCAATTGCGTGCCGATTGACACTCAAGCGCAGAGCTGGCATCGATTAGCCCACGATCGAAGAAGACCCATCCCGGCTGCTCTCCAACTGCCTCCCGGTCCGAAGGTGCAACCTCTATTGTCCGGCGCGCGAATGCGGCGCCATCGGTCCAGGGAAGCTCATTGCCACCGTTTTCGAGTTCGCGCTTCACAACCCGACGCCCAGGCTCTTCGACGACATGGTACCCGCGGGCCTGAAGCTCGGCCAACAGAGTCGACTTGCCACCGCCTGAGCATCCGGAGATTACGACAAATCGCTCACCTCAGGGGTTCCACCGTAGACGCGCGTGTTCGGCTTCCGGCGGGAGGCTACGAATAGGGCGTACCGTCCTTTCGGATGTAACCTTGTGAGGTCACACGCAGATCGATGTCAGGATATTCGGCGTGGGCCTCGGCCCAACCTCTGGTGCCGACCTCTAGGATCAATGCGGTTGCTTCGCCGCGGTTCTGCAGATGATGGCCAGCGCGCTCACCGGCCTTGAAGCCGGCGCAATCGCGAGGGCGGTATCGCCCGCGTCGGTGACAAGCACGACCGGTCCCCGCAGAACGTAGATGAACTCGTCTTCGTGGGCGTGCCAATGGCGCTGACTAGACCAGGCGCCCGGATCCAGCTCCAACAAATTGACGCCAAATTGGGTGAGACCGCCGGCCTGACCGAGCCGACGTCGGGTCTTTTTTCGGCAGGGTTCGTCAAAGGGTCTGGGATAACGCGATCCGCTGCGCGCGCGGGCCTTGGCAACATCGATCTTCATGTTCCTATCTCTCGCAGTCCCGTTCCGAGAGTCTATAGCAGGTCGGGTTGCCCTGCCGCGAGCGCCTGCACCTGCTCGTCCTCACTGCGGGCAATCTTCACGACGGCAGCTTCGTGCCCCTAGCTCATTGGCTGACGCTCGCACCGAAGGTCTCAATTGGGGCATCTTCGCCCATACACCGCGTCGTCAGCTATCGGCTGCAGAGCGCCGATTCCGGCCGTTTGTCGTTGGCCAATCGGATACATTGGATGCGCCGCCCCACCGAGCACAGTCACCCTTGCATCGAAGCACTTGGGCCTCGGGCAAGGCGCGTCACAAACCGGATCAGATCGCCACGATAGTGCAGCCTCTCATAATCGACTGGCCGAGTGTCCGTGGTATAGGACGTGCGCTCGATCAGGAAGATCGCGCTGTCGGCCGGCACTTGGAACGCCTGGGCGGCAACTGGGTCGGCCGCCGGCCGCTCCCGACCGGCTGCGATCAGCCCCGGCAGTGTGACCTGTGAAAAACAGGGAAGGCGCTGCGAACTGCGTCAAGCGTCACAGTGACCGGACTGTCAATCGAAGCCCGTGGGACAATTAGCCACTCGCGAGCCTGTTTAAAGCGATTCGCCGCATCGAGCGAAGCCAAAGCATGAGCGCGTCCCTTTGAATTCCGTCAGCCCCGCGATAAGCCAAGCTGGAGACCTGGCCGCCGGCCCACCTATGGTGCGCGCGCGTAGAGGCAAGCTATACGACCAGTAGTGGAACTTCGCGCCTCGACTTAGCGAGAATTGGCATTGGAGTTGATGGATGATCAGAAAACTACTGGTTGTGATCATCGCCCTCGACTTAATGGGCGGTGTCTTGGCGTTCGAAGCGCCGGCTCAAGCGCAAGCTGTGAAGGCCGGCATTATGACCTGCAACGTAGCCGGCGGGTTCGGTTTCATCTTCGGCTCCTCGCGGACGGTCAACTGCACCTTTGCTCCCGATGGCGTTGCTCCGCAACATTATGTGGGCGCAATCAACAAATTCGGGGTCGACATCGGTTACGTAGAGGGCGCGGTCATGGCCTGGGCCGTGCTCGCACCCACCAACAACACCGGGCCGGGTTTGCTGGCGGGCACTTACGTCGGCGCTACTGGAAGCGCCAGTGTCGGGATCGGGGTCGGCGCGAATGTGATGTTTGGCGGCTTCGGTAATTCAATCTCGCTGCAGCCGCTCAGCGTCGAAGGTAACAGGGGATTTAACGTCGCCGGCGGCATCGCCGAACTGACGCTGACCTTCCAACCAGGTTAAAGGAAACGAAAGCACGCCCACGCGCGGCGCCATATCCAGCCGGTCTGGTCGCGCCAGTGAATTGCCGGAATATGGGCAAACTCGCCCATTCCGGCGGCCATGCAAAATCGGCAGCTGAGCGCCGATTCCTGCCATTGGTCGAGTAGCGAGCACCAGGGACACGGTATCTGAAGGCGAGGCGGCCCTTTCTGCGGACGACGACGGCCGAAAACGACCAGCTTAATGCCGCGCCCTCGGGCATACTGGTCCCATGGAACTGGATCACGAAGCCTGCTATCGAGCGTTATCGACCCGTGATGCGCGGTTCGACGGACGGATGTTTATCGCCGTCCGCACGACAGGAGTTTATTGCAGACCGATCTGCCCCGCGCGTACGCCAAAACAGGAGAACATAACGTTCTATCCCACGGCGAGCGCGGCGCAGGAGGCAGGTTTTCGCCCCTGTCTTCGATGTCGCCCGGAGAGTTCTCCGGACCTAGCGGCGTGGCGAGGCACGTCGAACACCGTTTCGCGCGGCTTGGCGCTGATTGCCGAGGGCGCGCTCGATGGCGAGGCGGTTGATGCGCTAGCGGAACGGCTTGGGGTCGGTGAGCGGCAATTGCGGCGGCTGTTCAGGCAGCACCTGGGAACATCGCCCATCGCTGTCGCTCAGACACGCCGCGTGCTCTTTGCCAAGCAGCTCATCGTCGAGACGACCATGCCGATGACGGAAATCGCCTTGGCGTCTGGCTTCAGCAGCATCCGTCGCTTCAACGCGATATTCCACATGCTGTATCGGCGACCGCCTCGCGAGCTGCGCCGGTCGAGCAGTGCCGGCGGCGAGCAGACAGGCGCAGAAGGCATCACGCTCATGCTGCCCTATGCACCGCCCTACGATTGGGATGCGATGATCGGCTTTCTCGCGGCAAGGGCGATTACCGGCATCGAAGCGATTGACGAGAGTAAACGCTACCGGCGCTCGATCGCATTGGACGGTGCGCAAGGGGCGATCAGTGTTCAACCGGACGAGCGGGAGCGCGGCCTGCGCGTGACGATCCGCTTTCCGCGCATCGCATCGCTTGCCACGATTGTTCGGCGCGTTCGACGCGTTTTCGACCTCAGCGCGGACCCGCTGGCCATCGGCGAGGACCTTGCTCAAGACCCGCTGCTTGCGCCGCTGGTCGCCCGGCGTCCGGGCCTGCGAGTGCCGGGCGCGTGGGACGGCTTCGAAGTCGCCGTTCGCGCCATGCTCGGCCAGCAAATTACCGTAACGGGTGCCTTGAAACTTGCGGCGAGACTGGTCGCCGCCTATGGCGAGAAGCTGTGTCCCATCGACGGGGAGAGCCTGACGCATACGTTCCCGACACCCGAAAGATTGGCTCAAGCCGATTTGCGATCGCTCGGAATGCCCACTATCCGCGCGGATGCGCTGTCAGCACTGGCTCGCGCTGCTGCCGCCGATGCGGGTCTTTTCCGCCCTACGCAGTCGCTGGAGGGCGCAATAGCCAAGCTCCGCTCGCTGCGCGGGATCGGCGAATGGACAGCGCAATACATTGCCATGCGCGTGTTGCGTGAGCCGGATGCCTTTCCGGCCGCCGATATCGGTCTTATGCGAGCTTTAACACCTCCGGGCGGCACGCGGCCCGCGGCCAGCGAAGTCCTTGCTAGAGCGGAGGCCTGGCGACCGTGGCGAGCCTATGCAGCTCAACACCTCTGGACAGGCGATGCGGAGGCAGTGAGAGCGAGCGCCCGCACCAACTCAAAGGACAATCTCGATGCCCAACCCGATGCCACCTCAAACGTTCTTTATCGACCGGGCCGAAAGCCCGGTCGGGACGATGCTCCTCATCCATGATCCCGAAGAGCGTGTACGAGCTCTCGACTTTCATGACTTCGAAGCCCGGATGCGGCGGCTCCTCAGGCGGCATTACGGTGACGATGGAAATGATTTTGTCGTAAAGAGCCGCAAGACACCGGCGGCAATTCGGCACGCACTTGCCGGTTATTTCGCGGGCGATCTAACCGCGATCGATGCCATTCCGGTCGCGACGGCTGGCACTTCGTTTCAACATAAGGTCTGGGCGGCGCTTCGCGGAATTCGGCCGGGGACAACGTTAAGTTATGGCGCGTTGGCGCGAAACCTGGGACGGCCGAACTCCGCTCGCGCCGTCGGCCTTGCTAACGGGGCCAACCCGATTGCCATCGTGGTTCCTTGCCATCGCGTCATCGGCGCGGATGCCAGCCTTACGGGCTATGGCGGTGGCGTCGACCGCAAACGGTGGCTGCTCGCTCATGAAGGCGCTGCCTTCGAGGACCTAGCGGTAAGGCGCGTCTCAAACGCAGCCTGATCTACTAGCTCGCGAATGCCAGCCGTCGCAGACCAACCGGATCAGCCGATAGCAATCCCCTCCGGCACGGGTCAATTCGTTGTCGGTGCGAGCTGCGCGATCGCGGCAGTGCCGTTCTTTCTGCAGATGACGATGTCCGGAAGCGGCCAGCTTAATGCCGTGCCCTCGAGCATACTGCGTCATCACGAACGAGGACCCTCCTCATGACCGATATTATCCTGCACCATTACGAAACCTCTCCCTATTCGGAGAAAGTTCGGCTCGGTCTTGGTCTCAAGGGCCTGGCCTGGGGATCGGTGGAGATCCCCGTGATTATGCCAAAACCCGACCTGACGGCGCTGACAGGAGGCTACCGTAAAACGCCGGTGTTGCAGATCGGCGCGGACATCTATTGCGATAGCCAGTTGATCATGCGCGAACTCGAGCGCCGGCACCCCACCCCGCAGCTTTTATCCAGCCGGCCGCGGCGCGGCCGACGCGCTTGCCTGGTGGGCCGAGAAGACAACGTTCAGCCCAGCTGTCAGCATCGCATTCGCGAAGAAGCCCGACGCGTTGCCCGAGGGATTTCTTGAAGACCGAGCCAAATTCTCCGGCCGAAATATAGACCCCGCCGCAATGATGGCGGCAGTGCCGAACCTGCTCGATCAGCTGCGCGCGCATTTCGATTGGCTGGACCAGAGCCTGGCTGACAGTCGATCATTTTTGCAGGGCTCCGCCGCTAGCCTTGCCGACCTCGCCGCCTACCATCCGATTTGGTTCTTGAAACAAAATTTCGGACCAACAGCCGCGCCGCTCGACGGCTTTCCGAGGCTGCTGACTTGGACCGAGCGCGTCGCCGCGATCGGCCACGGCAAGCGGAGCCAAATGACTTCGCAAGAAGCGCTCGATGCCGCCAGGGCTGCCACGTCGATCGTGACCGCAACCGCCGACCCGCGGGACCCCAGCGGCCGGAAGCCTGGCCAGACAATCAGCGTCGCTCCGGACGATACCGGACGCGATCCGGTCGTCGGTGAATTGATCGCCTCGAGCGCCGATGAGATCGTCATCCGGCGTAGCGATCGCGAAGTCGGCGAGGTCTGTGTGCATTTTCCACGCGCCGGCTTCGTGGTTGCGTCCGCCTAACTGCCAGCGCTGGGGCGCTCAAATCACTGGCGTCGGTCTGGTCCGGGGCATGAAGACCTGTTCGCCGCGTGCGGCGAATCTCGGTCGGCGGCCTGCCGTACACTTCAACAAAGACGGAGTTGAACCGTCGCAGGCTCCCGAAACCCGCCCGCATCGCGATCTCGGTCATTGGCAGGCTGTCTCGTCGAGGAGGCGTTTGGCTCGCTGCGCGCGCGCGGTCCTTGCCACTTTTGAAGGACTAGCCTGGAGATGACGCGCGAATAATCGCGTCAGCTGCCTTGACCCCACGCCGAGGCGCTCGGCCAGGTGTTCCACAGTGGCTCCCTCCTGATCGAGTGCTCCCTCCTCGACGATAAGCCGCAAGCCCCGCTCGACCGTCGCCCGGCTGCCGATCCAGGCTCTACAAAATGGAGCAGTTTCCGGCCGGCAGCGCAGGCACGGGCGGAAGCCGGCCGCCTCCGCCGCGGCCGCGGACGGGAAGAACGAAACGTTTGCCGACCGGGCAGGGCGTACTGGACAGCAATCAGGTCCCGCCCCCCGCCCATCCGCAAGGCAAGGCGAGATGCCCGCTATGGGGCATGAGGACGCGTTCCCGTCGAGTTGGACGAAGCGGTCATCCGCCAGACTGGCGGAGGTGCCGACAGCCCGCTCATGAAAACTTGTCGAGCAGCGCCTTCGCGTCCATCAGGTCGGCGGTATCGAAGCCCTCGGTGAACCAGGCGTAAACGGGTGCGAGCAGGTCGCGCGCCGCGTCGCGGCGACCCTGACGCCGCCAAAGCCGCGCAAGGCTCAGCGCCGCCCTTAGTTCGAACGCCTTTGCCTGCTGGGCGCGGGCGATCGCGATCGCCTTGCGAAACGAGGCTTCCGCCCCGCTCTCGTCGGGCTCGTTGGAGGCGAGAACGAGTTCGCCTTCGAGCCGGTTGAGTTCGGCCTCGTAGTAGCGGGCCGCGGTCTCCTCGATCTCTGCGAGCGCCTCGCGGACGGCCGAGAGCCCCTCCTCTATCCGGCCGGCCGCGAGGCAAGCCTCGGCAAGAAGGGCGAGCCATTGCGGCTCACGGACTTTGGAGCCGGTCGCGCGACCGGCGTCTCGCCCCGCTCGCAGCCGCGGAAGCCCTTCTTCCGCTTGGCCTTGTTTCACCAGAGCCCAGCCGCCAAGCGCCATGGCGTGCGCGGCCCAATACGGAAGGAGCTGCTCGGTCGCGAGGGCGAGAGCCGCCTCGGCCCGTTCGCGGCAGAGCGCCACCTCGCCGCGCAATTGATGAAGCATTGCCGCGAAGGAGAGAGCGAAGGCATCGCTCAGGGGATGCGAGGCGGCGCGGGCTGCGGCGATCGCTTCTTCCGCATGGCGGAGCGCCTGATCGGGATAGCCCTGATCCCAGAAGACCCAGCCCAACACAGCGTGGCAAGCCGTGCAGGTGTCGAAGCCGTAACGAGCCGCTTCGGCGCGGTCGCGCTCGAACCGGTTCCACGCCGTCTCGCAGGCATCCATGATCTCCGCCGGGCTGGGAAATACCGAGTTGGCGAGCCAGTGGCTGCGAAGATAGTGCCAAACCCGCTCCACTGGATTGAGCTCCGGGCTCCCGCGCTCGCTGCCGCCAAGCAGAGACCCTTGGTTTTTTTACTCTATCAAAAAGGAAGGGACTCCCCGCATCTTTCAGTCAACCTCAGGGAGGGTCGAACAGTCATGCGGGCGATATTTTTCCGTCTCGTCTTGGTCGGCGCTATGAGCGCTGTCGCCCCGCTCGCTCACTCGCAGCTGCTAAGCCACCGTGACCTCTCTTATTCGATGGCTAAGACGATCGCGGAGACGGCGATCGACAGCTGCGCGGCCAAGGGCTACGCCGTTTCGGCCGTCGTGGTCGACCGCGCCGGCGAGGTCATTGTCGCGATGCGCGCCGACAATGCCGGCCCGCATACGATGGAGAACGCTCGGCGCAAAGCCTATACCGCGTGCAGCTTTCGCACCTCGACGACCGCCTATGCCAAGCGCTTCGCCGACAACGACCCGGTGGTGCGCCAGCAGGTAACCTTGCCCAACGTCATCGCCATTCCCGGCGGGTTGCCGGTTAAACTCGGCGACGAGGTTATTGCCGGAGTCGGCGTCTCCGGCTCGCCCGGCGTCGACGAGCCGTGCGTCCAGGCCGGGCTCGACAAAGTCGCCGAACAGCTTAAATGATCCGATCCGGCGGGCGGCATCCCAGCGACTCGTCTCGGACATAGGTCCATAATCGCCCGGTCTTGGTCTTGCCAGCAAGGGCTACGCCGTTTCGGCCGTCGTGGTCGACCGCGCCGGCGAGGTCATTGTCGCGATGCGCGCCGACAATGCCGGCCCGCATACGATGGAGAACGCTCGGCGCAAAGCCTATACCGCGTGCAGCTTTCGCACCTCGACGACCGCCTATGCCAAGCGCTTCGCCGACAACGACCCGGTGGTGCGCCAGCAGGTAACCTTGCCCAACGTCATCGCCATTCCCGGCGGGTTGCCGGTTAAACTCGGCGACGAGGTTATTGCCGGAGTCGGCGTCTCCGGCTCGCCCGGCGTCGACGAGCCGTGCGTCCAGGCCGGGCTCGACAAAGTCGCCGAACAGCTTAAATGATCCGATCCGGCGGGCGGCATCCCAGCGACTTGTCTCGGACATAGGTCCATAATCGCCCGGTCTTGGTCTTGCCAGTGCCCGGTGCCAGGACCGGTACCGGGGTGTCGTCGACCAATCGGCTAAAGTTTATAGAGGAGTTCGGACAAATAGCGGGTGACCCTCGATCCATAACCCATTATGAGCTTGGCTGATCCGGTGCGGTGGGGACTTCGTCTGTCGCCGAACGATATTTGCCTCCACGACCTTCCGAGCTAATCTTTTTCGCCTGGAGAAGCGCACTCAGCGCGTTCGCTATTGATTCCTGGCCGATCCCTTCGCGGCCAAGTGCCTTCGTGATCTCACCCGATGTTTGAAGTTGAAGTTGAAGTTGAAGTTGACCCGCTTCCGTGGAGCCCGTCAGGCTTTTAATGGAGGCTTTTCAGATGCCCAAGACGCGTCCGCCCTATTCACCTGAGTTTCGTCGCCAGATGGTCGATTTGGTTCGCGCTGGACGTGATCCGGCCGACCTTGCTCGCGAGTTCGAGCCGACAGCACAATCTATCAGCCACTGGGTTGCGCAATTCCAGATCTCATCGGCGGCGAGGGGGACGGCGGCTTCGGCGGCGGTGGCGGCGGTAGCGGTCGCGCTTCCGGCGGGGGTGGCGGTTATAGCGGTGGTGGCGGCGGTGGTAGCGACCACTACACTGGGTTCGGCGGCGGCGGCGGCTCGTTCGACGCGGGTATCGACCAGATCCTCTTAGCCGATTTCCAGAGCGGCAACGGCGAGGTCATCATTACCGAAATCGCCGCCGCGGTACCCGAGCCATCGTCAGTCGCGCTCCTCGGTGCCGGCCTCGTCGGCCTCGCTGCGATCTGGCGGCGGCGCAGCGTTGTTGATAACCGGCCTTATCGGCACTTTCCTGGCCTCACGCTCTAGGCCGAACGCCTAGTTATCTCGCCCGTTTGGGCCACTCGACGACCACGGGCCTTTCCTTCCGTTACTGAGCACAAGCCTTGCGCTCCCAGCGGTCCTTGGCCTTCGCCTCGGCGAGGGTCTGCCATTGGAGGTTCAACACCGCGTCAGGGCCACTGTTCGCATTGCGGCAGCCGGCGAGTTGATATGGTCGTGACCGGGACGAAGCGGCGCCCCGCCTGACGGCGAGTTGATGCTGGCGGCGCGACTGCCCGGCATTCTAGCGCCGCTCGAACCCGCCGAGGCGAGCGGTATTAGGTAGCAAACTCAGCAAAATCATCGCAAAAGCGCGCGCGCGGCGCGTCACGCCGCATTAATGCGTCGTTGAACTGAACATATCCTTATATTTAGGACTAGGCTGGGGGTTGCCCGGTTGGTAGTCCACGGGTAACTCGGGTTCCGGGCGCCAGCGCCATTACTATGCAACCGACCGGCCCGAAGATCGCCAAGGGTACGGTTCCCTTCGCGATCGTCAGAAGACCATTACCGGCGACGTGCAAAACCGTGAAAGCGGTGATCGCCCCCGGCCCTGTCACTCCAAGGATAACTGCCCCAACCGGATGCAGCAGAGCGGCGAGCCGCGCCGACACAGCGGATGCACCATGCGCAGGGCGCCGAATTCGACGAGCCGCGCTGCGACCTGTGCCGGTCCGACCAGAGCGGCGGCGGCGGTTGCAGCCGTCGCGCTGGCACCGGCAATTTCGAGGAGACGCGGTGAATCCCGATTTCCTCGAAACCGAGCGCTTTCAGAAGGGCGCGGCTGCCCGCGTTCTCCGGAAACACCCGGCTGGTGAGCTTGTGCAACCCGGCCGCTTTAGCCGCCTCGATCAACGCGGCGAGCGCCGCGCGGCCGGCGCTTACGCGTCTCTGCCGTCCCACGCCGTCCGAGCCCAAAGGCGCTGCCTTCGACGACCTAGCGGTAGGGCGCGTCTCAAACGCAGCCTGATCTACCAGCTCGCGAATGCCAGCCGTCGCAGACAACCGGATCAGCCGATAGCAATCCCCTCCGGCACGGGTCATTTCGCTGTCGGTGCGAGCTGCGCGATCGCGGCAGTGCCGCTCTTTCTGCGGATGACGATGTCCGGAAGCGGCCAGCTTAATGCCGCGCCCTCGAGCATACTGCGTCATCACGAACGAGGACCCTCCTTATGACCGATATTATCCTGCACCATTACGAAACCTCTCCCTATGCGGAGAAGGTCCGGCTCGGCCTCGGACTCAAGGGCCTAGCCTGGGCGTCGGTTGAAATTCCGGTCATCATGCCAAAACCCGACCTGACGGCGCAACAGGAGGCTATCGCAAGACACCGGTGCTGCAGATCGGCGCGGACATCTATTGCGATAGCCAGCTGATCATGCGCGAACTTGAGCGTCGGCATCCCAGCCCGAGCTTTTATCCAGCCGGCCGCGGCTCGGCCGACGCGCTCGCCTGGTGGGCGGAGAAGACAATGTTCAGCCCGGCCGTGAGCATCGTCTTCGCCAAGAGGCCCGACACATTGCCCGAGGGGTTTCTCGAGGACCGGGCCAAGTTCTCCGGCCGGAATATCGATCCTGTGGCGATGATGGCGGCTGTGCCTAATCTGCTCGACCAGCTGCGCGCGCATTTCGATTGGCTGGATCAGATGCTGGCCGACGGCCGGTCGTTCTTGCAGGGCTCCGCCGCCGGCCTCGCCGATCTCGCCGCCTACCATCCGGTTTGGTACTTGCAGCAGAATTTCGGATCAGCGGCGGCACCGCTCGACGGCTTTCCGAGGCTGCTGACTTGGACCGAGCGCGTCGCCGCGATCTGCCACGGGAGGCAGAGCGAAATGACTTCGCAAGAAGCGCTCGATGCCGCAAGGGCTGCCATGTCAATCGTGACCGCAACCGCCGACCCGCGGGACCCCACCGGCCGGAAACCTGGCCAGACAGTCAGCGTCACTCCGGACGATACCGGACGCGATCCGGTCGTCGGCGAATTGGTCGCCTCGAGCGCCGATGAGATCGTTATCCGGCGCAGCGATCACGAAGTCGGCGAGGTCTGTGTGCATTTTCCACGCGCCGGCTTCGTGGTTGCGCCCGCCTAACTGCCAGCGCTGGGCACCGAGCGCCGGTTCGCCTTCTGGCTTGCACGATGGCCGACGATGGACGCAGCAACCTCGACGGCATAACCGTGCACGATCTGGCCGCCGACGTGGCCGGCGTCCTTGAAGCCATGGATTGCGGTCCGGCGCACCTGGTCGGACATGCCTTCGGCAATCGGATCGCCTCAAATTCGCTAAACGGCTATCGCTGATCTCGCCCGAGGCGCTTTACGCGACAAAGCGTGCAGTTAACCGCGTCGCAGACGCCGCCGGGTTCCGCACCGCGCTGTATGCCGGGCTGGACGTGGTGGGCCCGCTGCGGCTCGGCGGCTGAGCCGATCGGCTCTGGCATCGTAGCGCCGGGCGAGATCCAGCAATTCGCGCTGGAATACGGAAGCCGGCACTTGGCCGCGATGCCGCGAAGCCAGTGCGCGAGTTCGTGGTAATGCCTCCCGGGATCGGCTGACCACCAATCCCGATCGGCGGCGATGTTCTGCAATGTGGACGTGTGTTCATCTGGCATGCACCCGGAATGCCAGAGAACAGTTGCGGAAGCGTAAAATTTTAAACGCTTAACCCTGAATTCCTGAGCGCTCAGCGCACCAGGCAATAGGCCGAGCAACGGCAGAAGGCGGCACCTCTAACGACCGCACGCCCTGCGTTCCCTGCGGTCCTTGGCGCTCGCCGCGGCTACGGTCTGCCATTGCATGTTGGAAACTACCTCGGGCCCGCCACAGGCGAGTGGCACGATGTGGTCCTTCGAACCGTGTTTCCGCTTCCTGGTGCGATCTCAACTTCGGCGCCGTATATCAATGAAGGATTGGCTTCCGCCCAACCGATCTCCCGAGCCGCCAAGGACGTCCGCTTAGGGGCATTTTGACC
Source organism: uncultured Alphaproteobacteria bacterium (assembly GCA_963736715.1). Lineage (GTDB taxonomy): Bacteria > Pseudomonadota > Alphaproteobacteria > ATCC43930 > CGMCC-115725 > AP-15. The sequence goes on along the minus strand of CAVTQA010000004.1, from coordinate 139,331 downwards.
AGTTCCCACCGACAAGCCCGAGTGTCGGCTGTCGGCTCGGTCAGGGGACCTTCGCCGAGGCGATCAGGCAACTACCGAGGCGCGCCGAAAAACGGACCGCGCGGCCGTAGCACACCACGCAGGCGGCTGAAGTTTTCGAGGCGGCCGGCCGACGATCGTTTGCTCCGTTTGCAGTTCGCGATCATCATCGCGCCGGGTAATCTGCAACCGTGTCGCGGCGAAAATTATGTGCCGGTGTTCGGGTTGCTGCTTCCGGACCGGACGCGAATGGTCTGTATCTGGCGCAAGACCTCACATCGTTGAAAGGGGAAGTGGACGATGAAAGCTGGTGTGGTTTATCCGCAGATCGAACTTGGCGGCGATACAGGGGCGGTCAAGGCGTTTGCCCAGGCGGCCGAAGAGCTGGGTTACGACCATATTGTGATCTACGATCATGTCCTTGGCGCCGTTCATGCCGGCAGAGAACCGAAATTGACCGGCCCGTATAAAGAAACCGATCCGTTCCACGAGCCGCTGGTCACCTACGCCTACCTCGCCGGCGTCACCAAGAAGCTCGAATTGGTAACGGGCGTGATCATCCTGCCGCAGCGACAGACTGCGCTGTTCGCCAAACAGGCTGCGGATGTCGACCTGTTCTCGGATGGCCGGCTTCGCCTGGGCGTCGGGGTCGGCTGGAACTGGGTGGAATACGACGGTCTCGAAATGTCCGGACATTTTCGCCGCCGCGGCAAGCGGCAGGAGCAGCAGATCGCCTTGATCCGCAAGCTGTGGCAGGAGCCGGTGGTCGAATATGAAGACTCCGACCACCGGATCGACAGAGCCGGGATATTGCCGCGCCCGAAACGGCAGATCCCGATCTGGCTGGGAGGTTTCAGCGAGGCCGCGTACGACCGGGCGGCCAGGATCGGGGACGGGTTCCTGTTTTCGGGCCGCACTCAAACCGAGGCGGTTCAAATCAAGGCGCGGATCGTGGCCAAGCTGCGCGAGCTCGGAAGGGATGCCGATGCATTCGGCTTCGAGTCGATCCAGCAATACAGCCGCGGGGACAACCAATGGCCCGGCGATATTGCGGCGTGGCGCGAGGCTGGGGGGAGCCACATATCTGTCGTGACGATGGGCGCGAACCTCAACACGGTGGACGGCCACATCGACAGCCATCAAGCGTTGGCGTGACGTCTACAACTCGGTCCGTTAGAGCTCTGCAGCGCCGTACTCTTCCCAATGGGGCGGCGTATCGGTTCTTGAACCGTTGATGCACTCTGGGGACACCGGCGTTCGAGGCTGTCAGGAGATTGGGTTTTCGTTTTCTGGTCTTCTGTTTCGTCGTTCCCGCGCAAGCGGGAACCCAGGGATTTCAGTCACTTGCCCCGTGTTAGTTGCCAGGGGCAAGCCTGGGCCCCCGCTTTCGCGGGGGCGACGACTGCGAGTGGGCGCGCAATTTGATTACAACCTCGCCGGCGTCCACCAGAGCGGAAGAACCTCCCCGAATGGGCGGCTCTCCTCAGCGCCTGACCGAAAATCCCCATGGGCGCTCACACACAACCGTCATTCCCGCGAAAGCGGGAATCCATCGGGCCGGGATCCGAGCGCAAGCCCTGGACCCCCGCTTTCGCGGGGGTGACGACAAGTGGTCGGTGGTCTTGATCTCAGTTTTTTAGCTGCGCGGTAAGGTCAGGCGGCTTACCGGGCAACCCCGACGAGCTTGTGGCCATCGGGATCGCGAAGATAAGCGAGATAAGCGCCATTTGGGCGCTTGCCAGGCGGATCCTCGATCGACGTGCCGCCATTCGCAACGCCGGCCTTGTGCCACGCTTCGGCTTGCGCTGCATCCTTCATGACAAAGCCGATAGTGCCCCCATTGGCGTGGCTGGCCGGCTTGCCATCGATGGGCTTGGACACCATGAAACGGCCGCCATTGTGCGAGTAGGCCAGGCGGCCTCTCGCGTCCTCTGCACCAGGTTGAGCCCCCATTGCGGCAAAGAGGGCATCGTAGAATTTCTTTGACCGGGCAATATCGTTGCTGCCGATCATGATGTGGCTGAACATTTCGTTTTCTCCATATGAGCCGTTACGCGCTCGCAACACCTCGTCCCGCAAGCGGAAAGCGGCCTGCGGGCGCGGGCCGGACATTATGACGGGCGGACGATCGGCAGAAGAGCAAAATCTCTCCCACTCCATCGCCGAGTATCCCGAATTGGCTCGACTTTTCTCTGACCTTCTCAGCGGGCCGTCATTTTCGGCAAACGAGTTGCCCTTGCCGGCCGCGCCGGGAATTACGGTGACGCCGGGAATTAAGGTGACAGTTTACGGGGTTACGGGTATGCAGCAGCTGTACCGAGCTATCGCCAATCTTGGTGATGGCCTGAGGGATCAGGCGGCGGCGGTTTGGGATTGCGAGGACGCGGGGTTGGCGGCGACTTCGATCCCATCGATGAACCTGACACCTTGAATGAGCTTGGGCAATTGGTTGTGGCCATCGAGCCTGCGCCAGCTTTTCTGCGCCGCATCGACCAGCTTGAACACCATGGCGAGCGCCGTTTTATTGGAGAGGCAGCCCTTCGAGCGGATCGTGCGGTGCCGCACGGTGGCAAAGGTGCTCTCGATCGGGTTCGAGGTCCGCAGGTGTTTCCAGTGTTCGGCAGGGAAATCATAGAATGCGAGCAGGGCCTGGCGATCCTTTGCCAAGCACTCGGCGGCCTTATCATATTTCAACTCATAGGCCGCGATGAAGGCGTCGAACGCGGCCTCGGCGTCCTTGCTCGTCTCCGCCATCCAGATCTCCTGTAAGGCCCGCTTGGCTTTCGGCTGCTGGCCCTTCGGCAGTTTGTTGAGGACGTTGGCGGTCTTGTGCACCCAGCAGCGTTGCTCGCGTGTGGTCGGCCACAGCTCGCCGAGCGCCTTCCAGAAGCCAAGCGCGCCGTCGGCGACGGCGAGTTCGGGCGCGACCGCCAGACCTCGGTTCTTCAAATCGAGCAGCAGTTCACGCCAATCCTGCGCGCTCTCGCGCGCGCCGTCGGTAAAGCCGAGCAGCTCCTTCCTGCCCTCCGGCGTCGCGCCGATGATGACCAGGATGCATTGCTTGGCGTCTTCAAGACGGGCCTGCAGGTAAATGCCGTCGGCCCACACATAGACGTAGTGCTTGGCCGACAGATCGCGCTTCCTCCAGTGCTCGTGCTCGTCGATCCAGACCTCCTTCAGCCGAGCAATAGTCGAGGCCGACAGGCCCGGTGCATCCTTGCCGAGCAGGGCCGCAAGCGCCTCCTCGAAATCGCCGGTCGAGATGCCCTTGAGGTAAAGGATCGGGAGCAGAACCTCCAGGCTCCGCGAGCGCCGCGCATACGGCGGCAGGATCGCGGGTGTGAAGCGGATGCGCCCGGCATCATCGGCAGCGCCACGGTCGCGCACGCGGGGTTGGCGCACGCCGACCGGGCCGATGCCGGTCATCACCTCGCGTTCAGGCAGGTGCCCGTGCCGGACCACGCGGCTCAGGCCAGTAGCGGTCTTCAGATCGATATGCTTGGCGAGGAATTCGGCAACCTCGGCCTCGATCGCTTGGGCCAGCAGGGCCCGCGCTCCGTTGCGCAGCACATCGGTGAGCGGATCGGCGAATGACCCTGGTTGAAGCAGCTTGACGACGTTAGCATCGGACACGGCGTATCACTCCTTTGCTGGAGAAGTGGAGGCGCGAACACCCCCACGATACGCCGCCTTCATCCCGTCAGCCCGTCACCAACTTTCGCGCATAGCTCGCTGTACCCGTTGCTATAAACTGTCGGTTACGGTGACGATCTAGTAAACTGGCCCCATAATTGTAGACATTTCTACGTAACGACCCCGCAATTGCCACAGTCTCGTTTTACTGTCGCGAGCGGTAGCAGCTGTGAGCGGGCTAGGGATTTTCGATGAGGGAATTGGTAACGCCTGATCTCGACCTGATAAAACAGGCGAAACAGGTGGCGTCGATGGAGAAGCGGCCATCCCGTCCTGATCGTGTCGGCCTTGGGTGGCGCTGAGCGGAAGGCAGCCGATAGGAGATTACCAAACTCGCAGGCGAGCCCTGTCTCGAGTGTCAGTCCCCATCCCGAAAGTTGCCGCAAAGGCATGTTATGAGTCGCGTCGTTGGGAGCGGGTTTCGGAACCTGGGATGTTTTCATTGTGCATTTTCGTGCTGAGTTCCGCTGGACCACCCGGCTACCGTGTCCATTTATTCATTCGGTGGCCGAAGACGAAGGATGCGCTGCCCACGGCATGGAGCCACCTGTTCTTCTCCTGATATTACAGGAGAATCAAGATTGGCCTCGGGGTGATCTTGCCGCCACCGAGCACCCTTCAACCGGCGGACCGGCTGTTATTTGGCTGCAGAAAACAGCGAGAAAGAGCAGAGCCGTTCCGCGTGATCACCGGCAGCTCTACACGTATCGGCGCGTTGGCCCGGTCGGTCAACGCCGTGCCCGCAATAGCGGCGTGCGCTATCGCCCCTTCCAGCCGAACCACAGCACGCCCGCCCCGACGAGGGCGGACAGCGCCGAACCCACGAGGACGCCCAACCGCATCGGCGCTTCGTGGTCGGTTTCGCCGAAGGCGAGGGTGCCGATGAAGAGGCTCATCGTGAAGCCGATGCCCGTCAGAATGCTGGTGCCGTATAGGGCGAGCCAGTTGGCGCCATCCGGCAGCTGCGCCCAGCCCCGGCGGATCACCAGCGCCGCCGCGCCGAATACGCCGATTTGCTTGCCGAGAAACAGGCCCGCGGCAATGCCGAGCGGGACGGGCTCGAGAATCGACGACAATGACAGATCGGCGAAAGACAGGCCGGCATTGGCGAAGCCGAACAGCGGGAGGATCCCGAACCCCACCCAGGGCGCGAGCTCGTGTTCGGTGCGAACGAGTGGCAACTCCTCGCCAGGCGGCGTCTTGAATGGGATCGCGAGCGCCAGCGCGACGCCGGCCAAGGTCGCATGAACGCCGGACTTCAGCACGAACACCCACAGAACGATGCCGACGAGCACGTACCAGATAAGGCGCTGCACGCCAGCGAGGTTGAGCGCCGCCAGTACAGCGAGCGCCGCCAGTGCAACGTCCAACGAGAGCCAGGAGAGTTCCTCGGTGTAAAAGATCGCGATTATTACGATTGCGCCGAGATCGTCGATGATCGCGAGCGCAGTCAGGAACAGCTTGAGCGATGGCGCGACCCGGCTGCCGAAAAGGGCCATTACCCCGAGCGAGAACGCGATATCCGTTTCGCATGGGACTGCCCAGCCGGCGATTGCCCCCGGCTCGTTCCGCGCAACGGCGAGATAGATCAGAGCCGGCACGGTCATGCCGCCGATCGCCGCGACGACCGGGAGGATCGCGCGCCTGCGGTCGGACAGCTCGCCCTCCAGCACCTCGCGCTTTATTTCGAGGCCGACGAGAAGAAAAAATATCGCCATCAGCCCATCGTTGATCCACAGCAGCATGGGCTTATCGATGCCGAACCCGTCGATCCGCACGGCGCCGTGCACGCTCAGCAGCAAGTTATAGAATTCGGCCAAGGGCGAGTTGGCGAGCGCAAGCGCGAGGGCCGAAGCCAGCATCAGCACGACGCCGCTCGCCGCTTCGTGCCGGAACAGCCGTCGCACTGTCGCAAAGCGCATCGATCTCTCCCCTATCGGTCCCCTGGCCTATCGTCCTCTGTTGCTGACGCGTCAAGTTGACCGGTATTCGTAGCGCATCAATTGACGGCTTTGTGGTTGATGGGCCTGTGGGGCATCTGTCCACAAATCCACCGGCCGGCTGCCGAAGCGGCTCACGCAGCAGCGCCAGCCGCGTCACCGTATAGCCGAGCTTGTAGTGGTGCGCTTCTGCCGCCTCGGCCTAAGGGGGTAGGCTGAACTCGGGCTCGCGTTCAGGCTCTTCCACATCGAGTGAAGACAATGAGACACCGAGGAGCCGAACTCCTCTCGCGACAGGGAAAAGAGGGTCGAGTAAGGCGTTGCCGAGCTGTTCAAGTTCGCTTCGCGTCCTGATCTGCACCTGACCAGTGCGACTTCGGGTGATCTGCTGGAAATTGGCGAATTTGACTTTGAGCGTGACTGTGCGGCCGCGAACACGGGAGTTCTCGCAGTAGATCCACAACTTGTCGACGATCTCTCGAAGCGCATCGCGCGCAGCCTCGTAGGCGAAGAGATCGGCGGGAAACGTGCTCTCGGCACCGACCGATTTTCGTATCCGATCGGCGCGGACAGGCCGCTCGTCGACGCCGCGCGCAGCCCAATAATAATAGGCGCCTGCTTTCCCGAAATTTTGCTGCAGGAACGGCAAGGTCTGTGCCCTGAGGTCGAGCCCGGTTTCGATACCGAGCTGCGCCATTTTCTTGGCTGTCGCCGGCCCAACGCCGTGAAATTTCCTCACCGGCAGGGTCTCGACGAACGCCGGCCCCATTTTGGGAGTAATGACAAAGAGCCCGTCCGGCTTGCGGTGATCGGAGGCAAGCTTCGCGAGGAACTTGTTGTACGAGACCCCGGCCGAAGCCGTGAGCTCGGTTTCGGCGCGAATCCTTGCCCGGATTTCTTCCGCGATCTGTGTTGCCGAGGTAATGCCCTTGAGGTTTTCGGTGACGTCGAGATATGCCTCGTCGAGCGACAATGGCTCGATGATCGGTGTGTAGGCGGCGAATATCTCCCGAATCTGCAGAGATATCGCCTTGTAGGCATCGAAGCGCGGCTTAACAAAGATCAAATCGGGGCATTTTCGCTTGGCTGTAATCGACGCCATCGCGGAATGCACGCCGAACTGCCGCGCTTCGTAGCTCGCGGCCGCAACAACACCGCGCGGCCGCGACCCGCCGACCGCGACCGGCTTCCCGCGCAGCTCCGGATTGTCGCGCTGTTCGACGGACGCGTAGAACGCGTCCATGTCGACATGGATGATCTTTCGAAACTCGCGCGCCCCGGCCGAGGATGATTGAGCGCGCACTTCGGTTTCCATGTCGTCCTCTCCCGATCGTTGGCCAGGCGAGGCTGCGGTTCAACGTGAACCGTGTGTCACCGGATAGGTAATCGATGGCGCCGGGCGGCGCCACTGGCTAATCTCTGCCGTCAGACCAGGAAATAGCAAAAGGAGCGTGGCATGCATTTCGGCGGTGCGATGTTCTTCACCGAGTATTCGATGACTGCGATGGAGCTTGCCCGCGCGCTCGAGGAGCGCGGTTTCGAGTCAGTCTGGGCGCCTGAGCACTCGCACATCCCGGTGTCGCGCAAGACGCCATTCCCGGGAGGAGGCGAGCTGCCCAAGCAGTACTACGACGCCATGGACCCGTTCGTGGTGCTGGCTGCGGCGAGTCAGGTTACCAAGACCATCAAGCTCGGCACCGGCGTGCTGCTGGTGCAGCAGCGCGACGTGATCCAGAGCGCCAAGCTGGTTGCCTCGATCGACCAGGTAAGCCAGGGGCGGTTCTTGTTCGGCGTCGGCGGAGGCTGGAACCAGGACGAAATGGAAAACCATGGAACGGTCTACGCAACTCGCTTCAAGCGGATGCGCGAATCCATTGAGGCGATGAAGGAAATCTGGACCAAAGAGGTGGCGGAATACCACGGCGAGTTCGTCAATTTCGACCCGATGATCGCCAGGCCCAAACCGGTGCAGAAGCCACATCCGCCGATCCATGTCGGCGGCGCCTTCCCGTATGGCGCACGCCGCGCAATCCGCTACGGCGATGGTTGGATTCCAACGGCCCGTGGCGATATCGCCGAAGTCCTGCCGAAATTCCGCGAGATGGCGCGGGAGGCCGGCCGTGATCCAGCTTCCATCGAGATCACCTCTTTCGGTCTGGGCGAGGATCTCGACCGGGTGAAGCGTTTCGCTGAGATGGGGGTCGCCCGCGTCGTGCCGATGTTCCCGCCGGAGAAGGCGAACACGGTGCTGCCGATCGTCGATCGGTGGACGAAAATCATGCGGCAGATCAACGGCTAGACCTGACCGAGATCGATCTGCGGGTCAGTCGTGCCTAATGTTTGGCACGACCGCCCGCGGGGCCGGCGGCGTGTCCCTATTCGGGGTTACTTATCGCTGAGAGGATAGCGAGAAGCATCGCATGTCGTGATTCAGCGATCGAGATCGGCCAGGATTGACCGCGCTATATTGAGGTCATCAGCCCTTGTATTGCAGTACAGTAAGACCATCGTTGACGTCGGTCACGTACATCAGCCCGTCGGGTGCCACGTAGACATCGTTTGATTGGATCACGCGTGGGCGGTTCGGCCGCGGGTCGACCATCTTTTCGGGCGCCGGCGGCACAAAATGCGCCACCTCGCGCGGCGCGAACGGGTCGGCGATGTCGAACACCTGCACACCGGCATTCTGGTAGGTCGCGAAGATCAACTGCTCGCTCTGGAATGAGCCGGGGCGGTTCTCGTGCAGGTTATGCGGGCCGAACTTCGCCCCTTTTTTGCAATAGTCTTCTTCGGCCGGGGTCGGAAACGCGGCGATCTGGACAGGGTTGGTCGGCTCGCGCACGTCGAACACCCAGCAGCGCTGAATGCCGTTGGCGCAATTGTCGAGATTGCCTTCGTCGGCGAAGACCGCGAGATTGCGGCCGGGGAGCGGCAGAGGCGTGTGAGTGCCGCCGCCGAACGGCGGGCACCAGTTGCGGTGCGCGAGCAGCTTTGGCGCGGTCGGGTCCGCGACATCGAGGATCGTCATTCCGCCGTCGCGCCACGCCGCATAGGCGAGGTTGCCGCTGACGATCGCATGGTGCAAGGCATAGCGCCGGCCGCTCCAGCTCGGCGTCTCGCCGCCTGCAGTGTGCATGCCGGGCAGCCACCAGCGGCCGATGACCTCGGGGCGGGTTGGCTCGGCCAGGTCGATGACCGCCAGCACGTGGTCGGTAAAGCCCTGCCAATGACACGAGGCATAGGCATAGCGCCCGCCGACATACCACAGCCGGTGCAGACCCAACCCATCGACCGGCATGAAGCCGATCTCACGGGGCTCGGCCGGCTTCGAGATGTCGTAGACGCGCAATCCGGCGGTAAAGGTCTTCTCGCGCTTAGTGAAGGTTTCGGTGATCGAGGCTTTGAAGTAGTCGTTCGGATCGGAGTAGCCCTGCAACACCCAGATGCTCGGGGCATTGACGGTCAGCAATAGGTCGCTGTGGGTTTGCAGGTGCAAGGCACGCGAATTTGGCGGCGCCGCGACGAAATTTACCGGGCGCGGCCGGCGCGGGTCGCTGACGTCGGTGATCGTAAAGCCATCGCTGAACATGTGGCCGACAAACGCATGTCCCCTATGGACCATGACCTGCACGCCGTCGCCGCGGCCGTGCTGGTCGGTATGGCCGACAAACTCAATATTTCGCGCCGAAACCGGGATCATGCTGCGGCTCCTCTCCGAGGCAGTCCTGCCAACGAGAGCCATAACGCGCCGATCGCGACGGCAGCAAGTTTTCTATCGATCGCATCGGATCCCTATATCGCCGAATATACACGCCGAAGCGCGTTCCCGGTTGCGTCAACGTTCCAGACCTCATCCACAGCGGCTTTGTTACCCGGCATCAGGTGCCGTGGATCGGCAGCATCACGCTGCTGGGCCTTTCCATCGGGGAAGCACAAACAGCTGCTACGTGCCGAGGCCGATCCCGGCGAGGAAACGAGCATCGGCTTCAAACCTGGCCTCACCCAACTCCTGATGCCGGCACGTTCGGCCAGGGCGAATTCGATTCGGCCGCCAGGCCGTCTGCGCAGAAATAGCCGGCCGCCACTAAAGCCAGCACGCGCCCATGAAGCGGCTCCATTGGGGCCTCGTCCATCGCGTCGCTGACAAAGCCTCGATGGCTTGCATCATCAGCGGCATAGGCGACGCGTCGGCGAAATCGCCGCCGGCTGCGGCTTCACGGAGCTCGGGCGCTTTGCCGGAGCCTACCGGACCGCATTCGGCGAGTCGCCTTCGGCCACTCTCCGACGTTCGCCGGGATTGGGAATTCTCGACTCAATTTGCCAATTCTGCATAGTCAACCGAAAAACCTCATGCCATTGGCCGGTACCGCGCTCGGCACGGCGGCTGGCGCGCTTGGCGGAGCGCTGACGGATGCCGGAATCGAGGACCGGTTCATGAAGGAGGCGGCGCAGACCCTGCAGTCGGGTCAAGCCGCCCTCTTCCTGCTGATCTGCAAAATGACCGTCGACAAGGTGCTCGCGGCACTGCAGGGGGTCGGCGGCACGGTAATGCGCACGTCCTTCGACCATACGAAAGAGGAGGCGCTGCGCCAGGCATTGGCGGCTCACACTACGGCCAATCCGGCATCGTGAAGGGGAGATAATGATGAAGCTCGGGGCTCTGCTAGCCGTCTCCTTTGCGGCTCTATGGGCGCCAGTCACCGCGCATGCCCAACAGATCAACGGCACACCGGCTCGCCCGGTGCCACCATCACGATTGACGGAAAACAACTTCCGCCGCCCGATCCGAAATTCGGCGGAGTGATCGAGGAGAGGGCGTCGGAGTCAACGCCTTGTGGGCCCCCCGCCATGGCCGACGAGGCCATCCAGTACATGAAACAACTGAGGGAGATCGCGCGCGACAAACCGTTCTTTGTTTATTACGTACCCGGCGGCACCCGCGCGCCGCACAATCCGACGCCGGAATGGATCAAGAAGATCAGCGACATGCATCTCTTCGACGGTGGCTGGAACAAGCTGCGGGAGACGATCTTCGCTTAATCAGAAGCGGCTCGGCATCATGCCTGAAAATGCGAAGCTGACGGCCTGGCCGAACGAACTGCCGCAGTGAGATTCCCTCGATTGGGAGCAAAAGAAGCTCCTCACCAGGCAGCAGGATGTCTATGGGGCTATCTGGCCTATACCGACCATGAGATCGGCCGGGTCATCCAGGCCGTCGAAGATCTCGGCGAGCTCGGCAATACGTTGATCATCTATATCAGCGGCGACAACGGCGCGAGCGCCGAACGCATACTCAACGGCACCCCGAACGAGTTCACGACCTTCAATGGCGTCTCGGCGCCCGTTAAAGACCAGTTTCTCTGGTACGGGTTCTGGGGGCCCGAACGGATCTACCCACATTTTGCCGCACCTTGGGCGTGGGCGTTCGATACGCCGTTCAAATGGGTGAAACAGGTGGCGTCGCACTTCGGCGGAACGGCCCAGGGCGTGGTGATGTCCTGGCCCGGCCACATCAATGACGTTGGCGGTGTCCGCCGTCAGGGATTATTGGAAACAGATCATGCTGGCGAAGATGATCATTTCGGGCTTTTTGTCAAAAGTGCATAGCCAGAGGCTTCGGCCTGCCGCTACAATCGCCTCTGGCATCCTTGCCAGACTGAACGACACCGGAGGCAAACCCATGAATATGAAGCTTCTCCTGAGCGGCGTCGCGGTGATTGCCGCGCTTTCGGTTTCCGCGCCGGTTTTGGCGCAGAGAGCGGGCGGGAACTCCTCTGGCGGAAACTCGATGGGAGTCCCCGGTCCGAACCCAGGCGGACCCAACACACCCGGTACGGTCAATGCGGGCAGTTTCGGCCAGACGTCATCGCCACCGCCGGCTTCGAGCTCGGCGATGCCGCCGATGCACCATCACGGGCACCACGTTACCCACGCGGCCGCGTATCACCATCAGAGGGCGCCTCTGACGGGAGATACGGCCAATCAGCTGAACCAACAGGAACTCGCCCGCATTCAGTCGGGGAGCTCGATGCCGCCGCCGGCCCCGATGGGCGCGATGCCGCCGCCACCGGCCCCCGGGTACAGCCCGTCAGGGGGGAACAGCATGGGCATGCCGGGTCCCAACACGGGCGGACCCGGCCTGACGCCCTACAGCGGTGGCGTCCCGCAACGGTAACCTGCTACTCGAGGGTCTCAGCATGCGGAAAGGGGGGTTGGAGCCCCCTTTCTCTTGCGGGCCAGGGGAGTCGCTCAGGGGTGCCACCGGGCGGCGGCTCGACAGAGCCACCCCGGTCGGCTGTTCCGTATTTTTCCGAAAATGCGGTAAGACCGCGGTTACAAACGCCCAGTTCCGGCGCTTCGTCGAGGCGAACGGTTACGTCACTATCGCCGAGCGCAAGCCCGACTGGGAGGAGTTGAAGAAGCAAGTGCCGCCCCGCACACCGAAACCGCCAGAACATGTACTGGTGGCGGGCTCGGGCGTGTTCCGGCCTACTGAAGGGCCGGTCGATCTCACTGACCGGAGCGAATGGTGGCGTTGGCAGCCAGAGGCGGACTGGCGCCACCCCGGCGGGCCAGGCGCCTCGATCGAGGGGAAAGACGACTACCCCGTCGTTCAGGTCGCATGGGAAGATGCCGCCGCATATGCGAAATGGGCGGGCAAGCGCCTGCCGACCGAAGCGGAATACGAGTTCGCGGCGCGCGGCGGGCTCAACGGCAAGTGGTTCGCTTGGGGCGACGAGTTCACGCCGGACGGCAACTTCCTGGCCAATACCTGGCAGCGTACTTTCACGGCGACCGACACTGGCGGGGACGGCTTCAAGGGCACGGCGCCGGTCAGCTCTTTCCCCGCCAACGGCTACGGCCTGTTCGACATGACGGGGAACGTCCGGCAGCATGTCTCCGACTGGTAGCGGGCCGACACCTATCGAGAGCAAGCCAAGCAGGGCATCGTCTCCAATCCGGTCGGGCCGGCGAGGAGCTTCGACCCGGACGAGCCTCTTTCGCCCAAGCACGTGATTGTCGCCGGACCGTGCCCTGCCAATGTCGGCTTCCGCCTGGTGAAAGGAGCGTAGTGATTAATTTCATTCAGATGACTCAGTCTATTAGCCTCGTAGGGTGGCGAAAGGAAGGTAAAGTATTACCTACCTCAAGGGGTAATCGGAGGAGTTATCTTGAAGAAAATCCTTGCTGCGATCGCCATTTTGCTGCTCTCGGCATCGGGCTCGCTGGCGCAGACGAACCCCGGCACATAAGCAGTGGCAATGGACCGCACGGTGCTTCCGATCCCGCAACCCGCGTACCCGCCGATCACCACCCTCGACGCGCGCAACGCCGCCCCGCCGCCGCGCTTCGAGGTGAAGGCGCCGGCGGGTGCGCCCAATGTGCTGATCAATCTGCTCGACGATATGGGCTTCGGCCAGTCGAGCGCCTTCGGCGGGCCGATCAAACATGTCGACCCTCGATGCGCTGGCCAGCCAAGGTCTGCGCTACAACGAGTTCCATGCGACGGCGCTGTGTTCCCCGACCCGCGTGGCGCTGCTCACCGGCCGCAACCACCACCCGAACAATCTGGGCGCAATCACCGAGCTCTCGACCGCTTTTCCCGGCAATACCGAGGTGCGCCCGCACAGCATTGCGACAATCGCCCAAATCCTGCGGCTCAACGGCTACAGCACGGCGGCTTTCGGCAAGTGGCACGAGACGCCGCCCTGGCAGGTCAGCCCGACAGACCTGTGACCTACCCGTTCCGGCTTCGACAAGTTCTACGGTTTTATTGGCGGCGAGACCAATCAATATACCCCGGCGCTCTGCGAGGATCTCTCGCGGATCAATCCCGCCCAATCCCAATTACCACCTGATGACCGATATGACCGACAAGGCGATCGGTTGGGTCGAGTACCAGAAATCGCTCACGCCGGATAAGCCGTTCTTTATCCATTTCGCCCCCGGCGCCGTGCATGCGCCGCATCAGGTCCCCAAGGAGTGGATCGACAAGTATCGCGGCAAATTCGATCAAGGCTGGGACAAGCTGCGCGACGAGACGCTGGCGCGCCAGAAGCAGCTCGGCGTCGTCCCGCCGGACACGAAGCTTGCCCGGAAGCCGCAGCCTATCAAAGACTGGGAAGCGCTCTCAGCCGATGAAAAGCGGCTCTTTGCGCGTCAGATGGAAGTCCGCGCCGGTTTTGGCGAATATACCGATCACGAGATCGGCCGGTTGATCGAGGCCATCAGGGATTTGGGGCAGCTCGACAATAATCTCGTCTTTTACATTGTCGGCGACAACGGGGCGAGCGCCGAAGGCGGCATGAACGGGCTCGTCAACGAGTACACGTATTTCAATGGCGTGCACGAGACGGTTGCGGACATGCCGACGAGCTTGGCGGCCCGCTGACGTTCAGTCATTACGCCGCCGGCTGGGCGGTGGCCGGCGACACCCCCTTTACCTGGCCCCGATTTGATGGCAGGCCGGACTTCGTTGACGGTGCACGAGGGCGTGATCGGGATGCCCGAAAACGTCGTCATTAGCGTCAAGAACCTGTCGTTGACGATTACCGCCGATGTCATCATCCCCGATGGCGGCGCCGAGGGCACGATCATCGCACAAGGCGGGCGGTTCGGCGGATGGAGCCTTTATTTGAAGGACCACAAGCCAGTCTACACATACAATTTTCTCGGGTTGCTGCGCTTCAGGATCTCGGGCGCCCAACCAGTCCCGGCCGGAAGGGTGACGATCGGCTACGACTTCGCCTATGACGGCGGCAGGCCCGGCGCCGGCGGAACCGCCAGCTTGCTCGTCAACGGAGCGCAGGTCGCGCAGGGCCGCATCGAGCGAACGCAGTGCTGCGTCTTCTCCGCCGACGAGGGCGCCGATGTCGGCCTCAAAGAGGGAACGCCTGTCAGTGAGGACTACCAGGTGCCGTTCAAGTTCACTGGCCGGATCGAGCGGGTGACGATCGAGGTCAGGAACCCGAGGCAGCAGAGCAGCAGGCCGACGACAAGGCCGATGCGGCCGCGAAGCTGGAGAAGGATCTCTCCGACTAGTCTATAAAGGGTCCCGGGCTTTCCCGTAATCACCTGTAACGCGAATTTCACCACCGGAAGGATTCGTTCCTGGTACAATGCGGGCGCTGCCCGCATGCAACAAAGGGGGACAGTTATCATGCGACACACCCACCGACCCGGCTGGTCGGCACTGGCGTGCCTCGCCTTGGCCATCACTGTGATCGGAGCGGGAACGCGCACAAGCACCGCGCAAGAGGCGACCGGTCCCGGCGGAATGCAGATTTTCGTCACGCCCTATCTCTGGCTCGCCGGCGTCTACGCCACGACCGAGACGCCGCTTGCGCGAGTGTCGACGGTAAATTCGAGCGTCGACCCCTTCGAGCTGTTGGGAAAGCTCGATGGCGCGCCGTTCATGGGCTCGGCCGAGGTCCGCTACGGGCCGATCGGGCTGCTAGGCGACGTCCTGCATGTCCCGGTCGAAACCAAGATCACCACGCGCAATGTGTTTTTTCAGGGCGGACAAGCGGCGCTGTCGACGAATACCGGGACCGCACTCGCGCTTTACCGCCTCCTCGACGCGCCCAATCAGTTCGCCGACTTCGGCCTCGGCTTTCGCTCTTGGGGATTTGGAGTGAACGTACGGTTGAACCCTGGGCTACTTCCCGGAGCGAGGACCGTGAATCAGAGAGCGGGATGGGGCGATCCGCTGATCGCGGGACGATATCACTACGATTTTGGCAACGGGTTCGGCGCCACCGCCTATGGCGATCTCGGCGGGTTTGGCGTCGGCGCGCATACCGATTGGCAGGTCGTGGGCACGATCGATTACGCCCTCAACTCATGGATCGACCTCCACCTCGGCTATCGCAGCCTCAATTTCGACTATACGGCCGAGGTCCGCAGCGTGGGATTTAACGTCCATATGAGGGGGCCGATTTTCGCTGGCACTTTCCGGTTCTAAGGCATTGTGCGGCGACTGCCTATTGAGCAGCTGACGCGCTCGCGCGATGTTCTCGGCGCGGCCGCCATTGGCGAACAGACCGTAGTGACGGATGCGATGAAGACATCGGGCAGAACGTGGATGAGGAAGCGGCGGATGAACTCGTCGATGGCAAGCGTCATCACCTTCGCTGTGCCACGGCCGCTGGCGCGGTAGTCCTTCCACTTGAAGGTCCCGCTGGTCTCGGTGATGCCAACCAGGCGGCTGTTGGAAATCGCGACGCGGTGCGTGTAGCGCGACAGATTCGATCGCAGCGACTGTGTTCTCGCGCCGTTTCTTCTGCCGGGCGCCGCACGGGGCATCGCCGTCGCCGGTCGCCGCCTTATCGCGGAGCGCTTTCGTCCTTGCCGCGTCTGGTGTCAGCGGGCCGTGGTGCCCGAGGGTTAGCCAGCGCTGGCGGCCGCCCGCGATGCGGTATTTGAGGAAATAGACCTTTGCGCCACTCCGTCGGCAACGGACGCCGAATCCGGGCAACTCGTGATCCCATACGAGGACATCTCGGTCTGCCGTTGGCTTGAGCGCGTCGGCTGTTCGCTTCGTGATCTTTGCCGTGCTGCGCCGTTCCGAGGCTGGCAACCACCTGGCAACCACCTGGCAACCAACACACGGCAACCAGCGGCATCTCGCAGCGACAACACATAGGCCACACGGGCCGATATAGGCAACTGGAAATGCCGCATGGCAAATTACGGCAACAAGCTAGATCAGACTCAAAATCTGTTGTCCGAAAGGACGTGGGAGTTCAAGTCTCCCCGCCCGCACCAATGATGCCAGGCTTTGAAGGTAAAGGGGACCGGGAGGCCCGGCGTCAGAGTTCGGTCTGTCCGGCCTGGGCCAATTCGGGCGCCTCTCGGGCAGTTCTGTCGCCCTTCGCGGAGCGCAGCGGAGAGGGTGTCCCCCCCGCCGCCGCTTTCGGCCGGCTCGCGCTGCCCACTGGCTCGGCCGGCAGACGCGATCGCGATCATCGATCGGCCCTCGATTTGCCTGCCGATGCGTGTTCGCGTACCCAGACAACGCAGGAAACGCCTCAGCAAGGATTGTCTCGGCAGGGGACGCACGACCAAGAGCCGCTCGACATATTCAAGCCGCAGGCGCGCATCGCGCGACCGCTGGTCGAGTTCGACCCTCGTTGCGCTCTGGTCCAATATATCGCTTTTCGGCATGATCGTACTCCACGTCGAGACATCTTGTCTTTTGGCAGACGGCGGATAAATGACGCGGGCGGAGCGAAACGGGTGTGAGGTACCTCACATTGCAAAAAAGTTTTTAACGTGTTGGTCATCAATGGCCGTATCGCACGCGGTACCACGCGAGCCCGATCAGTTCGTGAAGAGCATAGTAGCTCCGCAGCAATGCCGGGACCTGCGGCAGGAAAGCCGCTACCGAGAACGGTGGGCTCCCACCCTCGGGGGTCGGCGACGGGACCACCGGGTAGCCGACCGCCCGGAAGGACCACAGCGCTCGCGCCATATCCCAGGGGTGCGCCACGACCAGAGCCGAACCAACGCCGGCGTGACGCAGGATCTCGGCCGAGAATAAAGCATTTTCGAACGTGTTTTGCGAGCGCTCCTCGCACCATTGCACCGGCACGCCAAAATCCTCTTGCAGCACTCTGCTCATCAGCGCGGCAAGGGGGGCGTCAGGCGGACCGCCGCTGACCAGGATCGGCAGGCCGAGACGGCGCCACT
This sequence comes from uncultured Alphaproteobacteria bacterium, assembly GCA_963736715.1. Classification (GTDB taxonomy): domain Bacteria; phylum Pseudomonadota; class Alphaproteobacteria; order ATCC43930; family CGMCC-115725; genus AP-15. Next base: position 121,989 of record CAVTQA010000004.1, on the reverse strand, counting down.
GTCTTGCCGCCTCGGCGAGGCGCTCGACGGTCAGCTGTCCGACGATATCGGGCACGCCGGGGATGCCGCTGCGCCGCATATCGGCGGATAATACGATGATCGCGCCGGGAGGCTTGTCCGACGGGAGAGTCGGTTCGTCAAATGCAATCGCCTCCGCCCGTCGGATCAGGAGATCGGCGGTGACCGGCATCGCAACCAGATAGAGCAGGCCAATCGCAACGGTCGCCACCGCCAGCCCTAACGGCTTGCGCCGCCAAGCAATCAAGACGCCGATCATCGCCAAAAAGATGAAAAGATTTGGCGGGATCAGCGAAGAATACGACAGCCAAGACAACGTAATCAGTGCTGGGGGCGCTCTCAGCCGAGCGGAGCGAGCCGCTCGCGACGCAGCCGGTGGTACAGCATGGCGGCCTGGCGTTTCAGCCCAAAGCGCAAACCGCGCCACGTCCGCGGGTTGGCCGCGGTGATGCCCCACCTCTCACGCCGCTTTGGCAACCACAATTTCTTATACGGATCGTCACCGCGGCCGAGACTGATCTCGCGCGGGCGATCGTCGGTCAGCACGCGCTCGAACATCTCCATCGTGAGGAGCGTGCCGAGGGAAAGGTCGTCAAAGCGCTTGTCATGCGCCAGCTTGCAAATGACGGCTCGTCCCTTCCACAAGATCCAGAACTGACCCGCCGCCGGTATTCCATCCAAATAATATATGCCGAGCCGCAGCGCGCGGAGTTTGCTGGCGAGCCGGATCAGGGCGGGGACAAAGTCGGGATATAATTCGGGCGGCTTCCAGCTCGCAGCGTAAACTGTTTCATAATCGGCGACCGCCTTATCGAGACACTTGTCTTCATCGACGAAGGATGTCGTCAGGCGGTTGCCGCGCTCGAGCCTGCGACGCTTCCGACGCCACGTGTTGCGCAACTCGGAAGGGCGGGCGGCAACATATTCGGGAAAACTCAGGCCCGCGGTCTCTTCATACCAGGTGCCGGAGCTGAAGCAGCTTTCGACGAGCAGGCCGGCGCGGCGCAGCGCGCCCACCAATGCGGCATAGCTCGGCTCGCGCGGATCGAGCTCGGACAAGGAAAGGCAATCCCAACGCGGCCGTTCCGCAAGTATCTGCGAGAGGATCGTGGCGAGGCTAGTTTCGAGATCGGCGCCCGGCGCATGGAGGAGGCCGTGCTCGAGGCTGTGGGCATTCGTCAGGCTCGCTAGGTTCCGCCCATCATTCCCCGTCGTAGTCTGAGTCAGAAGGGCGGCTGGCGGGGCCGCTCGCTCGGCCGTATACGCGCGGATTTCGGTTGCCTTCGGCACGCCATACCGCGCCATCAGGTCATACCAGGCTGGAAGCGCGAAGAAGCTGTCAGCGGAGCTTTTATCAAAAGCGCAAGCAAGACCGCTCGGCAGTCGCCGAAAATCCGGATTTCTGTAAAGTGGCATCAGGCGAGGCCAGCCTCGTCGGACCTTTTCGGGCGTTGCCGGGTGCGAATCCTTACCTTCACGACGTTATATCCAAACCTGTTGCAGCCCCAGCACGGGATTTTCGTCGAGACGCGTCTGAGGAAACTCGTTGCGAGCGGCGTTGTCAGTGCCCGGGTTGTCGCGCCCCGCCCTTGGTTCCCGTTCGGCTCTGCGCGGTTCGGACGATATGCCGTGTTTGCGCGAATGCCGGGCGAGGAGACCCGCCACGGCCTGCATGTCGAGCATCCACGCTGCCCGGTACTTCCCAGGGTCGGAATGAGCGCGGCGCCGCTCGCCCTTTGCGCCGCAGTCCTGCCGTTTCTGCGCCGACAGATCCGCGATGGCCATGATTTCGATCTGATCGATGCCCACTATTTTTATCCGGACGGCGTCGCCGCCGTTCTGCTCGGATGCGCCCTCCATCGCCCTGTCAGTGTCACCGCCCGAGGCAGCGATCTCAACGTCATCGCACAGCACGCAGTGCCGCGTAGATGGATCCGCTGGGCAGCGCGGCACGCGGATGGTTTGGTTGCGGTGTCGAGCGGGCTGAAACGCCGGCTGGTCGAACTCGGCGTCAGCGCCGACCGGGTTCGCGTTCTGCGCAACGGAGTGGATCTGGCGCTGTTCCGCTCCCAGGGCCGTGAGGCGGTACGGGCTACCCTCGGCTTCACGCGGCCGACCCTTCTCGCGGTGGGCAACCTGGTCGCGCTGAAGCGGCATCGGCTGATGGTCGAGGCACTCACCCACTTGCCGGAGGTCGAACTCGCGATCGTCGGCGAGGGGCCCGAGCGCGCCCGCATCGAAAAGCTGGCGTGCGAGCGCAAAGTCGCCGAGCGTGTATACCTGCTCGGCCGGATGCCGCAGAATCGCCTTCCCGAAATATACAGCGCGGCCGACCTCCTGCTGCTCGTATCGACGCATGAAGGCTGGCCCAATGTCCTGTTGGAGAGCATGGCCTGCGGCACCCCGGTGGTGGTCTCCCCGATAGATGGCATCGCCGATATCGTCGGCGCGGCCGAGGCGGGACGCATTTTGGCCGATGACACCCCGATCGGGCTCGCCTCCGCGATCCGCGAACTCCTCGCTGCGCCTCCGTCCCGCGCCGCAACCCGCCTCTATGCCGAGCAATTCGATTGGCAGAGCACGACCGATGGACAAATCGCGCTGTTCCATGAAATCCTGGATCGGCGATCGAAAATTCGACGCGCTCCGGTGCACGCAACTTAATCCCGCAAGATACGCCGGTAGACCTCGTCATAACGGGCGACGCTGTGCGCCCACGAGCGCTCGCTATCGATGAACTTGCTCGCCTGCGCCCGGATTCGCGGCCAGGAATCCCGATCTGCCAGCGCCGCGAGCACTCCCTCGGCAAGGAGCTGTGGGTCGCCCGGCGGAAACAGGTAGCCGGTCTCTCGCTCGCGGATCAGCTCGCGATGACCGCCGACGCTCGAAGCGACGACGATGCGCTCCTGCGCCATGGCCTCGAGCGGTTTGAGCGGCGTCACCAGCTCGGTCAAGCGGGTCGAGACGCGCGGGAATACGAGCAGGTCGACCAAGTCGTAATACCGCCGCATCTCGTTCTGCGTCACTCTTCCGGCGAAGACCACGCTGTCGCCGAGGTCGAGTTCGCGGGCGAGGGCGCGCAAATTGTCCTCTTCCGGCCCACCGCCGGCGAGCAGCACGGCGATAGCGGGCCGCTGCCGCCGCATTCCCGGGACCGCGCGCAACAGCAGATCCAATCCTTCATACGCATAGAACGAGCCGAAGAAGCCGAGAACTGTTTTCGGATATAGACCGAGCTGCGTTGCCAAAGCGCGGTCGGGAACCCCCGGCCCGCTGAAGATACCGCGATCGACCGCGTTGGGGATGACCGTAATTTTGTCGCCGGGCACCCCGCGGGCGACCGCATCCGCGCGCAACCCTTCACATATCGTCGTCACTGCGTCGGCTCGGTGGAGCGCCCTGGTCTCGACGAACCGCGTCGCCGCGTAGCGCAGCGCCGCCGTGCCGTGCGTCCCGTGGCTGGCAGCTGCGTCCTCCCACAGCGCGCGAACTTCGTAGAGGACCGGGATCGCATGGCGCCGGCCGGCACGAATTGCCGACAACGCGTTGAGGACCGGCGAGTGCGCGTGCAGGATTTGCGGGCGAATCTCGCCGATCACTTCGTCGAGCCGCCGGTCGAGGTCGCGCACGATTGTCAGCTCGCGAAACCACGGCAGCCGGGCGGAGAGCCCAGTCGGCATCCGGGTCCGCAGAAACTCCCATTCGCCGATGCGCTCGCGCGGCGGTCCCGGCGCGTAGTGCTTGCCGCTGGTCAGCAGCACCGGCTCCCAACCCAGCGTCCGCTGCTGGTTGACGATGCCGAGAGTGCGATAGACATAGCCGCTGTGCAGCGGCAACGAATGGTCGAGAATATGCAAGATCCGCATTACCGGGGCGAGTGTGGTGCTAATTGCCGGCAATATAGCAGGGTCGCTGGATTGACGAGCTTCCGTGGAAAGTCCTGAGTTACCGTTAACGAGCGCGTCTCGCGATGTCGAGTTCGGTCTCGAGATTCTCCCCCCGTTGGCGGAGCTCGAGCGCGAATGGCGCCGGCTCGAAACCACCGGAAATCCATCATTCTTCACATCATGGCATTGGATCGGCACCCTGTTGAGTGCCTTACCGCCAGCGAGCCGGCCCAAACTGTTACGCGGCAGCGCGCATGGCGAAACCGTTTCGCTGGCTTTAGTCGGCGCCAATGAGACCCGCCGCCGGCGTGGGCTGGTTCGCTCGCGCGGTCTCTATTTGAACGAGACCGGCGACCCGCGCTTCGATGCGTTGACGATCGAGCACAACGGCATCCTTGCAGCGGCGGAGTGGGAGCTCGTGATCTGGGATGAGCTGATCGGCTGGTTCGCCGATCGTCGCGGTGAGGCCGACGAGCTCCAGATCGCCGGGTCGCAGCGGCGCCTCCCCGAAGCAGTGCTCCACAGGTGGGGGCTCGGATGCCGCGCAACATCCCTTCCCTCCTATTCGGTTGATCTCTGCCGGCTGGAGGATACCGACGGCGAGCTCTATCCGGTGCTCAGCGCCAATGCGCGCCAGCAGCTCCGGCGCGCACTGCGATATTTCGAACGGTTCGGTGCGTTGCGTCTCGTCGGGGCGGCAACCGTACCGGAGGCATTAGCCTTTTTCACTGATATGAAAGAATTGCATTGCGCGTCCTGGGAGCGGCGCGGCAGGCCGCATTCCTTTTCCGGCGGGTTCTTCGAGCCGTTCCACCGGCTGCTCATCGAGCGCAGCTTTGCCGAGGGCGGAACACAGCTTCTCAAAGCCTGCGCCGGCGACCGTGTCCTCGGCTACCTCTATAACTTTCAGTTAGGCAATCGCATCTATGCTTACCAAAGCGGGTTCGATGATGCCGACCGCCGCGAGCGGCCTGGGATCGTCACGCACTTCCTGGCGATCCGCCACGCCTTCCGATCGGGCGCACGGGTGTATGATTTCATGGCCGGCCGCAACCGTTTGAAGGAGAGTTTCGCGACCCGATGCGAGCCGATGCTGTGGCAGGTGATCCAGCAGCCGCGCCTGGTCTTTCGTGTAGAGCGTCTTGGCCGGCGCTTCAAGCACGCCATGGTGCCCGCCGTCGCTATGTTCCTATCCCGTCCTTCTAGGCGGGAGAAGGTGCGATAGGAGGCGGCGCGCCGGGCTGAGCGGATTGGGAAGGCACGAAAAAGGGCTTGCCGGATGGGCTTTGAGACGGTACCGCAGCCTTTCTTAATTGCCGTTGCAGCCGTGGATTGGAGTGTCGAGCAAAAGGAACCTCATGTCGATCCTTGTCACCGGCGCTGCCGGGTTCATAGGGTTTCATGTCGCCAAGGCGCTGCTCGAGCGGGGCGAGCGGGTAGTGGGCATCGACAATCTCAATGAATATTACGATGTGAGTCTCAAGGAGGCGCGGCTCGCCCGGCTGCGCGCCTTTCGCGGCTTTGAATTTGCCAAGCTGGATGTCGCCGACCGAGACGCCGTGTTCACGATGGTCGAGCGGCACAAGGATCTGCGCAGCATCATCCATCTCGCGGCCCAGGCGGGCGTCCGGTATTCGCTGGAAAACCCTTACGCCTATGTCGATGCGAATGTGACCGGCACATTGGTGATGCTGGAAGCGGCGCGGCGGATCCCGAATCTGACCACGATCACCTATGCCTCGTCATCTTCGGTGTACGGCGCCAACCGCAAGCAGCCTTTCAGCGTCGACGATCGGGTCGACCAGCCGGTCTCGCTCTATGCCGCGACAAAACGCAGCTGCGAATTGATCGCGCACACTTACAGCCATTTATACGGTCTGCCGGCGACAGGGTTGCGGTTCTTCACTGTGTATGGCCCATGGGGCCGGCCGGATATGGCGGCTTTTCTGTTCACCCAGGCGATCCTCGTCGGCGAACCGATAAAGGTATTCAACGAGGGCAGGATGGCCCGCGATTTTACCTATATCGACGACATCGTCGCGGGCACGATCGCGGCCCATGACCGCCCACCGACCGCTGCGGAGGGGGTTCCTCACCGGATTTACAACCTCGGCAATCACCATCCCGAAAAGCTCCTCGACTTTATTGCCGTTCTCGAGCGACTGCTCGGCTGCACCGCGCAGAAACAGCTGTTGCCGCTGCAGCCCGGCGATGTCCCGGAAAGCTTTGCCGATATCGAAGCCTCGCGCCGCGATTTGGGCTTCGAGCCGAAGACCACGATCGAAGTCGGGCTCGCGCGATTTGTTCGATGGTACAAGCAGTACTATCAAGTGAACTAATCGGTTTCTTTCATGGAACGCGGATTTGCGGTCATCGGCCTCGGCTATGTCGGTCTGCCCGTCGCCCTCGCCTTGGCGAAGAAGTTCGAGCGGGTCGTCGGTTTTGACATTTCGCAGCAGCGGATCGCTGCCCTGCGCGACGCAAAGGATACGACCGGTGAGGTCACCGAGGCTGCACTGCGCGAGACGAGGCTTGGGTTCACCCATGACCAGCACGCGCTGAACGAGGCCAGCTTTTTTATCGTCACGGTGCCGACGCCGATCGATGCCGAGCGGCGCCCCGATCTGTCGCCGCTCGAAGCTGCCTGTGCCCTGATCGGCCCCCATTTGAGGGCGGACTCCGTCGTGGTTTTCGAGTCCACTGTCTATCCTGGCCTGACCCGCGAATTCTGCGGGCCGCGTCTCGCCGCGGCCTCGGGCCTGAGGCAAGGGGCTGATTTCAAGCTCGGCTACTCGCCCGAACGGATCAACCCCGGCGACAAGCAGCACCGGCTCGAAACTATCGTCAAAATCGTCGCCGGCGAAGATTCCGAGACTTTGGAGCGCGTTGCCGGCGTTTACGCCCGTATCGTCGATGCCGGGGTCTACCGTGCATCCTCGCTCGAAGTCGCCGAGGCGGCAAAGGTCATCGAAAACACCCAGCGCGACCTCAACATCGCGCTGATGAACGAACTGGCGATCATTTTCGATCGGCTCGGCATTCCGACCAAGGAAGTGCTGGAAGCGGCGGGCACCAAATGGAATTTTCTGCCGTTCACGCCCGGGCTGGTCGGTGGGCACTGCATCGGCGTCGACCCTTACTATTTGACCGCGCGGGCCGAGGCGGCCGGCTATTACCCCCAGGTCATCCTGTCCGGCCGCCGGATCAATGACGGCATGGGCGGCTTCATCGCGCAGCGCCTCGTCAAGCTGCTGATCGCAGCAGAGCGGCCGGTAAAGGGTGCCCGGATCGGGATACTCGGCATCACTTTCAAGGAGGATGTACCCGATCTGCGCAATAGCCGGGTGCCTGACATCGTTGCCGAATTGCGCGAATTCGGGATTGCGGCATCGGTGGCCGATCCGCTCGCCGACCCGACCCAGGCGAAGCACGAATACGGTGTCGATCTCGTCCCGCTCGAAGATCTCACCAAGCTCGACGGGCTGATCCTCGCCGTGCCGCACCGGGTGCTCGGCAACGGCGGTTGGGACAAGCTGTTTGGCATGCTCATGTCGGACGGGGTGTTTATTGATGTGAAGTCGGCGGTCGCCCGCGACAAGGTTCCGTCGGGTATACATTACTGGAGCCTTTGAGGGGCGCCTAAGGGCGAAGAGGTCTGCCGTTCGGAAAGCCATTCTGTCGCTGTCAAACAATGCCTTCGCCAACAGCGCTCCAAATGAACAACCCTGTCCAGGGCATTGCGACGCGGGTGAACTGTTGGGCTGCGCTGTACATAAATACCGGTCGTGCCTCGTGAACCTCCAAGTGCTGCTCTCGGCTCTCGCCCTATTAATCGGTGATGCGGCGGCTGCGGACGAGATCGTATCGCCGAAGTCACTGGAACGAAATCAGCCTGCCGACTTCGCCTATCGCTTTGCTACGGCCTTAACCGGACGCGGGTCTCTCGACATTGAATGGAGTGACGTCGTGGGACGCATGGTCGAGCGGCTCCGCATTCCCCTCGACCTTGCCAACGCCCCGCGAGTGGTCTTCTCCCTCGACCTCAGACGAGCCGCCACCATAGGAAACCAACTCGTCGCGCATTTGTCGTTCGACGGTGTCGCTCAGAATGGCGGCAATCGCCACTTGGAGAACGAAATATCGACCCCGTTCATCGTGCCGCCCGCAGACCATCCGTGGTCGGACTACCAAATCATCATGTGGCAAGGACAAACTCCGGCCGGTTACGCTACCTTAAAAAAGCTCGGGGTCACTGCTGGAATGGTGCAAGCCGACCATCGCGATGAAGCGAGCACCTCAATGGCCAGCCTTGCCCGTCTGGTCGACGCCGATCTGCGCTGCTATCTCGAGAACATTGCGACCGATTTCTATTCTCCCTATCACAAGTGGTACGGTGGTCGTTCGGTAGATTGGCGATTTCTCGAGGCCAAACAGCGCTATTGGGCGAACCCCGGCGACCGTGCCGCTTTTGTACGTGAGCCGAGCCTTTCCGATCCGGAATGGCTGACAAAAATACACGACCGTCTGATCCGCAGCGTGCGGGCGCTGCATCCCTATCGGCCGCTGTACTACAGTCTTGGCGACGAAACCGGTATTGGCGACCTGGCGGCGTTCTGGGACTTCGACCTCTCCGATTTCTCTCTGGCCGCAATGCGCGAGTGGCTGAAAGACGAGTATGGCAGCCTGGCCGCACTCAATCACCAATGGGGCACCGCGTTCAATCTCTGGGACGAGGTCGTGCCGATGACGACCGATGAAGCGATGAGGCGATCCGACGAGAATTTTTCGGCATGGGCAGATTTTAAGGAATGGATGGACGTCGCCTTCGCGCGCGCCCTCAAGAGCGGCAGCGACTCGGTTCACGCCGCCGATCCCGGCGCAGTATCGGCGATCGAAGGTGCCCAAATCCCAGGCTGGGGAGGCTACGATTATTCTCGCCTCGCAACCAGCGTCGACGCGATGGAGCTGTATGCTTACGGCGAGAATATCGCGATGGCGCGCTCCTTCAATCCGGAACTAATTTTGCTTACCACCTCGTTCGGGAGCGGCCCGTCGGAGGCGCATCGGGTCTGGCGCGAGTTGCTCCGCGGAACCCGGGGTCTCCTACTGTGGGACGACAAGAGCGAGTTTGTCGGCAAGGACGGCAGTCTGGGCGATCGGGGACGCGCAGCGGCGCCTTACTTCGGGGAGATAAGAAACGGTCTCGGCGCTCTGTTCATCAACAGTCGGCGGCACACGGACCCTATCGGCATCCTCTACTCGCCGGCAAGCAGGCGCGTGCAATGGCTGCTCGATCGAAGAGCGTCGACTGAGGAATGGAGCCGCCGCGGAGCGAGCACGGAGTATCAGGATGACGCGATCAGAAGGAGCACGCGGCAGTTTGCCGATGCGCTCGAGCATATGGGCCTACAATATCGGTTTGTATCATCCGAACAGGTCCGGCGAGGCGAGCTCCGTCGCGATTATCGGGTCCTGATACTGCCGCATGCGATCGCGCTCGGGCCGAGCGAGGCCATCGAGATCTGCGGCTTTGTCGACCGCGGCGGGGAGGTCATCGCCGACAGCGAGCCGGGTCAGTTTGACGAGCATGGCCGACGGCTCACCAAATCCGCTTTGTCGGATATCTTTGATGGTCCGGCTACCCGCTCTGTTGGCAGCTTTGCCTTCGGCAAGGGGAAAGCGATTTACCTCGCCTCGGCCAATGGTCGTGACCGGCAGAATACCCAACGGCTGTCGCGCATTCTCGACAATGCGGGTGTGAAGCCGCCCTTCCCCGTGCTGCGCATCGACGGAGGACCGGCCAGCGATGTTGAGACCCGTGTTTTCAGCAATGGAGAGCTGACAATCGTGGCTCTCCAGCGCGATTATCTCCCTACCCCCAACCCGGACAACCGCGAAACTGTGGTTCTGGCCTTGCCGCGGATGTTCAACGTCTATGATCTTCGGGCGGGTCGGCCGCTCGGTAATACCGACCGGCTAGAATTCGAGCTGGGTCCGGTTGAACCGGTTCTCCTCAGTTTATCGGAGAAGCCGATCGCTCCGCCCTCGATCGCCGGGCCTCGCCGGGCCCATCTCGGCGAAATTGCCGAATTCCAGATTCGATCGACCTCACCGGCGGAACATGGCGTCATTCACCTCGACATCACCGACCCCGAGGGCAGCACGATTGCGCATTATTCCGAAAATTTGCTCGTCGACGGGGCAGTGACGACCAAAATCCTGCCTCTCGCCCTCAATGACAAAACCGGGATCTGGACGCTCCGGGCCACAGATCTGTCGAGCGGCGGGACCGCAACGGCGGAGCTGCAGGTCGATCCCTGATCTGCCCGACGAGGGGCAAGCCGTTTATGCGGATCTTTTACATATGCCGGCGCGTCCCGTTTCCACCGGACCGCGGCGACAAGATCGCCGCGTTCAACACTATTCGTCACCTTTCTGCGCAGCACGAGGTGCATGTGTTCTGCCTCGGCGATGGCGTGCAGGACCTCGCGAATATTCCCGGACTGCAAGCTTACGCAAAGAGCCTCGCCGCCGCTCCGGTCGGCGAATTTACCATCAAGCTTCGCGCGCTCGGGGCGCTCGTCACCGGGCAGCCGCTTTCAGTGGCGGCTTTGAACGAGGCGAAGCTGCATGCCGCCATCCAGAAAAAATTCGCTGAGCTGCGGCCCGACCTGATCATCGTCTATAGCTGTAACATGGCGCAGTTTGCCGAGGACTTTCCCGATGTGCCGCGGATAATCCATTTCGGCGATCTCGACTCGCTCAAATGGAGGCAGTTTGCGGAACGGTCGAGCACACCATTGAAGTGGATCTACGCGACCGAAGAGTGGCGGCTTCTCGGCTATGAGCGGCACATCGCGCAGATTTTCTCGCATGCGCTGGTTCACACCGAAATCGAGAAACATGATTTCCAAAGACTGATCCCGGGTGTTCCGGTGACTGTCGTCGGCAATGGCGTCGATCTCGATTACTTCCGGTCGGCAGGCGAGGCCAAGCAACCGGCATCGATGGTTTTTACCGGGGTCATGGATTACCGCCCGAACATCGATGCCGCCGTCTGGTTCTGCAACGAGATCCTGCCGATGGTTCAGATGGAAATTCCGGGGGCGAATTTCACGATTTGCGGCAGCCGACCTGCCCCGGCGGTGCGCCGCTTGGTCAAACGTCGCGGCGTAATGGTGACCGGCTGGGTTCCGGACGCACGTCTCTACCTCGATCGAGCCGAAATCTTCGTCGCGCCGTTGCGAATGGCGCGCGGCGTGCAGAACAAGCTGCTCGAGGCGCTCGCTATGGGTCTGCCTTGCGTCGCTTCGAAGGCCGCCCGGAGCGGCACGGTAGTCGCCGACGGGCAAGGCATTCTGGCGACAGACGAGCCGATTGAATTTGCCCGGTACGTCATCGATTTGCTGCGAGACGGCGGGCGGCGGGCAGAGATGGCGCGCCGGGCCCGTGCAGTGGCGGAGGCGAATTACCGCTGGGAGCTGCAGTTGGCGCCCCTCGATCAGGTTATTGCCGCGGCGGTATCCCGACCACTGCCGCCGAGGGCGGCGGACCTCGACGGGGAGACGATCACGGTGTGAGGTTCATCCGGCCACGGCGGCTGATGCAGCGGCAGGGCCGGTCTCATCAAATACAACGGTCTCACCAAATACATGAGCCGCGCGCGCGAAGCGACTTGACGCCGATGGGTCTCGACGAGGAGGGCACACTGGCGGCGCTCAGAACGGTGCGCCACGATGTCGTCGACCCGACGATCGCCGAGCACGGGGGCCGCATCGTGCGTACGATGGGCGACGGCCTACTGGTCGAGTTCAACAGCGTCGTCGATCCCGTGCGCTGCGCGATCGCGATCCAACGGGCAATGCCGGAGCAGGGCGCCGACACGCGGCTGATCGGCTCCTGCGTTTCCGCTTCGCCATCAACATGGGCGATGTGGTCTCGGACGGCGATCTGATCTACGGCGACGGTGTCGCCATTGCATCGCGGATGGAGGGCATTGGCCGAACCGGGCGGGATCAATGTCAGCCGCGCGGTGCGCGACCAGGTTCGCGATCGCCTGCCGATCATGTTCGAGGATTGTGGCGAGCACGAGGGTCAGGAACATCAGCCGTCCGGTGCGGGTCTTTCGCGTCGTGCTGCAAAAACGACCGGCCGGCGCGGCGAGCACTGGCAGCCGAAGAGCCGCCGCGCCAATCGGCCGGCCGGCGCTCGCCGTGTTGCCGTTTCAAAACCTCGGCGGTGATGCCGAGCCCGAGTTCTTTCTCGACAGCGTGGCCGAGGACCTGATCACCGAGCTGGCGCGCGCGGTGGTTTTCGATCGCCACCCGCAACACCAGCTTCAGCTACAAGGGAAAGAGTGCGGATTCCAAGCAGGTCGCGTGTGAGCTCGGCGGCGTTATGTGATCGAGGGTAGGACCGTGCCGTGCCGTTTTGTAGGTGCTTTTCAAGCCGTGAACAATCTTGCCGCTGCTGTCAGGACATATCCGCTCGCGCGCTCCAGCGCCTGGATCGTCGGCTTCTCGTCGACGCTCAAGACCAGCGCGTTTTCCGGCGGGTTCAGGTAGAGGCCGATAATATCGGCGGCCCCCTGTTCGGGCCAGGGGCAGGCTTGGCCGCAAATTGTGGGTCGGCGCTGACGCACCAGGAGCGCCGCCGGCGCAATTGGACGCCTTCCCTGCGCAGCAGGCGCCAGACCGCATTGTCCGAGGCGCCCGACGCTGCGGCCAAGTGAAGCCCCATCCCAACTGGCCAACCCCTTGGGCGGCGGCAATTCCAATTGGCGCAGAACCCGTCGGCGCAAATCCGCGCCATATTTGGCGGTCTTGCCCGGCCGCGCCCGATCCCGCAGCCCGGCCAGCCCAGCTGCCGCAAACCGCTTGCGCCACAGACCCACCGAATTCCGCCGCACGCCAAACTCGCGGCCAACCGCGTCGTTCCGTTTGCCCTCCAGGCGAGCCAAAACAATCTTGGCCCGTTCCACCAGGCGAGCCTCCTCCGTCCGACTTCGAGCCAGGGCCAGCAGCTCACCTCTCTGCTCGGCGGTGCAGGTCAGGGCTACCGCGACCCGTGCCATCCAAGCTTCGGCTCGCCGACAGGATTCGAACTCTCGGTCCCTCGTCAGATTCCTCAGGCGCAATGTGGGCGATCGATCCGGCTTCCAGGTCGAGGGCGACGGATGCGAAGCGGTGGTCCCAGGCAACGGAAAGTCCTATCTCGCCTTCGCTTGCGCTTCAACGCGGTAGACGGTCTTAACGAGTTTTGCGCCCGTTGGTGGGGTGGGGTTCTCAAGTATGACGATCCGTATCCCGTCACGCTGACGCCAAAGGATATCTGCACCCTCCTGACATCGGGCTTCACAGGCGTGAGCAGGACGCGCTCGAACGCCTCCTGAGAGATATTGTCCTCCTCCATGCGTTTCTGTGCGTGCCGGCTGACGGCCACATGGCCGAGTCTTGGGACGTTGCGGTAAAAGTGGGTCATCTTGAGATCGGCGTTTAGTGTAGCCCAAGCGCAGCGGTCCTGGCTGTTAACATCGACACCCGTGGAAGGCTCTCTTCGCCAAAATGCCGCAGAATCGGATCACGGAGCGCGATCGGGCTGTCCTACTTCGCCGCCACAGCGGCCTCGTCGCGGCCCAGCAGCCAACTGTTATTGTAGGTCCGTTTCAATCATAGCGCCGCTCGCACCAGCGGCGCCGGTTCGCCGGTATTAAGAATTCAGGGGTTGGCGGGAATCGTGACCGACATCGCCGGCGTAGTGTAAGTCTCGACGTCCTGCACAACGCCGGGCTCCTCGATCAGGAAGCGCTGAGTGACCAGCGCCTGCGCGGCAGTCTGCACCTTGGCGACATAATCCGCATTGGTGCCGGCTGGGTTCCCGTACCGCTCTTGCAATGACAGGCGCGGATCGCCCGTTGCCATCCGCTGCGCGATCGTGGTCGGGAACGGAATGTACTGGCCCGTCGCATCGCAGCCGTCGACGATCGGCACCGGGTCCGCCGCATTGCCGGCCCGCAAGCCCCAGCCTGTATAGGTTGCAATGGGCACGGCGATGCTCGGAACGCGGATGCCAGCGATGTCGTTGCCGTCAGCATCGGGCTTCGGAACAAAGATCTTATAGGGTGTGCCCAGCGAAATGGGCGGGATGATCGAGATGATGCCCTTGTCGAACTTCGGCCCGAAATCCCACAGATCGCCGGTGTGAAGGACCCCGTTATAGGCGACAAAGGGGGTTGCCGGCAGCGTCGTTTGGGGGTTCGGAATGTTTGTCGGAAAGCCGTTCCCAGGCAAAGACGGGACAAGCGTGCCGTCGCTGATCCGCGGTACCTGATTTGCGGGTGGCGGAGTGCCCTGGCTGACCCACTGGTCCAGATCGACGAGAAGCGCGCGCTCCACCGGCCCAGAGTTGAGGGGATTTCCGAGCTGCCGGCAGATGCCGGTCGTGGTGCTGTTGCCGGTGCCGTGCTGGAAGCTCGACAGCAGGTAATAGCGGACGTTCGGTGTGCGACTCAAATTGAGGTCGTGGCCCTGGCCGTCCGTCAGCAGCATGGAGCCGCCTTTGGCCCAAAACTCGTTTTCCGAATTCGCCTCGACAATATTGGGACAGGTGTTTGTCTCCTCGCAGCGGGCGAGCCGGCCGTCGATCTGACGGGTTACCGGATCAAAGATCGTCAGATCGGCAAACGGGAACTGGAACTCGGGGAACCAGCGGGCAATGTGCTGGCGCTGCGTCCGCGTCGGCTGCGCGAAGCGATAGTTCATGTAGATGCCATCGCCGCCACCGATGTAGTTCAGCATGCCGTCGATCGCCTTTTCGTGATACGGCGGCTGGCGCAGCCAGAAATGATCCCACCAGCTCTTGTCCCCCCAATTGTGGGAACTCGCGTTGGCGGGGATGTCGGCCTCGTTGAAGCCCCAGTAAGCGAAGTCGCGAGTCGTGCGGCAGGGTTGCGAGCCGCAGATCGTGTAGATGTATTTCACATCGCCGGCGAGCGGGTTGGCGACGCCGTGGTCATCGTTCTTGGCGTCGCGCAGGAAGGTCGCGAGATCGCGGATCGCGGCAAAGCCGAGCCCGACGATATTCGGGTTCGTGGCGGTGTAGCTGAATTCATAGAGCGCCGTCGGCCCAAATGTTCCGGGAGCACCGAAATTGCCCGCCGTCAACTTGACGCATGTCGGAGAAAAGAAGTCGGTTTGGGCTGTGCATGTCGTGGTGTACATCCAATCCGCAGCCGGAACCACTTGCGGTGTGTCGCCGTAATTCTCGCGCACTGTCAACATGGCTTGGGACTGGTCAAGGCTCGCTGGCGGATAGGTGAGCGGCAGGTCCGCCGGCGTCGTGCCTTGATCGACGACGAGCTCCTCGAGCGCGGGGCCCGTAATCGATGATCCATCGGGGTTTTTCGCCACCGGCAAGGTGGTTCCGAAGAGCGAGCCGCCTTGCGGCACGGTCAAGTCCCAACCGACCTCGACGATGGTCCAGCCCAGGTTCATCAGAAATCCGTTGCCGGCGCCGCCCGAGTTCGGCGGCACGGCAGTGTTAACCGGAGGGCTGCCGAGCAGCGTGCCAACCCCTGGCCCCGGGCTGCCGCGGTTCGGCAGATCGTAGATGACCCGGTGGGCCGAATTCGCCAGGTTGGTCGGCCTGATAATTTGGAAATCCGCCGTGAAGCTGACCGTTCCATTGAGGTTTTTCGGGCCGAGGCCGATATCGGTGATGACGGCATTGTGTGGATCATTCGGGTCGACCTCATCAGTGAAGGTCCCGGTGATGACCTCGTAGGTTCCCACCGATCCGAAACTGGCGCCGCCAAACGCTGATTGGGTATCGTTGATTGTCAGGGTCGTCACGCGCGCACTGGCGCCGGAAGCTGCAACGCAAACAGCAATCAACACTGACGCAAGGCGGCAATGGATCCCGCGGCTCAAACGCCGAGAAAAATTCCCGTCCATGGTTTTCCTCCCTACCAATGACATTCATTTTGATGAAAGACAGTCAGAACTCTGCCTCGGTTCAATTGGTCCGACAATGCAGTGATGGCGACGAGCTATGCATACGCGGGTTGGCTCCTATGCGAAATTGAGGGCAAAATTCTGTGCCGAGCTGCTCTCAGGTGAGATACTTCACCGTTAACTAAAATTCGTCCCGTAAAATCCCGCAAAGACAAACCAAACGGTAAAACGGAGGAAAGCCATGACGGACTTGCGATGCCGGTTGCTCGCGGCGCTCGTCAGCGCTCGCTTCGCTGCCGTTGCAATCATCCCGATCGCCGCGCCCGCCTTTAGTGCTCGGGCGGCATCGGTCCCTAATCCCACCGTAACCGGGCCGATTGCATCGCCCGACACTCCCGGCGCGCCGACGCACAACTACCCCTTTTTCGCCTCGAACCATGATTTGCCGACCCGCGGTTTTGTCGAGCAGGAATTTTATTTTCAGGGTACGGCCAACCGTTACAACACCCCGTCGCTCGCGACAGGCTCGATCATCGACAGCGGCCACCCCTATCTGACGCGCATGCTGGTCCGTCCGCCTGCCGACCCGAAGCAGTTCAATGGCACCGTCCTAGTCGAATGGCTGAATGTCACCAACGGCTTCGACGCCGACAACACCTGGTTCTTCTCCTGGGAGCACATCCTCAAGGAGGGATACGCGTGGGTTGGCGTCTCGGCGCAGGAGGTCGGCATCGCCCGGCTGCAGACCTGGAACCCGACCCGGTATGGCTCACTGGATGTGACCCAGGGCGGGACGATAACCGGTGACGATTTGTCTTATGACATATTTTCGCAAGCCGGTCAATCACAGTGCCCGCGGCCGCCCAGTCTGAGCGGCAATGAGCAATAGGACCATGGGAGGAAAATCATGAGAGCACGTCTTTCTATTTTCGAGCTGAGCCCAGTTGGTGTCGCCGCGCTCGGTGCGCTTTGGCTCTTATGCGGCCCGACACCGGCAGACGCGCGAATCACCGGCATCACCTACACAACATCCCAACCCTACGGCAGCCAATCTTTCGGCTCGGTCGGACAATATCAAGAGCTCGACGGCACCGCGACCGGAGAACTCGACCCTGGAGATCCGCTAAACGCGATCATCACCGACATTAATCTGGCCCCCCGCTCCCATGGCAAGGTCCAGTATTCATTTACCTTCTCGATCCTGGAGCCCGTGGACCTGAGCAAGAGCAATCACACTCTGGTCTACGATATCGTCAATCGCGGCAATAAAGTCATCACCGGCTGGAACAACGTCGTCCCCAGCCCGGCGCCGGCCTATGGTGACGGGTTTCTCGAAAACCAGGGATACATTCTTGTCTGGAGCGGGTGGGAGGGCGACCTGCTGACCGCACCCGGCCGCATTCAGCTGTATCCGCCGGTCGCCAAGAATCGCGACGGGAGCTCTATCACCGGCCAGATCGTGACGGAGTATGATCTAAGCACCCCGGCTAGTTTTGTGCCGTTGGGCGGCGGGCCGTTTGCCGGCAGTAATGGCCGCGACTATGCGCCGGTCAGCCTCGATAACAACAATCCGCAGGCGATATTGACGCAGCGGGTTCATCAGACCGATCCGAAGATGCCGATCCCCAACAGCCAATGGAACTTTGCCCCCTGCACCTCGGCTCAGCTGACCGTCGTGCCTCCAGACCCGGCGCAGGTCTGCGTGAACATGCTCAATGGCGGCATGTTCGACACCAACCACATCTACGATTGACCTACACCGCGCAGGATCCGCTGGTGCAAGGGATCGGCCTGGCGGCGATACGGGACTTTGTCTCGCTCCTGCGTTACGGCAGTTCCCAGGTGACGAACCCGCTGGAGGGTGCCGTCGACTATGCCTTGATGCACGGCACTTCGCAGAGCGGCCGCATGGCGCGGACCTTTTTGGATCTGGGGTTCAACGAGGACGAGCAACAACGCAAAGTCGTCGACGGCCTCAACCCGCATATCGGCTCCGTCCGCATCGAGATCAACACGCGTTTCGCGCAGCCTATTCGCGGGCCCGGCCTGCAGCACGAGGAGAAGATCACGACGGCGGATGCCGATGCGCCGTTCACCTATGGCGACAGCTTTGATCCCATTTCCGGCGCCAGGGGCGGCCTCCTCGACCGCTGCAGCGAGACCAATACCTGCCCCAAGATATTCCACACCAACACTGACACGGAGTACTGGCAGGGTGGGATGTCGCTCGACACGACGGACGCGAAAGGCCACGACCTCGCCATTCCCGGCAATGTCCGGATCTATCACTTCGCGAGCACCCAGCATGGCGGCTTCAGCCCGGTTGCGGCGATACCGACATCGACCGGGATCTGCGAATATCTGCCCAACGTAAACCCATATGTGTACCAGCAGCGGGCATTGCTGGTGGCACTGCAGCAGTGGGTGGCGAACGGCACGAACCCGCCGGCCAGCCGTTATGCGAGGATCTCGGACGGAACCTTGCTGCCGCCAACCAACGTCGGTTATCCGGACATGGTCTTCCCGACCGGCATTGCCGCCTATCCGACTGTCGTGTTTACGGGCTTGTACAACACGCGCAATCTGCTCTTTTGGGGCCCGAAGTTCGACGCCGACGACGAAAGCGGGATACTGACAGAGCCGCCCGTCGTCACGGACCTCGGCTACAATATTCTGGAGCCGGCCGTCGACGCCGATGGCAACGATATCGACGGGGTCCGCTCGACCACCCTGCAGGCGCCCCTCGGGACTTATATGGGATGGAACTATCGCGCGGCGGGCTATGGCGAGGGCGACCTCTGTGACCTGACCGGGAGCTTCATTCCGTTCGCCGGCACTCAGGCGCAGCGTGTGGCGAATGGTGACCCGCGACTATCCCTGCACGAGCGTTATGGCAGTAACACTGGCTATGTCGCCGCGGTCACCACGGCGGCCAATAATCTCGTCAGCGAAGGCTTTTTGCTTCCCGATGATGCGACAAGCATCATCAATAACGCGAAATCGCTTTCGATCCCCTAGAACGAAACGGTCCCTTCACTGGCGGCCTCCTGTAGGAGGGAAGACGCGGGCTGGACACGGTAATCAGGATCGGTCGAACCGCGGCGTTTATCACCTGCCGCCCGTAATTTCGCCCGCGACACCAGAACCGCCGCTGCTCTGCCTCGCAGTTTCCGCGTTTGCGGTGTAGGGAGAAGCGCGAGGTTGCGCGGTTGGATGAAATGGCGATCCTGACGGTTCGACATATCACGGTTTATCGCTATCGCGTGCCGGTCGGCTTCGGCGAGCATCGTATGATGTTCCGGCCACGTGACGGCTATGACCAGAAGGTACTCGACGAGACCCTGACGATCCTTCCCAAACCTGCGCAAATCCGCTGGTTGCACGACGTTTTCGGTAACTTCGTGGCCGTAGCCAGCTTTGATGCACGCGCCGAGGAACTGTCCTTTGCCAGCAATATACGGCTGGAGCACACTCCCACCAACCTCCCGGACCTGCAAATCGAGCCTGAGGCGACGGCCTACCCTTTTTCGTATAGCGAAGACGAGCTGCCGGACCTGTTGCCGTTCATGACGCGGCGATATCCGGACCCGGACAATGCCGTGGAGCGTTGGGTACGGCGCTTCCTTCGCCAGGGCCGTTCCAATGAAACCGGCGCGTTGCTGATGACATTGACCGCGGCAATCAAAGACAGCTTTGTCTACATGCGCCGCTCGGAACCAGGAGTGCAGGAGCCGGGCCTTACGCTTAGGCTTGGTCACGGAAGTTGCCGAGATTTGGCGCTGTTGATGGTGGAAGCGGTGCGGGCTCTCGGCTTCGCGGCACGCTTCGTATCCGGTTATCTCTACGTTCCTGTTCGGGATGATCCGGAGATTCGCGGCGGCGGGGCCACCCATGCTTGGTGCCAAGTGTATCTGCCGGGCGCCGGCTGGGTAGAGTTCGATCCGACCAATGGCATTGTTGGAAACCGCGACCTGATCCGCGTCGCTGTCGCGCGTGATCCACGCCAAGCCATGCCGTTGACGGGCACCTGGTACGGCAGAGCGGAAGCCAGCCTGGGAATGTCGGTGGAGGTGATCGTGCGGCGCGCGGACGACGCGGGAACCGGTGCCAGTTCTTAGGAGTTCAATCTAGACGACAGATCCGGCCCTATTCTTGCGGCCGATCCTGCGTACATTCCGGAATAGGGGCTTCGTATGAGAATTCGGATCGGCTATGACATCGCCTTCAACAGCGCGACGCCAACTCCGACCATTTTGATGCTAAGCGTTCATCCGAGCCGTCTGGACGACCTGACGAAACCGCATCGGATTACGTTCGATCCGCCAATTCCATCGCACATCTATACTGATCACTTCGGAAATATTTCTACGAGAATAGTGATGCCTCCAGGCATTCTAACTGTTTCAAGTGATAACGTGGTCTGCGACAGCGGTCTGCCTGACGCGGTCGAACCCGATGCAGGACAGATCCCGGTGGAGAATTTGCCGGACGAGTCGCTGCAATTTCTGCTCGGCAGCCGCTATTGTGAGACCGACCGTCTTTCTGATACCGCCTGGTCTCTCTTCGGCCACGTGCCGCCAGGATGGGCACGCGTTCAGGCGATCTGCGACTACGTGCATGACCGCCTGACCTTCAGCTACCCTGACGCACGCTCGACGCGGACGGCGTGGGACGGGCACCAGGAAGGCATCGGCGTGTGCCGCGACTTTGCCCATCTGTCGATCGCTTTGTGCCGCTGCATGAATATCCCGGCACGATACTGCACCGGCTATCTCGGTGATATCGGCGTGCCTCCAGTTCCGGACCCAATGGACTTCAGTGCGTGGTTCGAGGTGCTTCTGGCGGGCGGTTGGTATACCTTCGACGCGCGGCACAATCAGCCACGGATCGGCCGGATACTGATTGCGCGCGGCCGCGATGCCGCAGACGTTGCCTTGTCGACCAGTTTCGGGCGAGCCCAGCTCGCTGAGTTCAAGGTCATCACCGAAGAGCAACCGAGAATGGGCGCACATCCGAGGAGGTGAGAGGCGCGGTTGCTTCCAGCCCCTTCGCCGTCAGAAAGAGGCCGGGCAGCTTGCCGCTGCTGACCCCTTCCGCTGCGCGATTTCCTGGTCCGCGCTGCGCACCCAGCTGCAGCAGAGCGGCCTGATACTCGCGAGTCACCTCCGGCGCCTGTCTCGCGACCAACGCCACCCCAACGCCGCGGCGAGGCGGATCGATTGGAAAAGCCAGCCGGCGAGCAACATCATGCCTCACGAGCTAACGGAGCGGCGGATGAGTTCCGTGGGTAACCCCTCCTACGCGGGGAATATGCTCCATTTTGGCCGTCTGCCATCAAATGAACGAGAGGGACCGGTCATTGCACGGTCGACAATCAGGTGATTGCGATCCCCTGGCTCTTCGGAACGGGACCCAAGGGGCTAGGCCCCGGGCAACCATTTCTCTCCGGATCGCAGGAGCGGCGGCACCTCGACCGGAAATTCGTTATCGACGGAATATTCATAGCACCGGATGCGATCGGCCTCGGGATGTGCCGCCATTATCGCGGCGAGAGCCTCCGCTAGTGTATCGAAATCGCCGGTGTATTGCAGCCGACTGCTCCATACGCCGCGCCACACCCGGCTCAACCGACCGACAGTGGCCTCGTTGGTCTCGGGCATGCGGTCGATATAGGCGGTAATCTCGATGCTTACCGGCCCCTCCTCACGCGTCTCGTCACGGGTGATTTCGACCCGAAATGTTTGATACCCCATCGTCCGATTTATTCCCTATCGTGTTGCATTCCAGATCTACAGCATCCCATCGCAATCCATTGCTTATTAAACTGCTGACATTCGCACCCGCATGGATCGCCTTTGCCGGTCGCACCGGTCCCCAGGCTGTACACCAGCCGACAAATAGCTATGATTACAGACTGCCAGCCAGACCATGGAGTAACCGATGAGCCTCGTCCTCGATAGACCGCACGGACTGGTCCCGACCATCGGCGGCTCCACATACGTCAGGCCTTCCAAGCTGGAGTGGAAGCCGACCCGCTTCGAAAAAGTCTCGATCAAGGTGCTTTACGAGGATCCCGAACGCGGCGAGATGACTTGCTTGCTTAAGCTCGAGCCCGGCGCTTACATCCCGTTTCACAAGCACGCTGAAATCGAGCAGTCGCTTGTCCTGGAAGGAAGTGTCGAGGATCACGACGGAATTGCGGTTGCCGGAGATTATATTTGGCGCAAGCCGGGCTCGCTGCATGACAACAGGTCGCCCGGCGGTGCCGTGCTGTTCGCGGTGTATCGCAAACCGAACATCTACTACCACGCACAAAAAGAGACCGCCGGCTTCTAAAAGAGCGGTTCTGCTTCGGGATGGCGAGGCGCCCCGAAACCCTGCTGATGCTATTTGATGGGTGGCAGCGGTAGGAGCTTTCAATAAAGGGGGCAGGTTTTTCCTAATAACTAGTACGAAGACGGCATAGCGCCCGTTCAGGTTGTTTAAATTGTTTCCGGTGCAGACTGCCGCCTCCTCTTCCCCCGGAGGCTCAAATGCGTGTCATTCCCGTCATCCTCGCGGCTATTACGGCTTTGGCTGCTTCCTCGGCACAGTCAACTCCGAACCCAAACCTCCAAAACTGGCTCCCGCTCCGCCCCGCCCTGTCTTTCGGGCTGGGTGACCAAGGCTGCGGGGACGGCAGGCATCAGGCCCTCTGGCGTGACTGGCGCGGCGAGTGGTGGTGGGGCCCGTGCGTGCCCAATAGATGACCTGGTTCCGCTCGGCGGACGCCTCAATGGTTTGGGCGTTTGAAGTCGCACGGATCTGCCTCGCCATCTTCGGCTGCGGAGCGGCGGGTTGGGCCGTGGGGTTCGGGATGGGGTACCGCAGAGGCGTGAACGACACCATCGCGCACGAAATCTGCTGTGCCGAGCATCGAGTCAATGCGGAGTAGGTCTCGTCGTCAGCACCAGCTCATTGGTGCAGGAGCCCGGCGATCGCCCCGCTCATGCAGGTGGCTATGGTGCCGGAGACGATCGAACGCCAGCCGAGTTCGGTGATCTCCCGGCGGCGCTCGGGCACCATTGCGCCGAGCCCGCCTACCAGGATACCGAGCGAGCCGAAATTCGCGAAACCGCAGAGCGCATAGGTGACGATCAACCTTGCCTGCGGGCTGAGCGCCTCGCTCGGCAGTTTCGCGAGATCCAGATAGGCGACGAACTCGTTCAGCACGGTCTTGGTGCCCATCAACGCCGCTGCCTCGGCGCTCTCGGCCCAAGGCACGCCGATCAGCCACATAACCGGGCGGAACGCGAGCGCGAACAGTCCCTGCAGTGTAATTCCGCCCGGCAACTGGCCGAGCGCCATATTGACCAGCGCGACCAGTGCCACAGTAACAATCAGCACGGTGACGATACCGACCAGCGGCGCCACGCCGTCCCTCGTGCCCTTGACCAACGCGTCGAACGCGCCGGTCGGTTCCTCGCCGACGGTGATCTCGGCCCTGTCCTCGCTGGGCCGGAACGGCACCATCAACGCCGCCACCGCCAGCGCCGCCGGCGTGCTGATGACCGAGCAAATCAGGATATTGCCGAGCGCGTCCGGGATGATCGGGCCGAGCATTGTGGCGTACACCACCATCACTGTTCCGGCGACGCCCGCCATGCCGCAGCTCATCACCGCGAACAATTCGCCGCGCTGCATCCGCGCGAGGTAGGGCCGGATCAGCAGCGGCGCCTCGATCATGCCGACATAGATGTGAACTGCCGCACCGAGTGCGAGCGCGCCGGAGATCCCCATGCTCCGCCGCAACACCCAGGCGAAGGCACGGGTGACCATCTGCAATACGCCCCAATAATACAGCAATGCCGAGAGCGCACTGATCGTCAGCACCAGCGGCAGCACCTTGAAGGCGAGGATGAAGCTGGCGCCAGGCGCCGTCTCGACGAACGGCAGCGCGCCCCCGCCGAGATAACCGAAGACAAACGCCGTCCCCCGGTCGGTCGCCTGCTGCAATCCCAGCGCCGCACGGTTAAGCAGCAGCAGTAAGTGCGAAGCCGGCGGCAGCCGCATCAGCAATACCGCGAGCGTCGCCTGCAACCCGAGGCCAACAGCGACGGTGCGCCATGGAACGCGCCGCTCACGATCGCCGCGCCGCCGCTCGCCCAGTGTCCAGGCCAGCGCGAGCAGAACCAGAATGCCGAGCAGGCCGCGCATCGCTACCCTCACCCACCAAGCCCCAGAGGGCTTGGTCCCCCCTCTCCCGCGGTGCGGGAGAGGGGCTTTGAGATCAATGCTCTATATAGCTCCGATAGCCCCTCTCCTGCATCGCGGGAGAGGGTGCCGAGCGCGAGCGAGGCGGGTGAGGGTCCGGCTTTTGTCGAGCCAGGCGTCTTCGAGCCGCCTGCCATTGTAGTTGGCGCCGACCGTCGCGATTGCCATAGCGATCAGCCCGGCTTCAGGCGGTCGAGATCGGCTTGGTCGAAGACGTAAGCGCGTGTTGCAGAACTCGCAGGTCACGGTGGTGACCCCTTCTTTGCGCATATCGTCGAGTTCATCCGGCGGGAACGCGCGCAGGATCCCCTCGATGCGCTCGCGCGAGCAGCGGCAGCGCGCCTCCAGCGAGTGCGTGTCATAAACCCGAACCCCCTCCTCGTGGAACAGCCGGTACAGCAGGCCATGCGGCGGCAAATCGGGGTCGACCAGCTCTTCGGGAGTCGCCGAGCTCATCAGGACCATCGCCCGCCGCCAGCCGTCCTCGACATCGTCGGCGATGACAGCATAGCCGCCCTCGGGCGGGACGCGCTGCAGCATCAAGCCGCCGGCCCGCCAGGTGCCGCCGGGTCCGGAGCGGCCGACCGACAGCTTGATCCCCGCCTGAACCTGCTCGGATTGCCGGAAGTAGTGATGGGCGCATTCGGTCAGGGTCGATCCGGCGAGCTCGACGATGCCCTGATAGCGATCGGTGTCCTCGCCTTGATCAACAGTGAAGGCGATATAGCCGGAGCCGACGAGCAGCGGCACCGACGGCGAGGATGCCCGGGCACGGGCCAGCGCCTCCTCGAGTTTCGCCTCGTCGTATTGCGCGTAACCGCGCAAGGCCCCCTCGGTCGAGACGTCGGCGACCATCATCCGGATCGGTCCATCGCCTTTGGTTTGGAGCGTGAAGATCCCGTCGTATTTCAACGCACCGGCGAGCACCACCGCCAAGGTGATCGCTTCGCCAAGCATCGCCGCGACCGGTTCCGGATAATCGTGCTGCGAGAGGATGCGGTCGATCGCCGGACCCAGCCGGACAAGCCGGCCGCGCAGCGCAAAGGGATCGATCCGGAAGGGCTGGATCAGATCGTCGGGTGCGGTCTGACTGGGCATGTTCAAGCTCGAGTGCTCCGCCGTCAATGCTTGGAAAAGAATAGCAGTCCGATTGTCATTCCGGGATGCCCAAAGGGCAGGCCCGGAAACCATGAACATCCGTCTTCTAAATCCTTCAGGCCGGTGTCGTTGGCTTCCAGGCTCGGGGGCAGAGCCTGTCCTCGGGCGGCCTTGGGCCCGAGCCGGGGGCCCCCGCCCCGAAACGACTAGCGGAGACACCAGGCGAGAATACCCTTCTGGGCGTGCAGCCGGTTCTCCGCCTCGTCCCAGACAACCGATTGCGGGCCGTCGATCACCCCGGCGGTTACCTCTTCCCCGCGCTTTGCCGGCAGGCAATGCATAAAAATGGCGTCGGGCTTGGCGTTCGCCATCAAATGTTCGTCGACGCGGTAAGGGGCCAGCATGTTGTGGCGATTGACACTCGCTTCAGCTCCCATCGAGATCCAGGTGTCCGTAACGACACAATCGGCGCCCGCGACAGCCCGCTGCGGCTCGGTCGTCAGCTCGACCTTGCCTCCCTCCCGGCGCGCCCAGTCGAAGAGGTGCTGCGGCGGACTGAGCTCTGCCGGGCAGGCGAGCCGCAATGTGAAGCCGAAACGAACCGCGGCGTGAACCCAGCTGGCGGCGACGTTGTTGCCGTCGCCGCTCCACGCCACGATCTTGCCGGCGATCGGGCCCTTTTTTTCCTGCAACGTCATCACGTCGGCCATGATCTGGCAAGGATGCGATGTGTCGGTCAGCCCGTTGATCACCGGAATGGTGGCGTACCGGGCGAGATCGTCGAGTTTGCGCGGCTGGTTGGTGCGGATCATGATCGCGTCGACATAGCGCGACAAGACGCGCGCGGTATCGGCCACGGTCTCGCCGCGGCCAAGTTGGCTGTCGGTGGTGCTGAGATAGATCGTCTCGCCGCCGAGCTGGCGCATCGCGACCTCGAACGATACGCGGGTCCGCGTCGACGGTTTCTCGAAGATCATCGCCAAGGTCTTGCCGGCGAGCGGCCGGTCGCGACGGCCGTTCTTGTAGGCAAAGCCCGTATCGAGGATCGCCCGCAACTCGACCGGGTCGAACTGGTCGATGTCCAGGAAATGCCGCGGCGGATCGTGCGGCCCATGCCGCTCGCCGATCGACGCCAGTTCGCGCGCCGCGCTTCTCACGCCGGCCACTCCCGAGCCACCTTGTTCATGATATCGAGCGCCTCGTCGATGTCGCGCTCACCGACGATCAGCGGCGGCAGAATGCGAAGCACATTGTCGCCCGCCGTCAAGGTCAACAACCCATTCTGCCGCAACTTCGCGACAAAATCACCGGCTGTCACGACACAGCGGATGCCGAGCAACAGACCCGCGCCCCGTACTTCCGCGAACAGCTTTGGGTAGGACTGCGCGAATGTTTCGAGCCGCCCGCGGAGCAGCTTGGCCATCTTGTCCACTCGGGCGAAGAAGCCAGGCTCGAGCATCGTGTCGAGAACGGCATTGCCGGCCGCCATTGCCAGCGGATTGCCGCCAAAAGTCGATCCATGGGTCCCGGCGACCATCCCGACCGCGGCGCGCTCGGTGGCGAGACAAGCGCCGACCGGGAAGCCGTTCCCGAGCGCCTTGGCGATCGCCATGATGTCGGGCGGAACATTCTCCCATTCATGCGCGAAAAGCTTGCCGGTGCGCCCCATTCCGCACTGCACCTCGTCATAAACGAGCATTACGCCGAACTCGTCGGCGATGTCGCGCAGCCCGCGCAAATATCCCTCGGGCGCCGCCCGCACGCCGCCTTCGCCTTGGATCGGCTCGACCATAATCGCGGCGGTCTCCTTGCCGATCGCGGCGCGCATCTCGTTCAGATTGCCGAAGGCGACGTGGTCGAAGCCCTCCATCGGCGGGCCGAAACCCTTGAGATAGGCCTCGTTCCCCGCGGCCGCCAAGGTCGCAAAGGTGCGGCCGTGGAACGAGCCGTGACAGCCGATCACGCGGTAGCGCTCGGGATGGCCGGTCTCGGACTGGAATTTGCGGGCGATCTTGATCGCCAGCTCGCACGCTTCGGCGCCGGAATTACCAAAGAACACCGTGTCGGCGAACGTGTTGTCGACGAGCCGCTGCGCCAGCCTTTCCTGCCCCGGAATGCGGAACAAGTTCGAGGTGTGCCACAGCCGCTTCGCCTGCTCGGTGACGGCGGCAACGACATGCGGATGGCAGTGACCGAGGCCGGTCACCGCGATCCCGCTGGTGAAATCGAGAAACTTGCGGGCGTCAGTCGCGTAAAGGTATGGGCCTTCGCCCCGTTCGACGGCAATATCCCACCGACCGTAGGTCGGCATAACGGGTGGTATCACGGGCTCTCTCCTGGGGGAATTGGTAGGGGAAAATCGGCGAGAACGCGGGTTTATCGTCGTCGCCGGTGTTCCGCCTGCGTGGCACGCCGGTCCGTTCTCGAGTGCCGGCCCGCCTTGCCGGGATTGCCCTTCATCGCCCTCTCCTCGGTGCGTCGGGGCCGCTCGGCCGCCCATCCATCGAGCAGGAAAGCGGTGGAGTATGAGGAGGGCTACAGCGCCTGTCAATTTACTCGATGGCCTCTGTGTAGCTGACTTGAGTTCTCAACGAGCCACCGCTCCTTGGCGTCGTTCCCGCGAAAAGCGGGAATCCAGGGGTGGCAAAGGCTGCAGCGGTAGGCCCTGGGCCCCCGTTTTCTCGGGGCTGACGGTACTAATTGTTACGCTGGACTTCATTTAGACCCGGCCTCTGAGGCAATCCACTGTGGCGCTTGAATACAATTTTATGTTAAATCCGTTGATGATTTGAGTAGGAAGGGTGTACAAGTAGCCGACACCAATCGATTGCTAGTAGATTTCATGAGGTTTTCTCTCTTTTCGTCCAAATAAAACAGCCAGGAACAGCGAGCGCAAACAGCCAGGAACAGCGAGCGCGATGACGCTGGAAATGGCGGATCTCCGCGCAAAACGAACCTCGTCCGCTGTTTTTTTTCAGCAACAAACAGCGAGAACAGCGAAAAGGACAGACGCGAGGTTCACGCCGAGCGAGGTTGGACCCGGCGGTGGCCGCTGACTTCGGCGCCGTCGATCGGCGACAGGCGCAGGAACCCGAGGGCGGAGCCGAGCGGAAGCAGGGCAATCAGAAAGAACGCGAGACGGAAATCGGCGGTGTTGACGATGTGCGGCCCGGCGATCAGCGCGAGCAGCGCGGCGCCGACGGCGATCCCAAAGCCTCGAGCGAGTTGCTGCGCCACGCCGCTGACGCTGGTGCTCTTGCTCAAAATCGCGCCCGGCACATCGGCATAGCTGATCGTATTCAGACCGAGATATTGGATGCTGCGCACGCACCCGGACAACAGCACAAAAATCACGACTAGCCATGACGGCGTGCTCGGCTGCAACAGGCCGCAGGCCGCCGTCACGGCCGCCGCAAGGCAGGCGTTTCCGGCGAGCAGCCGGCGAAACCCGAAGAAACGCAAAAAAGTCCCGGAAAGCGTCCGTACGAGCATCGCGCCGAGGCTCGACGAAAACGACAACACGCCGGATTGGAGCGGGCTGAGGCCAAATCCGACCTGGAAGAGCAGCGGTAACAGAAACGGCACCGCGTCGAGCCCCATCCGGCAGACACTGCCGGTGACCGTGCCGATCCGAAAGGTGCGAATCCGCAACAGACGCAGATCGAGGATCGGATCGACGCGGTGCTTTGCATGCCACACGTAGAGCAGCAAAGTCGTCAAGGCGATCGCAAAAGAGAGAGTGCCGAGGGGTCGCGGGACCATCGGGCGCCCGACATTCTCGATCGCCAGTTCGAGCAAGGCGAGACCCAGCCCGGCGATAAAGAAATCCACGCAGATCGAACCGCGTCGGCGCCGGTGCGCGGAAATCTTCGATCAGCCACAGCGCCAGCACCACGCCGGCTATCCCGATCGGCAGGTTGAGATAAAAGATTGCGCGCCACGAGAGATAAGTCGTCAGGAAGCCGCCGACGAGCGGGCCCACAGTCGGTCCGATCATCGCCGGGATGGTCATCCAGTTCATCGCCGAAACGAGACCCGACCGCGGGAAGCTGCGCAGCAGGATCAGGCGGCCGACCGGCGTCATCATAGCGCCGCCAAATCCCTGCAGAACGCGCATCACCAGCATCATCGGCAGGCTTGTCGACAACCCGCAGAGGGCCGATCCGGCGGCAAAGATCGAAATTGCAACGCAAAAGACGACACGCGTGCCGAGCCGGTCGGCAATCCAACCGCTGACCGGGATGAAGACGGCAAGGCTCAACAGGTAGGTGGTGATCACCAGATTGAGCCGCAGCGGGCTTTCGCCGAGGCCTCTGGCCATGTCGGGGATCGCCACCGCGATCATCGTCGAATCCAGCCCCTCCATGAAGAAGGCGCAGCCGATCACCAATGGGATCAAGATCCTGGGGCGCGGATTGCGCGTGGTGTCGGAGAGGTGGCTCGTCTCGCTCAGCCTGGGATGCTCGGTTCTTTACGGCTTTCTGCCGCTTGCGGTTGACACCTGTAGGGCGCGAGGACCATAGCCGATTATGAACCAGCAGTGGGGTCCAAAGGTGGAGGATTGTGAAATAGGACCCGAACTCCTCGAGCGTTGGGCACTGCACTATCTCGGACGCTATGCCAGTTCGGCCGAGAATCTGCGGCGGGTGCTGACGCGGCGGGTGCGTCGGCGCGCTCCCGAGGCCGTGCCGGCGGCGGCAGAGTTGATCGACGCGCTCGTCTTGCGCTACCGGGAATCGGGGCTGCTCGACGATGCGGCCTACGCCGCGGCGCGGGTGCAATCGCTGCATCGCCGCGGCGAGTCGATGCGCACGATGCGGGCCCGGCTCGCGGTGAAAGGGGTGTCGGCCGCCGATGTGGCCGACGCCGTGTCGGGACTGCGGGCCATCGCGCCCGACCCCGATCTAGGGGCGGCCTGCGCCTTTGCCCGGCGGCGCCGTCTCGGACCGTTTCGGCGAGCTGACGCGGAGCAAGCTGACGCGGAGCAAGCGCGCGAGCTCGGCGCGTTTGCGCGAGCGGGCTTCAGCCGCCGGGTGGCCGAGGCGGTGCTCGCTTGCGCCGATATCGCGGCAGTCGAGGCGCTGGCGCGCGAAGGGCTGGAGTGAGGGCTCAAGCGAGCCGGTGCTGCCGTGCTCCGTACGACCGCCTTTCATTGCGCCCCATTCTGCCGAATTGGTATCATCGCACTGAAACCCGTTTCGAACCGGGGAAGCCTTTG
This sequence comes from uncultured Alphaproteobacteria bacterium, assembly GCA_963736715.1. Lineage (GTDB taxonomy): Bacteria > Pseudomonadota > Alphaproteobacteria > ATCC43930 > CGMCC-115725 > AP-15. The sequence goes on along the minus strand of CAVTQA010000004.1, from coordinate 91,564 downwards.
GATATCGGCACCTGGCTGCGCGGCCTGGGTCTGGGGCGATACGAGGCCGCTTTTCGCGACAACGATGTCGACGCCGAAATTCTGTCGGCGCTGACTGCCGACGACCTGATTGGCCTTGGCGTAACCTCGATCGGCCATCGCCGCAAGCTCCTCGCGGCGATCGCCGCGCTCGATGTGCCGAGCCCTCCGACCCCACCCATTGTGCCCGCCGGCGGTCGCCCCTTCCCCAACCCTCACCCGCCTGCGGGGGAGGGAAGGGTGGGGCCGAAGCCGAACGCCGACAGCTGACGGTGATGTTCTGCGATCTCGTCGGCTCGACGGCGTTGTCGGCGTTGCTCGACCCAGAGGATCTGCGCGAGGTTATCGGTGCATATCACCGCGCCGTCGCTGATGTCGTCAGCGGCTTCGACGGGTTTGTCGCGAAATACATGGGCGACGGCGTTCTGGTCTATTTCGGCTACCCGCGAGCGCATGAGGACGATGCCGAGCGGGCGGTCCGCGCGGGGCTCGGCGTGGTCGACGCCGTCGGCCGCCTCGATGTCAAATTCGTAAAACTCCAAGCGCGAGTCGGGATTGCCACCGGGCTGGTGGTCGTCGGCGACCTTATCGGCGAGGGCTCGGCCCAGGAGCAATCGGTCGTCGGCGAAACGCCGAACCTCGCCGCCCGGCTGCAAGCCCTGGCCGAGCCGGACGCGGTCGTCATCGCCGCGGGCACCCGCCGGCTGGTCGGCGATCTCTTCGAGTACCGGGATCTCGGCGCCATTGAGGTGAAGGGCATCACGGCGCCGGTGCCGGCTTGGCAGGTGCTGTGTCCGAGCACGGTGGAGAGCCGGTTCGAGGCGTTGCGCGGCTCGGCGCTGAGCCGGCTGATCGGCCGCGACGAGGAGATCGAACTTCTGCTGCGTCGCTGGGAGCGCGCCAAGGCGGGCGACGGCCAAGTGGTTCTCATCTCCGGCGAGCCCGGCATCGGCAAGTCGCGCCTGGGCGCGGCACTAGCGGAACGCCTGCACGCCGAACCGCATCTTCGGCTGCGCTACTTCTGCTCGCCCTACCACCAGGATAGCGCGCTTTATCCGTTTATTGACCAGCTCGGCCGCGCCGCCGGGTTCGCGCCTGACGACTTACCCGCGGTGAGGCTAGAGAAGCTGGACGCCCTGCTCTCCCGCGCCGCGCCGGACGAAGACGCGGTGCTCATCGCCGATCTCATGTCATTGCCCGCTTCGGATCGCCACCCGCTGCCGAACCTCAGCCCACAGCGCAAAAAAGAGCGGACACTGGAGGCGCTGCTCCGCCAACTCGAGGGCCTGACCCGCCAGCATCCGGTGATCATGCTTTTCGAGGACGCGCATTGGATCGACCCGACCTCGCGCGAGTTGCTCGACCTCACCGTCGAGCGAGTCCGCAGTCTCCCAGTCCTATTGATCGTGACGTTCCGCCCCGAATTCCAGCCGCCCTGGACCGGCCAACCGCAAGTGACGACGCTGGCGCTCAATCGTCTGGACCGACGCGACAGAACTGTTTTGGTCGAGCAGATCGCCGGGGGCAAAGCATTGCCCGACGAAGTCGTCGCTCAGATTGCGGACCGCACCGACGGCATACCGCTTTTTGTCGAGGAGCTGACCAAGAGCGTGCTGGAGAGCGGTGTGCCGCTGGTGGGAATTCCGGCCACCTTGCATGACTCGCTGATGGCACGGCTCGACCGCTTGGCATCGGTGCGCCTGGTGGCGCAGACCGGCGCGGCGATTGGACGCGAGTTTTCCTATTCGTTAATGCGGGCCGTTTCCCGTCTTCCCGAGGATGAGCTGCAAACCTCTCTCGCTCGCCTCGTCGCCTCCGAGCTGGTCTTCCAGCGCGGCACGCCGCCCGAGGCGGTCTACAGCTTCAAGCACGCGCTGGTTCAAGACGCGGCGCACGGCAGCCTACTGCGGGGTGCCCGGCAGCAGTTGCATGCGCAGATTGCCGAAGCGCTCGAAACCCATTTCCCGGAACTGACGGAGAGCCAGCCCGAGCTTCTCGCGCAGCATTACGCCGAAGCTGGGCTCGCTGAAAAATCCGCCGAGTATTGGGGCAAGGCCGGTCACAGCTCCGCCGCCCGCTCGGCGATGGCGGAAGCGTCCGCGCAATTGCAAAAGGGGCTGGACCAGCTGAAGCTGGTGCCAGACACCCCAGAACGCCAGCGACAAGAGCTTGAATTTATCAGTGCGTTGGGCGCGGTCTTGCAAGCGACCAAAGGCTACGCGGCGCCGGAAACGGGCCAGGCCTACGCCCGCGCAAGAGAGCTGTGGGAGCAGCTGGGTTCGCCCGTGGGGTTCCTTCAGATTTCCTACGGGCAGTCTCGTTATCACGTGGGCCGCGGTGAACTCGATCTGGCGTTGCGCTTGGACGAGGATTTGCTGCGCCTGAGCCGCCAGCGCAATGATTCCGCTGGGCTCGTTCTGGCTCATAACGCGCTTGGTCGAAACCTGCTGCTTGCCGGCAGGTTTGCGTCGTCCCGGTCGCATCTGGAAGAGGCGCTTGCGCTTTATGACCCGCTCTTCCACCCCTCTCTTGGCCATCAGGTCGGAATCAATCCCCAGGTGAGCTTACTGGCGTTCTTGGGGATTGTCTTGTCCTGTCTGGGCTTTCCCGACAAGGCATTGGCACGGAGCAGCGCAGCAATTGCTGAGGCTCGGAAGTTGGCGCATCCATCTTCTTTGACTCTAAGCTTGTCGATCGGGACCCTGCCTCTTTCGTTTGCGGGAGACGACGTAGGCTTGAATGAGCGAGCAGCACAGCTCGTCGCGGCAGCGACCGAGCAGGGTTTTCCCGTCTATGGCGCGATGGGAACGATCCATCGCGGCTGGGTTATGGTCAAGAATGGCGATGTTACCCGAGGGATATCGCTCCTGCGCAGCGGTTCGGCAGCCTACCGTGCCACCGGGACAGAGATGTGGACGCCCCATAATACTACCCTGCTAGCCCAGGCATGTGAGATCGCCGGGCAAATCGAAGAGGCCTTAGCCATCTTGGACGTTGCGTTGCAGATTGTGGAAAGGACGCGGGCGCGCTGGTTCGAAGGAGAGCTGAACCGGCACAAAGGCCGGTTACTGCTGAAGAAAGGGCATACGGAGGCTGCCGAGGAACTGTATTTCAAAGCCCTGTGCATCGCCGTGGAGCAAGAGGCGAAGCTTTGGGAACTGCGCGCTGCCGCGAGCCTCGCCCGGCTCCGCCGCGACCAGGGCCGCCGCGCTGAAGCCCGCGACCTCCTCGCGCCGGTCTACGGCTGGTTCACCGAAGGCTTCGACACACGAGATCTCAAAGAGGCAAAGGCGCTGCTCGACGAACTCGACTGACTTCAATAGCCGGGGTTGAGCGGCCGGCATAACGCCGGGCGAGGGCGGCGCAGGCCATCAGCTGGATTTGATGGAATATCATCAACGGCAGCACGATGAGGCCCAGGGGCTGGCCGGCGAACAGCACGCTTGCCATCGGGATGCCGCTGACGAGGCTCTTTTTCGAGCCGCAGAACATGATCGCGATCTCGTCCTCGCGCGAAAAGCCCAAGCCGCGCGCCGCGACAGCAGTGAATGCCAGCATCAGGGCAAGGAGCGCCGCCGACACGGCGAAGAGGACGGCCAGCGGTCCGAGCGCGAGCTGGTGCCACATCCCGCTCAGCGTAGCGGCGCTGAACACGGTATAGACCACCAGCAATACCGAACCGCGATCGACCCATCCCAGCGCCTTGCGCCGTTGCATCACCCAATGCCCGATCCATGGCTGCAGCAGGTGCCCGACGATGAACGGAAGCAGCATCTCCGCGCCGATCGACCGCACCGCGCCGAATGAAAAACCGCCGGACGTCTTCAACGCAAAGCTCGCCAGCAGTGGCGTCATAAACATACCGATGATGCTCGACGCCGAGGCGCTGCACAGCGCCGCCGCGACATTGCCTCCGGCGATCGACGTGAAGGCCACCGACGCCTGCACGGTCGAAGGCAACGTGCACAGGAACAGCAGGCCAAGATAGAGCGGCGGCGTAAGCAAAGTGCCCGACAACGGCCGCAGGATAAGCCCGACGATCGGAAACAGTACGAATGTCGCAGTAAAAACGAGGAGGTGCAGCCGCCAGTGCAACGCGCCGGCAAGGATCGCGCCGCGCGATAGGCGAGCGCCCTGCAGAAAAAACAGCAGCGCGATCGCCGCTGCGGTGAGCCATTCGAACACCGTGGCGCTCGTGCCTTGGCAAGGCAGAAGCAGCGAAAGCGCGACAGTCGCCAGCATCGCGATCGTGAACTCATCCGGACGGAAGCGAGAAAGCGTGCTCATTGATCGGCTCCGTGAGGCGACGCTGCGACGGCCCTCAAGATGTCGGCGAGAGGGCCTATTGTGAAGCCCGATCACCGAGGTTAGTGTAATCATGAAGCGTGATGACCCAGAGCCCGTGTTCGAGCCCACTCTGCTGACCAGCTTTGTGACCGTGGCGAAGGCCGGAAGCTTCACCGAGGCCGGGCGTCGCTTGGGGCTGCGGCAATCCACCGTCAGCCAGCATGTTCGCCGCCTCGAACAAGCGGCGGCGCGGCGGCTATTTCGTGCGCGACACGCATTCGGTCGCGTTGACGCCGGACGGCGAAGCCATGCTGGGGCTCGCCCAGGGCATCCTCGACGCGAACGAACGCGCCCGACGCTATTTCGCCGGCTCGGAATTGCGCGGGCGTGTTCGCTTTGGCGCCTCGGAGGATTTTGTGCAGAGCCGGCTGCCCGAGGTCCTGCGCGAATTCACCAGGGTTCATCCCGCGGTCGATCTCGAATTGACCGTCGGGCTCAGCGGCGCGCTGCTTCAGGCGCTCGATACCGGTGAGCTCGATCTCGTGCTCGCCAAGCGCCGCCCAGGGGAGGATCGCGGCCGTCTGGTGCGGCGCGAAAAGCTCGTTTGGGTCGGCAGCAACCCGGGGCTCGCCGCTCCTGAGCGGCCGCTGCCTTTGATCCTCTACCCCCAGCCGAGCATCAGCCGGGCGATCGCGCTGGAGGCGCTGGAACGCGCCGGGCGAAGCTGGCGGATCGTCTGCACCAGCAGCAGCTTCAGCGGGCTCAACGCGGCGGCTTTGGCCGGGCTCGGCGTCACAGTTCAGGCCGATGGTTTAGCGCCGGTGGGCCTCACCCCGCTGCCGCTCTTCGCCGGCCCTCCCGGAACTCGGCCACATCGAGTTCGTCCTTGCTGGTCCGGGACGGGTGTTGCGGGGCCCAGCCGAGGCGCTTGCGACGGCTATTCTCGACAATGCCTACCGTCTGTAGACTGTCGCAGCGCCAAGCCCGTGAGGAGAGACCGAATGGCCGAGGATTTTGCCGGGAAAGTCGCCGTCGTGACCGGCGGCGGGAATGGCATCGGCGCTGCCACTTGCCGCGCCTTTGCCGTGCAAGGGGCGCGTGTCGCGGTCCTCGACCGCGATGCGGCGGCGGCCGAGCGGGTCGCCGGCGAGATCGCTGGGCGTGGCGGCAACGCCTCGGCATATCGCATCGATGTCGCCGATCGCGCGGCGTTCAATGCCGCGGCTACCGAGATCGCGGAGACGGCTGGCGGCATCGACATTCTCGTTAACGGAGCCGGCACGACGGTGCGGCGGATGATCCCTGACATGAGCCCCGAGGATTGGGACCGGGTTATTGCCGTCAACCTCACCGGCGCTTTCAACGGCATCCAGGCGGTGTTGCCATATATGCGCAGGCGCGGCGGAGGCGCGATCGTCAATGTCGCCTCGATCGCCGGGCAGCGCATCTCGTTCGGCGGCACCGCCAATTACTCGGCGTCAAAGGCCGGCCTGCTCGGCCTGACACGCCATGCGGCCTACGAGCTCGCGCCTGATGGCATCCGTGTCAACGCGGTCTGCCCCGGTCCGACCGCCACCGCATTCGGCGGGGCAATCCCGTCGCCGGAAGCCAAGGCGACGCGGGCGCAGAAAATTCCGCTGGGCCGCATGTGCGAACCCGAGGACATCGCCGACCCGATCCTGTTCCTCGCCGGCCCTGCGGCGCGCATGATCACCGGCGTCGCCTTGACCGTGGACGGCGGCGTGCTGGTCAAGAACGACACGCCGTATGAAGAATATTTCCGCCGCAGATAGATGCCGCTGCGCGCCGTCAGCCGGGCAATACGCGCAGCGGCTGCCTGGCTGAAGACACCGGCTGGAGGCGTGGCGGGCCTCATCTTCGCGACATTTCTCGCCCGGTTGCTGTTCGCCTCGGCTCTCGGTCTCGGTATCGACGAGAGCTACATGGTCGCAGCCGGCCGCAAGCTGCAGCTCAGCTATTTCGACCATCCGCCGATCGCATGGTGGCTGGCCCGGGCAGCGGCATATCTGACCGGCAACGAGAGCCCGGTGATCGTGAGAATGCCGTTTATTGCGCTGTTCGCGGTCACCACATTTCTGATGTATCGCCTGACTTCGGCCTTGTTCGGCCTGGAGGCGGGTTTCTGGGCGGCGGTGGTGCTGAATCTGGCGCCGCTCTTCGGTATCAGCAGCGGTAGTTGGGTGTTGCCGGATGGCCCGCTGCTCACCGCCCTGCTCGGGGCTGGCGTGTGCCTGGTTGCCGCGTTGCATTCGGACAGCCGGGCAGCGTGGGGCTGGTGGCTGGGGACCGGCATGTGCGCCGGTCTGGCTCTGTGTTCCAAATATTCCGCGGTGCTGACCATCATCGGAGCCGCCGGCTTTCTGCTGACCGAGCCGCGCAGCCGTCGCTGGTTGGCGCGGCCGCAGCCCTACGCCGCAGGGGTGGTCGCGTTGGCGATGTTCCTCCCGGTCTTGATCTGGAATGCCGAAAACGACTGGGTCTCGTTTCTGTTTCAGGCCGGCCGGGCAGAGAGCGGATTTCATCCGTTTGGGCCGATTGCAACGCTGGCCGGTGCGGCAGCGTTCCTTCTCCCCTGGATATGGGCCCCTTTGATGGTGTGCGGCTTTTTAGCGCTGCTGCGTGGGCCGTCGGACAGGAAAAGGTGGCTGCTGGTTTGCCTCGCCGCACCGCCCCTCATCGTGTTCGCAGCAGCCTCGCTGAGGGGCAATGTGCTGTTCCACTGGGCCGCCCCGGGCTATTTGATGCTGCTGCCGCTGCTCGGGGACGCCGTCGCGCGGCACTGGCGGACGAGCCGCGCGGTGCGCGTCTACGTCGGAGCCACGGCCGGATTTGTCGTGCTCGGCTCGTCCTTTGTTGCGAGCGAGGTCAGATTCAACTGGCTGCCCGCGGTGATCGGAGAATTTCGGCTCGGCAAGGATCCGAGCCTCGATATACTGGACTGGATTTCGCTCAGTGATGACCTCGCCGAGCGAGGGCTCCTCGAGCGCCCGAACCTGGTCGTCGCGGCGCTGCGATGGTCCGATGCCGGAAAGGTCGACTACGCTTTGGGTGGCCAGCGGCCGGTCATCTGCCTCGGCCCCGATGCTCGCCAATACGGTCTGCTTGCGCGAAAGGATGATCATGCAGGAGCCGATGTTCTGATCGTGACGCGTGCACCTTTCGAAAAAATCGTCGGGCAATACTGGTTCTTGTTCGACTCCATCGGGCCGATTGCGCCGGCGACGGTGGCTCACGCCGGCCATCCGGCATTGCGGCTGAACCTGTTCCTCGGACATCGGCTGCACAAAGCGGCCGACGAATGCTGCGCTTCTTAGGTCCGGCCCGGCGGGTACCCCTTGAAGTCCCGCGCGATGTACAATGTGTAGGTACGGGCCGCCCCGGGCCCCAACGGGATGACGATCGGACGGAGGCGTTCGATCGCCGCAAAGCTCGGCTGCATCTCATTGATTAGCTCGTGCTCCGAGACGAGCAGAAAGCTTTCGCCAAGCCGTTTCCCGAGACCGTTCGTCAGGTCCCATTGGTCCTGAATGCGGCTCGTCACCTTCCACTTGACGGCATTCAGCGGGTGCGGCCGGATGTAATAGATCAGCGCCGCGAGCAGCTCGCGATCGTCGGCGAACAAGGTCAGTCCGGGACGCGCGGCAAGTTCCTTGCCGACTTCGGCGCCGAGCTCGCGCCAGCCCCGTACCCGGCGCAGCGGATCGTACTGGGCCGGCACATTGAACCCGAAAGCTGCAAGCGCCTGGCGGCCGGTAAAGAGCAGCCCCACTGCCGCCAGGTGCAGCGCAATCGACCCAGCGAGAAGCCTGCGCCAACCGCGCTCAAATGCCCAGGCGACAACCAGCACTGTCGCCGCGACATAAGTTGGCGCCGCCCAGTTGGCATGCGCGCGCGACAACAGGCTGACGCCGAGCATTATCGCCAAGGTCGGCAGGGTAAAGGTGGTAAGCAGGCGGGCGCGCGGTTCGGCGAGGCCGCGCCATGTTGCGATCAGCGATATCAGGCCGGCAAGCAACAGCGGCCCGAATACGCCGAATTGCGAGGCGAAAAATTCGATAAAGGCCTCCGGGTGGAAAAGCGGCCCGCTCAGCGCGGCATTGTCTCTCGTGTGGAGATAGCTGACAAAGCCGTTGTTCCAATTCCACCAGAAATTTGGTGAATAGATCAAAAGTGCGATGCCGGTGGCGGCCAGCAGCGGCCGCAAGTGGCGGCGCTCGGCAGGAAACACGAGGACAAAGCCGAGCCCCGACATGAGCCAATAGGCCATCGCATATTTCGCGAGCAGCCCCAGCCCCGCCGCCAGACCTACGGCGATCCACCAACCCCACCCCCCCTCGTCACGCGCTCGGATAAACGCGTAGAGCGTCGCTGCCCAGAACAACATGAGAGGAGCATCGGTCGAGATGATGAAAGCGGAGACCGACACGCCGGGCAGGCTAACATAGGTCAGCGCCGACCAGAACCCGATACGCTGGTCGTAGAGCCGCGCGCCGATGCCATAGACAAACATTGCGGCGCCGCCATGGAGTAAGGGGGCCGACAGCCGAACCGCGAACTCGCTGTCGCCGAAAACCCCGGTCGTCACTGCGATCAGCCAAGCGACCAGCGGCGGCTTCGAGTAATAACCGAGAGCGAGCTGTTGCGACCAGACCCAATACTGGGCTTCATCCGGGAAAAGGTCGGCAGGCTGCAGCACCAGCCAAACCAGCCGCAACGCGGTAATCGCCGCAACACCGACGAGCGTCCAAGCGGCATAAGGGCCGACAGCCCCGATGTCATGCTCTACCCACTGGCGCAGCGCCACCGGTTTTGCCGGCCGTACGCCGGGTTCACTGGCCGAAGATGGTAACCCCGGCCTCATTCATCGAGCGCATTGCTCGGGCAAGCGAGCCATCCATGTCGATGCCGCGGCACGCATCGGTCACGACCGTGACCTCGAATCCTGACTGGCGGCCGTCGATCGCCGAATAGAATACGCAAAAATCGGTGGCGAGACCGCATAGCGTGATGCGTTCAAATCTGCGTTCCTTGAGGTAACCTACCAGCCCCGTTGGTGTGCGGTGGTCGTTCTCAAAGAACGCCGAGTAGGAATTGATCGCCGCTCTGAACCCCTTTCTGAGCACGAGCTCGGCATGCGGGACATTGAGATCCAGATGAAAGTCTGCTCCTCGAGTGCCTTGCACGCAGTGGTCGGGCCACAGCATCTGCTGGCCATAAGACACATCGAGTGTCTCGAAGGGAGTTTTGCCCGCATGCGAACTGGCGAAAGACGCATGGCCGCGTGGATGCCAATCCTGCGTCAGAACCACATGGGCGAATTCCGTGGCCAGCCGATTGATGGTGGGAACAATCTGGTCGCCCTGAGGCACGGCAAGCGCGCCGCCGGGACAGAAATCGTTCTGAACATCGACGATGATGAGGATATCGCGGTGGTTGCGGGTCATTGTTTGCCTCGAAGCCGCGGAATTATCTCCCGGGCGATGATCTCGACTTGATCCATTTGATACCGGTACGGAATGAAGATCAGCTTCTGGACGCCGACCGCGAGCTGGTCCTGCAATCGCGCCACGCATTCGTCGACCGTGCCGAAGATGGCCGCCTCCTTCGTCGAGTCGCTCCACGCCGCGTAGTCCCATTCCTGGCCGAGCCATTCCATCATCGGCCCCTCGACCGCCGCGCGCGACGCCGCCACATAGATCGGGAGCTGGTTGGCATTCAGCAGGGTCGCCGGATCGTTCCCCGCCTCTTCGGCAAAACCTCGCACCTTGGCCCAGGATTTGGCAAAACCTTCGGGCGTATAGAAATAGGTCAACCACCCCCCGTTGAGTGCCGCCCGCTTGAGGACGCGGTCGACGTAGCCGCCGATCAGAATCACCGGCGGGCGCGACGGCTTGGGAGACATATTGGAGCCGCGCAGCCGGTGCGGCGGGTATTCGCCATCCACCCGTTCCTCGGTCCACAGGCGGCGCAATATTTCGAGGTTCCGGTCCATGATCCGGCCGCGCTCGTTGAACGGCACGCCGACCGCGTCGAACTCGCGCTTGTACCAGCCCGAGGCCATCCCCAGCAGCAGCCGTCCCCCGGCAATCAGATCGAGGCTCGACAGCTCCTTCGCCAGCACCACCGGGTTGCGCAGCGGCAGTACCAGCACCCCGGTGCCGAGCTTTATCCTCGCGGTATGCGCGGCCACCGCGCTGAGCAGGGTCAGTGAATCGAGGACCGGAAAGGGCGGGTCCGCGCCGAGAAAAATGTGGTCCCACACCCAGACCGAGTCGAACCCAAGCTCTTCGGCTCTGACGGCATACCCGATCAGCGCCTGCGGGTCCGGCATCTCCGGAAAGGTCGTGAAGTTGCGCATCGCGAGGCCGAAGGTGTTGGAGAAGCTGGTCACCGCGACGCTCCTCAGGCGGAATAAAGTCGATCGGGGTCGAGATGGCGCAATACCGCCAGCTCGCGCTCGGTCGGCGGGTTGGTGATTTCGAGGTCGGCGGCGACCAGTAATTCGAAGCCGGTGTTCGCTTGCGCCTGATCCGCGGTTATGCCCGGATGCAACGCCAGCAGCTGCATCCGTTTCGAATGCTCATCGAAGCCCAAGATGCCGAGATCGGTGACGACGCGGTACATGCCGCCGGTAATAAGTCCAGCCTGACGCCGGCTCTCCGCGCCGGACAGAAAGCCGGGGCTCGTCACGAAATCGACCCGGCTCACGAAGCGGCGCTTTTCGTGCTTCATCGCGACGATCATCTGCGTCAGGCTGGCGATATCGTTGCCGCCGCCGGTTCCCGGCAGACGCGTCGTAGGACACTCGGGATCGCCGATAAAGGAGCTGTTGAGGTTGCCATACTGGTCGATCTGCGCGCCGCCCATGAAGCCGATGTCGACATAACCGCGCTGCAGCAGAAGCAGCACATCGGTACTGCTCAGCACCATATTGGCGCGCCGTGTGCAACGCTGCTCATTGGTCGAAGGCGGCAGCTTCCCAGGCTCGATAAACGCGCCGATGACGCCGCCCTCAAAAAGTATCGTGAGGCCCGGGGCGTGCAGCGATTGCGCCAGAGTTGCGGCCAAGAGTGGGATCCCGACTCCCGCAAAAACGACCTGGTCGTCACGCAGCAGCCGAGCACTCATGACCGCCAGCAGCTCGCTTGCCGCGTAATCCGGTTTGCTAGTCGTCATGGATGACGGTTCCGCGGCGGCACGCGTCGAGCAATTCCTCGAGCCCGAGCAGGCCGAGGTACTCGGTCCATGACTTCGGACCGTAGAAATAGCGGTCGAGGTAGGCTCGGACCCCATCCTCGGGGTCCCGCCTGATCTGGGCGGCATAGGCGTCGAGATGCCCGAATAAGGGTTCGTAGAGGCCATAGCACTCGTGCGGCGCCGAGCCGAACGGCGCCTCGACGACCGCGTCGACCGCCATGAACGGGATCTTCGTGTGGTCGGGGGCGCGGCGGATCTGATCGTTCGAGACGATGCGCTCGGTCGTCAGGATCACCCGGTTGGCCGCCATCGCCAGATCGATATCCATGAACGGCAGCCCATCGATCTGCGCGTTGCCGTGCGCATCGCACCGCTGGACGTGGATCAGCGCGACCTCCGGGTTCAGCGCCGGGACCAGCACCAGCTTGTCACCGGTGAACGGGCAGTCGATCAGCCTCGCGTCAGGCAATTGCCTCAAGACATCCGAGCCCATCATCGAGCGCATCGGCAGGAACGGCACGCCCATCGCGCCGGCGCGAAAACGCAGCCCCACCGCCATGTGGCTCCACTCCTCGAACCGAGCGCGGCCGGTTTCGGTATAGGAGCGCATGATGCGCGAGACGCCCCAGACGATGCCCTGGCTGAACCAGCTGGTCAGGATGTGCCGGCTCGCTCCCGAGGCAAAAAGCAGCTCCCCTTCACTTGAAGTGATGCTGCGAGCACAGAAGAGGTCCTTGCGGCCGGCCCGGATCAAGGCCCAGATCATCGCCATTGGCGTGCGCGACAGGGTGCTGCCGCCGATACCGACCGAGGCGCCGTCGGGGACGAGGGCGGCGGCCTCGTCGAGCGACATCACCTTCTCGCGCAGACTGCGGTCGCGCTCTCTAGTGCGGCGGCATAGTTCGGCGTAATCGAGCGTCAACCATCATCTCCGAAGCCCGCCCGCGCGTTGAACTCGGCTATCAGCCAGTCCCAGGCCGAGGCGACTTGCTGCAACCCCCGCCAAAAGCCCTGGCTCCGCCGTCTTTCGAACTCGGCGAGTGGCACGCCCTGCTGTTCAACCCAGGTGAAATACCCGAGATTGAATATCCGCGAGCGCCCGTCATGGGTCAACTCGAGAACGTCGTCGTCTGCAGCGCCCAGCAGATGCTGTCCGAAGACCTCGCCCGCGTTCACGCTGTCGAACCCGCTCGGGTATGTCGCCGCCAGAAACTTCCGGCGTTCACTGCCGTAAAGCGCAGCGCTGTCGGTCGCAACCGTTATGAGAACATCGTCCTCGCCGAGTCGGAGGCGTTTTGCGGTCTTGATTGCGGCGACTACATTGGCGATGCCGGAGAGGCCCAGATACTTCAGCCTTTCAATCACCTCCGAGCTGATCCGACGGCGGTCCGACAGATAGTCGAGCCCGGTCTCGTTGTTGAACAGGAGGTTGAGCGAGACGACGCTGCGGTCGGAGACGCCGACCACGAGATCGGTGTTCATGACGTTGTGGATATAGGGCACGTGTTTGTCGCCGATGCCCTGGATTTTGTGCTCGCCAAAGCCGTTGCGCAGGAGGGTCGGGCACTCGCTTGCCTCGACCGCGACGATGCGGGCGCCGAGCTTTTCCTTTAAGTAGTCGCCCGCCGCCAGTGTCCCGGCTGACCCCGATGCAGCGACAAACGCCGTCAGCTGGCAGCCCGAATGCTGCGTCTGGAAGGCCTCGAAAATGCACGCAAGAGCAGGTCCAGTGCAGGTGTAATGCGCAACATAGTTGCCGAACTCGGCGAACTGATTGAGGACGAGATTATCAGGGTTCCGCGCCAGCTCGGCGCATCTGTCATAAATCTCCTTGACGTTGCTCTCCGAGCCGGGAGTGCGAATAATGTCCTCCGGCGGGGCGACCCAGGCGCGCAGCCATTCGAAGCGCTCCTCACTCATGCCGGACGGCAAAACCGCGATCCCACGGCAACCGAGGATGCGGGAAATCGCGATGCCGCCGCGGCAATAGTTGCCGGTCGACGGCCAGACTGCCTTTTGATGCGCCGGATCGAACCGGCCGGTCACCAGATGGGGGATGAGACACCCATAGGCCGCCAACACCTTGTGTGCGGCGATCATCGGAAAGAAGCAGCCGAGCGCCACGACGATGGGCGAGCGCACCCCAGTCAGTTCTGGTGGCAGCACAAGATGGGGCGGGACCGCCGTGAAACCGCTGCGGCGAGGGTCGTTAAACCAGTGCACGCGGAACAGATTAGCCGGATCGGGCCGATCCGCATCGACTGAGCGAACTGTCGCAACGCGTAACTGCGGCATAACAGACGGATCGGCGAGCTCGGCGAAGCTCGGCAGCCTCGCTCCCGCCCGGCGCAGCCACTGCGCAGCCCGGTCGCGCACAGCGGCGTCGATAACTGAAGTGAGGAAATTTGGGTCATTCATTGGCCGCGACCCTCAGCCACCAAGCCCTCCAGGCTGGTCCAGCGAGGCGGGTGAGGGTCCGCGAACAAACGGTCGAGTAGTCTGTTATCTCTTCACTAGCTGAGAAACTTCAGCATTGCAGCCGATGCATTTGGCCAGCGTGAAGGTGACTTTGCCGGTATCGTCGTCGACCAGGAATTTGATGGGCACCCCACGCTCGTCGAGCCACACCGTATATTTGGTTCTGCCGTCGAGCTCGTATTTGACGGCCGGGATGTTTGCACTGTCGAGCTTGACCGCTGTTTCCTGACCGCTACTGACGCGCACCTGCTCGAGTTTGCCGGTATCGGGCCGCATCATCGTATTGGAGTGCAGGAAACTCGAAGACCAGGGATTGGCTGGGTGAACCGACCACGGCGCGTTGATGGTGCCCTCTGGCGAGCTGATCACGAAGCTGTTGCCGCGCGCTTCGCCCTTTACCTCCTGAGGACCATCTCCCTTATCGGTGACACCGCGAAACGAAACTAGGCGATTTCCCTGCCAGCGCTCGGTACGGTCGGCGTCCTCGTGGTACATCCGCACGCCCAGCATCTTTACCTCGAAACGCGCATGCGTTTTTACGGTGATGCCGTCGCGGCTCGGCTCGACAGTATTGGTGTAGGTGCCAATATCGCCGAACACCGAATGGTGAACCTGGTATACGAACTGAGCCGAATCTTGCGCCATTACGGGGCCGGCGGTCACCAAGCCGGCGAGCACCCCGACTATGCTCATGGCGAGCCATGCCAATGGGTTCGTCCGCGAAGCCATGTCGCTCTCCTTCAAACTGTCCCCTCGACCGATGCAAACGCCCCGCCGCGCAGCGGAAGATCGTTCCCACCCAAGCATTGTACGGATTTAACGATCCGTAAACCGAGACTACCTCGCAGCCCCGTGCGGTTCAAACAAAATATCGATCGATTCGCATCTTTAGGTCCTCCAGACCCATTTCGATCGCTTAACGTTAGTGGTTCAAAATTCCTGTAATAACGCGGCAATTTTATCGAAGCCGCGTCGCTACGGATGCCGCGACTGGTGCGCATTATACTACAGCTTCGTGGCGAAACATCTCGATCTCGCCAACCGAATACCCCGCTTCCGACGGGATCTCGTCGGTGTGCTCGCCGAGCAGGGGCGGGGCGCGCTCGATGCTGCCGGTGCCGCCCTCGGCGCCGAGCAAGGCCAGCTGATAGCTGCCGAACGGCCCAGCCACATAGCGGCTGAGTCGAGAATGCGAACGCTCGCAAAGGGTTTGGTCATCGGCTCACTGCACTGCTTGCGGCTCGTCGCGGACGGTCTTCGCGATGTCCTTTTGCCGGTCGAACTCCTGTCGCCGCCGCTTGATTTCCTCCGGTGAGAGGCGCTCGATGTTTGAATAGTCGAGCTTCCACGACGGATCCGGGCTCCAGCGCAATGGCGACTGCAGGGTGGTGCGCGGCGCGGGCGCCGATTCGAGCACCTGCAATGCGAGTTCGAGCGTGAAGGCCTGCGAGGGCGGATCCCTGGGCCGGCCCGCCGCATTGCCCAGCGGAAAGTCGCTGAAGAGAAAGCGTGGCACGCCGCAATGCTCGACTATGTCCTTGGCGCAGCCCATGACGATCGTCGCGATGCCGTTCTCTTCCAGATGACGTGCGGCCAGACTCACGGTCTGGTGGCACACCGGTCAATTGGCAACGAGAATAGCGGCATCGGCGCGATCGGCGCGGCAGCGCGCCAGCAACTCGGGGCAGTCGCGCTCGATCGTCGTGCGATAGCTGCGGTTGGTCGGCGCGCCGTGAAAACGTGGACCGACCTCGGCGATCCGGCCGGCTGCCGCGCAACGGCGCAGTTCCGGCAAGGGAAACCAGGTGTTGCTGTCTTCGGCGCTGGTGTGCACCCGATCGATGCCGACATGCGAGATCCGCAGATCATGATCGACGGAGGTATCCCCCGAATAGACAGTGTAGAACTTCGCGGCAGCGTTGTAGGGTGCGCCCGGACCCTGGTCGCCCTTACCCGGCTGGTACGGGGCCGCCGTAGTGATCAGCGCCACCCGGCACTCGGCGAGCGGCTTTTCCAACGGCTGAAAAGGCACCTCGGCATAATGCGCCCAGCGATACGGGGCGCCGTACCCGAGCCCCTGATAATAATCCCGGATCCGTTGCATATAGGGGATCGGGGCGTCGTGCTCGGGGGCGAACCCCGGATACGCCTCTCCTTCGCTCATCTGTCCTCCTCTTGTGCATTGCGCGGCAGGTTAGGCCCCGATCGCTTGCGCAGGCAAGCGCAGAGGCTTGGCGGAGCGGCGCGCCGTTAACCGAAATTGAGCAAATCAACGATAGGAAAGGACCGTAGAGAGTTATCGGCCACCGGTGTAGCGCAGTGCGACAGGGTCCGCTTCATATTCGGTTCGGCGCGTGCCTGCTGCTGGCGTTTGCCGCGGCTATGCCCGGCAGCGCCGCCGCAGCCGCGCCGTCGGCGACGATCGAGACCTGCTTTGCGCCGGAGAGCGACTGTGCGGCTCTTGCAGTGAGGGCGATCGATCGGGCCGAGCACGAGATCCTGGTCGGCGCCTACGGCCTGACCACCGGGTCCGGCATTGTCGAGGCGCTGCTTCGCGCGCACCGGCGCGGCGTCGAAGTCAAGCTGATCGCCGACAGGAGCACACCTTGCGGCCGCAACAGCGGAATCTATCCTCTAGCAGGCGCTGGGGTGCCGGTCTGGATCGACCACATCGCGCGGATTGCGCATGCCAAGACGATGGTCATCGACGGCGTCGTGACGTTGAACGGGTCCTACAATTGGACACGCGGCGCGTCGGCGAATTCCGAAGATTTGAACCTTGTCGCCTCGCCGGTGGTAGCCGGGGCCTACGCCGCCCATTGGCGCGACCGCCAAGCCGTATCGCTGCGCTTCGACCGCCGCGAGGATTGGTGCGGCGCCGGCGTGCGCTAGGCGAAGGTTCCACTATAGTATCCATCCGCGACACTGCCATGCAGGAGGGGATGGATGCCGAACGCGCGCGAAGAGAAAGACGCGATCCGCGAGGTTCTCGCCGAGTACTGCTTCCGGCTCGATGACGGCCGCTTTGCCGAGATGGCGGCGTTGTTCACCGAGAACGGCACCTGGGACACCGCTTTCGGCAGGGCGACCGGCCGCACGGCGATCGCCGAGCTGGCCCGCAATATCCGGGCGCAAGCGGGCGACCAGCGGCCCCGCGGGATTCATCTGGTGACCAACATCGCGATTGTGCTGGACGGTGCGAGCGCGCGGGTGCGCTCCAACTGGACGGTCGTCCAGAACAGCCCGGAGGGGCCAAAGATCGGCTCGGGCGGGGCCTACCATGACGAAATGGTCAAAGAAGGCGAACAGTGGCTGTTCCGATACCGCAAGATCGACCGGTTCATAGCCCCGTGAGCCCCTCCCATTCCCTCCCCCGCAAGCGGGGGAGGGTTAGGGTGGGGGCCTTTGGGCGGCGGCGCTCCTCGGATTGAGGCTCTGGATGTGCCCGCTCTCGGTGCCGGCCGTCGGGTCGATGACGGCATTGATCAGCGCCGGCTTGCCTGAAGCGAGCGCCTCGCTCAGAGCCTTGGTGAGGCTGGGCGTGTCGGTGACATGGTAACCGGCCCCGCCGAACGCCTCGATGATCTTCTCGTAACGCGCGTCCCGGAGGAGGCCGGTCGGTGAGTAGGGCCTGTCCTTCGGGTCGCCGCGGTAGACGCCGTTATTGTTGAAGATGACCGTCGTCACGGGCAGCTCGTAGCGGCAGATCGTCTCGATCTCCATGCCGCTGAACCCGAAGGCGCTGTCCCCCTCGATCGCGACGACGGGCTTGCCGGTCACCGCGGCGGCGCCGATCGCGTAGCCCATACCGATCCCCATGACGCCCCAAGTGCCGCTGTCGAGCCGGTGGCGGGGCTTATCCATGTCGATGATGTTGCGGCCGAAATCGAGCGTGTTCGCGCCTTCGTTGACAACATAGACATCCGGCTGCGTGGCGAGCGCGTTGCGCACGGCGCGCAATGCGCTGGAGAAGTTCATCGGGCTCGGATCGGCGTTGAGGCGCGCCGCCATCCGTTCGATGTTCTGCTGCTTGCGTTTGCCGATCTCGTCGACCCAGGCCGCCTGGCGCTTGACCTGTCCCGGCTTCATTGCGGCGTTGAACGCCGCGAATGCGGACTTGATGTCGGCGACGACGGGCGCGGCGATCGCGCGGTTGCTGTCGAACTCGGTCGGCGAGATGTCGACCTGCACAATCCGCGTCTTCTCGGACCACAGCGGCGGCCTGCCGTGCGACAAGAGCCAGTTGAGCCGCGCCCCCGCCAATATCACGACATCGGCGTTGCCGACCGCATAAGAGCGCGCAGCGGCGGCCGATTGCGGATGGTCGTCGGGCAGCAAGCCCTTGGCCATCGACATCGGCAGAAACGGAATGCCCGTCGTCTCGATGAACGAGCGGATCTCCTCATCCGCCCGCGCATAAGCAGCACCTTTGCCGAGGATCACGAGCGGGCGCTGGGCATTCGCCAGCAATTCGACCGCGCGCGCGACCGATTGCGGCGCCGGCGGCTGCGGCGGCGCGGGGTCGACGACCTTCACCAGCGATTTTTTCGCCGTCTCCACGTCGAGCGCCGAGCCGAGCACCTGGGCCGTCAGGTCGAGGTAAACCCCGCCCGGGCGCCCCGACACCGCGGCACGGATCGCCCGCGCAATGCCAATGCCGATGTCCTGCGGCCGGTTGACGCGATAGGCCGCCTTGGCATAGGGCCGTGCGGCGGCGAGCTGGTCCATCTCCTCGTAATCGCCCTGCTCGAGATCGACGATCGCGCGGTCGCTCGACCCGCTGATCATGATCATCGGGAAACAGTTGGTCGTGGCATTGGCCAAGGCGACCATCCCGTTGAGGAACCCGGGGGCCGAGACCGTCATGCAAACGCCCGGCTTTTGCGTCAGATACCCGGCGATCGCGGCCGCGTTTCCGGCCGACTGCTCGTGCCGAAAGCCGAAGTAGCGGATCCCTTCCGCCTGCGCCAGCCGAAGCAAATCCGTGATCGGGATGCCCGCCACGCCATAGATCGTATCGACCCCGTTCAGCTTCAGAGCCTCCACCACCAGGTGAAAGCCGTCGGTCACGTCCCCTGGGATTTCCTCTGCGCTCATCTCGTCCACCCATTCCTAGCCCGTGCGCACCCGGTCGTTCTAGAACAAATCCTAGGGCGGGTGGGAGCGGAAGCGAAACCCGCCATTCATTTTACTGCCGGCTCTGCCGGCGCATGAGCTATCGGATCGGTGTTGATCTTCTCGTCGAACGCGGCCCGTGCCCTGGCGATGTGCCGCACATGACCTTGCGCCCACTCGCCGAGCGGCTTGACAGCCTCCCACAAAGACCGCCCGAGCTGGGTCAACTCATAGTCCACGCGCGGCGGGATCGTCGGGAATTGGGTTCGCGTCACCAAGCCGTCCCGCTCCAATCCGCGAAGCGTGAGGGTCAGCATTCTCTGTGAAATGCCGCCCACCATCCGTTTGATCTCGTTGAAGCGCTTCGGGGCATCGCCCAGCAGGACGATGATCAGGACACTCCATTTGTCGCCGACACGCGCCAATACCGAGCTGACGGCACGGCAATCCTCGCTCTCGGGATCGGGAAGCTCGACGGTCACCTCGGTGTGCTCCAGTACCAAATCTGTGCCTTCTTGCGCAGCTTAGCAGGGTTACTAACCTAGTCTAAGTCACAGTTTTATACGATGCCGGCCGTTAGATCCGCGGCGGCGTGAAACTGTGCCCCTCGGTTTTCGCGGGACCTTGTTTTCAACCCTCCTTAATGAGCAAAACATGACCGTCATCTCTGTGATCGTCGGGAGCACCCGCCAGGGTCGCTTTTCGGAAAAGCCGGCGCGGTGGATTCTTCAACATCTCAAGAAGCGCAGTGGCATCGACGCGGAGCTGCTCGATCTTCGAGACTTTCCGATGCCGTTCTTCGACCAGCCCATGCCGCCCGCGATGCCGGGCCGCCCGCCTTACGAGAATGAAGTCGTCAAGCAATGGACCGCCGAAATTGCCCGGTCGGACGGGTTCATCTTCGTCACACCGGAATACAACTTTGGTCCCTCTGCGGTGCTCAAGAACGCACTCGACTGGGTTTATCCGGAGTGGAACCGCAAGGCGGCGGCCTTCGTGAGCTATGGCGGCGCCGCGGGCGCGCGCAGCGTCCAACAGCTCCGCGAAACGGCGATAGAGCTGCAGCTCGCGCCGATCCGCTCGTCCGTCCACATCCCTGCTGCGGTCCTCTGGGCGCACTTCCAAGGTGGCGATGTGGATGCCGGACTGGCGGAACTCGAGGCTCCCGCGAAGACTATGATCGACGACCTGCTGTGGTGGACCGCGGCGCTGAAGACGGCGCGCGCGACCGCATCCTGATCGGCGGCCAGACCGCACCCGTTTCATGCGCGAACCGGCGCCAATCGTGCGAGGCGCCGGAGCGCGCGCAGCCGGGCACGCCCCCGCCGCGCGATGCGCGCAGCCTCGGCGGGCGCGATCTCGCCACGCGCAACGGCCACCAGAACGGTGGACAGCACCTGCCGGAAATCCTCGACTGTGCGCAACGACGTGAGGTCGATCCCGAGATGCTGCGCCGGGTCGATGGCGGCGAGCGGCGGCGGCAAGACTTGCGCGGCGAGGGGCCGCAACAGATGAGGCTTGCGGTCGAGCAGATCTGACAGTGCCGGTGCGCTCAGCGGCCGGGCCACGAGATCAGGCACGCGCCGCCTGGGATTGGGAATGCCGAGCGGCCGGCCGCGCGGGTTGCCGGAGCTTCCCTTGGCGAAGCGCCCGCGCGCGTCGCGCGCGCTAGCGCAAAGAGGGATCAGGAGCAAGTAATTGAGATCCCTGGATTCCAGGCCTAAAAAACAGATGATAACAGGGCGGATCGGCGGTGATTTCCGGCATGGGGGCCCGATGGAAAGCGCTTCAGAGCGTGGAATCCAAATATGTGTGTTCTTGATATGTTCTGGTCAAGGAGGCTGTCTGCCCCCGGTCGATTCGTAGGGCGGGTGAAGCGGAGAGGTTGGGCAAGTATTCCGATCGAGATGAAAAATCGGCAACTTCCACTCTTGCTGTCCCGGCGGAAGCCGGGACCCATGGCGCCGCTCGCTCGAACTTCAGGTGATTGCAGTGCTTACCAACGATCACAGGCTCCTGCGGCGGGAGCGATGGACCCCGGCTTTTCGCCGGGGAAGCGGAGTAGATGGAAAGCGGGCGTTCGAACACGCGGGGATTTGTTGCAATTCTGAGGAAGGCCCACAGCGTAGGCCAAGCGAAGCGGACGAGATCAGGCCCTGAGAGCATGGCCTCGAGCCAGGCTCGGCTTTCCTCCTGCGGCTCCGCCTTCGGGTGATAGGCATAGAACAGCAGGTTCGCGTTGACGAGGATCACCGGTGGAGCGGGGGCCTGCACACGCTCGACGAGCTCCGCGATATTGTCCAGGGAAAGCCCCGGTTTGAGATTACCGAGATCGCGGGCCGTTACGTGAAGGCCCGCCGCTGGGCGGTGACGCCCCGGCTTCCCAGCCCCCGGCGCAGCGTCTCGTTGACGATCTCGCGGAAAGGCCTGCCGGCGCGTTGCGATTCCGCCTTGAGCTTGGCCGCCACGTCGTCATCCAAGGTCAGCGTCGTCCGCATGCGCTGATGCTAGAATCGCGACATCATGATGTCAGAATTCGCGCCGCCGATGCGGATCGCTCGCGCGATGCCGATGTCTTGCGGCCGGTTGATGCGGTAGGCCGCCTTGGCGCAGGGGGCCTGACGGCATTCAGCTGGTCGAGCTCCTCAAGCCGGCCGGTCGGCTGGCATTGTCCGATCGCACGCCGCGCGCGCAGTCGCCTCCCAATCGGCAAGTGCTTGTTGAAGCTGATCTGCGTTGTAAACCTTCGTTGATTTGGCTTCGCTTGAAGTAAAGCCGTCACCCAGATAGAGAGTAAATGTTGGGTCTTCGCCAGGTCTCTTGATTGCACAACCGAATACAGCATTCTTTCCGATAACCTTAATCGCCGAATAGCTATCTATCCAGAGATGGTCAGGATCATCCTTTGTTAAGCCAATTTTACGGCCGCCAGCCCTTGTGTAATTTACGCGTTGGTTGTTGGGCACTCTAGAGGCAGCCCGCATGAAAGGCTCCATTACCTTGTCTACCCGATCTTGGTTCCAAGAACAGCGCCGCATATTCTCGGCGCGTCGCCATACCGCGCTCATGCATTTCCTGGACGACAGCGAGTGCCATCTCAGCGTTGCCCAGCCGCCGACTATTTGCCAATAAATTCTTCAACCCACTTGGCGTTTGCTTATTTAAGTCCATTGACATGTTCGTGCCGCGCCGTGCATGTCCCTAAACATAGTGGATTGGCCAGGCTGACGCGAGAGCCGCCGGGAAGACTCCCGCGATCGAACTCGTAGGGCAGGTTGGGAAGCGCAGCGCAACCCGCCACTCGTCTCATGGCCGCCGCGGCGAGGGATGCTTCAGCTCGAGCACCCCGCCCGGATTCAGTCGGGAAATGAATATGGGAACAGCCGCCCCGATGGGCTTATGCCAAGACCCGATGGGCTTATGCCAAGAGATGTCGGATCGACATCTTAAGAGGCTGACCGAAAATGAATTGAGTGATTTCAGTCGGTTGTGGCATGATGGTTGTGGTGTAGCAATCATCGAGGCACAAGATGTGGACCGAAATCACTCGGCAGAAGTATGAGCGAGAGGCACAGCGCTACGCAAGCGATCTAACGGATGCGGAATGGGCGCTGATCGAGCCACACCTGCCAGCGGCCAAGCGTTTGGGCCGGCCGCGCGCGACCGAGTTGCGCGCCGTACTGGACGCGATTTTGTATATCGCGCGGACCGGCTGTCAGTGGCGAATGCTGCCGAAGGACTTTCCGCCGTTCACCACCGTGCAAGGCTATTTCTACGACTGGCGCGACAACGGCTTGTTTGAGAACATCAATTTCACCTGCTCGTGCAGGCGCGCGAAGCGGCGAGCCGCGAAGCGAGCCCGTCGGCCGGAGTGATCGACAGTCAATCGGTCAAGACGACCGAAAGCGGCGGGCCGCGCGGTGGAGCCTGTCCTCGGGCGCGGCAGAGCCGCGACCCGGGGGATGCGGCCAAGAAGATCAAAGAGCCTGCCCCAGCGAAGGCTGGGGGCGCAAGCGCCATATTGTGACCGATACTGGCGGTCTGCAGGTTGGGGCCGAGGTGCACCCCGCCGATATCCAAGATCGCGATGGTGCGGTTCTGGTCATCGAGGCGATCCACCAGCTATTTCCCTGGTTGCGCCACCTTTTCGCCGATAGCGTCTACAACGGCCCCAACCTGAGTGACGCCCTCGCCAAGTTCGGGAACTGGACCATTGAGATCGTCAAACGCGCGGCTGACGCGACTGGCTTTAAGCTGCTGCCACGCCGCTGGGTTGTCGAACGAACGCTCGCTTGGCTCAACCGAAATCGCCGCTTGGCAAAGGATTTCGAGGCGTCGATTGCGAGCGCCAAAACTTGGGTCTACATCGCCTCTGTGCAGTTGCTGATCAGAAGATTAGCCTGACCTTCGCTTTGCAATCTTGGAAAATCCATAATACAACTTATACGATTAAGATTCAGACACTCAGGCCGCGATATGGTGCAGACAATCGCAAAAGGGTGCGTTAGCCTGGGTGGAGCAGATCGGAGAGCCGCATGGACGTTGTGACGCAGAGTTTTTTGCGGGAATTTGCAGAAAGCCAGAAGATCGACGCACTCTCGCAGTCGGATCAGTTCGAGGCGTTCGTGAATTATCTCGTGGTGTCGGATATTTACCCTGAGGAGTTCGATTTCAATTTGATCGCGACTGGTCCTGGCGAGTTCGGCATAGATGGAATAGCTATTATTGTTAATGATGCAATCGTTGAGCAGCTAGAGGACATAATTTCGCACAGCCCGGTGCTACAGGTTCAGTTCCTTTTTATTCAAGCAAAGACGGGTTCGTTCTTTGATAGTGGAGAATTATCGAAATTTTTCCACGCTGTGCTCGATTTTTTCAAAGACGAGGCGAGCTTCAAGCAGAACGAGCGGATACTTGAGCTGCAGGGCATCAAGAACCGGCTCTATCAATCGGCTGCCAAATTCGTGCGCGGCCTGCCAAAGCTCGTGCTCTAATATGCGACCACCGGCAAGTGGACGGAAGACAAGAACCTCTGCGCTATCCGGGATGGGTTCTATGCACAAGTGGAAGGCTTGCACATGTTCGCGGCCGCATCATTCCACCCGCTCGATGCGACGCGTGTTCAGAAGCTCTACTTCCAGACCAAAAATGCCTTCGTTGTTACTGTCAGCTTCGGGCAGAGTTTTTCCCTTCCAGAGATTCCAAACGTGCGCGAATCTTACATCGGCCTGCTGCCGCTGTCAGAGTACTTCAGGATGATCACCGATGAGGATGGGAACGTCCGACGCCGATTGTTCTTCGACAATATTCGGGACTTTCAGGGCGACACGCCCATCAATGTATCGATCGCGAACACTCTCCAATCGGAGAGCAGCATCGAGTTCCCATTGCGCAACAACGGAATCACGATTGTGACGCGGAAACTTCAACGAGTAGGTCCACAATTCACGCTCGAAGACTTTCAGATCGTGAATGGCTGCCAGACCAGCCATGTCATCGCCGCCAACGCTACTGACGAGAATCAGGCGACGATGATACCGATCAAGATCGTGGCTACCGAGGATGAGGAGATAACTCGACAGGTAATTATCGCCTCTAATCAGCAAAATAAAGTAGATCAGGAGAGCTTCTGGGCGCTTGATCCGATTCATAAATCTATCGAGATCTACTTCGAGTTCGAAAACCGGGGATCAGCGGCTCTACTATGAGCGGAGGCCTGGCCAGTTCAACGCGATTGCCGGAATTGAAAAGGTGAGAATCATCACGAAAGATCTGCTGTTGAAAAACTACGCATCCGTGTTCCTGGAGCTGCCGAATCAGGTCGGCCGGTACTATAAGGATCTGACCCCGCTCATTGGAAAGGATATCTTCTCCCCAGGTCACGAGGTGCATTCCTATTATACAGCAGCTTACCTCGCCTATCGTCTCGAGTATATGTTTCGAAACCGACGGATGGGGACGGAGTGGAAACCATTCCGCTTCCAGTTAGTCATGGCCACTCGCCTTATACTTGAGCGCGAGCTAAAGCTGGACCCGAATAAAAGGCGGTCCCAAGCCTACTGCAATGCAATCGACGCGATCATGCTCGATCCGGATAAGGCTCAAGTCGTTTTCGAACGGGCCACGGCCGCGATCGGGCAGGCGATTGCCGAGCTGAAGGAGCTGGGCGCTGAGCTTGATCGGCGCACCGCAAAGATGCGCGACATGCGGGACAAGCTACGGGCGTTGATCGCCGAGCCGACCATTGAGACTGGCCCGGCGGAGCGTCCATCGGCGTGACACTAAGCAGCCGTGTTGGCTTCTGCTTACGACTGATGCAGCCGAGTTTCCCTTTCGATCAACTCCCGCCAGTCGATTTCTCAAGGAGAGCCCCGGCCGGTCATTGATCTGCCGCGCCTGGGCATGAGCAACAGCTTCCGCAAGAACACCCATAACGCGCTGAAGCGGGCGATCACCGCGATGGACACCTAAGACCACGCGCAGAAGATCCGGCTCGAGGAGCGGCTCTCGGAAGGTCTCGGGGTGAGCCGCACGCCCGCACTTTGTGCTGAGTTTTCCGCCCTGTAGCATTAATCTCCGCGGTGAGTCGCCTCGGTGGTAAAAGGTCCAATGATTGGACGGAGGACCACGCCATGCCCCTGACGGCGGACGAAAACCTCTTGGCCCTGAGCCGAGAAACCCTCGAGGTGTTCGACAAAGTTAATGGCGGTGTTCATCCGGGGTTCAGGCCTGCGCATGCGAAGGGCGTCTTGCTGACCGGCGTGTTTACGCCGTCGTCGGACGCCGCCTCGCTGACGCGGGCGCCGCATCTGCACCGGAATTCGACGCCGGTGACGGTCCGCTTCTCGGACTTCGCGGGAATTCCGAGCGTCTCCGATAACGACCCGCAGGGCACCAGCCCTCGCGGCTTTGCGGTTCGCTTCCATCTCGGCGAGCATGTTCACACCGATATTGTCGGTCATTCGGTCGACAATTTCCCGGCGCGCACTGCGGAAGGACTCCGGGAGTTCCTCAATGCAGTGATCGCTACCGACCCCGCCGGGCCGCACCCGAATGCCATCGAGCGGTTCCTCGGCGCCCATCCCGCGGCGATGACATTTGTGCAAATTCCGAAGCCGATCCCGACCAGCTTTGCGAAGGAGTTGTTTTTCGCGGTATCCGCATTCAAGTTTACCAATGCGGACGGCAGGAGCCGCTACGGGCGCTATCGGGTGCTGCCGGTCGCAGGCAACGAATATCTCGACGAGGCCGAAGCCGCCGCGCGCAGTCCAAATTTCCTCTTCGACGAGATCAAAGAGCGAGTTGCAAAGGAGCCCGTCAGGTTTCGCATAGCCGTACAGTTGGCCGAGAACGGCGACATCGATTGACGATGCCACGGTCCGCTGGCCCGAGGAGCGTCCTCAACTCGCGTTCGGCGAAATCAGTTTGCAGGAAATCGCCCCGAACAACGCCGGCGAGCAGCAACACATCATCTTCGATCCGATCCCGCGGGTGGATGGCATCGAAGCCTCGGCCGATCCTCTCTTCGAGCCGCGAGCCAATATTTATCTGATGAGCGGGAGGCGGCGCAGAGCGGCCGGACAGCATTAAACGCCGTTGCCTGATTCCTCTTTCGTGGTTGCGAGCGGCGTCTAAACCGGGCTAGCCGGCCGCAGCAGGATCGGGATGCAGCTGCATGAATGCCGCTGTCGCCTTGGCGGCCCGCCGCTCGGCCTCGGCCGGCTCGGGCCTCGCGGCAACCCCGAGCAGCAAGCCCACCATCAGGCCCTCCCAGAGAAGTCCCAAATATTGCATCGCCATCTCCGCCGGCTCTCCTGGGCCAATGAGCCCGTTCGATTGTGCATTCGCCAATAGTTCCGTAAGGGCGCGGCGCGCCGCATTCCGGCCGGCCGCATCGAGAGTTTGGGCAATCTCGGGCGAGCGTGTCGCCTCGGCGATCGCCAAGCGGAACGTCGCGATGACCGATGGGTGGGAGACCTCACGCACCAGATTGGACGCAAAGGCGGTAAGCGTTGCGGCAAGCATCTGCCGGGTTCGGGGGGTAGGCAGGTCCGGCGGATAGGCGCATTCGATCGGCGCGGCTCTTGATGCAGGCGACGAGCACCGCATGCTTGCTGCCGAAATTCGCATAGAGATCGCGTTTCGAGATTTTGGCGCGCTTGGCGATTTCGAGTGTGCTGGTCTCGGCATAACCGTCTTCTGTGAACGCCTTGAACGCGGCGCCCAGGATGCGGTCTTGCATCGGGTGTTCGGCGGAGGACTGATCGGGGATGACGGATTTGTTCATGGCCTATCTTGCTTTGGTACCTGTCCGTACCCTAATTGAAGGTACGGACAGGTACCCAGAGCTTGCACGGAGTTCCCCATGAGTGTCCAGGCTTCCCGGTCCACGGCTGTCGAAATTCGCGAGACCGCCCAGCGGCACGGCGGGGTCGCCACCGCCCACCCCTCGGAATCGCCGAGGGAAGCTTGGCTTATCGTCGCTCTGCTGTTCCTGTTCATGATGATCAATTTCGCCGACAAGGCCGTGATCGGGATCGCCGCCGTACCGATGATGCAGGATCTGAGGCTCAGTCCGAGCCAGTTCGGGCTGATCGGCTCGAGCTTCTTCCTGCTGTTTTCGGTCTCGGCGATCGTCACCGGTTTCGTCGTCAATCGCGTGCAGACGCGCTGGGTGTTGCTGGCCATGGGACTGGTCTGGGCGCTGACCCAGTTTCCGATGCTCGGGGAGGTGGGGTTCGCGACTGTCGTTGCCTGCCGGGTCGCCCTCGGCGCCGGCGAGGGGCCGGCCGCTCCGGTCGCGCTGCATTCGGCCTACAAATGGTTTCCCAATGAGCTCCGCACCTTACCGACCGCGATTGTCGTGCAAGGCGGCGCCCTCGGCGTCATGGTAGCGCTGCCGCTGCTCAACTGGTTCATCGTGCATTATTCCTGGCACTGGGCCTTCGGAGTGCTCGGCATCGCCGGTCTCGCCTGGAGCGCGGCATGGCTGGCGTTCGGCCGCGAGGGCTACCTCGCCGCTGCCATAGCCGGTGATGCGGCGCCAACTCGCGAACGGGTCGGTTACGGACAACTGCTGTCGAGCCCGACTATCGTAGCGTGCTGGTGCGCGAGTTTCGCGGCCTATTGGGGCTTGTCGCAAGCCCTGTCCTGGCAGGGCGCGTTTTTGATCAAAGGGCTCGGTCTTGCTCAGGCCTCGATCGGGTTTTTGGGCGCGCTGCCAGCGGGGTCCACCGTGGTGCTGGTGATTGCTGCCGGGTGGTATTCGCAGCGCCTGCTCGCCCGAGGGGTATCGAGCCGGGTCGCGCGCGGAATTTTCGGCGGCGCCTGCGTCACGCTCGGCGGCGCGGCGCTGGCGATCATGCCATATCTGCCCGGCATTCCCGTCAAGATCGCCTTATCGACGATCGGACTGGCGCTGCCTTCGGTCATCTACGTGATCAGCAATGCCGTCGTCAGCGAAATCACCCCGGTTGCTCAGCGCGGCGCGCTGCTCGCCATCGGCACCGCTGTCAGCACCTCGGCCGGGCTCCTGGCGCCCTACGTGATGGGCAGCATCATCGAGAGAGCGGCGACACCGCTCGACGGCTTCAATACCGGCTTCACGATCTGCGGCGTCATTATGCTGGTCGGCGGCGCCATAGGGATGGCGCTGATACGTCCCAAGCGCGAGGTGATGCGGTGGGCGAGCGAAATGCCAGGAATTCCGATGCCGTAGGGCGGGTGGAGCGCAGCGCAACCCGCCGTCGGTTCCGTCGGCGCCACGGCGGGTTACACCCGCCCTACGGTCTACCGCATCAGCGGGTCAACGCGATGAGCCGCCTCGCGAAGCCACGAGATCTTGCGATGATCGTAAAGGTTTTCTACACTCTTAGCAGCCGCTTAAAAAGGAGAGTCTAGGCATGGCGCAAGCATCGGAGAAATTTACGGCCGGTCCCTTGACGTTCACGGTCAGGCATGAGTTGTGGGACGGCAACATCCACGATCATGCGGACCAGGGTGTCTCGATCGCCGTGATGGCGGATGTCGCCGGCAAAGCGACGACCCTCTTACGGTTCAACTGCTTCGACTTCGAAAAAAGCTACGAATACGGCCCGGAAAATCCCGATCTGAACGTCGCCGGGCCGGAGATGCTGGGCGGCGCATCCCTGACGAACCTCTACCGGATGGACCCGGTCACCGACGGGAATCCGATCGGCTGGACCATCAAGACGCTCGGGACGAAGCTGCCGAAAATGCTGGAGCGGGCCGGCTATCCGCAGATCGCCAAGGCGACCGACATGTCAGAGGTGCGGGATATCCTGCCCGATCTGGAAGCCTGCGCCCGCGAGCTCTATGCGACCAAACGGAATACCGTCAAACATAACCGCGGCACGCACATCTTCGAAGCCGGCAACATCCGGTTCGGGCTCGAGATGCGGCGGCTGCCGATGGGCGATGGCGGCCTCGCGATCCATGTCCTGGCCGATATCGGCGGCACGCCGGGCAAGGCCTATACCGAAGAAAGCGAGCTTTTGGCTTTCGACCACTTCTGGAACGGCGCGCATTACCACTATGGCCCGCGCAACAAAAACCATCGCATCTATTGGGACCGGACATTGGTGGAAGATCCGCTCGCGTGGACGCTGGAGCAGTTCGAGACTGGAAAATTGCGGGCGATGATCGAGCGGGCTGGCTACCCGGGGATCGCGGCCGATCTCGACGCGGATAAAATCGCCACTGTTTTCCCGGCGATGAAGAAGCAGGCGCTCGAGATGTGGGAGGAAGGCCGGCGGTTGACCGGCCATCCGGGACTGCCGTTGGAGCCGACCCCGAACCTCGCCGCCGCCGAGTAAAGCGCGCGATGCAGAGCGTTCGCCTCTGCATCGGAGGCCTTGCGCAAACAACCCGGCGCGATACGTCGGTTTGTTCCGCTGCGTAACCCCGCTACGCACCTGATCCACGCCCGATCAGGCGTTCGGCGCGTTACCCTCGGCCGACCCAGGTGTAAGATGGACGATGATGCGCCGTGTCCGTGTGCGCCCGTAACCTGCCTGGAGCTTCAGAAATGACCGATGCACCCGAATATACGCCCCCCAAGGTCTGGACTTGGAACAAGCCGAGCGGCGGCAGGTTCGAAAACATCAACCGCCCGATCGCGGGGGCTATACACGAGAAGGAGCTGCCGGTGGGCCGCCATCCGCTGCAGCTGTACTCGCAGGGCACACCCAATGGTGTGAAGGTCACGATAATGCTCGAAGAGCTTCTCGCGCTCGGCCATAAAGGCGCGGAGTACGATGCTTGGCTGATCCGGATCGGCGAGGGTGATCAATTCGGCAGCGGCTTCGTCGCGGTGAACCCGAACTCCAAGATCCCGGCGCTGGTGGATCGCAGCGGTCCCGAGCCGATCCGGATCTTCGAAACGGGCGCGATCCTGATGCACCTGGCCGAGAAGTTCGGCGTGTTCCTGCCGACGGAGCCAGCCGCGCGCGCCGAGTGCCTGTCGTGGCTGTTCTGGCAGATGGGCAGCACTCCCTATGTCGGCGGCGGTTTCGGGCATTTCTACGCCTACGCGCCGGTCAAGATCGAATACGCGATCGACCGCTTCACGATGGAAACGAAGCGCCTGCTCGACGTCCTCGATCGCCGACTTGCGGAAAGCGAGTACGTCGCGGGTCCCGCCTATACGATCGCCGACATCGCCATCTTCCCGTGGTATGGCGGACTGGCGAAGTTCAATCAATACGGGGCGGCCGAATTCCTCGCGGTGCAGGACTACAAGAACGTGCAGCGTTGGGCAGACATGATCTACGAACGGCCGGCAGTGAAGCGCGGGCGAATGGTCAACCGCACCGCCGGCGAGCCGTCGAGCCAGTTGCACGAGCGCCACGACGCCAGCGACTTCGAGACGAAGACGCAGGACAAGCTCGCAGCCGCCGACTGAGCCAAGACCGGCAACGCGCCGCAGCCCCGGAGCTCACCCGCGGCGAGCGGCTCGCAGCCGCAATGGCGCAGAGACGCGCACGCAGCTCGACGTCCTGCACCTGCGGCGCCTGTTGGCCGCCGTCGGGTCGGCCGGCGCATCTCCAGGCATAAGGCCGTCGTCGGTAGGCGGTAGAAGCACGCTTGGCGGTCTAACTTATCTTCGTCGCGCTGTGGCTCGCCGGAGCATTTGTAGCGTTGACCTCTTCGAGACATTCGGAGATGCAAATGGCACGGACCAGAACGACGGCTCAGGCGGTCATCCTGGTGCCGGAAACGCTCCCGATCGCGCTGATCGTCAACGGCGTTTCGATTGAGCTCGAGGTGGCGCCGTGGACGACCCTGCTCGACGCGCTGCGCGACCATCTCGACCTGACCGGCACCAAGAAAGGCTGCGACCACGGCCAATGCGGCGCGTGCACCGTACTGGTGGACGGGCGGCGGAGCCTTTCCTGCCTGACTCTGGCTGTCATGAAGGACGGCGCCGAGGTGACCACGATCGAGGGCCTGGCAACGGATGGCGCACTGCATCCGCTGCAACAGGCCTTCATCGACCACGACGCGTTCCAGTGCGGCTATTGCACACCGGGACAGATCTGTTCCGCTGTGGGCCTGATCGCCGAAGGCAAGGCCAAGAGCGCGGATGAGATCCGCGAGCTGATGAGCGGCAATATCTGCCGCTGTGGCGCGTATCCCAACATCGTAGCGGCGATCCGGCAGGCGATGGGGCAATCATGATCAACTTCCAGTACGCACGGGCCAACGATATCGCCGACGCGGTACGCCAGATTGCCGCCGATCCGACGGCGAAATTCATTGCCGGCGGCACCAACCTGATCGATCTGATGAAGGAGGACGTCGAACGCCCCTCGCGGCTGATCGACATCACGCGGCTACCGTTGAAGGCCGTCGAGGAGACGGCGGACGGGGGATTGTTGATCGGCGCGCTCGTGCCGAATTCCGACCTCGCCTATCATCCGCTGGTGGAGCAACGCTACCCGCTGCTGGCGAGCGCGATCCTGGCGGGTGCCTCGGCGCAGCTTCGCAATATGGCGTCAACAGGCGGGAATCTCTTGCAGCGTACCCGCTGCTATTACTTTTACGACACGGCGACGCCCTGCAATAAACGCGAGCCCGGCAGCGGCTGCTCCGCCATTGCCGGCCTCAATCGCATGCACGCGATCCTCGGCGCCAGCGAGGCCTGCATTGCGACGCATCCCTCCGACATGTGCGTGGCGCTGGCCGCGCTCGACGCCAAGGTCCATGCTGCCGGGCCGGCGGGGGCGCGCGTGATCGCGTTCTCGGATTTCCACCGCCTGCCAGGCGACACGCCGCAGCGCGACACGAATTTGCAACCGAATGAAATCATCACGGCAGTCGAGCTTTCGTCGCGGGGCTTTGCGGCAAATTACACCTACCTGAAAATCCGCGACCGCCTCTCCTATGCGTTCGCGCTCGTCTCTGTCGCGGCGGCACTAGAACTCGAAGGCAACACGATCAAGGAGGCTCGTCTGGCGCTCGGCGGCGTTGCTCACAAGCCTTGGCGCGACCCGTCAGCCGAAATGGCACTGCGCGGGCAGGTCGCCGATCACGCCGTATTCACCCGCACTGCGGACCTCGTGCTGCGCGACGCGAAGGGCTTCGAGCACAATGCCTTCAAGATCGATCTCGCGCGCCGCACTATTGTCCGGGCGCTGACGCAGGCGGCCGCGGGTACCTCGCAGTCGCAGTCCAACAAGAAAATCCGGTGAGCAGGAGCGGGCCCATGACGACTTACATCGGGACTGCCACATCCCGCGTCGATGGCCGCGCCAAGGTCACCGGCGCGGCGAAATACGCCGGCGAGTTCAATACACCCGGCCTCGCGCATGCCAGCGTCGTGACATCCACGATCGCCAAGGGCCGGATCGCCCGTATCGACGCGAGCGAGGCGCTTTCGGTTGAAGGCGTGATCGACGTGCTCACGCATCAGAATCGGCCACCCATGGCAAGCGACGACGGCGCCTACAACGACGAGGTGGCTCCGGAAGGTTCGCCGTTCCGGCCGCTCTATGACGACCGCATTTGGTTCAGCGGCCAGCCGGTTGCACTGGTGGTGGCGAAAGAGCCGGAGATCGCGCGTTTCGCGGCGTCGCTGGTCCGCGTGGAATGCGATGAAGAAGGGCACGTTACGGACTTGTATCGCCAGCGCGACAAGGCCGTCGTATTGGAGCCGGCCGAGAACCCATTCGCCACGCCAAAGCCGCGCGGCACGGCCGAGGCAGCGTTCGCCGCAGCCGAGGTGCGCCACGGCGGCGAGTACTACGTCCCGATCGAGCATCATAACCCGATGGAGTTATATGCCTCGACGGTGATCTTCGAGGCGGACGGCAAGCTGACGGTCTACGACAAGACCCAGGGCGTGCAGAACGTGCAGCGGTATCTCTGCAATGTGCTCGAGATGGAACCGGACGATGTGCGCGTCATGTCGCCCTTTATGGGCGGCGGGTTCGGCTCCGGCTTGCGCCCCCAATATAACGTCGTCCTTGCCGCGTTGGCGGCGCGGGCGCTGAAGCGCTCGGTGCGGCTCGTCCTGACCCGCCAGCAGATGTATGTGCTCGGCTACCGGCCCGCGATGATCCAGCAGATCGAGCTGGGCACAAACGCCGGCGGAACGCTCGATGCGATCACCCACGAAGCGATCACGGTGACCTCGCAATACGAGGATTTCCATCGGCAAGAGACCGGCTGGTCCGGCCTCCTCTACAAGAGCGCCCATGCGAAGTACACGCACAAACTTGCGCGGCTCGATCTTGCGACGCCCTGCGACATGCGCGCCCCCAGTGCCGCGCCCAGCGTCTACGCGCTCGAATGCGCGATGGACGAACTCGCGGTGGCCCTCAAGCTCGATCCGCTCGAGCTTCGACTGCGGTGTTATTCGGAGCGCGACCAGCACACCGACCGGCCGTACAGCAGCAAGAGCCTGCGCGATTGCTACCGCCAGGGGGCGGAAGCTTTCGGTTGGGACAAGCGCAGCCCCGAGCCGCGCTCGATGCGCGACGGCACCGAGCTGGTGGGCTGGGGCATGGCCACCGGCGTCTGGGAAGCGCTACAGGTGCCGATCGCAGTGCGCATCGTGCTCACCGCCAACGGCCATGCGGAGGTTTCCTGCGCGACCTCCGACATCGGCACCGGCACCTATACGATCATGGCGCAGGTCGCGGCCGACACGCTGGGGCTGCCGCTCGACAATGTCACGATCAAGCTCGGCGACTCGACATTGCCGCAATCGCCGGTCGAAGGCGGATCATGGATTGCGGCCTCGGTGTCGAACGGGATCGTGACGACAGCCGACGCGGTCCGTGAGGAACTGCTGCGCCTGGCCAAACGGACGCCGAATTCGCCATTCGCGGACGCAACGCCAGACGAGGTCGCGCTTGCGGACGGCAAGCTCGTCAGCAGGCGCGATGCATCGCGCGCGGTGTCGATTGCTGATGCAATGCGGCATGGCGGTGTCGACCGCATCGACGAGGAGGAATCCACCACCTTCGACGATGGCGGCTCACATGCGCAAAATACCCATTCGGCGGTCTTTGCCGAAGTGAAGGTGGACGAAGAGCTCGGCGTCATCCGAGTCACCCGCGTCGTCAGCGCGGTCGCGGCCGGCCGCATCCTGAACCCCAAGACCGCGAGCAGCCAAATCTTGGGCGGCGTCGTCTGGGGCATCGGCATGGCATTGCACGAGGAAACGCTCGTCGACCACCAATTCGGCCGCATCATGAATGCCAACATTGCCGAATATCATGTGCCGGTGAACGCCGACGTGCATGAGATCGACGTCATCTTCGTCGACGAGCCGGACGACATCGTCAATCCACTCGGCATCAAGGGGCTGGGCGAAATTGGGATCGTCGGCGTCTCGGCGGCGATCGCCAACGCGATCTATCACGCGACCGGCAAGCGTGTGCGCGATCTGCCGATCACGCTCGATAAATTGCACCGGTAAACCGGGTAAATCGCCAGCCGAGGAGGCAGGCCGTATGCCGCAGGGATTGCGCGGCGCGCTGAGCGGCCTCAGCGCGGCATGTCCATCATGTTGGCGTTGAGGTTGGCGATGATCCAGATCGAGCCGGTGATGATGAGAAAGACGATCAGTACGCCAAAGGCAAGAGCGAGAATATTGTTCGTGTTGTCGGGCGCGCTGCCGAGATGCAGAAAGAAGACGAGATGGACGCCGATCTGCGCGAAGGCGAGTACGACGAGGCCGACCGGGATCCCAGGCGGCCACAACAGGTGCGTCTCGGCGACGACGAACGAGACGATCGTCGCCAGGATCGCGAGCCCGAGCCCCGCCGTGTAGGACAGAAAGTTGGCCGTGGACTCTTCGTGCTCGACACCCGGTGTGCGGTCGTCGAGCACGCGATCGTGACTGTCCATCACCGGAAGTCTCCCATCAGATAGACCAACGTGAATACCCCGACCCAGACAATGTCCAGCGCGTGCCAGAACAGGCTCCAGCACAACAGGCGCCGAAGCACGGCGGCTCGCAAGCCCTTCACAATGACCTGAGCCACCAGATAGATGAGCCAAATGAGGCCGCTGGTGACATGTACGCCGTGCGTGCCCACTAGCGTGAAAAAGCCGGACAGAAAGGCGCTGCGCGAGGGCCCGGCGCCCTTGCTGACCATGCCGGCGAATTCCGAGGCCTCGATGGCGAGGAAGGCCGCCCCGAGCACGAATGTGAATGCGGCGAAGATCAAGAAGCGTGCCGGCTGCCGCCGCTCGGCGGACAATGCCCCGAGCCCGCATGTATAGCTCGAGAACAACAGGCACATCGTCTCGATGAAGACATTGCGCAGATTGAACAGCTCGGCCCCGGTCGGTCCGCCGGCGGTGTTGCCCGACAACACCGCATAGGCCGCGAACAGCCCCGAAAACAGGACGAAGTCGCTGAGGATAAAGATCCAGAAGCCGTAAGCGACAACGACGCGCTTCGGAGCCGGCCCGCCGCCGCCGCGTCCGCGCGCGAGCTCGGTTGGAACTGCGGTCGGGAGCGTATCGATCGTTGCTATCGTCATGCGCGCTGCCTCAGGCCCCAAGCCGGGCCCGTTCCATTTGCGCAATTTCGGCGGCCGAGATTTCGTGCTCGCGCTCGTCGCTCCAGCCGGCCACCAGGACCGTAACTGCGGCGGCGAGAAGGCCGACAATCACCATCCACCAGATGTGCCAGATCAGCGCAAAGCCGGTGACCACCGCAAAGAACGCGGTGATAAAACCGGCGGGGCTGTTGCGCGGCATTTCTATGTTTTCATAAACGGGTTCGACAGGCGGCCGCCCCGTGCGCTTCATGTGCCAAAATGCGTCGATCGTCTCGACTCTGGGCAGCACAGCAAAATTGTACGCCGGCGGCGGCGAGGAGGTCGACCACTCCAAAGTTCGGCCGTTCCACGGATCGCCGGTCAGGTCGAGACGCGCTTCGCGCGTGCGGATACTGACATAGAGCTGCATAATCTCGCAGAGGATGCCGAGGAAAATAACAATAGCTCCGGCCTCTGCGACTAGCAGTAGCGGCCGCCAGCTCGGGTCGGGAATGTGCTCGAGACGCCGGGTCATGCCCATCATGCCCAGCGCATAGAGCGGCATGAAGGCGAGATAGAAGCCGATGAGCCAGCACCAGAAGCTGGCCTTGCCCCACCACTCGTCGAGGGTAAAACCGAACGCTTTTGGAAACCAATAATTGATCCCCGCCAGCACGCCGAACACCACGCCGCCGATAATGACGTTGTGAAAATGGGCGACCAGGAATGTGCTGTTGTGCAGCACGAAATCGACCGGCGGCACCGCCAAGAGAACGCCGGTCAAGCCGCCGATGACAAACGTAACCATAAAGCCGATCAAAAACAGGACCGGCGTGCTGAACACGATCCGGCCACGGAACATTGTGAACAACCAATTGAAGACTTTAACGCCGGTCGGCACCGCGATGATCGATGACATGATGCCAAAGAAAGCGTTGACGTCGGCACCCGCGCCCATCGTGAAGAAGTGATGCAGCCAAACCATAAAAGAAAGCACGCAGATTCCTAAAGTCGCAAGAACCATCGAGCGGTAGCTGAACAATCCCTTGCCAGAAAATGTCGCGGCCACCTCGGAGAAAACGCCGAACGCCGGCAGGATCAGAATGTAGACTTCGGGATGGCCCCAAGCCCAGAACAGATTTACATACATCATCTGATTACCCCCGGCGTCATTGGTAAAGAAATGCATGCCGAGGTAACGGTCGAGCAGGAGCATCACGAAAGTCGCGGTCAGGACCGGGAAGGCGGCGACGATCAACAAATTCGACGCCAGTGCGGTCCAGCAGAACACCGGCATCCGCATATAGGTCATGCCCGGGGCGCGCAATTTGAGGATCGTGGTCACGAAGTTGACGCCAGTCATCAGGGTGCCGATGCCCGAGATCTGCAATGACCAGAGGTAGTAGTCGACGCCTTCATCGGGGGAAAAAGCGAGCTCCGACAGCGGCGGGTAGCCCATCCAGCCGGTGCGCGCGAAACTCCCGATGACGAGCGACACGTTGATCAGCAGCGCGCCCGTTGCAGTCAGCCAGAAGCTGACAGAGTTGAGCGTGGGGAAGGCGACGTCGCGCACCCCGAGCTGCAATGGCACGGCAAAGTTCATCAGCCCGATGACGAGCGGCATCGCGACGAAAAAGATCATGATCGAGCCGTGCGCCGAGAAGATCTGGTCGTAGTGATCAGGCGGCAAGTATCCCTGCGCATCCCCCACAGCGATCATTTGCTGCGAGCGCATCATAATCGCGTCGGAATAGCCCCGCAGCAGCATGACGAGCCCGAGAATGATATACATGACGCCGATGCGCTTATGGTCGACGCTGGTGATCCACTCGCGCCACAGGTAAGGCCACCAGCCCTTGACGGTAACGAGCGCGAGCACGGCCAGAATTACGATGCCGACCACCCCCATGGTATAAAGCGGCAAAGGTTGGTCGAAGGGAATTGCCGCCCAGGTGAGCCTGCCTAGCATCTCAACCTCCTGCCTGCTGCGTCGGAGGACACCAGGCCGCCCCGGCGCCCGCCTTTTCCGAGCCCGAGACCGTCCGGTCGATGATGCGCTCGAACAGGTTCTGCTCGACCGAGCGATAGGTCATCGGCGGCACAGCTTTACTCGGCTTGGCCAATTGTGTGTAGGCGGCATCGTCGAGCGCAGACCCGCCCCCGCGCACCTGCATCACCCATGCGTCGAAGTCGCCGGCCGGCACCGCTTTGGCGACAAACCGCATCCAGGCAAAGCCGTCACCGCTGAAATTTGCCGAAAAGCCGGCATATTCGCCGGGTGCCTCTGCGAGCAGGTTGAGATGCGTCGTCATGCCGCCCATCGTGTAGATCTGGCTGCCGAGTTGCGGGATGAAAAACGAGTTCATCACCGTCGCCGAGGTGAGCCGAAACTCGACCGGGGTTCCGGCCGGGATGACGAGCTCATTGACTGCGGCAACGCGCTGATCGGGGTAGATGAACAGCCATTTCCAATCGAGCGCGACGACGTCTACGCGGAGCGGATCGGCCTTCGCGGGGATCGGCGCCCGCGGATCGAGTTGATGGGAACCGATCCAGATCACCCCACCGAGCAGAATCACGATCAGCGTCGGGATCGACCAGAGGACGAACTCGAGACGCCCTTCGTAGCCCTCGCCCGTGCCGCGGCTGGCGCGGGGGTTGGATGATCTGTACCACCAGGCAAACCCCAGGGTCGCCAGGATTACCGGAACCACGACGACGAGCATGATCGCCGTCGAATTGATCAGCAGGAGCAGCTGAGCCGAGGCGATCGGTCCTTGCGGATCCAGTATGCCCGCTGGCTGGCAGGAGGCGACCAGCACCGCAGCGCATACCGCCGGCCAGCGAAGCAAGCCCGAACGTCGACGCCAATGCTGACCAATAGGTGCGGCACCGCGCGGCGGGTCAGAGGTCGTGTAAGGGCGGTCGTGCATGGAGGCCTCCGCTACACCGGATGGCACGAAAACGCCGCTCCCATCGTGCGATATCCCCAATCATCGAGTCTAGTTAAAATGCCGGGGCTTGCCAATCCCGCGCGCCTGCAGCGCCGTGGGCGGAAAAGAGGGTTGCCGGGCCTTCTGGTATACCATATACCTCGGATATGTCCGAAATCAGCCCGATCCTCGACGTGCCCCGGTTGGACACCAGCACCAGCTTCCGCAAGGAAGCCTATGCTGCGCTGAAGCGGGCGATCACCGCGATGGACATCTACGACCACGCGCAAGAGATCCGGCTCGACGAGCGGCAGCTCTCGGCGGGGCTCGGGGTGAGCCGCACGCCGATCCGCGAGGCGATGACCCTCTTGGAGCAGGAAGGCTTTGTCCGCACCCGCCCGCGCCGCGGCATTTTCATCGTGCGCAAGACCAAGCGCGAGATCGTCGAGATGATCACGGTCATGGCAGCGCTTGAAAGCATGGCGGCGCGACTCGCCGCCGACCGCGCCTCGGAAGCCGAGGTCGCCGAGCTGCACGGGTTGATGGACCGGTTCCGTAACGGCAACGACGGTGAGCGGCTCGCCGAATACTCCGATGCGAACATCGCCTTTCATCAGGCGATTATCAAAATGAGCGGGTGCGGGCTGCTCGCCGAAATGACGGAAAATCTGTTCATCCACATGCGCGCCATCCGCAAGATCACGATCCATCAGGAAAACCGGGCGGCGCGTTCGATTACCGACCACATGCGGATCATCAAGGCCCTCGAGCGCCGCGACCCCGAGCTTGCCGAGCGGCTAGCTCGCGAGCACGCGCTGGGGCTCGCGGCGCATGTCGAGGAGCACGGCGACTTTCTCGACGGGCGTTTCGCGGCGGCCCGGCTCATGGCAAAAAACGGAAGTGAGTGAAACTATGAGCAAAGCTCTGGAAGGTGTGAGGATTCTCGATCTGAGCCATGTCCAGGCGGGCCCCACCGGGACCCAACTGCTGGCCTGGATGGGCGCGGACGTAATCAAGGTCGAGATGCCCGGACGCGGCGACATCACTCGCGGCCAATTGCAGGACGTAAAGGGCGCCGACAGCCTCTATTACACGATGCTGAACTCGAACAAGCGCAGCATCACCGTCAACCTGAAGTCGCCCAAGGGCAAGAAAGTTATCGAGGACTTAGTGCGGCGCTGCGACGTCGTGCTCGAAAATTTCGGCCCCGGCGTGCTGGATCGCCAGGGATTTACCTGGGAGCGCTTCCAGGAACTGAACCCGCGGATCATCTATGCTTCGATCAAGGGCTTTGGTCCTGGCCCGTATCAGGATTGCAAGGCCTACGAGAATGTCGCGCAGTGCATGGGCGGCGCGGCGAGCACGACCGGTTGGGAGGAGGGGCCGCCGACCGTGACCGGAGCGCAGATCGGCGACAGCGGCACCGGGGTTCACACGATCGCCGGCATCCTCGCTGCGCTCTATCAGCGCGAACGCACCGGCAAGGGCCAGCGGGTCGAGGTCGCGATGACCGACGCCGTGCTGAATTTGTGCCGCGTCAAGATGCGCGACCAGCAACGCCTCGCGCGCGGGCCTTTGGCGGAGTATCCGAACAAGGAATTCGGGGATGCGGTGCCGCGCGCCGGCAACGCCTCGGGCGGGGGCCAACCGGGAGCGGCATTGCGCTGCGCGCCAGGCGGTCCCAATGACTATGTCTATGTCATCATCCAGCCGCCGAGCTGGGAGCCGCTGATGAAGCTGGTCGGCCGCGAGGAGTTCATCACCGACCCGGGATACGCGACGCCGCAGGCGCGTTTGCCGAAGATCCCGGAATGCTTCTCGATCATCGAGAAGTGGACTATGACCAAGACCAAATTCGAGGTGATGAAGGCGCTCAACGACGTCGATGTGCCGTGCGGCCCAATCCTGTCGATGAAGGACATTTACGAAGACAAGTCGCTCTATGAACGCGGCTTTCTGGTCGAGGTCGACCATCCGACGCGCGGCCGGTATGTGCAAGTCGGCTCGCCGATCAAGCTCTCCGACTCATCGGTCGAGGTAAAGCGCTCGCCGCTCCTCGGCGAGCACACGGACGAGATCCTTGATTGGCTCGGTTACGGCGAGGACGAAATCGCGGCAATGCACAAGGAAGGGGCGGTTTAGACCGGGTTATGGCTCGCATAAGGTTCTCCCTCTCCGCCCCTTGGGGGGGAGAGGGTCGGGGTGAGGTGGGGGCGATCCCGAACGACGGCGGACGCCCACCTCACCCTCCCGCGCGATGCGCGGGCCCCTCCCTCTCCCCCCTTAAGGGCGGAGAGGGGCTCGGAGCCGACGGATGAAATCCTCCACAGCGCACGACCGGCGCGTCCACCCGGGATCGGGGCGACGGCACGGGCCCAACTATCCGAAGGGACGGCAGGTCGACCCCGAGGTGCTCGCCGAGGTGCAGTCACTGCTCGGCGAACGCGAGCGCCGGCGCGACCTGCTGATCGAACACCTGCACCTGCTGCAAGACCACTTCGGGTGCTTGCATGCGCGGTATCTCGCGGCATTAGCCGAGGAGATGCGGCTTGCCCTCGTCGAGGTCTACGAGGTCGCCTCGTTCTATGCTCATTTCGACATCGTCATGGACGACGAGGCGCCGCCACCGCCGCTGACAGTGCGGGTGTGCGACAGCCTGAGTTGCGAGCTAGCCGGTGCGTCGCGGTTGCTCGAAAATCTGCGCGGGAGGCTCGGCGATAGGGTCCGCGTCGTCCGTGCCCCATGCATGGGCGGGTGCCATCGCGCGCCCGTCGTGGCCATCGGACACGCGCTGCACGAGCACGCTACCGTGGACAATGTCGCCACAGCGGTTTCAGTGGGCGAGCAGCACCCAGCAATCCCGGAATTTGTCGGCTTCGACGCTTACCGCGCTGATGGCGGCTATCGCTTGCTCGGGGCCTGTCTCGCCGGGGAACGCAAAGCAGAGGAAATCATCGGGATCCTCGAACATTCCGGGCTGCGCGGGCTCGGCGGCGCAGGGTTTCCGACCGGACGCAAATGGCGTCTGGTGCGTCAGGAACCGTCGCCGCGTTTGTTGGCCGTCAATGCCGACGAGGGCGAGCCCGGCACCTTCAAGGACCGCTATTTTCTCGAAACCGACCCGCACCGCTTTCTCGAAGGGATGCTGATAGCCGCCTGGGTCGTCGAAGCCGCCGAGGTCTTTGTCTATCTCCGCGACGAATACCCGCAATGCCAAGCGATCCTCGAGAGCGAGATCGCTGCGATCAAGGCAGCCGGGCTCGCGCGGGATGCTCGTATTCATCTCCGCCGCGGCGCCGGCGCCTATATCTGCGGCGAAGAATCGGCGATGCTCGAAAGCATCGAGGGTAAGCGTGGGCTGCCACGGCAGCGGCCGCCCTTCCCGGCTCAGGTCGGGCTCTTCGGCCGGCCGACCTTGTGCAACAATGTCGAGACCCTCTATTGGGTGCGCGATATCGTCGAGCAGGGACCCGAGTGGTTCACTCGGGAAGGGCGCAATGGCCGCAACGGGCGCCGCACCTTCTCGGTGTCTGGACGAGTCAAAAACCCCGGAGTCAAGCTCGCCCCTGCCGGCATTACCGCGCGGCAGCTGATCGACGAGTTTTGCGGCGGCATGGCCGATGGGCATGTATTCAAAGGCTATCTGCCGGGCGGCGCTTCGGGCGGCATATTGCCGGCGGCAATGGCGAACATTCCGCTCGATTTCGGGACGCTCGAACCCGAGGGCTGCCTCATCGGCTCGGCGGCGGTTATCGTATTGTCGGACCAGGACGACATGAAGGCGGTGGCGCTGAACCTGCTGCGGTTCTTCGAAGACGAGAGCTGCGGCCAGTGTACGCCGTGCCGCGCCGGCACCGAAAAGGCGGTCAAGCTAATGACAATGCCGCATTGGGACGAGCCGCTGCTGCAGGAACTGACCCGGGTGATGAGCGACGCCTCGATCTGTGGCCTGGGGCAAGCCGCTATGAACCCGGTCAAAATGGTGCTGAAGCATTTCCGCGAGGATCTGAGATGAGCGATCCGATCCGGTTCACGCTCGACGGGACCGAGGTATCGGCTGAACCGGGCGAAACGATCTGGCAGGTTGCGGACCGGCAGGGCATCGAGATCCCGCATCTGTGCTGGCTGCCGAAGCCCGGCTACCGCGCCGACGGCAATTGCCGCGCCTGCATGGTCGAGATCGAAGGCGAGCGCGTGCTCGCCGCGTCTTGCGTGCGCAAGCCGGCGCCCGGCATGAAGGTGCAGACGGCGAGCGAGCGCGCCAAGTTCTCGCGCAAGATGGTGTTCGAGTTGCTGATGGGGGACCAGCCCTCGCGGGCGGCCGCGCACGACCCCAATTCGCGCCTCTGGCAATGGGCCGATACGCTCGGCGTGGAGGACAGCCGCTTCCCGCGGCGCGCGCCGCCGGCGCCCGACCGCAGCCATCCGGCGATGGCAGTACAGCTCGACGCCTGCATCCAGTGCAATCTCTGCGTCCGCGCCTGCCGCGAAGTCCAGGTCAACGACGTCATCGGCATGGCGGCGCGCGGCTTTCACGAGAAGATCATCTTCGATTTCGACGACCCGATGGGCAACAGCACCTGCGTTGCGTGCGGCGAATGCGTGCAAGCCTGCCCGACGGGCGCGCTGATGCCGGCAAGCCTAGTCGACGCGAATGGCGTCTACACCAACGCGCCGGACCGCGAGGTCGAAAGCGTGTGCCCCTATTGCGGGGTCGGCTGCCAGATCACCTATCGCATCCGCGACGACCGCATCGTCGCGGTGGATGGCCGGGACGGGCCGGCTAACCATAATCGGCTGTGCGTCAAGGGCCGCTTCGGGTTCGATTACGTCGCCCATCCCGACCGGCTGACCGAACCGCTGATCCGCAAAGAGGGGGTCTCGAAGCACAACATCGACATCGATCCGGCCAACCCGTACACACATTTCCGCAAAGCGAGCTGGGACGAGGCGCTCGACATCGCTGCGGCGGGGCTGAAGCGCATCCGCGACCGGGATGGTCGGAGAGCGCTCGCCGGGTTCGGATCGGCCAAAGGCTCGAACGAAGAAGCCTATCTCTTCCAGAAGCTCGTGCGCACCGGTTTTGGCAGCAACAATGTCGATCACTGCACGCGGCTGTGCCACGCCTCCTCGGTGGCGGCGTTGATGGAAGGGATCGGCTCGGGCGCCGTGACCGCGCCGTTTACCGCGGCGGCCGATGCCGATGTCATCATCATCATC
Source organism: uncultured Alphaproteobacteria bacterium (assembly GCA_963736715.1). Lineage (GTDB taxonomy): Bacteria > Pseudomonadota > Alphaproteobacteria > ATCC43930 > CGMCC-115725 > AP-15. The sequence continues at coordinate 47,277 of CAVTQA010000004.1, read as the reverse complement.
GGCGCTCGGCCGACCGACAATCACCCGGTTGCCGCGACGTTCTTCAAGCAGGCCGCAAAACGCGGCGCCAAGCTGATCGTGATGGACCCGCGCGGTCAGGTCATGGCGCGCTATGCGACGCATATGTTGCGCTTCAAGCCCGCGCGCGACGTCGCGATGCTCAACGCATTGCTGCACACGATCATCGAGGAGGACCTCTACGATCGGCAATACGTCCAGGCTCATACCGAAGATTTCGAGAAATTGCGCGAGCACGTTCGGGACTATGCGCCTGAAAAGATGGCCGAAATCTGCGGTGTTGACGCCCCGACCTTGCGCCACATCGCACGAACTTACGCGCGCGCCGAGGCGGCGATCATCTTCTGGGGCATGGGCATCTCGCAGCACGTGCACGGCACCGACAACGCGCGGTGCCTGATCGCGCTCGCCCTGGTAACCGGGCAGATCGGCCGCCCGGGCACGGGGCTCCATCCGCTCCGCGGCCAGAACAACGTCCAGGGCGCCTCGGATGCCGGGCTGATCCCGATGGTCTACCCGGATTACCAGTCGGTCAACGACCCCAAAATCCGCGAAAACTTCGAGGCGCTGTGGCGGACCGGGCTCGACGACAAGCCCGGCCTCACCGTGGTCGAGATCATGGACGCGATCCATGCCGGCGAGATCAACGGCATGTACATCATGGGCGAGAACCCGGCGATGTCGGATCCGGACGCCACGCACGCCCGGGAAGCGCTTTCCAAACTCGAACATCTCGTCGTCCAGGACCTGTTCCTGACCGAGACGGCGAAATACGCCGATGTCGTATTGCCGGCCTCGGCCTGGCCCGAGAAGGACGGCACCGTCACCAACACCAACCGGCAGGTCCAGCTCGGCCGCACCGCCTTGCCATTGCCCGGCAATGCCCGACAGGACTGGTGGATCATTCAGGAAATCGCCCGCCGCATCGGGCTCGACTGGTCCTACCAGCCACCCACGCGATGTCTTTGCCGAGATGAAGCTCGCGATGCCGTCGTTCAACGGCATCACCTGGGAGCGGCTCGAGCGCGAGAGTTCGGTGACTTACCCCTGCGATTCCGAGACCGAGCCGGGGCACGACATCGTCTTCGGCGACGGCTTCCCGACCGCTTCCGGCCGCGGCCGCCTGGTCCCAGCAGCGATCGTGCCGCCCGCCGAGGAGCCCGATGACGAATACCCGATGGTATTGACGACCGGCCGGCAGCTCGAGCATTGGCACACCGGCGCGATGACCCGTCGCGCGAGCGTGCTCGACGAACTGGAACCTGAGGCGGTCGCCAGCTTCGCCCCCGCCGAACTGCGCCGGCTCGGCATCGCCGCCGGCGATCGCGTCCGCGTCACCACCAGGCGCGGCGCGATCGAACTCAAGGCGCGCAGCGACAGCGCAGTCGCACCGGGCCAAGTGTTCATCCCGTTCTGCTACGCCGAAGCCGCCGCCAATGTGCTGACCAACCCCCAGCTCGACCCCTTTGGCAAGATCCCCGAATTCAAATTCTGCGCCGCAAAAGTAGAACCCGCGGCCGTCGGAGTGGCCGCGGAGTAGGCTGAAGTACGCAGTGAAGCGCCTTGGCTGGGAGACTGTCCGGTCTCCCCCGTTCTGAGCGGGATGGTCACTGGCTTCGTCCGGGCAAGTTGGACCATTGTGGCAGCGGCGTGGCTGTTGCTGCTCGCCGGATGCGCCGATTTTCCAGAGGCGTTATCGCCGGCCGCTCCGTACTCCTGTCTGCTGCCAGCTGAACAGCACATGCTCGTCGCTGAGTTGTTCTTCGGCCGCGGTATCAACGGGCGCCAGCCGCTGACCGATGCCGAATGGGCAGAATTTGCGGCGCAAACCATCACGCCAAACTTCCCCGACGGCTTCACCGTCCTCGACGGAGAGGGTCAATGGCGCAACCCGCAAAACGGGCAGATCGCCGGCGGCCGGACCAAAATCCTGCTCGTCGCCGTCAAGCCCAACCCCGATCTCGCCCGGCGGCTGTCGGCAGTGACCGAAGCCTACAAGGCGCGGTTCCACCAGCAGTCGGTTGGCATTATCACCCGCGACTCTTGTGCGGCGTTCTAGGCGCAATGCACCCACGTCCACGTCGCACGCAACCCTTTGCGTATCCCGCCACCTTGACAGCAGCTACGGATAGCTGCCCGATGACCTCTTGACGACAGTTTTGAACGCCTTATTCTCATATGCAGCATAACGGAAAGACCGGGCGGGGTTCGGCCCGGTTTTTCCGGGGAGGTGTAATGCTCACTTTGAGCATATTACATGGAGATGACCATGCTGCAAACCGTTCGCCCCACCCCCCGGGTTACCATGCCCTTCCCTGAGCTCTATCAACGAGTTGAGCGGCATATCCCGCCTTTCGAATGGTCCATTCTGGCCGATGACATCGCAGCGATTTTCAGCCTCAAAAAGGAGCGCAACGCGGTCGTCCTGGCGCACAACTACCAGACCCCCGACATTTTCCACACCGTCGCCGATATCGTCGGTGACAGCCTGGCATTGGCCCGCGAGGCGGCACGCACCGATGCGGATGTGATCGTGCTCGCCGGCGTCCACTTCATGGCCGAGACCGCTAAGCTGTTGAACCCGGAAAAAACCGTGCTGATCCCGGACCTCAAAGCCGGCTGCTCGCTCGCCGCATCGATAACGGCAGCCGATATCCAGCTGTTGCGGCAGCGTCATCCGGGCGTGCCGATCGTGACCTACGTCAACACCTCGGCGGCGGTGAAGGCCGAGTCCGACGTCTGCTGCACCTCGGGGAACGCCAAAAAGATCATCGAAGCGCTAGGGGTCCCTCGCGTGATCATGCTGCCCGACGAGTATTTGGCCCGCAACACCGCGGCTCAGACGAAAGTCGAGATCATCGCCTGGAAAGGTCACTGCGAGGTGCATGAGCGTTTCACGCCAGAGGACATCAGAAGCCTGCGCGAGAGCCACCCCGGCATAACCGTGCTGGCCCATCCGGAATGCCCGCCCGAGGTCGTCGCCGAGTGCGACTTCACCGGTTCGACGGCGGCGATGGCTGATTTTGTCGGCAAAGAACGGCCGGCGCGTGTCGTGCTGCTGACCGAGTGCTCGATGAGCGACAATGTCGCGCTGCAGTATCCCGATCTCGAATTCGTGCGGCCCTGCAATCTGTGCCCGCACATGAAACGCATCACCTTGCCGAAAATTCGGTATTCGCTCGAAACCTTGACCCACGAGATTACCGTCGATCCCAGCATCGCCGAGCGAGCGCGCCGTACCGTCGAACGAATGCTGGCGCTGGGCTGAGAAGAGGGGAGGGGGTGGTGCGGCTGATCATCGAGCCGATCGTCCGAGCCGCCTTGCTCGAGGATTTGGGGCGGGCGGGCGACATCACAACCGAGGCAATCGTCCCGGAAGAGGCGGAGGTCGAGGCGGTCATCGCGGCGCGCCAGTCTGGCGTCGTCGCCGGCCTCGATGCGGCGCTGCTCGCCTTTGAGCTGATCGACCCGGCGCTGCGCATCGAGCGGATCTGCCGGGATGGCGGGCGGGTTTCGCGCGGCGACGTCGTCGTCCGAATCAGCGGCCGGGCGCGCGGCCTGCTCGGCGCCGAGCGCACGGCCCTCAACCTGTTGAGCCGGATGTCGGGAGTCGCCACGGCGACCCGGGCGCTCGCCGACGCGATCACCGGCAGCAAGGCAAAGATCGTTTGCACCCGCAAAACGACCCCGGGCCTGCGCACCCTCGAAAAGGAGGCCGTCCGCCTCGGCGGCGGCGCCAATCACCGTTTCGGTCTCGATGATGCAATGCTGATCAAGGACAACCACATTGCGCTCGCCGGAGGCGTGCGGCCGGCGCTCGAACGCGCGAAGCGGCACGCCGGGCATCTGGTCAAGATCGAGCTCGAGGTCGACACCCTCGACCAGCTCGCCGATGCCGTGGAGGCCGGGGTCGACGCCGTATTGCTCGACAACATGACCCCGGAGACGATGCGACGGGCCGTGGCGATGGTCGACGGCCGCGCCATCACCGAGGCCTCGGGCCGCATCACCCGCGAAACCGCCCCGGCGGTCGCCGCCACCGGCGTCGACCTGATTTCCTGCGGCTGGATCACCCACAGCGCCCCGATCCTCGATCTCGGCCTCGACATCGCCGGCTGACACCGACCCGCGCCTTCGTGGCGTACGGTTCTGAACTTTTCTCGCTGTTTTCGCTGTTTTCTGCAGCGAATCTCCAGCTAATAGCAGCGCGAGGCGCGGTTCCAATTAGAAGCCGCCCTGCCACGGATCGATGAGCGGCACGCCGGTTGACGCAACATCGCGGGTATTGCGGGTGACCAAGGTGAGGCCGCGTGTGATCGCAGTGGCTGCGATCAACGTGTCGATCACCGGCAGGCTGCGGCCGGCAGACAGCTCGCCCCAAAGTCGCGCGGCAGCTGCATCCACTGGCAGAACCCGATCGGCGAAAGTTGTTTCGATGCTGTCCACCCACCCACCGAGACGGGTGGCCATCGCTGAATTGGTGCGCCGCTTAGCCTCGACACCTTTGCGCAACTCCCCCAGCGTCAGGACGCTCAGAAACAACCCCGCGGTATCGGCTGCCGCGAGAAAGGCCACGACCCCGGCATCGGCACGGATCTTCCGCGTCTCCGAGATGAAATTGGTATCGAGAAGATAGCCCGCTGCCACGCTCAAAGGTCGATGCTGCGGCCCGTATCGCGGTCACGGTCGATGGAAAAATCATCGACTTTCGGACCGCCAAGCAAATGCGTCTTGAAGTCCGGCCTGTGCGCGACCAAAGCGCTATAATCCTCGATCGAAAGCACGATCGCTCGGTCCGCGCCGTGACGGGTGATCGTTTGCGGCCCCTCAGTTCGGGCGCGTTCGATGACCTCGCTGAGCCGCGTTTTTGCCTCTTGGACCTGCCAAGTCGCCATCAGACCCTCCTTCTGTCCTGACTGACCAGAAGATAGGTCGTTTTGGTCTCCCTTCAATAGACACCCTACGATTGCGAATTGTGGTAATTACCAGCTAGCCTTGAAGGCCTTGAAGGGTGGGCTGCCGCAGCCATGGCCTCGACCCGCCGTCTTGCCGCGATCCTCGCCGCCGATGTGGCCGGCTATTCGCGCCTGATGGGGGCGGACGAGGAAGGCACGCACAAACGCCTCCAGGCGCATTTTCGCCAGCTCGTCGATCCGAAGATCGAGGAGCACCGGGGCCGCATCGTCAAGAACACCGGCGACGGCCTGCTTGCGGAATTCGCCAGCGTCGTCGACGCGGTGCGCTGCGCCGCCGAGGTACAGCGCGGGATGATGGACCGCGAGCCCGAGGTGCCCGACGATCGGCGCATCAGGTTCCGCATCGGCATCAACCTCGGCGACGTCATCGCCGAGGACGACGACATCTTTGGCGACGGTGTCAATGTCGCGGCGCGCCTGGAAGCCTTGTCGGATCCTGGCGGGCTCTGCATCTCACGGACGGTGCGCGACCAGATCCGCGACAAGCTGCCCTACCCGTTCGAGGATAGGGGCGAACAGAGTGTCAAGAACATCGCGCGGCCGGTTCGGGTCTATGCGTTGCGTCCGCGAAGCCGTCGCCGATTTGCCGGCATCGAGCGCGCCTCCTCCGCCACGAATCTCGCAGCCTGTCGGTGCGCCACGCCTGTCGATCGTGGTGCTGCCCTTCGCCAATCTGAGCAATGACCCGCGAGCAGCAATATTTCGCGGACGGGATCACCGAGGATCTGACGACCGATCTGTCGCGGATCGCGGACATGTTCGTGATCTCGCGCAATACCGCGTTCACCTATCGGAACAAGCCGGTCGACACGAAGCAGATCGGCCGCGACTTGGGCGTGCGCTATGTGCTGGAAGGGAGCGTCCGGCGGTCGGGCAACCAGCTCCGCGTCAACGCTCAACTGATCGATGCCGAGACCGACGCGCATCTGTGGGCCGAGCGGTTCGACCGCGACACGGGTGATCTGCTTCGCCCTGCAAAACGAGATCACGAGCCGGATCGCGATCGCGCTCAACCTCGAGCTTCTCGCTGCGGAGGCCGCCCGCCCGACCGAGCATCCCGACGCGCTGGACTACATTCTCCGGGGACGCGCCACATGTTGAAGCCGCCGATCGCGCGACACTTATGCCGAGGCGATTAGCCTGTTCGAGCGCGCGTTGGCGCTCGATCCGCGGTCCGTCGAGGCACAGAGTTTGTTGGCGACGGCGCTCGCGAGCCGTGTGTTGGATGGATTGACCGACTCGGCCGCGGCCGACCTCGCGCGCGCAGAAGGGCTCGCCGGGCAAGCCTTGGCGGCATCGCCCCGCAGCCCACTTGCGCATTTTGCCAAAGGCCAAGTGCTGCGCGCGCAGCGCCGATACGCGGAGGCCATTCCCGAATACGAGACGGTGCTCGCGTTCAATCGCAACTCGGTGACTACGCATTATCCGCTCTCGGCCAGTGCAAGCTCTATCACCGGGTCGATAGAGCAGACGATCCCGCTCTTAGAGCAAGTCATCCGCCTCAGCCCCCGCGATCCCAACATCGGTGCTTGGTATTACCGGATTGGGGTCGTGCATCTGCTGCAATCGCGTACCGACGAGGCAATCCTCTGGCTCGAAAAGGCGCGCAGCGCCAATCCGGCGCATCCGGGGTTCACGCCCGCCTCGCCTCCGCCTATGCTCTCAACGGCGAGACCGACCGCGCCGCCGCCGAACTCGCCGAAGCCCGGAGGCTAAGCGGCGATGATCGTTTTTCGAGCATCGCCCGCTTGAAGGCCGTCGGATATTTCGGGGGTGCCGAAGATCCGCGCCTTGTTCGAAGCCACCTATTTCGCCGGCCTGCGCAAGGCCGGAATGCCGGAGGAATGAGCGCCACTCGCCTCAGGCCGCGCGGGTCGGGGATCGGGTCGAGCGGCCAGACCGGGCGGCGGACCCGGGTGAAGAGCTGGGGGTGTAGATCTCCGAGCACAGGGCGCCGGTGTCGACGAGCACGACCTCACGGGCGATCGGCTCGAAGGCGGCGCGGAAATGCTGCATCGATTTGACTGCGACGGTGCGGTAACGGGTGGGGTCAATGCCCAGCGAGGTGAACTGGCCGAGATCGACGGCCTGGCCATTATTGGTGATGACGACGATGTCGATGCCGCCCACGCGGAACACCATCGAGGGGCCGTAATTGCGCTCGATGCCGCCGCCCATCGGGCCATAGGCGATGAACCGGCCGTTGGTCAGGCACACGACCTCGCCGGTCAGGGTGAGCGGGCCGCCGCCCATCGACGGGTCGGTCTTGCCGCCAAGGGTCAAGATCGTTTTCGTCCCGACCCCGGCGCGCATGCCTTCCTGCACCGCCTCGGGGTCGCAAATCGCATGGAACGCGACGCCCTCGATCCCGCCATCGACGAGGCCCTTTAGAAACGCGGTCGCGTCACCGTAGCCGCCCCCGCCGGGATTGTCGGTGTAATCGGCGACAAGGAGCGGCTTGTCCCCGGGCTTGCCCTGCCGCGCCAGCGCCACCACTTCGGCAACCGGCAGCAATTTGACGGTCGTGAAACCGCGCGTCTCCCAGGCGTAGTCCATAAATTCTTCGGCAATCGCCTGCGCCCGCGCGATGTCGCCGTCGACCGTCACAGTCACCGACGGGCCGACGTCGTGGATATTAGCGCGGCTGAAGCCGGCGCAGATGCTGACCACTAATGCGTCGCCGCCCTGCTCGAGCGCCTCGCCGCGGGCGATCAGCTCGGCCATCGGACCACGCTGGGTGCGGCCATGGTCGAGCCCGTACATCATCGGCCGGCGGGCGATCACGGTACTCGGCCGGATCTCGCCCTGCATTGCCCGCTGCAATAATTCGGCGCCCTGCCACGCCCTCTCGTACTGGTCGATATGCGGGTAGGTGCGATAGGCGATCAGCGCGCTCGCGTTGTCCGCCATATGCCGCGTCACATTGGCGTGCAGGTCGAGCGTGACGACGACCGGCACCCCGGGCCCGAGCCGGCGGCGCAGCCGCGCCAGAAACTCGCCCTCGGCGTCCTCGTGGGTGTCGCTGACCATCGCGCCGTGCAGATGAAGCAGCACGCCGTCGATCGGGCCTTTCATGTCGACGGCGTCGAGGATAATCGCGGCGATCGTCTCGAAAGCCTCATCGGTAACGATGCCGGACGGGTTGGGGTTGGCGGAGACCGGGTGAACGAGGCTCCAGCCGAATTTGTCGGCCGCCTCGAAGGTCGCCCCGAAGGCCGAGCGGGTGCCGCGGAACGCCTCGGGGATCTCGTTTTCGAGATGGTAGTCGCGGCGGCGGATCACGGCCATGTCCGTCGGCACCCGGCTGAAGGTGTTGGTCTCGTGCATGAAACGGGCGGTCAGGACGCGCTTCAAGGGATCACCTCGTCGATTGCGGCGGCGCGCGGCTGGCGCAATATCCGCCCACGCTCCTTGCCGACGACAAGAATGCTATGGCGATCCGAAATTTGAGGATAGCCCCTCTGAATGAGATGGCACTGCTGGTGCCGGTCAACGGGGCCGCTTCGACCGGCAGGGACAGCAAAAAAAGAAAACGCCCCCAATCAGGCCGGGGGCGCCTCAGCTTCAGACCAAGCCGCGGTCAGACGACGTGGAACAGGAAAAGAAGGATGATGATCGGGATCGGAATCCCGAGTAGCCAAAGCAGCACGCCTCTACCCATAGCGACCTCCTCGCAGCGATGAAAACTTATTTCTTGCCGGCGATCTCGCGAACGGCGTCCTTTGCGTGGCCCACCGCACCCTGAACCCGGCCTTCGGCCTGATCGGCCTTGCCTTCGGCTTCGGTGCCGGCATCGCCCAGAGCTTTGCCGGCCTGTTCCTTGATTTTGCCGGTGACCTTCTTCACGCCTCCTGCGACACGATCCTTATCCATTGCCAATCCCTCTGGTTGATTTAATCGATCTGAAAACACGGTAATTAGCCCAGTAGTTCCACACGGGCTAAAATGTACCCAAAGCAAAAACGCCCCCGAGGTCTCGGGGGCGTTTCGACTCGGTAAATCGAGCTTGATTAGGCAGCTTGGCGTTGGGTCACTTGCTCTTGCTGCGGTGCAGTAACCTGCTCCGAGTGTCCGACACCGATCTGCACTTTGCGCGGCTTCGCTGCCTCGGGGACCTCGTGGACCAGGTCGACATGCAGCATGCCGTTGACAAGGCTGGCGCCGACGACCTTTATGTGGTCGGCGAGGCTGAAGCGCCGCTCGAACGCCCGCCGCGCAATACCGCGATGCAGATAGCGGTTCTCGTCGTCGTCCTTTTTCGCCTTACCGGTCACCAGCAGCGTGTTTTCCTGAGCCGTGATGTCGAGCTCATCATCCGAAAAACCGGCGACAGCCATCGTCAGGCGATAGGCGTCTTCACCAGTTTTCTCGATGTTGTAGGGCGGATAGGCGAGAGAGGCGCTGTCGACACGCGTCGCGGCATCGACCAGGCGGGTCAATCGATCAAAACCGATCGTCGACCGGAACAGCGGAGAGAAATCGAAACGATCCATGACCAAGTTCTCCTTTGAGCAACATGGGTTTTGGCACCCACCATTCGGCTGGATGCCCTTTACTAGCGCGCAGTCCCTTAGTGGCAACCACGCAATACTTAAATGGTGACTTTGGCGTGATGATCAAGGGGTTCGCCGGTGCCCCAGCGCCGGCTGGACAAATTCAGCGTTTGATGCCAAACCCTTGAAAGCGCTTGTTGAAGCGAGCCAGCTGTCCACCGCTGTCGACCAGCCGCTGTTGCCCGCCGGTCCACGCCGGATGTGATTTAGGGTCGATATCGAGCCGCAACGTGTCTCCCGGCTTGCCGTAGGTCGAGCGCGTCTGGTACGAGCTGCCGTCCGTCATCACGACGGTTATTTCGTGATATTCCGGGTGAATGCCTTCTTTCATCGAACAGTCCTCCGTACCGCCGTGGCTTATAGCGAAGCGGCGCCTCATGCGCAACGTCGGCGGGATCTAGGCGTGGGAGACCCGCATTGCGAGGGCAATCAGGTCGAAAATATCGACGAGGCGAGCGACATAATGGTCGCGCATGATCCGATTTCGACCAGGCTTGCCGCACAGATCGGCCTTCAAGATCTGCAGGAGCCGCTCGAGCCTTCGCCGATGCAGGCCCAGCCGGCGTTGCAACGGATCGGTGACGACCCCGGAAAAGGCGGCCAGCATGGCGCCGCCGAGGAGTACGCCAGCAGTCGTGGCGGCGAGCAGCCCGGGACCGGCGGTCGTCGGAAACAGGCTGTACCACAACCCGCCGAGACTGGCGCCGAGCGGAAAGGCCGCGATCGCCATCTGTTGCGCGATCATCGCCGCCAGCGCCGAGCTCAAGGTCACCAGACCGGGGGTCGCCTGCTTGACGACCAGGGCACCCAGACCGGCGGCGACAAAGCCGGTTGTGATCTCGGCCGTCGCGGTGCGCGACCCGAGATAGGTCTGGACCGCGGCGGCGAGCCGGCGGTGAAACTCCGGGTCGGCGCCGGCCGGAGCGACGAGTAGCGCGGCTGTTCTTTCGTCGGCAAGTATCGTCTCAGCGATCGCATCGCGAAATGAGACCCGATCTCGGCGTCGGCACGGGATTCCGAGCAGTTCGGTCGCCACCAGCCATTCGATCTCGCGCGCGACCTCGGTCTCGAGGAGGAGCCGGCGGCCGGCAAGCCATGCCGCCACCCCTTCCATGCCGCCCCGCCGCATCGCCCAGGCCATGAGCTTGACCGCGAGCGCCGGCCCCGCGAGAAACAGATTGGTTGGGGCGCGCAGCAGATCCCAGCCCAGTGCTCGCCGGTGCAGCGCAATGGAGCCGGCCAATGTGAAATGGCGGTCGACAAACGCCTCGATGCGTCCGCGCCGGCTCTCAATATACCGATGCAGGGCATCGCGGACGATCGCACCAGCGAGTTCTTTCGAAGATATGTCCGACATCCGTTCACAATGCCGACAGCCGCCCATATCTAGACTTGCATGTGTACTGGTCAACTCAGTTTTCTCGAGCCGTTGCCTTCGCTTCCGGAAGGTCTCGAATATCGAGCGGAGCTTGTGTCGCCGGACGAAGAAGCCGAACTCCTCAAACATTTTCGCGAGCTTGATTTCCGTGAATACGCGTTCCATGGCTATCTCGGCAAGCGGCGGGTCGTCTCGTTCGGGCTGCATTACGACCCCAACGAAAGTACGGTCCTTAGCACAAAGGACATTCCCCGGTTTCTTCTGACACTGCGTCAGAAGGCTGCCGGCTTCGCGAGGCTCGCTCCCCCGGAACTGCAGCAAGCTCTCGTCACGGAATACACTCCCGGAGCGGCGATCGGCTGGCATCGGGACCGACCCGCCTACCGCGATGTCATCGGCGTCTCATTCGGCTCGTCGTGCCGGTTCCGCTTTAGGCGCAAGAATGGCGGCAGCTGGGAACGCGCATCCTTGATCGTGGAGCCGCGGTCGGTTTACCTGCTGCGAGGCCCGGCGCGGACGGAATGGCAGCACAGCATCCCTCCCGCCGAGCGTTTACGGTACTCCGTGACATTCAGAAGCGTGCACGGCGGCCCAATAAAAGCGGATCAGCCCTCGGTGGGATAACGGCACCGTAGCAGTAAGGCCGAGCGCGCTGTCGATTGCCGGTGCGTCGGAATCGCCGATGTGGTCGATTGCGTCGCCTACACTTCGGAAATTACTGGGCCCGAAGCCATCCGCCGCCGCATCGGTCATCGCTCACTCCGAAAAAGCGATGGCCGTATTGAACGCGGCATTGGCCGGCACGACCAGCCGGTGCGGCTCGACGCGCAACCCCGCGATGGAGCGCAGGCATTGTGCCGCTGCTGGGAGCGTCCGGACTCTGATTTCCAACGCCGCCATATATTCGGTGCGGCCGGACGGCTGTGCTGCCGTCTCGCCGAATTCGGCCGCTATCACATCCGGCGTCGAGAGCTCCACCTGCGCGGTTCCGGCGGCTATCATTTGCCCCGCGTTGCGATCCGCCAGGAACTCGTCGCCGAAGAGGCCGCGGAACAGCCTTGCTGTGCGCTGAGGATCGGCGGTCGCGACCACCACGCGGGCAATCGTGAAGGCGCCGTTCGGATGTGTCTGCCACTCCGGGCGCCATACGAGGTCGGGGGTCTGATGCTCGCAAAAATAGACGCGGCCCATCGTTACCTGGGCCGGATCGAGCCGGGTGGTGCGAAACCGGGCATCTTGCGTCCCGCTGTCGAGCGCGACGGGACGGGAGAAGGATTGAACCGGCAGGATCGGGAGATCGGCTGCTGCCGCTTGGTCATGAACCAAGTCGGCGTCCGCGGTCTTGAAGACAAGCCCGTTGAGGCCGACCGGAAAGCGCATGATCTCCGGGCGGGTCGCGCCTTCCTCGGCAAAGCCGAGCAGCTCCAGATAGTCGGTCGCAAACATCGCGAGATGGTTGACCGAGCCCAGCGTGTGGCGTCCGCGCGCCGTCAGCTGGAACCCGAGGGACTGAAAGCAACGCACCGCCTCGTCGATGCGGTCGCGCACGTCGATGACGACGTGATCCAGGACAGGCGAAAGTGCGGCCATAGGGAGCCTCCATCCGGGCGGACACGGCAGGCGGGAGAGGATCAGGGTAGTCGGCGCGCCGGCCGGGCCGCAAGATGGAGCGGCGAACCGCCGAACGGACCATCGACGGTCGCCGTTGAGTGGCCGGACGCTACCCGCGCATGAACCCTTCGAGTTCGTCGGATGCCCAGGCAATGGCCTGGTCGATGCTCTCTCCCTGCGTCGTGCAGCGCGCGATCATCTTGGTCATCGTCGCCTGCGAATACATTTGGGTCGCGATGTTGGTCGGGGCCGGCGCGCAGGAGATCGAGGCGGTCAGATCCTCGCGCGGCGGATAATTGTAGAGAGTGCCCTTGGGCGGCCCCTCATCGGCCCAGGTCTTGAAATCGTGCAGCTTGGCAAAGGCCGGCAGGTCATAGCCTTGACCGGCGGCGACCAGCTGCTCGACCTGCGGGCGCTGCGACAGAAACGTCAGCAGGCTCTTGGCGGCGGGCTTGTTCGCCGAGAAATTCCAGATGCCCCAAAAATAGGGCAGGAACGGGTCGTAGCGCCCCTTGGGGCCAGCCGGCGGGTCAAAGGTCCACAGCTGCTCGGCGACTTGCGGCGCGTCGCGCTTCGCGACGGCCCAGGCCGAGGGCGGGTTCATGATCAGCGCCCCCTTTCCCGAGATCAGCCATTTGTTGTTGGTGGCGTCGTCCCAGGCAAACACGTCGGGCGGAAGGAACGGCACGATCTTTTTGAACCATTCGAGGACCTGCTTCGTCGCATCGGATTTGACTGTGACGTTGCCCTCCTGGTCGACGAGCACCGAGCCATGGGAGGCGAATACTGCGCCGACCCAGTCAACCGCATCGGTCGTCTGCCCGAGCGGCATGCCGAACGGGAACCCGGCCTTCGAGCACTTCTCGGCCGCCTGCAGGAAAAGGTCCCAGGTCCACTTGTCTGCCAGTTCCTTGTTGGGCGCCGCGCCGGCCGGGTACATCTGGGTCAGATCGAGGCCAGCGTGCTGCTTGAACAGGTCGATCCGCGCGCAGGGCGGTTTTGCCTGGCTGCCGACGGTCGCCGGCACGGCGACCCAATGTCCCTTTTGCTTGCCGAGATATTCGACCGCCGCAGTGACCTTGCCGTATTTCTGGGTCAGGTCGCCGACAATGTCGTCGACCGGTTCGAGATTGTCGGCATTGCCGGCCGCATACCAGGTCGGGAAGGCGAGGATGTCGTGCCCGCTGTGCGACTGCGCTTCGGCGGCGATCGTCAGCAGGTTCTTGTCGCCTTGTGAGGTGATGTAGTCGATCGTGACATCGACCTTCTCTCTGTCGCCCCACTCCTTGCACAGCTTGGTCAGTGTGTCGTTGGCGCCGGGGACCCAGTGATCCCAGAAGCCGCAGGCGAGCTTGCCGGCGGCGAAAGCGCCATGCACAAAAGGCACCGCCAGCGCGGTGCCGGCGAGCGCCGCAGCTCTGAGCAGCGAGCGCCGCGTCAAATGTCCATTTTCCATTATGACCTCGAGAGAACAAACGCGGCGAGACCGGCCGGGTCCGGGACGCCGCCCTATGGGGGAACACGCGCTGCGCGAAAAGATTTCGTGTCAGGGCGCACCGGGGGAGGTGGACCGCATGATATCGGCGTACAGCAGCTGGACTGCATCCGGTTTTCTGCCGGCGCGCAGGCGTTCGGCAAACTCTCGTTTCGCCAGCAGCCGAAGCCGTTCGAGCCTCGACAACCGGGCATTGGCTGCTCCCTCGGCGGCCGGCAGTCCCGAGGTTATCAACACACGGTTGCGGTATCGGTCGACTGCGGCCGGGAATTTGTCGACGGGCCGCCCGCCGCCGATCCATTCGTCCAAATGTCCCGGCCCCCAATTGTAAGCGGCGATGGCATCGGACCAACTGCCGTAGCGCCTGAACATGTGAGCGAGATAGGCGCGGCCGAGCGCGCGGTTTTCCGTCTCGTCGAAACGATCGCCACCTCCGATATCGGCCGCCGCCGCGGCGGAGACCTGCATCGGTCCCTGTGGGCCGTTCGGCTCGGAGCGCCACATTCCCGGATCGCCGCCGTGGCTCGACTCTGCTCCGTCCACCCCATAGGCGATGCGATCGAGAACGCCGCCGGCCGGCGCGAATTGCGCGGCGCCGGTAGTGGCGAGGATCACCAGCACAGGAAGAAGTCGGGACAATGCCCGATGGGGTCGCCGCATCGCCAGTCTAATAATTCGAGATCTCGACCAGGTTGAGGTCCGGATCGCGGATGTAGACCGACTGGATCGTGCCGATCGCGCCGGCGCGCGGTCCCGGGCCCGCCACGATCGGAACACCGCAAGCTTCGAGATGCGCCGTCACTTCGGCAAGGGGCACAGGCGTGATAAAGCACAAATCGGCCGAGCCCGGGGTCGGCCTGTCGGCTACCAGGCCCGGGATGTTGTCGGCCGGATGCAGATTGATCTTTTGCTTACCAAAGCGCAGAGCGATGCGCCCCTCGCCAAAGCGAACGACCTCCATGCCCAGCACCCGGGTGTAAAACTCGCAGGTGCGCTCGATGTCCGCGACCGTAAGAACCAGGTGATCGAGCCGTTCGATGTGCATCGGTGGACCCCGCCGCCATAGGGACGGTTCGAGATTGCCACGATCGCCGCGATGCGGCCAGTGCCGGTTGCCGTCATCGCGCGACTTGCCGGCCGCTGACCTCGGCGCCCGCGTCGGGCGACATCTTCAGGAAGAACGGCACCGAGAATAGCGAGATCAATGCGACGCCTACAAAGACCGGGTAGAAATCGGCCGCGACCAGGGTTGTGCCGCCGCGCAATGTCAGCACCGTGTGCAGCATCAGCGCGGCGGTGGCGACGCCGGCAGTTTGCGACAATTGCTGGGCCATGCTCGACAAGCTGGTAGCGCGGCTCAGCATCGAGGCCGGCACGTCGGCATAGCTCAAGGTGTTGATGCTGGTCATCTGCAACGAGCGGAAAAAGCCGCCGGTGAGCAATGCCAGAAAAATCACCAGATGCGGCGTATCCGGCCGGAACAGGCTATAGCCGAATAAAAACGCGGCGCTGATCACGGCATCGCCGACCAGCACGATGCGGAAGCCCAAGGCGCGCAGGATGCGCACTGCCGTGGTCTTCATCAGCATCGCTCCGGCCGCACTCGCGAAGGTTAAGAGGCCCGAATTCAATGCGTTGAGGCCGAACCCGACCTGCAGCATCAATGGCAGTAGAAAAGGCAGAGCGCCGAGCCCCATCCGAAACAAAAAACCGCCGATCGAAGCCGACGCATAGGTCGGGATGCTGAAGAGTGCCAGATCGATGATCGGATGCGACACACGCCGAGCATGGCGGACATAAAGCGTGAGGCAAACCGCGCCCGCCGCCAAGAGGCCGATCACGGCGACGCTTGGCAAGGCGCCGCGGCCGACATTTTCGAAACCGAAGGCGAGGCTTGCGAGGCCGATACCGGTCAGCACAAAGCCGGTCCGGTCCAGCGGCCGGCGCCCGGTTTCCTTCAAATCTCCGACCAGCAGGTTGACGAGCGCGATGCCCAATATCCCGATCGGGATATTGATGAAGAAGATCCAGCGCCAAGAGGCATAGGTGACGATGAAGCCGCCGAGCGGCGGGCCCATGACGGGGCCGATCAACGCCGGGACGCTGACGAACGACATTGCCCGCACCAGATCGGATTTCGGGACGGTTCGCAGCAACACGAGCCGCCCGACCGGAACCATCAGCGCGCCGCCCATGCCCTGCAGGATACGCGCGGCAACCAGCGCCGGCAGCGAGGTGGAGAAGCCGCAGGCAATCGAACCCAAGGTGAAAACCACGATCGCCAGGCTAAAGACGCGCCGCGCCCCAAACCGGTCGGCGGTCCAGCCGCTGATCGGGATGAATACGGCGAGGCTGAGCAAGTAACAGGTGATCGCGACGTTTAGGCGCAGCGGGGTCTCGCCGAGCGAGTTTGCGATCGTCGGCAATGCCGTGGCGATCACCGTCGAATTGAGGTTTTGCATGAACATCGCGCAAGCAACGACGAAGGGCACCAGCGTCTGGCGCGACAGGTTCAGGCGCATAGACGCCCTCCAGGTGTCCCGCCATTGCCGGACTTTGGTTGCCCGTCGTAGAACGATTCCCGCACTGCGGCAGGCGATTGATTATGGTCCTCGCATATCATAAACAATATATACTGCAAGCAGTCGGCTGGCTGAAGCGCAATACCGGCGGTCCTCGGTTGCGCGCAAAGCTAACGGCCGGCCAGGCGATCCTCCTGGTCGGCCTCTTGCAGCTCGCCGGCTGTGACGCGGTGCAGATCGTCGAAAACGCCGACACGCATGTCTCGGTCCGGTACGATGGCATCATGAATGGCCTCGACCAAGCGACAGAACTCGCAAAAAGGGCATGCGCCGCCCACGGCAGGACCGCTAAACTGCAAAAGGTTTACTATGAGGGTCTGGGCGCCGGAGAGCGCTTCGCCTTCTTCGACTGTGTTTGAGATCGTGTCGTTTGTAGAGCCCTAACAGGTTGCGGAAAAAGGTCGAGATTGTGGCCAAGATATTGTTTAAGATGAGTCCCGCGTGACGAGATGTTGGGGGACGTCCGAGGCGCAGTGGGGACGCGAAGACAGACGCGCTGTTCAGCTGTGTGAGCTGCGAAGCGCGGGTGCCAGAGGATCATCCGTTGCGGGCGATCCGCGAGATTGTGAACGAGGCACTGGCGGCGCTGTCGCCGGCGTTTGAGAAACTCTATGCCAAGTCGGGCCGGCCATCGATCCCGCCGGAGAAACTGCTGCGTGCGCTGTTGCTGCAGGCGTTCTATTCGGTGCGCTCGGAGCGCCGGCTAACGGAGCCGCTCGACGACAATCTGTTGTTCCGATGTCGGGCTGTCGCTGGACGCGGTAGCGTGGGACGTGACCGTCTTCACCAAGAACCGCGAGCGGCTGATCGCCGGCGACAGCCTACTGTCTCAATTTCGGGGTCCACCTCAGTGGTGCAAACACCGGTGTTTTGCACCGGCGCAAGAGACGGTGCGATGGCAAGCGTCGAAGTGCTGGTTGGTCCCGCGCGGCGCCGCCGGTGGAGCGTCGAGCAGAAGCAGGCGATTGTGGCGGCGGCGTTCAGATCCGGTGCCGTGGTGCGGGATGTGGCTCGGCAGGCCGATGTGACGGCGAGCTTGATCTCCCGCTGGCGTCGGGATCTGCGGGCAGCGGCGAATGGCTTGGCGCAGGTGCTGGTGGCGCCCGCTGGCGATGGCGTTGCCGCACCGGCAGTCCTTGCACTCGATATTGAATTGCCGGCGATATTGAATTGCCGGCGATATTGAATTGCCGGGCAACGCCCGTGTGCGGATCCCGGCTTTGGTGCCACCGGCGTTGGCGGCCGCTGTCGTCGAGGCGCTGGCGCGACGATGATCCCGGTTCCGAGCGGGGTTCGAGTGTGGCTGGCGGTCGGCCGGACCGACATGGGCAAAGGCATGAACGGGCTGGCGCTGCAGGTGCAGCAAGCGTCCGAACGCGGCCGCTGCCGAGGAGAAGGCGGCCGGCGCCGTCATCAAGAGCTTGGCCCGCCGGCGGCCGGTGCGGGCACCCTTACCGGCCCATCTGCTACCGGCCCATCTGCTACCGGCCCATCTGCCGCGCGAGCGGGTCGTGATGCCGGCTCGATGCGCGTGCCTCGCCTGCGGCGGCAGGCTGGCGAAGCTCGGCGAGGACATCGCCGAGACACTGGAAATCATCCCGCGCCAAGGGAAGGTGATCCAGACGGTGCGGGAGAAATTCACTTGCCGGTCTTGCGAGAAAATCACTCAGCCCCCGCTGCCGACCGGATCCACGGCGACGATGCGACCGTGCCGGTGCTGGCCAAAAACAAGGCCGTGACCGGGCGGCTGTGGCCCGCCGCTTCGCGAGGGCAGGCTCTATGTCCGAGATGACCGGCCCTTTGGCGGCGGCAATCCGCCGGCCGCCATGTTTTTCTATTCGCGCGGCCGCGGCGGCGAGCATCCGCGCCGGCATCTTGCGGGCTGGGCCGGTATCCTGCAGGCCGACGCCGGCGCCTGTCCTCGGGCCGGCCAACGGCCGGACCCGGGGGCCGGGTTTGGCGAATTGGACGAGGCGCGGCGAAGTCCGCGGCCCATTACCGAAGCCGCGTGCCGGGCCCACGGCCGGCGCAAGTTCTTTGTGCTGGCCGATCTGAGGCAGGGGCCACTCAGGGGCCACTCAGGAGCCACTCAGGGGCCACTGGCGAATCGAGGCCGTTCGCCGCATCGACGAGATCTTCGCCGGCGAGCGCGAGATCGACGGTGCCGGACCTGAGTGCCGGGCCTGAGTGCCGGGCCTGAGTGCCGGGCCTGAGCAGCGGCATGGTGCGCGCGCGGCCGTCCGACAGGAACGGATCAAGCCGCTGGTTGCCGCACGGGAAGGCTGGATGCGAACCGAGCGCGCCCGGCTATCGCGCCCCGCCGACACCGCCGCCGACAAACCACCAGCAACTACCGGCTGATCAGCCCATGATCCCTCGGCCCACGGCCCTGGCCGGATGGATACTACTCTTTGAGGGTCCGAGCGATTTCTCAAGCCTCCACCCGGAATGCCTTTCTTTCTTCAATCGGAAAAGTAGGCCGGCGCTCGCAGAGCTGGTTTACTCTGTCAGCGACCAGGCGGTATTTCACCTGCGTCAAGCTCAAATCTCTGAAGTAGTTGACCAGATCGCCCCACGGATCGTTCAACCGTCGGACGCCAGAAATAACGGCAACGATGCCGCCAACCTCCAGCTGGTCGATATGCACGATCCACCCGCCGATGAGGAATGCTGCTACCACTTGGAGGTGGCTGCCCAGGTTCATCAGGAAATTCATCGAAAATTTGAATTCATAAATTCCCATGTTGAGCTGCAAGCACCCGGTCGATCCGTTTGCCGTCGGACAAATCCCGCTCGATCGACGGCGCGCGTGTATCGACCGTGCTAACGCCGAGCTGCCTTAACACCCAGACACGCGCGCCGGCGCGCCGGTTTATCGCACCCTGCATCAACGGCACGAAGACCAGCTGCGGCAGAAACAGAGCGAACGCCGCCGCAGCCATCCATCTGTCGATGTGAACTATGTAAGCGAGCACCGAAAGCAATATCCCGCCCTGAAGAAGAGGCTCGGAGACGCTGCTGCCGACAAAGCTGCCGATCGGTTCGACTTCCCCGACGATCATCGCCGCCGCGACGCCGCGGGCCTCCGGGGCCGGTGCGGCGAGCCGTGCGATCCTCAAATAAGCGAGGACGTGCCGGCGCAAATCCCGTATTGCATTTTCCCCGACTCAGCCGCGATACACGTTGAGGCCGAGCTTCGTTGCACCCTGAACGAGGACAACGCCGGCATAAGCGGCGCACAGGGTCACGACAATTTTAAATGATCTTTCCAACGCCGCGTGGTCAACGACCTCGTCAAGGCGGCCGGAGAGACCTCGGCCCATTTCTGCGCCTTCAGCTCGGCCAGCAGCCTGTCGCGGATCGAGCGGTCATCGGCCTCGGCGCTACCCGGCGCCTCGCTGATCGTCACCGCCAGCGCCCGCACGAGGTTCGCCCTGCTGACGATCCCGACGAGCTTGCCGTCGCGCAGGACGGGGACCCGCTTGATCCGGTTGGTCTCGAGCAAGATGGCGATATCGGCGACGAGGGCTCTTCGGCGACCGAAAGGACGTCGCGCGTCATGACGTCCTTCACCTTGCCGCTGTGGGGCTTGATGTATTCACCGGCGAGCTTGTTGGTCGACGACACCATGTCGAACCACCACGAGCGGCGGCGCTCGGTACCGGTTTCGGCGCGGTGCAAAAGTTCACCTTCGCTGACCATATCGGTGACCCGGTTGTCTTTGTCGACCACCGGGACCGCACTTATTCCGTGCTCGGCCAGCAGCTTCGCGGCCTGCGGCACGGTTGCGTTCTCGCCAACGGTAATCACTCCACTTGTCATAACATCCATCGCGCGTATCACAACGCCTCCTAAATTCTTCTATTCGCAGGAGGAGACGGATCGCCTGTTTTCGGATTGACGCAGATCAACCGTATGCGTCGGCGGACAGCTCGGCCGCGCAACGATGCGACGGCATGGCGCTCGGCCAAGGCGGTGCGGGCGGGGTCACCATTGGCATTGCCGGGGCTCTTGCCCAGCGAGTGATTCGTGCCCTGACAAGAAAAGGTGAGATGGTGCTGGACCCGTTTTGCGGGCTGGCCACCACCGCAGTGCCGATCCCCGGCGCCAGCACGTCCATCGCCGCGACCGTGCGGCCGTCGTCGTTCACCCGCATGTAGAAGGCTTTGATGTCCTTCGGGTAGTTCATCACGATGACTGGCTTCTTCGCGTATTTCTCGGTCAGATAGCGCTCGTGCTCCGACTGCAGGTCGACGCCCCACTGGATCGAGAACTCGAACTTATCGTTCGATCGTTCGAGCACCTGGATCGCCTTGGCGTATGCACGAATCCTGAGCCGACGATCCCTCCGAGTTTCGCGACCAGCCCCTTCTCGATCCGCTGGTCGAAGGTTGCGGTTGGATCGAAGTTTTGCGAGTTGTGTCTGTACCTAAGAGTGGTATATAGGTACAGACACAGGCCGCCGCATGATCGTAAGCTTTCGAGACGAGTGGCTGCGCGCCTTCTTCGTCGAGGATAGGCAATCGCGGCGCATCCCGCCCGATCTCGAAAACCGGCTGTTTCGCAGGCTCCAGATGATCGACGATGCGACTTCCGATCAGGATTTGCGGGTGCCGCCAAGCAATCATTTCGAGAAGCTCCAGGGCAACCTGGCGGGCTTCCATTCGATCCGCGTCAACAATCAGTGGCGGCTGGTCTTCCGGTGGGATGGCGGCCGTGGTGAGGCAGAGGGCGTCTATCTCGACGGCCACAGCTACCGATGAGGCGATCCATGCTGACGACGAAGCGCAAACCGGCCACGGTCGGTGAAATTCTTGTCGAGGAGTTCATGCAGCCGATGAGGCTGACCCAGGCCGCGCTTGCCGAGGCGATGGGCGTTCAGCGCAAGCACGTCAACGAGCTGTGCAACAATCGCCGGACCGTGACTGCGGCGACCGCGCTCATCCTCGCGCGCGTATTCGGCAACAGCCCCGACTTCTGGCTGAACGTCCAGCGGCGCAACGATCTGTGGCAGGCGATGAACAGTCCTCGGGAGCGCGAACGGATCGAACGCGCTAAGCCGTTGGGCGCCGCCGCGTAATTCTCTCTCGCTCGTTGATAGTCGATTTGAGGAGGAGGAGGCCGCGCTCTGCCATGCTGCGGTCCAGCACTTCGAGCCGCTCCTCGCGCTGGCTGCCGCCGATGATCTAGCCGATCCCCGGCGCCAGCAGGCCCCCACCCTTCCCTCCCCCGCAAGCGGGGGAGGGTTAGGGTGGGGGCGACCGTGCGGCCGTCGTCGTTCACTCGCATGTATAAGGCTTTGATGGCCTTCGGTTAGTTCATCACGATGACCGGCTTCTTCCCGTATTTTTCAGTCAGATAGCGTTCGTGCTCCGACTGCAGGTCGACGCCCCAGTTGACCGGGAACTCGAATTTCTCGCTCGCCCGCTCGATCACCCGGATCGCCTCGCTGTAGTCCATATGCACGAATTGCGAGCCGACGATGCCGTCGAGTTTCGCAATGAGCCCCTTCTCGACCCGCTGGTCGAAGAAGGCGAGATCTTCCTGTCTTTCGTTCAGCAGCGCCGCGAAGGTGTATTTCAGCAACCCTTCCGCCAATGCCGCATTGTCCGAGAGGTCGGCGAACGCGATCTCCGGCTCGATCATCCAAAACTCGGCGAGGTGGCGGCTGGTGTTCGAGTTCCCGGCCGCGGAACCCGATGACCAGCTGCCGCTCACACGCCCTCAATTTTCCACGACCAGCGCGGACGCCGACCCGCCACTCTCGGTCTCGGTGAACGCGGCGACTGTCGAACCCGCTCGCTTGTTGCCAGTCGGCCGAAACCCTATAGAATCGTAACGACGACTGATCCGGAGTATGGCCAAGGCGAAGGAGAACCGCGATGGCAAGGGCTTTCCAATTTGACGTCGATACCGTCGTCGATCAACTCAACCGAATTCTGCAGATGGAACTTGCCGCAGTCATCTATTACACGCACTACTCCTTTATGATCTATGGTCACGCGCGGATTCCGATCACCTCGTGGTTGCGCGATAACGCGACGGAATTGCTCGCCCATGCTCAAGAGGCGGGTGAAATGATCATGCGGTTACACAAGAGGCCGGCTCTCGGCATCGCAGCGTTGCCGACCACTCCGCACAACACGATCGATGAGATCCTGACCGAATCAATACAGCGGGAGGAGGCTGGCGTGGAGCTCTATCGGGAATTACTCTCCCTTGTGAAAGATAAGTCCGTCGTTCTCGAGGAATATGCGACCCGCCTGGTTTCGGCCGAGGCCGTACATCTCCGAGAGATGGAGCTTATGTTGATGAAGCACGCACCCGAATAGAGCGGAGTTGCATAAAAGAAGGATTTCGCGACCGGCGGCGGCCGGAACCGGTTCAGCGCGTTAGCCGCCGCATAAGTCAGTCTCGTGGTGCTGGCGGTGGAGGAAAAACCAGTTAGCACGCGCAGAAATCCGGTGCGAACCGAAGGCGCGCGCTGAAGCAGAGGGTGCGCTCGAGGCCGAGGCCCCGCCCTTCCCTCCCCCGCAAGCGGGGGAGGGTTAGGGTGGGGGCGACCGTGCGGCGGTCGTCGTTCAGCCGCATGTAGAAGGCCTTGATGGCCTTCGGGTAGTTCATCACGATGTCCGGCTTCTTCGCGTATTTTTCGGTCAGACAGCGCTCGTGCTCCGACTGCAGGTCGACGCCCCATTTGACCAGGAACTCGAACTTCTCGTTCGCCCGCTCGAGCACTTTCGATCGCCTCGCCATAATCCATGTGCACGAATTCCGAGCCGACGATCCCCTCGAGTTTCGCGACCAGCCCCTTCTCGATCCGGTGGTCGAAGAAGGCGAGGTCTTCCTGTCTTTCGTGGACTCGGCCGCTTACGGATCGTGCGGAGGCCGCCGTTGTGATTTGTCGCGCATGCTCTGCACGAATGTGGCAGGCGTAACGATTGGGATTCCCCGGAACGGAGCGAGCGCCAGGAGATCGGCATCTCCGGAGATGATCGGATCGGCATGGCCGTTGATAGAGCCAATCGCGAAATCGCGGCGTGGTCAGCGGCGCAAGACGCGGGCGGTCCAAGGTGACGAGTAGCTCTCGCTCGGAGGTCGTCGATTTGAGAAGCAGGAGACGCTCCCCCACGATATGTGCGGCCATCGCCGGTAGCGATTTTTCCTTTAACGTTGCGCTGATAAAGACATTCGTGTCGACGACGACCCTCATTCGAGCTGCGGTTGCGCTTCGGTGCGAGCCTCATCGATCAGCCGGCCGATATCCTCATCGGTCAGCCTGGCCACAATCGCGCACGCGCGCGCTTCCCGCCGGCCGGGGATCAACTCGTCGGGCTCGATCGTGATCGTAACGCGATCATCCGGATCGAGGCCCCGTCGCTCCAGCTCGGCGGAACTTCACTCACAGTGGTTTCGATCACTTCGCTTTGAGACGGCATGGCTTTAGCTCCTTGTCCCGGAATCTAGGCCCGTGCCCGCACAGCGTCAAACGCGGTCGCGGCGATCCCATTGGCGCCGAGCATACCGATGCCGAATTCGGCGAAGTGGATTGCGTTTGTCTTGCCGCCGGCTATCGTGATCGGCCCGTCCAATCGGGGAGATCTCCATGTATATCCGCCGAATTGCGGTTTCGGCCGCCTTCGCCGTTGGGCTCGCCGCGCTGCCGCTCGCGGTCGCCCACGCGCAATACTATCCGCCGCAATACTATTATCCGCCTTGTTCGCCGTTTCCATTGTTCTGGCCGTTCTGCCTGGCGGGCGCCATCGTCGGTACCGCCGCGACGATCGTCACCGCGCCGTTTGTGGCGCTCACGGGGCCGCCCTACTACTACGGCTATTATGGGCGGCCCTATTACCCGCCGCCGCCCTATCCCGCGCCGGGATACTACGCGTCGCCGTATAATTACGGGCCGCGCTGAGCCCGCAGATGCCGATCCCGACTTGTCAATACCGCGCGTTGCCCAGGGTTCTCGGGAAGGGGATTGCGTCGCGGACGTTGGCGAGGCCGGTGACGTAGGCGAGGATGCGCTCGAAGCCGAGGCCGAAGCCCGCATGCGGCACGGTGCCGTAGCGCCTGAGATTGCGGTACCAGGCGTAGTGCTCCCGGTCGATGCCGCGCTCGGCCATGTTGCGATCCAATATTTCGAGCCGCTCCTCGCGCTGGCTGCCGCCGATGATCTCGCCGATCCCGGGCGCCAATACGTCCATCGCCGCGACGGTGCGGCCATCGTCGTTCACCCGCATGTAGAAGGCTTTGATGGCCTTCGGGTAGTTCATCACGATGACCGGCTTCTTCGCGTATTTCTCGGTCAGATAGCGCTCGTGCTCCGGCTGCAGGTCGACGCCCCACTGGATCGGGAACTCGAACTTCTCGTTCGCCCGCTCGAGCACCTGGATCGCCTCGCCGTAATCCATATGCACGAATTGCGAGCCGACGATCCCCTCCAGTTTCGCAACCAGCCCCTTCTCGATGCGCTGGTCGAAGAAGGCGAGGTCTTTCTGTCTTCCGTTCAGCAGCGCCGCGAACGTGTATTTCAACAGCGCTTCCGCCAGTGCCGCATTGTCCGAGAGGCCGGCGAACGCGATCTCCGGCTCGATCATCCAGAGCTCGGCGAGGTGGCGGTTGGTGTTCGAGTTCTCGGCGCGGAACGTCGGCCCGAAGATATAGACCTTAGTGAGCGCCGGCAGTAGGCCTCGACATTGAGCTGCCCCGAGACCGTCAGGAACGCCTCGCGGCCGAAGAAATCCTGCGCGAAGTCCACCTTGCCCCCGGGGGTGCGCGGCAGGTTGCCGAGATCCTGTCTACGCCATCGGCCTATGGGAGCCCGACCTCTTGCCAATGCCGCGCGAAGCGGCTAAATATGACCAGCATTCTGGTCACCTCGGGGCCGGGTCATGGTCACGGTCAATCTGGTTCAGGCGAAGGCCCATCTGAGCGAATTGTTGGACAAGGTGGAAGCGGGCGAAGAAGTGATCATCACTCGCCATGGCCGGGCGGTGGCCCATATCCATCCTGTCTCGCGCCCAAAACATCCGCTGAAGCTGGATGAACTGGCCGCATTTCGCGCGACGATGCCGCGTCTGCGGGGACGAACTGCCGAATTGCTGCGCGAGGCGCGAGACGAAGGGCTGTAAGGCAGCCGGCGAGTGCTCTATTTCGATACGAGCTTCCTCGCGCCGCTCGTTATTCCCGAGGCGACCAGCGACAAGATTGCCGCATTCGTCCGAAAGTTGCCCGCCGCGGAGTTCACCGTCAGCCATTGGACCCGGGTCGAGTTTTCCTCGCTGATTGCTCGGGAAGTTCGGATGGGCGGATTGGACGTCCAAGCGGCTACGCGGGCCGATGCCCGGTTTGAGGCCATGGTGCACGAATCCTTTTCCGTCCTTCTGCCGAATGCCGACGATTTCGGGCTGGCCAAGCGGTATCTCAGCCGGTTCGAAACCAGATTACGTGCCGGAGACGCTCTCCACCTAGCCGTCGCCAACAATCATTGTGCTTCGATGATTTATAGCCTCGACAAAACATTGCTCAATGCCGGGAAGATTCTCGACCTGCCGGTGAGCATGGGAATACGAGCCAAGTGATCGCAGTGTCGCCAGTGCTGCTTCGCGGAATGGCGCAGAAGCGGCAGCCGTCTGCGGGCCACACTTGATGAAGATGAGCATATGTCTACGCCATATCATTATGATGGCATTCGGATAGTTCATCACGATGACCGGCTTTTCGGTCAGATAGCGCTCGTGCTCCGACTAACCGGGAATTCGAATTTCTCGTTCGCCCGCGCAAGCACTTAGATCGCCTCGCCGTAATCCATATGCACGAATTCTGAGCCGGCGATCCCCTCGAGTTTCGCGACCAGCCCCTTCTCGATCCGCTGGTCAAAGAAGGCAAGATCTTCCTGCCTTTCGTTCAGTAATGCCGCGAAGGTGTATTTGAGCAGCGCTTCGGCCAATGCGGCATTGTCCGAGAGGTCGGCGAAGGCGATCTCCGGCTCGATCATCCAGAACTCGGCGAGGTGGCGGCTGGTGTTCGAATTCTCGCCTGTAGTCGCCGTTCCCTATGGAAATCAGGCGTCCCGGTACTCCCGACTGCGGGCGGGATGCTGAATCGTGAGGATCACGACCTCCTCTGCTTCCTCGTCGATCATGTAATAGACGAGGTAGCGGTATTTGGGCGTCACGAGTTTGCGGACGCCTTCGATATTTTGGAGACGACCGATCGCTGGAAAGAGGGTCAGATTCTGAAGTGAGCGCAGAATTGCACCTCTCACCGCGAGCGCCGCGGCCGGATTATGGGTGCGCAGGTACTCGGCAATCTCTGCAAGGTCGCGTGTCGCGCGTGGCGTGAACCGCAGATTCACCGATCAAAACGACGGAAGGCAGCCTCGACTTCGTCATCCGTGGCAAATTCGCGTCGGTGTGCTTGCGCAAGCCCTTCGAGCACCGCCGCCAAATGGGCCGGATCGACCGGCTCGGCCTCTACCTCACTCTCCGCCAAGTGAAGAATGGCGCGGGCGATGTCATCCTGGAAGTCCGGAGGTAGACGGCGCACCGCTTCGATTGCCTGTTCCAGAAGCTTGGTCATGCGTCGAAGATAAGAGCTTAACCGGCTCCGCGAAAGTAGGAACCGCCGTCCGACGTTGGTCAATACCGCGCGTTGCCGGGGGTGCGCGGGAAGGGGATGGCGTCGCGGACGTTGGCGAGGCCGGTGACGTAGGCGAGGGTGCGCTCGAAGCCGAGGCCGAAGCCGGCGTGGGGCACCGTGCCGTAGCGGCGCAGGTCGCGGTACCAGGCGTAGTGCTCGCGGTCGATGCCGCGCTCGGCCATGCTGCGGTCCAGCACGTCGAGCCGCTCCTCGCGCTGGCTGCCGCCGATGATCTCGCCGATCCCCGGCGCCAATACGTCCATCGCCGCGACCGTCCGGCCGTCGTCGTTCACCCGCATGTAGAAGGCTTTGATGGCCTTTGGGTAGTTCATCACGATGACCGGCTTCTTCGCGTATTTCTCGGTCAGATAGCGCTCGTGCTCCGACTGCAGGTCGATGCCCCACTTGACCGGGAATTCGAATTTCTCGTTCGCGCGTTCGAGCACTTCGATCGCCTCGCCGTAATCCATATGCACGAATTCCGAGCCGACGATGCCCTCGAGTTTCGCGATGCAGCCCCTTCTCGATCCGCTGGTCGAAGAAGGCGAGGTCTTCCTGTCTTTCGTTCAGCAGCGCCGCGAAGGTGTATTTCAGCAATGCTTCCGCCAGTGCCGCATTGTCCGAGAGGTCGGCGAACGCGATCTCCGGCTCGATCATCCAGAACTCGGCGAGGTGGCGGCTGGTGTTCGAGTTCTCGGCGCGGAAGGTCGGCCCGAAGGTATAAACCTTGGTCAGCGCCAGGCAGTAGGCCTCGACATTGAGCTGCCCCGAGACCGTCAGGAACGCCTCGCGGCCGAAGAAATCCTGCGCGAAATCGACCTTGCCCTCCTGGGTGCGCGGCAGGTTGGCGAGATCCAGGGTCGACACCCGGAACAATGCCCCGGCCCCCTCCGCGTCGGAGGCGGTGATGATCGGCGTATTGACCCAGAAAAACCCGTGCTCGTCGAAGAACCGGTGGATCGCCTTTGCCAAGCTGTGCCGCACGCGCGTCGCCGCGCCGATGACGTTGGTGCGCGGCCGCAGATGCGCGACCTCGCGCAGATACTCCAAGGTGTGCGGCTTCGGCTGGATCGGGTAGGTATCCGGGTCCTCGACCCAGCCGATCACGCGCAGCGTGCTCGCCTGCATCTCGAAGGGCTGCCCCTTCGCCGGCGACGGCACGATCATCCCCGTCGCCTCGACCGCGCAGCCGGCGGTGAGCTTCAGGACCTCGCCCTCGTAATTGGGCAAGGTGTTCGGCGCGACGACCTGCACCGGGTGGAAGGACGACCCGTCCGACAGGTGCACGAACGAGATGCCCGCCTTCGAGTCCCGCCGCGTACGCACCCATCCT
The DNA here is from genome assembly GCA_963736715.1 of uncultured Alphaproteobacteria bacterium. Classification (GTDB taxonomy): domain Bacteria; phylum Pseudomonadota; class Alphaproteobacteria; order ATCC43930; family CGMCC-115725; genus AP-15. Next base: position 18,687 of record CAVTQA010000004.1, on the reverse strand, counting down.
TTGATCGTGACCGGCGCGTCCGGCGGCGCTTGGCCGGCCAGGATCTCGCGCCCGCTGAACTCTCGCTTTTCCATCGATCGAGAGTTACTCAGGCAGCGCGAGCTTGTCCAGCGGTGACGAGGTGACCGCGCGCGCGTAGGGTATCGCGGTGGTGGATGGCGGATGGAGGCAAGAATGGCTTACGAGCATATCCTGATCGAGGCGGAAGACGGCGTGGGGATCGTGACCCTCAATCGCCCCGACAAGCTCAACGCGATGAACCGGCAGCTGTCGAGCGAATTGCACGACGCGGTGAAGCGGATGGATGCCGACGAGGCGATCGGCTGCATTGTCATCACCGGCGCCGGGGAGCGCGCATTTTCAGCCGGGGGCGACATTCACGAGCAGCGCGAGGATGATCGCCGCTCCACCGAGGAGGAGTTGGACGCGCACCGCCCTCCGCGCCGCGGCAACTATGAAATTGCCGCGTCCGCAAAGCCGACGATCGGGATGATCAACGGCCTCGCCTATGGCGGCGCGGCAGTGCTCGCCTCCTCGCTCGACATGCGGGTCGGCTGCGAGGACAGCCGGTTTCGCTTTCTCGCGGCTGCCTATGGCCGGATCAACAGCACATGGACCCTGCCCAACCAGGTCGGTTGGCCGATCGCCAAGGAGCTATTGTTCTCCGCGCGCGTCGTCGAAGCCGAGGAAGCCTACCGCATCGGTCTGTTGAACCATCTCGTCCCGCGCGAGCAGCTGCGCGCCAAGACCATTGAGCTTGCCCGCATGATCGCCGGCAACAATCTCGCGTCGGTGATGGGCATCAAGGCATTGCTGCTCGACCAGATGGGGCAGAACCTCGAACAGCAATGGGCCAAGGAGCGGCATTACACGACGCACGTCGTCAGAGGCGCCAAAGCGGAGGAGGCCTTCCCGGAATTCATCGCCCGCAGAGGCCGACCTCTTTCGTGAGGAGCTCAATCCGATCGTCCCGCCCTCACCGGGCCCGCGGCGACTGCAGCGGTCCTAGGCGGACGATCCAGGCTAACCCGCCAGGTACATCCGGGCGCGGGGCGGTCGGCTCTAGCCGCGGAAACCGCCACCCTCGCGATCGACGATGCGGCCATCCTTGATGATCAGCGCGATCTCGGCCGGGCGTTGCAGAACGGTGATGTCGGCGAGCGGATCATTGTCCCAAATGACGATGTCGGCGAGCCTGCCCGGGGCGATCACGCCGACCTCGCCTGCGAGGTTGACCATGGCTGCATTGCCGCTGGTATTGGCGACGATCGCTTCCATCGGCGTCATTCCGACCTCCTTGACGAACAGCGCCGCCTCCTTGCCGTGCCATTTTCCGTGGCTGAAGGCGGAGGCATTGCCGGTGTCGCTGCCGCTCAGGATCGGGATGCCGCGGTCGCGCGCATTGCGGATCATCTGGAAGGAGGTGTCGAGCTGCGCCCGCAGGCGGTCACGCACCCGGTCGCCGAAACCCCGCCTTGCTGCGCCGCGCTCGACCCCGATCCACGGCGAGGTCAAGACGGGCGCAATCGGGATCCCGGCCTTGGCGACGATGTCGAGGTCGGCCTCGTTCGCCCAGTCGCCATGGTAGATCAGATCGACGCCGGCCTTGGCGGCGGCGCGGGTCGAAGTCGAGCCGCGCGAGTGGATCGCGACCTTGACGTTGTGCCGGTGGGCTTCATCGACGACGGCGGCGATCTCGTCCTCGGCGACCGTCTGGATATCGCCCCAGGTGGAATCGGCGATCTTGATCAGGTCGACCCCGCGCTTGCACTGTTTGCGGGTCTCGCGGATGAACTCGTCGCGCGTATTGCACAAGACGCCCGCCGCATCGGCCGGGGTTCCTTCATAGGCCGGGTACGGATCGGGGTCGAAGATGCCGCCGTAATTGCTGAGCGCCCGGCCGGCAACGACCATCCGCGGGCCTTCGAGCAGGCCCCCATCGACAGCCTCGCGCACCGTCACATCGGTGAACCATTTGCCGCCCGGCACGGCGATGCTGGTGACGCCGGCGCGCAATACGCGGCCGATCGCGTGCGCTGCCCATAACGTGCAGAATTCGGCGCTCGACGTGTACCTCGCTCCCGGCAGCGCACCCTGGTGCAGCGAGATGTGGCAATGGGCGTCGATCAGGCCGGGCAGGATAAACTTGCCGGCGGCATCGATGACCATATCATCCGGGGTCTCCGGCTGAACCGACGCAGCGGCACCGCCGATATGGGTAATCCTGTTTCCCTCGATGACAACGAGCGTATTCGTGAACGGGTCGCGCCCGGATCCGTCAATCAATGTCCCGTTCTTGATCAGCAGCCGCGGCAAGGAATTGGTCATGACAGTCGCCTCTCTATACGATCGCCAGCAAAGTTAGGGCATAGCGGTCTCGACAGCCAATAGGACGGCGGCGTCGCGCCATAACCGATCCGGTCGCGTGGATAGGCGGCCGGCGAGCTCTCGGTCATCAACGAGTGCGGGCGGGAGGTGACCGCCGTAGGTTATAGTGGGGAAGAGCAACCCGCGGATAAGTGTACGGAAAGGTCGAGTGATGGGCGAGTTTGGGATCGGGCAGCCGGTGCGGCGTTTCGAGGACAAGCGCCTTTTGAGCGGCAACGGCCGTTTCCAGAACGACAACAACCTGCTCGGCCAGGCTTACGCGTATGTGCTGCGCTCGCCGCACGCCCATGCCCGCATCCGCGCGCTCGACCTCACGGCGGCGAAGGCCGCGCCCGGGGTCGTGCTGATCATGACCGGCGACGACCTCGTCGAGGCCAAGCTCGGCGTCATGGGCGTACCGTTCCAGCGCAAGCGGCCGGACGGGTCGCCAATGTTCGCTCGCGCCTTTCTCGGCCTCGCGCAGGGCACGGTGCGCTATGTCGGCGAGCCGGTCGCCTTCGTCGTGGCCGAGACGCTGGCGCAGGCAAAGGACGCCGCCGAGCTGATCGACATCGATTACGAGGCATTGCCCTCGGTCACCGATACCGCCGAGGCGGCGGAGGGCAAGATCGCGGTATGGGACGAGTGCCCGGACAACATCTCGAACCTGTTCGAGACCGGGAACAAGGCCGCGACCGAGGCGGCCTTCGCCAAGGCAGATCGCATCGTCAAGCGCCGCTACGTGATCAGCCGGGTCTATGCGCATTTCATGGAGCCGCGCGGCGCGATCGGCGTCTGGGACCCGGGCGAGGACCGCTTCACCCTCTATGCCGATGTGCAATACCCGCACCGGGTGCGGCAGGCGCTTGCCACTCGGATTTTCAAGATCCCGGAAAGCAAGATCCGGGTCATTGCCGGCGATGTCGGCGGCGGGTTTGGCACCAAGGGCTGGCAATATCCCGAGCATCGGCTGGTGCTGCTCGCGGCGAAGAAATTGCGCCGGCCAGTCAAATGGACGTGCGAACGCAGTGAAGCCATCCAGGCCGACGAGCACGCCCGCGACAATGTCAGCGACGCCGAGCTGGCGCTCGACAAGGACGGCAAATTCCTCGGCCTCAGGGTCAAGACGCTGGCCAATGTCGGCGCCTACATCTCGTCCGAACGCAACCTGCTTGCGACCTTCGGCAATGTCGGCACCTTGACCGGCACCTATGACATCCCGGCAGCCTACGTCGCGGTGCTGGCGGTGATGGCCAATACCAACGGCACCGCGCCCTATCGCGGCGCCGGACGGCCCGAGGCGACCTATGTCATCGAGCGCCTGATCGACGACGCCGCGCGCGAGCTGGGCTTCGACCCGGTCGAATTGCGGGCCAAGAACCTGATCCCGGCCTCGGCGATGCCGCACAAAACCGCGCTGAACCTCAATTACGATTGCGGCGATTTCCCCGCCAACCAGCAGAAAGCACTGGCGCAAGCCGATTGGGCCGGCTTCCCGCCGCGCCGCGAAGAGGCCAAGGCACGCGGCAAGCTGCGCGGCATCGGCATCGCCAACCCGATCGAGAAGGCGGCGGGTCCCGGCCAGGAATTCGCCGAGATCCGCTTTCACCCGAGCGGCAACGCGACCCTCTTAATGGGCAGCAAGAACCAGGGCCAAGGCCACGAAACCACGTTCAAGCAGGTGCTGAACGAAAAGCTCGGTCTCGATCCGGCGGCCGTGCAATACATCGACGGCGATACCGACCGCGTCGCCTTTGGCATCGGCACCAATGGCTCGCGCTCGACGGTGATCGGCGGCTCGGCCTTATGGATGGCGGCTGACAAGGTCATCGCCAAGGGCAAACGCATTGCCGCGCATCTGCTCGAAGCTGCCGACCCCGACATCGAATTCGCGGATGGCAATTTCTCGGTTGCCGGCACCGACCGGCGCGTCAGCATTACCGATGTCGCCAAGGCGTCGTTCCAGTCCGGCCGCCTGCCGCCAGGCCTCGAAGGCGGCCTCTACGAGACCGGCACCTTCGCCCCCGACGACAACACCTATCCCAATGGCTGCCATATCTGCGAGGTCGAGATCGACCCCGACACCGGCGCTCTGGAGATCGTCCGCTATGTCGTCGTCGACGATGTCGGGACGGTGGTGAACCCGATCGGTCTCAAGGGCCAGATCCATGGCGGCGTCGCGCAGGGCCTGGGCCAAGCTCTGATGGAGCAGGTCGTCTACGACCGCCAATCCGGGCAGAACCTGACCGGCAGCTTCATGGACTACAGCATGCCGCGCGCCGATACGATGCCGCACATGGAGATCACGTCGAACCCGGTACCGACCAAGCGCAATCCGCTGGGCGCCAAGGGCGCGGGCGAGGCCGGCACGGTTGGCGCGTTGCCGGCAATCGTCAACGCGGTGGTCGATGCGCTCGCCTCGCTCGGCGTCTCAGGCCTCGACATGCCGGCGACCAGCGAGCGCATCTGGCAGGCGATGCGGGGCGTGCGTGCCTGACCCCGGCAAGGCATCCCGCGAGCTGCAGAGCAAATTCTGGCTTGATTTACGGGAGCCGGCGTGCCGTCCCGACCTTACTCCGCCGGAGTGGGTTCCAACCCGGCCGGTACGACCCTGCGGCGCGGCACCTGTACCCCGATCGCTGTGACAACCGCCGCCAACAACATGAAGCCGGCAAGCGCGTAGAGACCGTTCTCGAAGTTCCCGGTGGCGTCTTTGATCCAGCCGACGAGGAATGGCCCCATGAACCCTCCGATATTGCCGACGGAGTTGATCAGCGCCATGCCGGCGGCGGCGGCCGTGCCGGTCAGGAACGTCGATGGCAGCGGCCAGAAGGGGCCTTTCGAGCCGTAGAACCCGATCGTCGCGAGGCACATCGCGGCCAATGACCAGAAGCTCCCGCCCAGCAGCCCGGCGATGATCAGCCCCGCAGCGCCGACCAGGCAGCCGATGAACAAGTTCCACTTGCGCTCCTGCATGCGGTCGGAGACATAGCCCCACACCACCATGCTGATCGTGCCGGCGATATAGGGGATCATCGTCAGGAAACCTGTCTGGAGATTCGAGACGCCGAGCTCCTTGATGATCTGCGGCACGAAAATGACGAGACCGACGCTCGCGGTGATGATGCCGAAATAAATGACTGCCAGCGCGACAACTCGGATGTTGGTCAGCGATTGGAACAGCGTGTAAGTGTGGACGGCTTCGATCTCGCGTTTTTCGTGGGCGAGTTCTGTCTCGATCCAGTCCTTTTCTTCCTGGGTCAGCCAGGATGCGTGCGCGGGCCGGTCCCTGAGATAGATGAGCAGCACAAAGCCGAGGATCACGGCAGGCGCCGCCTCGGCGAGGAAGACCCACCTCCACCCGGCAAGACCAAAGGTGCCGTCGAGCCCCAAAAGCGCGGTCGAAATCGGACCGCCAAGCGCCACCGAGATCGGCGTCGCGACGGTGAACCAGGAGATCATCCGCCCGCGGTGACGGGCCGGAAACCAGTAATGAAAATAAAACAGGATACCGGGAAAGAAGCCGGCTTCGGCGGCGCCCAGCAAAAACCGTAAGGTCACAAAACTGATCGGGCCGGAGACAAACGCCATCGCTCCGGAGAACAGTCCCCAGGTGATCATGATGCGGGCGAGCCAAAAGCGGGCCCCAACTTTTTCGAGGATCAGATTGCTCGGCACTTCAAACAGGCAGTAGCCGCCGTAAAAGACCCCGGCGCCGAGCCCGAAGAGATAGGCGCTGAACCCCAGATCCTTGTTCATCGTCAGCGCGGCGAAGCCGAGATTGACCCGGTCGAGGTAGCACACGAACATGCACAGGATCGAGAACGGCAAGAGGCGCAGGTAGACCTTGCGCATCGTGGTCTGTTCGGCAGTCCGGGTCATGACCCTACATCCCTAATTAACCGAGTTTGCCGCGTGTTCTAGTCTCGGGCTTCCTCTTTGGCGAGCGCCGATTCGGCCAGCCGCACCCAATAGCTCGCACCCAGCGGCAAGATCGCATCGTTAAAGTCGTAATGCGGGCTGTGGAGCATCCCGCCGGTGTCGCCGGCGCCGTTGCCGATCCAGATGTACGCCCCCGGCTTCCGGTCGAGGAAGAACGCAAAATCTTCTGCCCCCATGCTCGGCAACAGCTCGCGCGTGACGTTACTCTCGCCGACGATCGAGGCGGCGGCAGCCGCGGCAACTTCGGTTTCGGCTGCCGCGTTCAAGGTCGGCGGATACCGCCGCTCGTAGGTCAGCTCCATTTCGGCGCCATAGCTGCGGCAGGCGCCGTCGGCGATACGGCGGATCCGAGGCTCCATTTGATCGCGCACCAGCGGGCTGAACGAGCGCGTCGTCCCCCGCAGCACCACGGTCTCGGGGATGACGTTCCAGGTATCGCCGCCATGAATCTGGGTGACGCTGACCACCGCACTTTCAAGCGGGTGGGTGTTGCGGCTGGCAATCGTCTGAAGACCGTTCACGACCTGCGCCGCGGCAACGACCGGATCGACCGCGAGATGCGGCATCGCCGCATGGCCCCCGCGGCCTTTGATCGTGATCTCGAAAATGTCGAAGGCGGCCATCATCGGTCCGGACTGGATCGCGAACCGCCCGACCGGCAGCTCCGGCCAATTGTGCATGCCAAAGACGGCATCGACCGGATACTTTTCGAGGACGCCTTCTTCGATCATGACCCGCGCCCCGCCCTCGTTCTCCTCGGCCGGCTGGAAGATGAAATGGATCGTCCCAGCAAAATTTCGCGTTTCCGCGAGATGCTTTGCGGCGCCGAGCAGCATTGCGGTGTGGCCATCGTGACCGCAGGCATGCATGCGCCCGCGCTCCTGCGAGGCATGGGAAAACGCGTTCTGCTCGTCGATGTGCAGCGCATCCATATCAGCTCGCAGCGCAATCGCGTGCCGACCCGCAGCCGATCCCTTCAAGGTGCCGATCACGCCAGTCCCCGCGATCCCGCGTTCGACGGTGATACCGAACAATTCCAAGCGTTCGGCCACGAACGCCGCCGTTTTGTGCTCCTCGAACGCGGTCTCAGGGTGGGCGTGGATCTGGTGGCGCCATTGCGTCATCTCGGTATGAAAATCTGCGATGCGATTGATGATCGGCATTGACCTGCGAGCCTCCTTGAAGCCAGCGGCAGCTTGGCGAGCCGAGCGCTTCCCTGTCAACCGATCCTCGCTGGCGAGTCACGGGAGCAGCGCGGCGAAGTTCACCGGCTCAGAAGATGACTGAGCGGCTTGAAATTCCTGAGTGTCCGTGATCGGCGTAGTATTCGATAGGGCGCGCTGTCAGTCTGCGGCATCCTTCTTCTCAGTGCCGAATACGTTGTAGGTCCGCTGCTGGTAGCGGATCATGTAGTCGGTGTAGTAGGTTGTGGGGTACTTCGGCGGTTTGTCCGGCCCGACGCAGGTCGGCACGGCGGCCACTGGCCAGTCGATATTGCTGTCACAGAAAAAGGCGAGAGCGTAGCGCTCGCCGCCCGAGCGGTTGACGGCGCGGTGCGGCGTGGCGAGAAAGCAGTCGTTGGTCCAGTGCTGCAACAACTGACCGCCGTTCACGACATAGGCATCGGGAATGGCCGGTGCATCGATCCATTTGCCACTTTGTGTGCGGATCGAAAGGCCCGGTACCTCGTTGGGCGCCAGCAGCGTGAGAAAACTGGTGTCGGTGTGCGGGGCGATGCCGAACTCGTCGTCCGGCGCGTCGGCCTGTTGCGGATAGTGCGTCATCCGCAACTTGTACTGCGGCTCCTTGAAAGGCTGGTCGAAATACTCCGTCGGCAGATCCAGCGCACGGGCGTAGAGGCGCACCAGCTTCCGCGCCAACCGCTCCATCGTGTCGCAGTAGTCGACGATGACTTCCCGGAACCCGGGCAGATCGGAAGGCCAGCGATTGGCGCTGCGGAAGCGCCGATCGGCCAGCACGTCGGGATGGTCGCTCGGCAGGTCTCTCGCCACAAACAATGCTTCGTTGAGATTTGGCTTGGTCACGGTCTCGACGGTCGAGGTGCGCAGCGTATCGCCCCTCATCGGCAGGTAACCGACATTGTGCTTGTCGAGCTTGATCGTCAGCTTCTTTTTGAGCGGCTGCGCGTGGAAACGTGCGACCTGGCGGAAGACTTCGCGTATCTGCCGCGAAGACACGCCGTGATTGACGATGAAATAGAAGCCGATCTCGGTCAGCGCAAACCGAAGCTCCCCAGCGGTGCGATCGATCGCGCCGGGGGTGCCGGCCAAGTAGGGCCCGATATCGATGACCGGAATGATTTCTGAATCCATCATCGCCGCCGCTCCTGCGAGCCTGTCTGGCGCACGGTAGCGCCGCTAAGGCATCTCGGTCTAGCGCCGCGACGGTCACGAATTCCAGGGACCGCGCCAGTGTGCGGGCCGCAATGCGAGCGGATGCGGAGCAAGCCTCGAAAGGGACCAGATTGTTTCCGGCCGACGCTCGCTGCGCGCGAACGTCCAGCACGAAATCTTCGCTGCTGTCAGCGATCGGCGCTATGGACCAGATCCAACGAGGTGATGATGCCGAGATCGAGCGCTGTCTTGGTGATCGGCTCGCAGGCGAATACCGAGCCCAGTGATTCGTCGCCCTGGCACATGAAGGTCGATACGCCAGCACGCCTAACCAGCCCCGGATGAAAGAAATGGATCATCCCACGGCTGTACGGGATATTGATCCAGCGCTCTACCAGAACCGGGTCGGCTTTGCCATCACTGTATTTTATGATCCAATCGCGTAGACCGTACCGCCGCACCAGATCGGCGTTGAGATGCCCCATGCGATCATAATGCCCGTGAAAGCCGATGTTGTTATTCTCCGGAAGATAATCGTCGGTGAAAAGACGCGTGCTGCCGCCGAGAAACATCCGCGAGCACGAGGAGTAGCAATAGCCCGATACCGCCGTGCGCAATCCGCGCTCGCGAAGCAGTTGACCCACTTGATAGCCGGACGGCGCGTTTCCTCCCGGAGAGTTGCGTAATATCACAGTATCGATGCCCGGCGAGCTCGCGAGGGCTTCGCGTACCTTCGTCGGCTCATCGCCGACCACCGGCCCGCTGAGAATAATCTGATTGCCGACGATCTTCAGCTCCATCCCCGGTGCTCGGATCGGCAGAAACTCCAGTATAATGACTAAGATGAGACAAGGTACGGAGTGCCTGGGCTTCACGCTGCGGGGGTCTTCGCGCCCGTCGAGACGTGCAGTACGGCCTTACCGGTGAACTCGCGATCGATCAGGCGGCGGGCGACCGCGCCGATCTCGTCCCACGACGCTTCAATTGCAATCTGGGGCCGCAATTTCTTGGCGGCGACCAGCTCCGCTAACAGACCCAAGCCAATTCCCGCGCGCTCGACGCTCATCAGCTCGTGGAACAGGGTCAGGCCATAGAGCCGTGTTCCGCCGGTTGCAAAGAACTCCCGGCTTTCGATGTTCGCGGTGCTCGTCTCGGAGACGCCGAAGGTTACGCAGGTGCCGTTCGGCTGCAGCATACCGAGCGCAGCGCCGAGCGCGGTGCCCCCGACCGAGTCGAGGATCAGCCAAAACGGGCCGTGCGGCTTGGCGGCGGCCAGCTCGCGGCCGACCACGACGCGGTCACCGCACCAGTCGGCGACCGCAGCGCGATGTTCTTCACGCCGTACATGCCCCCAGACGACGGCCCCGGCCGCCGCAGCGAGTTGGCACGCGAGATGCCCGACCCCGCCCGAGGCGCCGTCGACCAAAACCTTGCGGCCGAGCAGCAGCCCTCCTTGGCGCAGGGCATGCAGCGCGGTCAGCCCGGCCACAGGCAGAGTGGCGGCCTGCGCGTCGCTGACTGCCTCGGGCACGGCCGCCACCGCATGGCTGCGACAATTCACCCGCTCGGCCCAAGCCCCCGAGGGCAGGATGCCAACGACGCGAGTGCCCGGTTTAGGGCCACTGCTATCGGCGGCGGTCGCCTCGACGATTCCGGCGAAATCCCAGCCGGGCCGCCAGTCCGCCTCGGCGACCTGCAAGGCGCGCCGTGTTTCGCCACGGTTGAGTGAAATGGCAGTGACCCTGACGACGACTTCGTCGCGGTCGGGATCGCGTAAGCCGACCTCGCGGATCGCCAGCCTATCGGGCAATGATGGATCGACAATGACGGCACGGATCCGCTGCGGCATGAGCACTCTCCTCGCGGAAACCGAGGCACGCAGCTCCGGCCCGGGTCGGCTAGCTTAGCTAAGCTAGGTGGCGCGTCCGGTCTCGGATGATCGAAACCGGTCCGCCGCTCTAGCCCGGGCCTTTGCCGCCTCAACTTCACGATGGCGGGGTGGGGCGTTGGTCATAAGAGAGTTGAGCAACTCCCGCGCCGCAGTGGCCACCTGGTCCACCGCTCGGTCGAACGCAAGCTGGTTCGCCTTGGAGGGCCGAGAAAAACCGCTCAGCTTGCGGACGAATTGCAGGGAAGACGCCCTGATTTCGTCCTCAGTCGCCGGCGGTTTGAAGTTATGGAGCGTCTTGATATTGCGACACATGACAACCTTCGTCTCAAGCCCACGGCCAACGTCCCCGCGCGCTGCGAGGGTTCCAATCATTGAGACATCACATTTCCTGGATCAAGTGCGCCGGGCAACGAAACCATAGGCCGTGTTGCTCGGCGCGCCGCCGTCCTCGAGATACGCCGCCTTCAGCTTGGCGATCCCGTCCTCGTGCATGGGCGGGAGTTCGGCGTGCAGATCGAGCTTGTAGAAACGCGCCGCGTTGTAGCCGAAGATCGCGCTCTTGACTGTACCGTCTGCCGGTCCGAGCGCGGCGAACCCGTGTTTCTTCTGCATGTCCTCTGGGATCTCGAGCCGACGAAACGCCTCGATCTGCCACTGGGGCGAGCCGTACCACACCGAGTTGGTGCCCCAGAACACGTGATCATGGCCGAGCCCCTTGATCAGCGTGCCCATCATCGCGGCGCAGAACCGCGGGTTTGACACCGCCGAAATGGCAAAAGATGTGCCGATATCGGCGTAGACATTGCTGACGCCGGATTTCTCCGGGATCGCGGCGAGATCAGACACCCAGCGGATGTAGCCGCCCTTTTCGAACTCCGCGAGCTCGCTGTCAGGATCCTCGAGGAATGCGCGAAGCGCGGAATGGTAGATCACGAAATTGATCTGCGGCCAGTCCTTCGCCGCCTTGGGCAAATCGTCCACATTGGCGTATTTCCAGGCCCCGCCCGGGATCGCAGTCTCATAGTCCTTTGGCAATAAGCCTTTATGGATGCACACCGTGGTGATCCCTGCCTTCACCGCCTTTTCGTAGAAGGGATAGACGACCTTCTCGTCATCGAGCCGCCACGGGTATTTCGTGGTCTGGGGTTGCAGCGGGTCGCCGATCGTGTAGCCCTTCCAGCTGTTGGGCTTGACCTCGGCGATGCAACGGTCGACCTCTTCCATCCAGCCGGGCTGGGCCGGGGTGAACAGCGAGTGGAACAGCAGCCGCTTGGAGCCGGCTATGCTGTTGACCGTCTGGTTCGCGAGCTTGATCTGATCGTTGGACAGGAACCATGCTGCCGGGTTGTCGAACGGAGCACCGCTCAGCAAGGCCACCTTCGTGTCGCTGTCGAGATAGATCTCCTTGAGGAAGTTGTCGAACTTGTAGCGATCGAGCGAAAGCCCGTACGAATCCTTCAGCAGCGAGGGGTTCCAGTGCGCGCCCGCATATTTGGCAAGGCCGAGGATGTCTTCGACTTTGTAGTCGTCGCGCACGAAGTGGACCTGATCATCGAGGATGAACTGGCCTGCAAGCCCGTTTGCCCGCTGAGCGGCGGCGTCAGGCTCGGCTGCTTCGGCGCGCGAGACATCGAAGATCGGACCAAACACATCATTCAGCGCGACAAAGGCAGCCGCCATGCCGCAGCTGGTGCGCAGAAACTGCCGGCGGTCAATTCCCAGCTTACGGGCGCTGGCCTCAGAAAGTTCTTTGAGCCGTTCCTCGAATTGGCGCTGGCGTTCCGTCTGCGGCAAGGGATTGAACTCGCCGTTCGACACCATTCGCGTGGGCACGGGCGATTTGAAGTCCAGCCTCTCCGCCGGCTCGGTTTGCGCGAGCTCGCGCCTGCTCAGAAAAATCCCCATGGCCTTTCTCTCCCTCGGCTACGGCCGGCGACGTATCAACGGACCGCCGCCGCCGCTCAACAAACCGGATTAGGACAATATTCGTCTCCGGCGGACGCCGGCGTCAAGACCATGGTAAACGCCGAGCGCGGCCGCCGCTCGCCGATATGCCGTGGAATGTTCCGAGAGCGCCGGAGCGGCCTTCAATCGCCTATATAGGGGAACGGCTGCCTGGGTTCGGCCTGCAGCCGTTCCGCGGCCCATTTTTTTAAGGTCGGGCCAAAACCCCCGAGGTCGGCGGCGTGAGTTTGCTTATCCGCCCCATCAACAAAACTCAGGAGCGCCGCGGCTCAGCAGGCGTAATAGTGCCGATGATAGGGGTCCCAGCAGCTCCGCGGCTGGTAATACGGCGTGGGCGGATAGTACGCCGGAGCCGCCGAGTAGGGATAAATAATAGCCATAGGGGTAATAATACGGATTGTAGTACGGGTTCGCCGCGGCGCCGAGCGCGGTGCCGACCGCCAAGCCGCCGAGCCCGATCCCCACCGCGGCGCCGGTACCGATCGCGAGCGCCGGCCGCGGTGCGGCTGTAAACCCGATTGTGGCAAGGATAGCAGCCCCAACGGCCAAGGCTCGACCTGATCGCCCAAAGAGATTTCCAAGCGTCATTTGCACCTCCTGCGGTTTAGACCGGGCCAAACCAAGTTCAGTTTGGATACCCGGTGCCATAAATGGACTAACAGACAAGGGGTGTGTCGAATTCCCGATGCGGGCGTTGCGGGATCATTCTGCCCCGCGCCAAAAATTGCTATTTGTCATTAATTATGATCTGGAGAGCCAATCATAGCGCTCTCGTCCAAGAGCGATGGTCCACTCTCAGCCGCGGCGAGCAGAAAAGGCATGGCAAACCGAACCGGCAGCAGCCCAACCGCGACCGAGGTCATCCCGGCTGGACACGCCGCTCCGGGCGCAGGCTTCGTCGTGCTAGGGGCCGTCGCGCTCGCCATTACCGGCGGTGAGGCGGTTTACGCCGATATGGGCCATTTTGGCCGCTTCCCGATCAGGCTGGCATGGTTTTCCGTAGTGCTTCCCGCACTCGTCCTCAATTACTTCGGACCAAGGCGCTGGTGATCATTCGCGAGCAGTATTGGGTTTTGGCTCGACTCTCGCGGCCGAGAAACTGCGCGAGGTGCACGAGATCGCGCTCGGCCGCGAGACGCTTCGGCTGTGGATGATCGCGGCCGGGATTTGGGCTGACCGCAAGCAGCGGCGCAAGCGCGTTCATCAGCCCCGCCATCGCCGCGAGTGCGAGAGCTGGTGCAGATCGACGGCTGCGAGCATTGGTGGGTCGAGGACCGCGGCCCGCAATGCACGCTGCTCGTGTTCATCGACGATGCGACGAGCTGGCTGATGCATGTTCAGTTTGTCGAGAGCGAGTCGACTTTCGCTTATTTCCATGCCGCCCGCGCCTATCTGGAGGCCTGGGGCAAGCCGGTGGCGTTCTACAGCGACACAAGCACGGGGTTTTTCGCGTCAACCATCAGGGCGCGCTGGGTGGTGACGGCATGACCCAATTCGGCCGTGCGCTGCATGCGCTGAACATCGACATAATCTGTGCCAATTCGAGCCAGGCCAAAGGCCGGGTCGAGCGGGCGCACAAGACCTTGCAGGACCGCCTGGTCAAGAGCCTGCCCCCGCGAAGGCGGGGGAACTGCGTCTCGCCGGCGCTGCGACCCTGGCTGCCGGGAACGCCCTTCTCCCGGCGTTCACGGCCGACTACAACGCGCGTTTTGCCAAGCCGCCGGCGAATAAAAAGATCTGCACCGGCTGTTGCAAGCCCGCGGTGATCTGGAGGACGCGTTTGCCTGGAAGGAGGAGCGCACGCTCTCGCAGGCGCTGACACTGCAATACAACAAGGTGATCTTCATCCTGGAGCCGAGCGAGCAGGCCAAGCCTGCCCCTGGCAGAGAACAGGGGGCGGCGATCGGCAAGCGGGTGACAGTTATTGATTATCTCGATGGCCGGCTCTTAATCCGTCACAACGGTATCGAACTCGCCTATCGGACCTTCGATAAGCTTCGGCAGGCGGACCAAGGCGCCGTCGCCGACAACAAGCGGCTGGGAGCAGTCTTGGCCCTGATCCGCGATCAACAGCCGCGCCGCGGTCCACAAAGTCGCAGTGGGCCGCGCCGGCGCGATCAGCGCGATCCCCGCCTGTTCAAAGTCGGCTGAGCTGCTCTACGAGCCGAGCGAGCTGGCGCTCGCTCGGTAGACAACCGGTGCGTTTGCGAGCTCCGTCCAATCGGTCGCAGTGACATTTCTAAATGGCACAGAAAGTGACACACATTTACCGAGGCCCGCGCGCCGTGCCGCACGTCGCCTTGCACGGCCTCCCACACCTTCGCGGTATTCGGCAGATTGCGAACCGGTATCGGGCCCTGACCTACCAGGCGCTACTGCGATCCTGGGATTGTGCCTTTCGGCAAGCTCTCGCAATAATGCGCGATTTCGCCGGGCGTGGTGACCCACAGCCGATCGCGGTGGCGGACGATGTGGCGGACGGCGTCGCGGAAAGCGCGCAGACGGAACGGCTGGCCGATGATGAAGGGGTGCACCGAGACCGCTAAGACCAGGGGGTATTTGCGTGACTGCTCCAGCATCTCGTCGAACTGGTCGATCACCATCTCGGCGAATTGCCGTCCGGTGTGGCGCCGGTAAACCAGCGCCGGCGAATCGTTGATCTCGAGCGGATAGGGCACCGACAGGATCGGTCCGGCGCGGGTGCGCATCCAGATCGGCTGGTCGTCCATCGCCCAATCCATCACGTAGCGATAGCCGGCCTCCTTCAGCAGATCCAACGTCACGCCGCTCTGCGCGATGTAGGGGCCGAGCCAGCCTTCCGGCCGCCTGCCGGAAAGGCGGGTCAAGACTTCGGTGCATTCGGCGATCAGCCGCGCCTCATCCTCCTCCCACAGCACGTCCTGACGCTCGGAATTTGTCCTGCCATGGCCGACATATTCGTCGCCACGCCCGTTCAGCCG
Organism: uncultured Alphaproteobacteria bacterium; assembly: GCA_963736715.1. GTDB lineage: Bacteria > Pseudomonadota > Alphaproteobacteria > ATCC43930 > CGMCC-115725 > AP-15. Next base: position 3,208 of record CAVTQA010000004.1, on the reverse strand, counting down.
CTCGACGATGTCGGGGCAGTGTTCGAGCACCGCTGAATTGACGTTGTGCGCCCCCGGCAGGGCGAATTCGTCGAGCAGGTCGAAATAATACCAGAGGCCGACCCGGTTGCCGTAGTCGCGCCACGCGTAATTGCGCTGGCTCTGCGCCGCCGCTGCGCCGGTCGAGTCGCTCCCGAGGCCGGCGCCAAAGGCGAAATGCTCGATGTTGTTGTTGAAGGTGACGGCGAGCCTTGCGCCGCCCGGCCACTCGTATTGCCGGCGCTTATGGATCGGGATGTAGTCGTAGCGGTTGTGAGCGGGAAGTTTCATGTCCCTCACCCACCCAGCCCTGCGGGCTGGGTCCTCCCTCTCCCGCAGTGCAGGAGAGGGGCTTCAAATTGCGTTTTTTATGGCCCCTCTCCCGCACCGCGGGAGAGGGTGCCGAGCGCAGCGAGGCGGGTGAGGGGCATCACCGGCCCTGGAAGACAGGTTTGCGTTTTTCCATGAAGGCGGTGCGGCCTTCGGCGTAGTCCTGGCTGGCGAAGCATTCATCGACCAAACGCTTGCACAACGCCAAGTCGCGAGCCGACTCGTCCTTGAGCCCCTCGCGGATGGCGACTTTGGCCGCGCGCACGGTCAGCGGCGCGTTGGCCGCGATCATCGCGCAATAATTGTCGACGTAAGCCTCCAGCTCGCCTTCCGGCACGACCTGATTGACGAGGCCCATGCGCAACGCCTCCTCGGCGGTGAACTGGCGCGCGGTAAAGAAGATCTCGCGGGCATGGGCCGGGCCGACCAGGTCGATCAGCTTCTTGATGCCGTCATAGGCGTAGCCGAGACCGAGCTTGGCCGCCGGAATGCCGAATTTCGAGCCCTCGGCGGCGATGCGCATGTCGCAAGCGAGTGCGGTGCCCACCCCACCGCCGATGCAGTAGCCGCGGATCATCGCAATCGTCGGCTTCAGGGTTTCCTGCAGGCGCAGCCGCGCGCCTTCGGAAATCTTCGAATAGGCGGCAGCCGCTTCTTCGGAGGCGCGCCTCTCCTTGAATTCGGAAATGTCGGCGCCGGAAACAAAGGCGCGCCCGCCGGCCCCGCTGACGACAATCACCCGGATGGCGTCGTCGCGCTCGAAATCGTCGATGATGCGCGTCACCGCCTCCCACATTTCGAGCGAGACCGCGTTGTGCCGCGCCGGATTGTTGAAAATCAGACGACCGATGCCCGCCTCCTTCTCGGCGATCATCTTGCTGGTCATAGGCTGGTCGAGCATGGGTTTCTCTCCCTCATCTCTTCACTTCCGCTGTCATTGCGAGCGCAGCGAAGCAACCTCGTCGAGATTGCCGCGTCGCCTTCGGCTCCTCGCAATGACACCCGGATCACACGACTTCGCGGGCGCGCAGATCGGCGATCGCGCGGTCGTTGTAGCCGAGCTCGTGTAATATTTCGTCGGTGTGCTGACCGAGCTCAGGGGTCGGGCGCAGCTTTTCCGGCTCAGGGGTGCGGGTCATGTTGATCGCCTGGCCGACGGCCTTGATCGGGCCGAGCTTCGGGTGGTCGATCGGGCGCGCCATTTCGAGGTGCTGCACTTGCGGGTCGGCGAAGGTTTGGTCGATCGTATAAATCGGCCCGCACGGGACGCCGACTTCGTTCATGAGCTCGACCCAATAGGCTGACGTACGCTTTTTCGTGATTTCGCCGATCCGCTCGTTCAATGCCTTGCGGTTCTTCGAGCGCGCTGGGCCGGTCGCGTAATCGGGGTCGTCGAGCAACGCCATCGCATCGGCCGCCTCGCAAAAGCGGCGGAACATGTGGTCGCCGGAGGCGGCGATGTTGATCTGCCCGTCCGAGGTCGGGAAGACGCCGGTCGGAATGCCGGTCGGGTGGTCGTTGCCGGCCTGCTTGGCGACCTCGCCGGCGATCAGCCAGCGCGAGGCCTGGAAATCGAGCATGAAGATCTGCGCTTCGAGCAATGAGGTGTGGACCCATTGCCCGACGCCGCTCGTCTCGCGCTCGATCAATGCCATCATCATCGCCTGCGCGAGCAACAGGCCGGCGCAGAGATCGTCGATCGGAATGCCGACCCGTACCGGGCCCTGACCCGGCAAGCCGGTGATCGACATCAGCCCGCCCATGCCCTGGGCGATCTGGTCGACGCCCGGCCGCTTTGCATAAGGCCCGCTCTGGCCGAACCCGGAAATGCTGCCATAGACGATGCGCGGATTGATCTTCTTCGACCAACTCGTAATCGACGCCGAGCCGGTATTTCACCTCCGAGCGGAAATTCTCGACGATGACGTCGGCCTTCTCCGCCAGCTTGAAGAAGATCGCCTTGCCTTCCTCGGTCTTGAGGTTGAGGGTCAGGCTGCGCTTGTTGCGATGCAGGTTCTGGAAATCGAAGCCGTCGCGCCGCGAGCCGGTGACATCGCCCCTCGCCTCGCCCGGCTGCTCGATCTTGATCACATTGGCGCCCCAATCGGCGAACTGGCGGACCGCCGTCGGCCCGGCGCGGGCATGACACAGATCGAGAACGGTAAAACGGGCGAGAGGCAGCGATCCGATGCTCACAACGAGGTTCCTCCGGGTCTTGGGTGGAATTGGTTGCCGAACTTACACCCGCCGCGAGCGGCAAGGTCAAGTTTCCGCGCCGATCGCGCGGCGGAACCGGTTCTTGAACAGGACACCGTCGCGCGGCGGCAGAACGCGTGGCGGCTCGTCGGCGCGGATCACGACGCGTGCGAACAGGCTGGTCGCCGCATTGTGGATCCGGGCGGCGAAGTTGCGCAGTCCGTTTTCGTCGATTATGTCGACAGCCTCCTTAAAGCCGCAGGCCTGCGCGACGCCGATCAGATCGACCGTCTCTGCCGTATGGCTCGCCTGCATGCCCGTCTCGCCGTAATGGCCGTTGTCGAAGACCGCAATGGCAAGGTTCGGCGGGCGCTGCACCCCGATTGTCGCGAGCGAGCCTAGCCCCATCAGCATCTCGCCGTCGCCGGTGACGACGAGGACGCGGCGGTCGGGCCGGGCGATCGCCAGTCCCAGCCCGACCATTGCCGCCGCCCCCATCGCCCCCCACAGATAGAAATTGTGCTCGTCGTCGGCGACCGAGGCGGCATCCCAACTCGTCGAGCCGAGCCCGGTGACGAGCAGAAGATCGCCGCGATATTCAAGGAGAGCGCGGATCGCAACCCGGCGGTCGAGGCGAGACTCGTTCGAGATCATTTCACCCACC
>CAVTQA010000003.1:0-121494 GCA_963736715.1 uncultured Alphaproteobacteria bacterium | reverse complement strand
AATTCTGGCGGCCGGATGGGCAATGCAGGAATTAAGCCTGCGTCGGTTATACAATCCGCCGATCGCCACCCTGAGGACGACATGGGCGATGACCCGCTGGCGGAAGCGAATTCGACGAAACCGAGCTGGTGCCTGGTTGCGTAAATTAGCGTATGTCGTACCCATCTCGCTTCGGTATTCTCGCTCGGAAGGGACGACAAATTTTCGTCGTCCCCGCGAAAGCGGGGACCCAGAGCCTGCCCCCCTGCTTTCGCCAGGGGCAGGCTCTGGGATGAACAGGGGGCGGTCGATCGCAGCATGAGCGAGAAGCGTCCTTGCGTCTACATCCTCGCCAGCAAACGTAATGGCACCCTTTATGTCGGTGTCACAAGTGATATTGCGCGCCGTGCTTGGCAACATCGTTCGAATGCTGTCGGTAGATTTGTTCGCGATTACGGAGTGCATAGGTTAGTGTTTGTCGAGTTTCACGAGACCATCGCCGATGCGATCCTCCGCGAAAAGCGCATCAAGAAATGGCGCCGCACGTGGAAACTGGAGTTGATCGAGCGCCATAATCGGCAATGGCGTGATCTTTACGAGGAGCTGGGGTGAGAGCGCCCGCCCCCTGTTCATGCCAGAGCCTGCCCCTGGCGAAAGCAGGGGGGCGGGTTCTGGGTCCCCGCTTGCGCGGGGACGACGAACAGGGTGGAGTGCCGCACGCTAATTTTCGCAACGAGGTACTAGAGGCTCCGAGTCATTCACACAATTCATCAGGCAATGACGCACCATCGCTCATATCAAATCCCGCTACACCGGCAAAAGCCGGTGCCCACGGCAAAAGTGGATCCCGGCCTTCGCCGGGAAAACGCGGAGGGGACGTCGAGCTGCATCAAATGAATGACTCTGTGCGCTAGCATCGCTTTCTATTCTTGCCAATAACCTCTCGCCGTCTGATTGCGATCAGCTTTCTTGCGGGTCGCCGTTTCTCTGCCTCCCTGCCTCTTGATGACCGTACATCTGAATAGGAAGTAGTCGGCGATAACGTCACCTGGGGCATCGTTTTCTTTGACCCGAAATTCGCCGGGTTGCCACTCTATCTGGTTGATTTTACCTTAAGGGCCACTCTCGCGAGAATGACAATGACTGAAAAAGACCTCCCCTACCTGACTGGCTTTGGCAACGAGCACGCGACAGAGGCCCTGCCGGGTGCGCTCCCCGAGGGTCAGAATGCGCCGCAACGGCCGCCCCTGGGTCTTTATACCGAGCAGATCTCGGGCACGCCGTTCACCGCGCCGCGCGCCGAGAACCGGCGATCTTGGCTCTATCGCATCCGGCCTTCGGCGATGCACCCGCCGTTTCGCCGGATGGATAATGGGCTCCTTCGCAGCGCGCCCTTCGACGAGGCGCACGCCACCGCCGAACCGGCTGCGGTGGAACCCGCTATCTTTCCCGGAGGAACCGGCGGATTTCATCGAGGGGCTCGTCACGATGGGCGGCAACGGCGATGCGAGCGCGCGGTGCGGGGTTGCGATCCACATCTACCGCGCAACCAAGCCGATGCAGCACCGCGTTTTTTACGACGCCGATGGCGAGTTGCTGATCGTCCCACAGCTGGGAAGGCTGCGGCTTGCCACCGAGCTCGGCGTGATCGCAGTAAGACCTGGTGAGATCGCGGTCGTTCCGCGCGGCATCAAATTCCGCGTCGAGCTGCCGGATGGGCGCGCGACGAGGCTATGTCTGCGAAAATTACGGCGCACTCTTCCGGCTGCCCGAATTGGGCCCGATCGGCGCCAACGGCCTCGCCAATCCGCGCGATTTCCGCGCGCCGGCCGCCGCTTTCGAAGACCGCGACGAGCCCTGCGAGGTGGTCGCCAAATTCGAGGGTAATTTTTGGGCGACCGAACTCGACCATTCGCCGCTCGACGTCGTCGCCTGGCACGGCAACTACGCGCCCTATGTCTACGATCTCGCGCTCTTCAATACGATCGGCACGGTCAGCTTCGACCACCCGGACCCGTCGATTTTTACGGTGCTGACCTCACCGAGCGAGGTGCCCGGCACCGCCAATTGCGATTTCGTGATCTTTCCGCCGCGCTGGCTGGTGGCGGAACACACCTTCCGCCCGCCCTGGTTCCACCGCAACTACATGAACGAGTTCATGGGGCTGGTGCACGGCGTCTATGACGCCAAGGCCGAGGGTTTCGCTCCCGGCGGCGCGTCTTTGCACAATTGCATGTCCGCCCACGGCCCCGACCGCGCCACCTTCGAGAGGGCCGTAGCGGCCGACCTCGCGCCGCAGAAAGTCGAGGACACGCTCGCCTTCATGTTCGAGACGCGCCTCGTGATCCGCCCGACCCGCTTCGCGCTCGAAACCGACGCGCCTGCAGCGCGATTACGACGCATGCTGGGCTGGGTTCGAAAAGCTCTTTAAGGGATAATCACCACGGAGACGCAGAGCTGCAGAGAAACGAGTGCTTTTCTCCGCGCCTCCGCCGCGGACTCTTATTTCACCGAGGAGAAACTCGTCGGCTGTAGGATGCTATTCTCGACTCTAGCGACGATTGCGCCATTTTTCTCGGTCTCGGCGCGCTTGGTGTGCCATTCAGGATCGGCCTGAAACGCGTTCCATTTTTTCTCGCGGTCAGCGAGCGATTCCCATTTCAGGAGATAGTAGAGGGCCTGGTTCGAATCGCCGATCGCGGTGGTCCAAAAACCGGCCTGCTCGATCCCGTGCCGCTTCCAGATCCCCAAAGTGATTGTGTCGAACCGCTTCAACAGGTCCGGAAGGCGGCCCGGCACGCAATGGTAGACGCGCAGTTCGTAGAGCATGACTTCCCCCTTTACTTTACCGACGAGAAGGTCGTCGGCTGCAGGATTGTGTTGGTAATCGAGGCGACGATCTGACCGTTCTTCTCGGTCTCGGCGCGTCCCGCGATCCATTCGGGATCGGCTTGGAACCCGGCGAACCGCTTCGCCCGATCATCGAGCGATTCCCATTTGAGCATGTAATAAAGGTCCTGGTTCGACGGTCCGATCGCCACGGTCCAGAACCCGGCCTGTTGGATGCCGTGCTTCTTCCAAAGCGGCAAGGTGAGCGTGTCGAATCGCTTTATGAGGTCCGGAAGGCGGCCCGGCACGCAGTGATAAACCCGCAGCTCGTAAATCATCTCTTCTCCTCCTTTGGGTGGGTTTCAGGAAAACTTTAGTGGAGCCGGGTTTCAACCCAGGCCGGCTGCGTCGAGCAGCGCCTCGTCGCGGAAGCGCTGACCGACCAGTTGAATGCCGAGCGGCAACCCGCTGCGGCCATTGCCGGCGGGCAAGGTCAGGCAGGGTGTCCAGGCCAGTGTCCAGATCGCGTTGAAGCGGGCGTCGCCGGTCGAGCCGAGCCCCTTTGGAGCTTCGCCCGGGGCGCTCGGGGCGAGCAGCACGTCTACTTCGGCGAAAGTGTCGTCGAGGTTGCGGCGAAATGCCTCCGCCGTCTCGATCGCCTCGATATAGGCGGCGAGCGGCAGGGCGCGGCCGGGCGCCAAGAGTCCTTCACGCAGAGCCGGACTTACCTTCTCGCCGTGCACCTCATACTCATAGGCGTAATTGCGCGCCGCTTCGAACTCGAATATGCGGCGGTGGTGATCGAGGATGTCCGCGGGGCTGAGGGTGACTTCTCGCACCTTGGCGCCGGCGGCCGCCAGCAGTTCGGCGGTTCGCTGCAACAGCGCATGCGTATCCCGGTCGGCATGCTCCCAGGCAGGGGTGCGGCAAAAGCCGATCCGCGGGGCAGCGGATGCGCGGTCGACCCGATGCGGCTTCTGTGCCAGCAGCACGCCACGGAGCAATGCGACGTCCTCGAGGCTGCGGCAGATGATCCCCAGGGTGTCGAGATTATGGCACTGCATCTTGACGCCGACCCGGCTGAACTCGCCAAAGCTCGGCTTGTACCCGATGACGCCACAAAACGCCGCCGGGCGGATCACCGACCCGCCGGTCTGGGTACCGAGCGCCAGCGGCACCTGAAAATCGGCAACTGCCGCGGCCGAACCGCTCGACGAGCCGCCGGGGGTGTGCTCGGCGTTGTGCGGATGCACGGTCGGCCCCGGATGGCGGTTGGCGAACTCGGTCGTCACTGTCTTGCCGAGGATGACGCCCGAGGCTGCGCGGATCAGCGCAACGCAGGCCGCGTCGGCAAAGGGCCGGTGGCGGGGGTAGATCGGTGAGCCGTGCCCGGTCGGCATGTCGACCGTGTCGATGATGTCCTTGATCCCGACCGGGACGCCGGCCAGCCGGCCCTTGCGCCCGGCGCGGTCGGCCGCCCGGGCTTGCGCCATCGCTTGCTCCGGATTGAGCCACGCCCAGGCCTTGATCTCGGCGCCGGCGCGGGCCTGCTCCAGGCAGGCGCGAGTCAAGGCCTCGGCAGTCAGTGTCCCGGCCGTCAGCTGGGCGACAGCCTCGGTGGCGGTCAAATGCTCCGGGCCGTTCATCGGGGTTCTCCCTCGCCGAGCCGCTGTTCGACCCAGAGCGCGACCTGGAGCAGAAGCTCGTCTGCATGTCTTCGGGTAACCAGCTGAACGCCGACCGGCAAGCCGGCCGGGCCGCTTCCGGCCGGCAAGGTCAAACACGGCATGTAAAGCTGTGTCCACAGCGCGTTGAAAACTGCCGAGCCGGTATCGGCGAGCCCGCGCGGGGCTTGGCCGGGAGCCGGCAGGGTCAGGATCGCATCGAACCCCGAGGTCCAGTCTTGCGCCGCCCTGCGCGCCTTCTCGGCGCCGCGGCATGCGGCACGGAAGGCGTCGAGCGTAAGCTCACGGCCGAGTGCGATCTTTTCGTTGCGCAGCTCCGGGCTCAGCAGGGCCTCGTGCCGGTAGAGTTCGGGCATATGGTTGCGCAAGCCCTCGAATGCACCGAGTACCCGCTGCCACTCGTCCGCTTGGGCGCATTCCGCCGGCAGCTCGGTCTCGCCGACAGCGGCACCCGCAGCGGCGAGGCGTTCGGCCGCGCTCTCGAGCACGGCCCTGCCTTCCGGCTGCGCGTCTTTCCAGTGCGGGCCGCGGCACAGGCCGAGCCGTGGTGCGGTCTGTGGGATCGCCGGAGCCGTATAAGGGATCGCCATCATCGCCGCGCGGAACAGCGCGATGTCGCCGACCGAGCGCGCCATGATGCCGACCGTGTCGAGCGCCTCGGTGTTGATCCGCATGCCGGCCGGCGGAAACAGGCCAAAGCTCGGCTTGAACCCGACGACCCCGCAATAGGCGGCCGGCCGGATCACCGAGCCGCCGGTCTGCGTGCCGATGGCGAGCGGCACCATAAAGTCAGCAACTGCCGCCGCCGAGCCGCTCGACGAACCGCCCGGGGTAAAATCGGGGTCGCGCGGGTTTGTTGTCGGGCCGGGATGGCGATTGGCAAATTCGGTCGTGACGGTCTTGCCGAGCAGGATGGCGCCGGCAGCGCGCGGCAATGCCGCGGCGCTGGCGTCGCTCGCGGGCCGCCAGCCGGTATAAATCGGCGAGCCGTAAGTTGTCGGCATGTCGGCAGTATCGAAAATATCCTTGATGCCGAACGGCACGCCTCTGAGCAAAGTATTTTGCCGTGCCTTGTCGAGCTCGCGCGCTCCGGCCAACGCCGGTTCCGCGGCGAGGTGGCTCCACGCGCGCACCACCGGCTCGCGTTCGGCGATCCGCTCGAGACAGCTGCGGACGACAGCCTCGGCCGTCAACTCGCCGCCCTCGACCAGGCGAACCAAGCTGGTGGCGGAAAGACGATGTGGTTCGACTTTCGGCATGAAGGCACCCCGGAGCCGGCAGTGGTTTGGGTATTTAGCCACAGTGCGACGCCAAGCGCATGCGGGAATTGCGGGCGCCTATTTGCCCGCTCCGCAGAGATCGGCCATAACTGCGTCCGCCCGGTCGCAATGATGTCACAAGCCGCAAGCCCGCCCGACTTCCCGCTGCCGCCGTTGCGGGGCGGCAATTATTCGGCCGAGGTCGCCGCAGGTTCTCGGGGACCTGTCGCGGTCTATCAATTCGCATTCGAGGGACGAGGCGGCCGGCGGCTGCTCGTCTTGAAGCTCGACCATTACGGCGACTTCCTGATCGGATTGCCCGCCCTGAAGAGGCTGCGCAGAGTTTTTCCGGCGGATCACATTACCCTGGTTTGCGGGTCGTGGAACGTCGAGCTCGCGCGGCGGCTCGGCGTCGCAGACGAGGTCCGTGCCCACGACTTCTTCCCCGAAAACGGCGCCTTGTGGACTGGGCAGCCTTTCGAAGACTTAGAGCGGTTCCGCGAGGTTTGCAGCGGCGGCTTCGATATTGCGATCGACCTGCGGGTGGACGAGGACACCCGTTTCCTGCTCGAACATGTCGAGGCGGCTGTACGGTGCGGGATCGGCCTGCGAGCCCGTTACCCGTTTCTGAACATCGTGCTGCCGCCGCAATTCGAGCGGCGCGAGAGTGAGGGCCGGTGGATCTCGATCGAGCCGGACCGTTTCGAATCGTGCATGCCGGAACGCACGCCATTTTTCCACGAAAACGATTTCTCGGTTACCAACAGGCATCTCGTTTTCGGGCCGTACATCCTGCTGCCGCGAGGCAGATTGCGAGCACATTTCGGACTGCGCCTGCTTGCCGCGCTGCCGCGCCTTTCGCGGGTCAGGCTGGTGATCGATGCGACGCGGAATGCGGGTTCCGAGACAATCGCGACCGGACGGGTCTCGTGGTCGCATAGCGGGGAGCCGCGCGGCGCGGTACTCGAATTCGCCAATGACGACCCCGGCGCCCTTTACGAGTTCCGCATTCACGCGCGGGGGCGTCCCATTCGCTCCCGTTTGCGGTTTTTCGGGGTCCGGATCGAGTTGATCGACGGGTCGACGGCGCGGTTCAAGCGCTCGGAGCTGCATATCGGCGAACAACTCTCGTTGCTCGTCGATTTGATCGAACAGCGAACGCGCACCCTCTATCCCCGCGGCCTGTTCGCCGGAGCGCCCCCCAGGTTTGACGTCACGGGACGGGGCGCATCGCCGAAGCAGGTCGTCATTTCACCCGTCAGCAATTCGGATCTCCGTGACTGGGGTATCGCGAATTACGCACGACTGATCGCGCTGCTGCTCGCCCGAACGGATTGCCGGATCGTTCTCGTCGGGTCCGGCGCGCAACATCTTCAAATAGAGCGGATCCTGGAGGAGAATGGACGGGACCCCCGCATCACCAACGTTGCCGGCGCGACCGATTGGTTTGGCACCGCGGAAATCGTTCGAGTGGCGGATCTGGTGATTGCCAATAATTCGGGGGTCGCCCACCTCGCGGCGGCTTGCGGCACGCCGACCCTCGCGATCTACTCCGGCAGTCACCAGCCGCAGGAATGGGGGCCGCGCGGCGATAATGTCCGCGCGGTGATGGCGCTGGTGCCCTGCTCGCCTTGCGGGTACGACAAGCTCGAGGAATGCCCGAACGACCATTTGTGCATGAAGCAGATCGTGCCGGAAACGATCGCCGACCAAGCTACCGCCATGCTGTCGTGCTCGAAGAGCTATCCTCACCACGCATGGCGTCCATGCCGCGTCCAGATCGCGTTGAAGCGGGCGTCGCCGGTCGAGCCGAGCCCCTTCGGAGCTTCGCCCGGGGCGCTCGGCGCGAGCAGCACGTCTACTTCGGCGAAAGTGTCGTCGAGGTTGCGGCGAAATGCCTCCGCCGTCTCGATCGCCTCGATATAGGCGGCGAGCGGCAGGGCGCGGCCGGGCGCCAAAGTCCTTCACGCAGAGCCGGACTTACCTTCTCGCCGTGCACCTCATACTCATAGGCGTAATTGCGCGCCGCTTCGAACTCGAATATGCGGCGGTGGTGATCGAGGATGTCCGCGGGGCTGAGGGTGACTTCTCGCACCTTGGCGCCTGCGGCCGCCAGCAGTTCGGCGGTTCGCTGCAACAGCGCATGCGTATCCCGGTCGGCATGCTCCCAGTCAGGGGTGCGGCAAAAGCCGATCCGCGGGGCAGCGGATGCGCGGTCGACCCGGTGCGGCTGTCTGTGCCAGCAGCACGCCGCGGAGCAATGCGACGTCCTCGAGGCTGCGGCAGATGATCCCCAGGGTGTCGAGATTGTGGCACTGCATCTTGACGCCGACCCGGCTGAACTCGCCAAAGCTCGGCTTGTACCCGATGACGCCGCAAAACGCCGCCGGGCGGATCACCGACCCGCCGGTCTGGGTACCGAGCGCCAGCGGCACCTGAAAATCGGCAACCGCCGCGGCCGAACCGCTCGACGAGCCGCCGGGGGTGTGCTCGGCGTTGTGCGGATGCACGGTCGGCCCCGGGTGGCGGTTGGCGAACTCGGTCGTCACTGTCTTGCCGAGGATGACGCCCGAGGCCGCGCGGATCAGCGCAACGCAGGCCGCGTCGGCAAAGGGCCGGTGGCGGGGGTAGATCGGCGAGCCGTGCCCGGTCGGCATGTCGACCGTGTCGATGATGTCCTTGATCCCGACCGGAACGCCGGCCAGCCGGCCCTTGCGCCCGGCGCGGTCGACCGCCCGGGCTTGCGCCATCGCTTGCTCCGGATTGAGCCACGCCCAGGCCTTGATCTCGGCGCCGGCGCGGGCTTGCTCCAGGCAGGCGCGAGCCAAGGCCTCGGCAGTCAGTGTGCCGGCCGTCAGCTGGGCGACAGCCTCGGTGGCGGTCAAATGCTCCGGGCCGTTCATCGGGGTTCTCCCTCGCCGAGCCGCTGTTCGACCCAGAGCGCGACCTGGAGCAGAAGCTCGTCTGCATGTCTTCGGGTAACCAGCTGAACGCCGACCGGCAAGCCGGCCGGGCCGCTTCCGGCCGGCAAGGTCAAACACGGCATGTAAAGCTGCGTCCACAGCGCGTTGAAAACTGCCGAGCCGGTATCGGCGAGCCCGCGCGGGGCTTGGCCGGGCGCCGGCAGCGTCAGGATCGCATCGAACCCCGAGGTCCAGTCTTGCGCCGCCCTCCGCGCCTTCTCGGCGCCGCGGCATGCGGCACGGAAGGCGTCGAGCGTAAGCTCACGGCCGAGTGCGATCTTTTCGTTGCGCAGCTCCGGGCTCAGCAGGGCCTCGTGCCGGTAGAGTTCGGGCATATGGTTGCGCAAGCCCTCGAATGCACCGAGTACCCGCTGCCACTCGTCCGCTTGGGCGCATTCCGCCGGCAGCTCGGTCTCGCCGACAGCGGCACCCGCGGCGGCGAGGCGTTCGGCCGCGCTCTCGAGCACGGCCCTGCCTTCCGGCTGCGCATCTTTCCAGTGCGGGCCGCGGCACAGGCCGAGCCGTGGCGCGGTCTGCGGGATCGCCGGAGCCGTGTAAGGGATCGCCATCATTGCCGCGCGGAACAGCGCGATATCGCCGACCGAGCGCGCCATGATGCCGACCGTGTCGAGCGCCTCGGTGTTGATCCGCATGCCGGCCGGCGGAAACAGGCCAAAGCTCGGCTTGAACCCGACGACCCCGCAATAGGCGGCCGGCCGGATCACCGAGCCGCCGGTCTGCGTGCCGATGGCGAGCGGCACCATAAAGTCGGCAACTGCCGCCGCCGAGCCGCTCGACGAACCGCCCGGGGTAAAATCGGGGTCGCGCGGGTTTGTTGTCGGGCCGGGATGGCGATTGGCAAATTCGGTCGTGACGGTCTTGCCGAGCAGGATGGCGCCGGCAGCGCGCGGCAATGCCGCGGCGCTGGCGTCGCTCGCGGGCCGCCAGCCGGTATAAATCGGCGAGCCATAAGTTGTCGGCATGTCGGCAGTATCGAAAATATCCTTGATGCCGAACGGCACGCCTCTGAGCAAAGTATTTTGCCGTGCCTTGTCGAGCTCGCGCGCTCCGGCCAACGCCGGTTCCGCGGCGAGGTGGCTCCACGCGCGCACCACCGGCTCGCGTTCGGCGATCCGCTCGAGACAGCTGCGGACGACAGCCTCGGCCGTCAACTCGCCGCCCTCGACCAGGCGAACCAAGCTGGTGGCGGAAAGACGATGTGGTTCGACTTTCGGCATGAAGGCACCCCGGAGCCGGCAGTGGTTTGGGTATTTAGCCACAGTGCGACGCCAAGCGCATGCGGGAATTGCGGGCGCCTATTTGCCCGCTCCGCAGAGATCGGCCATAACTGCGTCCGCCCGGTCGCAATGATGTCACAAGCCGCAAGCCCGCCCGACTTCCCGCTGCCGCCGTTGCGGGGCGGCAATTATTCGGCCGAGGTCGCCGCAGGTTCTCGGGGACCTGTCGCGGTCTATCAATTCGCATTCGAGGGACGAGGCGGCCGGCGGCTGCTCGTCTTGAAGCTCGACCATTACGGCGACTTCCTGATCGGATTGCCCGCCCTGAAGAGGCTGCGCAGAGTTTTTCCGGCGGATCACATTACCCTGGTTTGCGGGTCGTGGAACGTCGAGCTCGCGCGGCGGCTCGGCGTCGCAGACGAGGTCCGTGCCCACGACTTCTTCCCCGAAAACGGCGCCTTGTGGACTGGGCAGCCTTTCGAAGACTTAGAGCGGTTCCGCGAGGTTTGCAGCGGCGGCTTCGACATCGCGATCGACCTGCGGGTGGACGAGGACACCCGTTTCCTGCTCGAACATGTCGAGGCGGCTGTACGGTGCGGGATCGGCCTGCGAGCCCGTTACCCGTTTCTGGACATCGTGCTGCCGCCGCAATTCGAGCGGCGCGAGAGCGAGGGCCGGTGGATCTCGATCGAGCCGGACCGTTTCGAATCGTGCATGCCGGAACGCACGCCGTTCTTCCACGAAAACGATTTCTCGGTCACCAACAGGCATCTCGTTTTCGGGCCGTACATCCTGCTGCCGCAAGGCAGATTGCGAGCACATTTCGGACTGCGGCTGCTAGCCGCGCTGCCGCGCCTTTCGCGGGTCAGGCTGGTGATCGACGCGACGCGGAATGCGGGTTCCGAGACAATCGCAACCGGGCGGGTCTCGTGGTCGCACAGCGGGGAGCCGCGCGGCGCGGCACTCGAATTCGCCAATGACGACCCCGGCGCCCTTTACGAGTTCCGTATTCACGCGCGGGGGCGTCCCATTCGCTCCCGTTTGCGGTTTTTCGGGGTCCGGATCGAGTTGATCGACGGGTCGACCGCGCGGTTCAAGCGCTCGGAGCTGCATATCGGCGAACAACTCTCGTTGCTCGTCGATTTGATCGAACAGCGAACGCGCACCCTCTATCCCCGCGGCCTGTTCGCCGAAGCGCCCCCCAGGTTTGACGTCACGGGACGGGGCGCATCGTCGAAGCAGGTCGTCATTTCACCCGTCAGCAATTCGGATCTCCGTGACTGGGGTATCGCGAATTACGCACGACTGATCGCGCTGCTGCTCGCCCGAACGGATTGCCGGATCGTTCTCGTCGGGTCCGGCGCGCAACATCTTCAAATAGAGCGGATCCTGGAGGAGAATGGACGGGACCCCCGCATCACCAACGTTGCCGGCGCGACCGATTGGTTTGGCACCGCGGAAATCGTTCGAGTGGCGGATCTGGTGATTGCCAATAATTCGGGGGTCGCCCACCTCGCGGCGGCTTGCGGCACGCCGACCCTCGCGATCTACTCCGGCAGTCACCAGCCGCAGGAATGGGGGCCGCGCGGCGATAATGTCCGCGCGGTGATGGCGCTGGTGCCCTGCTCGCCTTGCGGGTACGACAAGCTCGAGGAATGCCCGAACGACCATTTGTGCATAAAGCAGATCGTGCCGGAAACGATCGCCGACCAAGCTACCGCCATGCTGTCGGGCTCGAAGAGCTATCCTCACCACGCAAAATCAACGATAGCTTGATTCCCAAAGAACGATGGCGACGGTAGGTAGATTCGAGGTGCCCGAGGACTGGCCGGTCAAGGGCGAGGCCGGCCGCACCTTCAATGACAAACTGAAGAACGGCTTCTTTTCCACCTATATGGCGGGTGAAGTCACGATCGATGTCGGGTATCGCGGCGCCTTTGAAGACGCGGTCCCGATATTGCCCCATGCGATTGGGGTGGATCTCGACTACCCCGAATACGACGGGAAAAGGCTGCCGTTTGCCGACGAAAGCATCGACACCGTTTACTCCAGTCACATGCTGGAACACGTCACCGATTTCCGGGCGACTATTTGCGACTGGCATCGGGTAGTCAGATGCGGTGGGTTTATCGTGTGCGTGGTCCCGCACCAGTTCCTCTACGAAAAAAGGACCAGTTTACCCTCCTCATGGAATGCCGATCACAATCGGTTTTACACGCCGGCATCACTCCTACGCGAGTTCGAAGCGTCATTGAGGCCCAATACTTACCGCGTCCGACATCTGCGCGATAATGACGAAGGTTTCACCTATGACATCGGACCGGAGGAGCATTCGGGGGGAGGCTATGAGATCGAACTGGTGGTCCAGAAGATCGCTCCACCCCGATGGGATCTCGCTGGTCCTGCGGACCCGCTCCAGGAGGGCGCGCGAAACGAGGTTTCCCGACTGGCCGCCGAGCGCGATGCATTCTCCCGCGAGAGCGCCCGGTGGTTCGACGCGGCAATCCTCGCGAAAGCAGAGCAGATCTCTCGGCTTCCGGGGCTCGGCCGAACGGGACGGTTGCGGAGTCTCGCTCGCCTGTTTCGCGCGGATCGCGCCTCGACTGCGGCGGCTATAGCCGATACCGCCCGAAAGACGGGAGAGTGGGAAAGAGCTGCACGGTTTTACCTCGATGCGCTCGGATCGGATCCGGCGGTCCCCGAACTTTGGCTTCAACTCGGGCACTCGCTCAAAGCGGCCGGGAAAAGCCTGGAAGCAGAGTTCGCCTACGGCCGGGCAGCGGCGCTTCAGTCGTAGGTCCCACCGCTCTCTCCCGCTCACCAAAACCATGGCATTACGCGGCGCGCCGGGGCAGAGTTAATCGACGCACGACAATTTGGGAGAAACCCGCCATGCCCCAATCCCCGATACCCCCGGGACGTCATGCGCCGGTTCGGCCGGACTGGCTGAACAAGCGCCGGGAGGAGATCCTCGAACCCGGTCTGCCGATCGTGGATCCGCACCATCATCTGTGGGACCGGCCCGGTAACCGCTATCTGTTCCAGGATCTGCTCGAGGATGTCGGCAGCGGGCACAACATCGTCGCGACCTGCTTCGAGGAATGCCGCGAGATGTACCGTGCCGACGGGCCGCAGGAGCAGAAGTCGCTCGGCGAGACCGAGTTCGTCGACGGCGTCGCGGCGATGAGCGCTTCGGGCAAATACGGGCCGGCGCGCTGCTGCGCCGGGATCATCGGCAATGTCGATCTGCGCATCGGCTCACGCGCCAAAGGCATCCTCGAGCAGCACGTCGCCGTCTCGGGAGGGCGGTTCAAAGGCATCCGCAACGGCGCGACCTGGCACGAGGATCCGAGCCTTTCGATCTACTGCTCCGGCGCCCCTCAGGGGCTCTACCGCGACCGCAATTTCCGCGAGGGGTTCGCCGGGCTCGCCTCGCTCGGCCTCGCCTTCGACGCGTGGCTGTTTCACACGCAGCTGAGCGATGTAGCGGATTTGGCGCGCGCCTTCCCGCAGGCGACGATCGTGCTCAACCATGTCGGCGGCGCGCTCGCGATCGGCCCCTACGCGGGCAAGGGCGAGGAGGCGTTTGCGGAATGGCGCGACGGCGTCCGCCAGGTCGCCAGCTTCCCCAATACTTACGTGAAGCTCGGCGGGCTGGGCATGAAGCTGACCGGCTTCACCTTCTTCGAGCACGACATGCCGCCCTCCTCGGAGGATTTGGAGAAGGCATGGCGTCCCTATATCGAGATCTGCATCAGCGCCTTCGGCCCGCAGCGCTCGATGTTCGAAAGCAATTTCCCAGTCGATAAAGGCATGTGCAGTTATCCGGTGATGTGGAACGCCTTCAAGCGCATCGCCGCTGGCTGCTCCGCCGACGAAAAGACCGCGTTGTTCAGCGGCGCCGCATCCAAGGCTTACCGTCTAGCGCTTTAAGCAGGGCCCCTCACCCCAGCCCTCTCCCCGCATGCGGGGAGAGGGAGGGACCCGCGTCAGCGGGAGGGTGAGGGGTGGCGAGCGAATTATCAGAAACAAGGAGACCATGATGCCGCTGCCCAATGACGTGGACGCCACCACACCCAAATACCTGCGCGACAAATACGCGATCGTCGGCGTCGGCGAGACCACCTACACCCGCGGGCTCGGGCAGGACGACACGGGCGCTCGGCGCATGGGCGGTCCGGAATGCGATGCTCGATGCCGGGCTGAAGCCGAGCGACATCGACGGCATGCTGTCCTATCAGGGGGGCGACTCGACGTCGGGGACCTTTCATCTCCGGCGACCTCGGGATGCGCCTCAATTTCTACATGGACGTGTTCGGCGGAGGGTCGTCGACCGAGGCGCTCGTCGGCATCGCGATCGGCCTCATCGAGGCGGGATGCTGCAAGGTCGTCGCGATCTTCCGGTCGATGAACGGCTATTCGCAAGTGCGGATCGGCGGTACCGGCGCGCGCTCCGCTGCACCGGTGGTCGGCGATATGCTGCACAATCGCGCCTATGGCTGGCAGAGCGCCGGGCAGAATTTCGCGCCGACCTTCATGCGCCACATGTACGACTACGGCACCAAACCCGAGCAGGTCGCGGCGGTCAAGGTGGCTCACAGCCACCACGCGTCCAATAACCCCAAAGCCTATTACAAGAGACGGTTCACGATCGAGGACGTGCTCAATAGCCGCATCATCTGCAAGCCGCTGCATTTGCTGGACTGCTGCGTCGAGACGGACAATGCGACCGCGATCATCGTCACCTCGGCCGAACGCGCGCGCGACTGCAAGCATCCGCTCGTGCTGATCCGCGGCGTGGTCGGCCGCTGCAACAAGCCGCGGCTCGACATGCATTACCAGCACGGGCCGATCTCGACGGTTGCCGGCTATTACGCGCGCCAGATCCTGTGGCCGAATGCCGGGGTGGGACCGGAGGACATCGACATCACCGGCTCCTACGACGCCTTCACCTTCACGACGATGCTGCAGCTGGAAGATTACGGCTTCTGCAAGAAGGGCGAGGGCGGCGAATACGTCAGCAGCGGCGCGATCCAACTCGGCGGAGGCGGCCCAACAACACCAGCGGCGGACATCTGTGCGAGGGCTACACCCACGGCATGAACATGGTCATCGAGAACACCCGCCAGCTGCGCCACGACGCCGATGATTCCTGCCCGGTCGGTGCCGACGGGAAGCGCCAGCACACCTACGATTACCGCGAGGGCGGCTGCCGTCAGGTCAAGGACGTCGAGGTCAGCGCCAATCTCGGCTGGGCCAACCCGTCGACCGCCTCGTCGATGGTCATGCGCCGCGGCTGACAAGAGCCCGTCGCGTCACCCCCGCGCAGGCGGGGGTCCAGAGTTTGCCCCTGGCGAGAACAGGGGGCGGCCGCTTGAACTCCGGAGCCCTGGGTTCCCGCTTTCGCGGGAATGACGGAGGAAATGGTTGAAGGAGAGACGAAATGGCTATTCGCGGCGACTATCTCGGCATGACGCTCACTGTCGATGATCTCGATATCGAGAACCTCGAATATTTCCGCCATTGCGCGGAGCACGATTTCCATCTGCAGGCCTGCGCGCAGTGCGGCCGGCTGCGGTACCCGCCGACCACCGCCTGCCCATGGTGCGCAGCACTGGAATCGACGTGGAAGAGGGTCGAGGGGAAAGGGGCGGTGCATTCCTACAGCGAAGTGCACCACGCCATTCAGCCTGCGTTCCGCGGCCATACGCCATATCTGATCCTGCTCGTCGATCTCGACACGCAAAAGGGCGAGCCGACCCCTGAAGAAGCGCTGCGCGTCGTCGGCAATCTGTGCACGCCCGACGGTCAGCTGGCGCCGGCCGATCAGGTGCGCCAGGTCGGCATCGGGACCCGCGTTCGCATGGTGTTCAGCGACGTGGCCCCTGGTCTCGCGTTGCCGCAATGGACGATCGACACGACCGCGCCGCAGCCGGCAAATATCTGGCGGTACCCGCAGGAATAGCTGGGGTCCGACGATCTTCAATCGGCCATAGGCAGGCTGAGCGGAGAAATCTGCTCGGCGCTGCGGCCGCGATAATCCCGCCGCGCAGCCGCTTCCAACATGCGGCGCTGCGCTCCGGCGAGGCGGTCGGCTGCGTCATCCTGATTCATGGTCAGCACCTTGCGGTCGGCCACGACCTGTCGCCCGTCGACAAAGACGTCGCACACGGCGCGGTCCGCGGCATGGTAGATGAAGGAGCGTAGCGGGTCGCGCACCGGCCGCATCTGCGGCACGGTCAAATCGACGAGGACAAGGTCCGCCTTGCTGTTGGGCGCGATCCGGCCGAGATCGTCGCGCATCAACGCCCTGGCGCCGCCGATTGTCGCCGCATGCAGCAAGTCCGATGTCGTCACCGTGGCGATATCGCGCCCGGCGATGCGGGCGAAGATTGCCGCCTTGCGCATCTCCTCGACGAGGTTGTGCGGGGTCGTGTCCGTTCCCAAACCCATATTGACGCCGGCTTTGAGATAATCGCCGAAGTTCTCCAGGACTTGGCCGTATCGGGCGAACGGCGTCGGGCAATGCGCGACCGAGCAGCCGTTTTCGGCAATCAGCGCCAGGTCGGTCTTCGTCCACCAGCGGATCCAGGAATGCGTATCAAGGAATAGCGCATGGCCGAGAATGGTGTCGGGACGGAGGATGCCAATCTCGTGCGCCCACTGGACCGGCGTCTTGCCGTGCCGCCGGATCATCTCCTGGACCTCGAGAACGCTCTGCGCGATATGCACCGTAAATGGGATGCCGCATTGGCGCGCCGCATCGCAGCTGTCGCGCAGCAGTTCCGCAGTGCAATTCTCGATCTGCATCGGCGAGACGACGCCGGAGAGCCGGCCGCTCGGGTGCCGGGTGGCGCGCTCGATCACCTCCAGCGCCGTTGCGAGGCCTTGGCGGCCGCGTGCTTCGTCCCACGCGAATTTCAGCTCGAAATCATTGTCGAGCCGCCAGCGCGCCGAGGCGAAGCCCGGGGCGACAAAGCCACGCATGCCACTCTTGGCGAAGAGTTCGATCCAGCCGTCCCAGGCGGGTGAAATATCGACGAGTGAGGTGACGCCGCTCAACAGCAGCTCGCAATAGGCGAATTCCGCGCTCGCCGCGCGGGCCTCGTCGTCCGGCGCGGAGAACGCCTGCGAACGCTCGTAGAGCCCGGTCATATGCATATTGCGCACCCCGTGCTCTTCGCGCACCCCGCGATAGAGAGGCTCGTGCTCCGGATGCGAATGGATGTCGATCAGGCCCGGCAGGATGAGTCGATCCTTGCCGCCGATCACCCGGTCGGCCGGGCCGGCGTAATCCCGCCCGAGAAACGTGATCCGGTCGTCGGCAAAGGCGACATCGATGTTTCGCCGATAAGTGTGGCAAGCGGCGGACTTGTCCCATGCGACGACCCAATCGGCGTTGCGGATTACGGTAGTGCTCACGGACTGCTCCTCAGATCGCCGCCGAGGCATGCTAACCGCCCGTTCACGCGGGAGTGCTACGCCATGCTCGACATGTAATCGCCTGATCTGTTCCTATAGAGAGACATCTCTTGTTGCAATCGGCTGCCGGGATGCTCGTCGAGCTGAAACGTTTGGCGCGATACCGTGCCTGGGTGCGCGGTCACCCGGCGTTTCTGCTGAGCCAAGCATTTGATCGCGAGCGCAACCTGCGCTGCGGATTTACCGACGAGGACCATCTGCGCGCGGCGGTCCAGTGGCTGGCCGCGGCGCAGGATTCGCAGTCGGACGGTGGCGTTGCCGGCCGCTACCGACTCAATCGCGGGTGGACGTCGTCGTACCCGGAGACGACGGGGTATGTCGTACCGACCTTTCTCGCCTTGAGCCACGACTTGCCGGGAGCCGACTTCCGCGGGCGCGCCGAGCGGGCGGTACGATTTCTGTTGTCGGTACAATTGCCGGAAGGCGGCTTTCCGGGGCTCGAAATCGCCGATAACCGAGTCATCCCGTCGGTCTTCAACACCGCTCAGATATTGCATGGACTGACGGCATGGCATCGCGAGACGGGCGAAGAGGAGGTGCGCATCGCCGCCGGGCGCGCGGTGCAGTGGCTTTTGGGCTTGCAGGACCCGGATGGGGCATTCCGTCGTCACGCCTCTGAGGACTATGACGATCGCGCCAACACTTATTCAGCATATCTGGCATGCCGGCTCGCCGAATGGGGCGATTACGCCGCCGATCGTGCGGCACTGGCGGCAGCCAGTCGGCACCTCGACTGGACGCTCGCGCACCGGAGGCCCAACGACTGGATTGCTCTCGCCGGCTTCGATGAGGACCAGCACCGGGCCGACGAGGCCTTTACGCACTCGATTGCCTACGCGATCGGGGGCATTTTATCGACTGCCGAAACCCTGGGCCGCAGCGACGGTATCACTGCGGCGGCTGCTGCGGCCGAGCGGCTGGCGCGCCGCTTGGAGCTGTCGCGGTTTCTGCCCGGACTGATTGGCGGCGACTGGCGGGGGCGCAGCCGCTATGCATGTCTGACCGGCAATTGCCAGATGGCGCTGATCTGGTTTCGCCTGCATGGCCTGTCGCGCAATCTGCGGCTGGTCAATGCGGCATTGAAGGCGATCGATCTGGTCAAAGTTGCTCAGCCCATGCGCAATCGAAATCCCGGTCTGTTCGGCGGCATACCCGGATCCGATCCGGTCCACGGCTCCTATATTGAAGGCGCCGTGCCGAACTGGGCGGCGAAATATTTCATCGACGCATTGCTCGAAAAGCGGCGGGTATTGGCAGAGCTGCGGACCGAGGCGATGAAGCCCGCTGCGGCTGCAAGACCCTCGCGAGGCGCGATTGTACCGGGCCCTACGTCAGCTCCGGGGCGTCCACTCAGTACGGTGATGCTCACGACCGTTCGCTCGCGCAAGGTCCCCCAGATGCTCGACGCGTGGCGCGAGCGTCACATCGGCAACCTGACCGTGGTCGTCGAGCATCCGGCGGCAGAACCGGCAGCGGCCAGGCTGCGCCGCCGTTTACGGAATGAAGGACTGAGCTGGATCGCTACCCGCCTTAGCGCGGCAAACAACAGCACAGTGGAAGCAGCGGCGCAGGAAGCGCCGCTGGTCGACGTGCCGACCTATTGCCGATCACGCGGCATCGCGGTTCTCGAAACCGGCCCGCTCGACAGCGCCGATACCGTCGCGGCGATCAAAGCTCTCGATCCCGACCTCGGTATTCACGCCGGCGCCGGCCTGTTGCGCCGGCCGCTGATCGGCGCCTTTCGTCTCGGCGTGCTGAACGCGCATATGGGTCTGCTGCCGGCCTATCGCGGGATGAATGTTGCCGAATGGGCGGCGCTCGAAGGAGCGCCGGTCGGCTGCACGGTGCATCTGATCGACGCCGGCATCGACACCGGCCCGATACTGGCCACACGGGAAGTGGACATAGGGTATTGCGGCTCGATCGCGGCGCTTCGCGGCGCTGTTGACCGCGCTCAGCTGGCGCTGCTCGGCGATATCATCGAATTGATCGTCGGCGGCAGAATGCCCGAGCCGCTGACCTCTGCCGAGCCCCCCGGTCCTCAGTATTTTCAAATGCATCAGGATCTCGTCGCGATCCTCGAAGCGCGACTGCCCGGCGGGCAGGCGTCTCATCTCCAGGGCGAGCAGGACGGCGAGCGGCCTCGTATCCTGGCGGGTTAGTCCCGATTCGGCACGGGAGAGCAGCGAACTTCCGGTGCGACCTGTTCCATGAACAACCTGAGACTGTTGGTCGCCGTCTCGTGCGGCATCGGCCCGAGACGGAAGGATGCGATGACGCCACCGACGCCGAGCTGGTCGATATCCGCCATCGCTTCGGCGACCCGCGCCGGCGAGCCGTGGATGAAGCCGTGCTCGACCGTCGCGCGGGCGGAGGGCAGATCGCTCTCCGGCACCGCGATCCGCATGCCGGTCTCGCGAAAGATACGGTTGCGCAGCGCCGCCCGCGCCTCGACCATCGCGCCAAAAACCGGGACCCCGACGCGCTCGGCTTCGGCATCGGTCTCGGCGACAAACACGTTCCGCCACACCCAGCACTCCGTGAGGGTGCGCGCGATCCGTTCCTCGCCGTAGCCCGCCTCGCGCATCGTCCTGCGATAGAGGTCGACGCGCCGGCTCGTCACTGGCATCGACTGCACGTTCATCAGGAACGGCCGGCCCTGGCGGGCGAGTTCGAGCAGCGAGGCTTCGCCCGAAGCGGCGCGGATGAGCACCGGATGAGGCTTTGTATAGGGCCGCGGCCGCAGCATCGGAACATCGAGATGCCAAAACTTGCCATGGTGGCTGAACGCCTCGCCGGTCCACGCGGTGACCAGGATCTTCTCCGCCTCCTCCAGGCGCTCCTGCGCCTCGTGATGGTCGATGCCGAAGCCTTGGTAATCGTAGATGTTGTAGGACGAGCCGCGGCCGAGACCGACGAGGAGCCGCCCCTTGGTGATGTTGTCGAGAAGCGCCAATTGCTCGGCGAGGCGGATCGGATGATGCAGCGCGGTCTGCACAACCGCAAATCCGATCTTGCTGCGCCGCGCCGAGGTGGCCAGCGCGCCGGCGAAGCTGATCGGGTCGACATAGGCACAGATCCCGTCGAAGTGATGCTCGGCGAGCCAGATCACATCCACGCCCAACTCGTCCGACAGCCAGGCCTCGCGCAAGGTCTCGTCGATCACCACGCCGTCGCGCGCCGGGTCGCGGCAGTCCGGAAACAGGAAATTGCCAAATTTCATGCGGGATTCCTTCTGCTCTCGTCTCATCACGGGCGCTTGCGGGGGCTGTCAAGACGTGCGAGCGCTTGCTATAAAAGCATAAATATGTATAGCTGTCGCGATGAGAACGACCGTCGACCTCCCTGATGAATTGTATCGCCGCGCCAAGGCGGAGGCAGCGCTGCGCGGCCGCAACCTCAAAGATCTTGTCGCGGAGGGGCTCCGGCGCGTACTTCAAGCCCCCGAACCCAAGACCTCGGCACAGCGACCGACCAGGCCCTCGGTCCATGACCTGATGCAGGATAGTTGCGGCATCGTCAAGGATGCGCCCGCAGATTATGCGACAAACCCGAAATACATGGAAAAGTTTGGTCGGTGACACCGGGAGCGGTGGTCGATACCGGGCCACTGGTGGCCTATTTCTGCGCGAACGAAGTCCGTCACAACTGGGCCGTTCAACAATTCGCGAATCTCACCCCACCATTGCTGACTTGCGAGCCGGTATTGACCGAAACCTGTTTCTTGCTCACCCGGCAGAAAGTTGAGGCCTGGCGGCTGCTCGAGAGCCTGGGAAGTGGAGCCTTGCGCATTGCACTCCACCTTGACGCGGAGGCAGAGGCGGTGCGCGACCTGATGAGCCGATACAGCAATATCCCAATGTCTCTCGCCGACGCCTGCGTTGTGCGGCTCGCCGAAATCTCCGGGTTGCCGGTCTGCACTCTGGATTCGGATTTCACAATCTATCGCGCAGGTGGACGTAAGAGGTTGGCACTGATCATACCGCAGCGTCAGCGCTGAGGACCAAAAAGCGCCAATTTCGCGGGGATGCCGAGTTCCTCCCGCTAAACCGCCCCCGTCGATGACGATCCCGCCCCCGGCGATCGGGCGACGGTCCCGGGCTTCGACTGCGAGCGCCCTGTGTAATTCGGCTTCGACAAACGGCTTCGCGCCGACGGGTCAGTTTTGATGCAAACTTATTGGGAATTCTAACAAAACGTGGTTAACATGGCTCCGCGGGATGGGCGGAGAACGTTGCGAATGAGACGGCGGAGTTTCCTGAAATCGACGCTTGCCGGTGCGGCGACTCTCGCCATACCACAATTCGGGCACACGGAGGCGCAGAAGACCCTTACCTTCGTGCCGCACGCCGACCTCTCCTCGCTCGACCCGGTTTGGACTACCGCCGACGTTACCCGCAACTTTGCTCTGGCAGTCTACGACACGCTTTACGGGTACGACGCGGAATTCAACGCTCAGCCGCAAATGGTCGAAGGCCATGTAATAGAAGATGGCGGCTTGCGATGGGACCTGCGGCTGCGCGACGGGCTGACCTTCCATGACGGCTCCCCGGTCCGGGCATCGGATTGCGTGGCCACGATAACCAGGTGGGCCAAGCGCTACCCGATGGGTCAGGCACTGATGGACCGCACGGACGAACTCGCGGCAATCTCCGACAAGACGATCCGCTTCCGCCTGAAAAAGCCTTTTCCACTCTTGCCGGAGGCCCTGGCCGAGCCCTACTGCTCGATTATGCCGGAGCGGCTGGCCAAGACCGACCCGTTCAAGCAGGTCGAGGAGGCGATGGGTTCGGGACCGTTCAAATTCGTCGCCGCCGAGCGGCTACCGGGTCAGCGCGCCGTGTTCGAGAGGAACCCCGACTACGTCCCGCGGGCCAGCGGCAAACCGAGCTTCAGCGCTGGTCCCAAGGTGGCGCACATCGAGCGCGTGGTCTGGAATTACCTGCAAGACCCAACGACCGCGGCTGCAGCATTGAGTCAGGGCGAGGTCGACTGGTGGGAAAACCCGGCGATCGACCTGGTGCCGCATCTCGAGCGCAACAAGAAGCTGCTGATCACGGTCAAGGACCGCACCGGCAGGATCGGCTGTCTGCGCTTCAATCAACTGTTCCCGCCGTTCGACAATGCCGCGGTGCGCAGGGTTGTGTTGGATGCGGTCGACCAGGAGACGGTGATGGCCGCCGTTGCCGGGGCGGAGCCCCGCCTCACCAAGATCGATGTCGGGCTGTTTGTTCCGGGAACGCCGATGGCAAGCGATGTGGGCGTCGAGATCACCCGACGGCCCGACGACTATGGAAGAACAAAAAGGGAACTCGTCGCCGCGGGATACCGAGGCGAGCGGGTGGTCGTCCTGGCCTGCTCGACCATACCAAGCATCCATGCCATGTCGCAGGTCGCAACCGATGTTCTGCGGCGCATTGGCATGAACATCGATATGCAGCCGCTCGATTGGGACGGCATAGTCGCGCGGCGCGCCAGCCGCGAGCCGCTGAACAAGGGCGGGTGGAGCATCTTCTACACCAGTCTGGGCGGAATGGGGAACATCTCCCCCGGACCCAATCTTCCCTTGCGGGCGAGCGGTGCCACTGCCTGGTTCGGCTGGCCCGATGATCCTAAGGTGGAGGCGCTGCGCGCGGCTTGGTTCGAGGCGCCGGACCAGCAAGCCCGGCAGAAAATATGCCGCAGGATGCAGGAGGAGTTCTGGCGCAACCCGTCCTATGTTCCGCTCGGCCTGTGGTACCAGCCGACCGGCTTCCGCGCCAATCTGCAAGACGTGCGCGACGGCTGGCCGCAATTCTATGATGTGCGGCGGGTGTGAGCCCGAGCCGCGACCGGCTTGCCGGCCGGCGGGGCGCTTCCCAATTATCCGCCCAGCCAATTCGATCATCGAGGAGGACGGAAATGGACCAGGACGCCAAGAAGACCGTACTGCGCATGATCCCTTACGGGATCTATGTGCTGACCGCGGATGACGGGAAGGGCAATGTCGCCGCAGCGACGGTTAATTGGGTCACTCAGACCGCCTTTGCGCCGCCGCTGGTGGTCGTAGGGGTGAAGACCGATTCCGGCGCCTACCAGATCATCAAGGACAAGAAGACGTTCGCGCTAAACATGCTCAGCAAGGACCAGAAGGGCGCCGCTTTCACTTTCTTCAAGCCGACCAAGCTGGAGGATGGCAAGCTGAGCGGCCAGGCCGTTCACAAGGGCACAACCGGGGTCCCGATCCTCGACGCCGCACCGGCGGCGGTCGAATGCCGCGTTACCAGCATTGTCGAGCAGGGCGATCATCACATCGTCGTCGGCGAAGTCGTCGAGGCTCACCTGCCAAAGCCGATATCCGGGCGGCCAGACGCGGCGATTTTGGAGATGAAAGATCTCGGCGACAACGTTTTTTACGGCGGCTGACCCGCTGCATGCGGTTCGGCGGCAATCCGGCCTATCGCGATCGCCTGGAGAAAAGCACGCCAATCCTGCTCCGTCTGGTCGGCATACGCCCGCGCGAATTCGGCGATCGCCTTATCGAATTCGGCGCTGTCGCCGATATAGCCGGACAGCGACACCGCGTCGCCGGATCGCGCGTGGGCCCGCGCCAAGGTACGGCCGCAAAGGCCGGCGTAGAACGGCAGCGCTGCTTCGAGCCGGGCTCCGATATCGGCCAGCCGCTGATCCTTCAGCCGCCGGACATAGAAGTACCGCCCGTCCACTGCGCTTTGAGTCCAGCCGAGGAAAACGTCGGTTGCGGCCTGCAGCATGCGCTGCCCGACGACGATCCGCTGGCCGTGATTGGGGTAATCCGAGGGTCCCGCGAAAGGCGCGAGAACCGATTGTTGCGCTTCCTTGATCTGCAGCAGCAGGGGCGCATCGTCGTCGGACACGAACAGGCCAATGGCGCAGAACGTGCCGACGCTGCCGACCCCGACAACCTTGAAGGCAATGTCGCGTAGATGGTAGCGCTGCAGCAATACGCGCCGATCCTCCTGCAATGTTTCGGCATAAGACGCGAAGGCCTTGTGCGCGTGGAGCTCGTGCCGGCTCAGATGCCGCACCAGCGGCGGCTTGTCCTTGATACGCCAATGCCCGCCTGTCATTTCAACGAGGCCAAAATGCTCTTTCCCGGCTGCCAGCACCTTGGCGAGGCGCTTCCTCAGGTTGCGCCGGATCTTGGGGGAGTCGATGTTGGCGACGGTGCCGACGAGGTCGATGCGCATGTTCCACGCGTCGAGCGGCGCCAGCCGGGCCAAATCAGACAGCTGTTCGCGATAGCTCTTCGCTGCGATGCGAGCAAGACGCCGGCAATCGCGATCCGGCATTGCCGCAACGCGTCCGGAGAGGACGAGGCTAGCGGCGAGCCGTTTGACATCCCACTCGAAGGGCGCCGGCAATGTCTCGTCGAAATCATTGACGTCGAAGACCGGGGTACCTTCGGGCGTCGCATAAGAACCGAAATTCGCCAGGTGGCAGTCACCACATGACTGCACCCGCAACCCGGTGGTCGGATTGGCGGCGAGGTCGGCGGCCATGACCGCAGCGGCCCCACGCAGGAAGGCAAACGGGTCGGTCTTCATCCGCGCGTAGCGCACCGGCAGCAGTTCCGGAATCCGCTCTCTGCCCTGCGCCAGCAGAATGTCCAGCGGATCGGTTCGATTGGTAGGCACCGACCATTCCGCATGCGCGCCAAGCGGCACCTTTTGCCGCCACTCGACGCCAATTGCGCGTCTTTCACCGAGGCGCCGATGGTCGCGAGAAAAGGTGCCGGTCATCAACAGCCACTCACCGCGGTATTAAACGCAGCCGACCAACGCCCGAAGCGCTTCACAATTGCGGATGACAATGGCGCCGCGTCCGGTATCGACGATCCCGGAAGAGCGCCAGAGGGCGAGTTGCTTGTTGATTGTTTCGCGGCCGGCGCCAACCATGCTGCCGAGGTCGTGCTGCGACAAAGGTACCGTAACCTCGTGCTCGTGCCCGTGCGCTCTGCGGTGACGCTCGGCCAGCACCAGCAGCCGCTTCGCCAGCCGGGCCGGGAAGGCCAAAAAGGCGGCATCCTCGATCACCGAGCTGGTCCAGCGCAGCCGCTGGCACAGCAATGTCAGCATTGCCAGGATAAGATCGGGATTGGCCTTCACATAGGGCAGAAAATGGGCCCGGTGAATGCGCAGCAGGTCGGCCTGCTCCATTGCCGCCGCACTCGCCGTCCTCGTGCTGCCGTCGAGCAAGGCGATCTCGCCGAACAGATCGCCTTGTTCCAGCACGTTGAGCATGATCTCGGCCCCTTCGGCCGAGTTGGAGTAGATCCGCACGCGGCCCGACAGGATGCCATAAAGGCAATCGCCCGCGTCGCCTTTGCTGAAGATCACCCGGTGCGGCTCGAACCGCGCGACCGTCGTGAATTTGACGAGGTCGTCGAGCGCTCCTTCCGGCATTGCCGAGATCAGAAAATGTTTCGAGAGCAGCTGGCGCCGTACTGCCGGCGGATAAGAGCTGATCATCAGGGCCACGTCAATTCTGGTTGCCGCGGGGTTCGGCAGCTCGACTTTACCATATTTCCCGCGAACATCCCTACCAGCTCTTGGTCCGCTCACCCGCTTCGATCCGGTCGCGGAGCACACGGATCGAAAGGCGAAGCGTTTCCGATGATACGCTCACCGGATAGGCCGTCAGACCTAATAGCTTTCTCTGAATTTTAAATGATTGGTGGGTGCAGCAGGCCGCGAACCTGCGACCCGCTGTTCGATACGGCGTCAACACCGCCGCACGCCAGCGGCATGATGTGGTCCTTCCGGTCGCCGGGACAGGCACCGGTCGTGTTCCCGGTCGACGGACAAGGATGCTCGCGCCGGAATTCCCGTGACCGCACGGGATCGCTGCTCTTTCGCCGAGAGCGGGCCAGCCACTACCGCAACCGCGATCCCGACGCCGCGTGCGCCGGCGCCGCAATGTATTCGGCGTAGCATTCAGCACGCACGGGCAGATCGCGGGCGCTGACGAAGACCGGTTGTCCGACAGCCGCCTCAGTGCCGGGCCCTGCTCAACAACCGTTCGCGCCGGCAGGCATATCCGAGACCCTAGGCTTGGCGGCTCCAGAAATGCCAGCCACCATTCGGCAAAAAAGCTTGGTGGTGCAGCAGCCGGTCCTCGGGCACAGAAACCACCAACGTCGGCCGCCAACGCGCTGGTCGCACCCGATCGCCTTGGATCCGCAGAAATAGGCCGACTTCCTCGCCCTGCGCTGTCGTCAACGGCCGGAGCCGCAACACCTCTGGCTCGCGCGCGAGAAGTACAATCCACTTCCGCCCCCGCACACTGACGACCGTTCCGGGCCTGTGTCGGTTTTCCATGGCCGTCTCCCCTGACGCGGATGGTAAGGGGTCTGCGCGAAAGGCGCCAGCCTTGGCAACGGGTGATTGAGAAATCGAACAAAAGCGCAGCCTTGGCGAGTGCTTTGACTGGTATAATCTGCGACGTCCGCATCAGGCGCTCGGCTGGCGAACACCGGACGAGGCTTACCTCGGCCAATCGACAGCGGCGACGGCACTGGCCGCCTGACGCCATGGCAAGGAGGTGGTGTGAATTTATGGACAGTCGGCTGCGCCGATCCCCGCCTGACCGCGCCAGCGCGGTCCCCTATGGACAAGCCGGGGAAAACGCCATGCGTTTCCCCCACCTTGCCCACAGGTCGGCGGCTGCCCACAAGCTTCACAGCGCCTCGCAAACTACCGGGACCGTCGCAGAAGTACCAGCTGGAGGCCGGAAGCGGAATCGAACCGCTGTACGAGGATTTGCAGTCCTCTGCATAGCCACTCTGCCATCCGGCCGGCTCGCATCACCGGCATATAGGCGCGTGGCGCTCACCTGGTCAAGCACGCCGGATGGCGGCGCACGCGCTTGTTGCCGGGTGCCGGTACACTCCATATATTAGCCAATCAAAGGTTTTCCAAAAAGTTGAGAGAAATGGCGCGCGTCACCGTTGAAGATTGTGTTGTCAAAGTCCCGAACCGATTTGAGCTCGTGCTGCTCGCCGCCCAGCGTGCGCGTGAAATCAGCTCCGGCGCCCCGTTGTCGATAGACCGCGACGATGACAAGAACCCGGTCGTTGCGCTGCGCGAGATTGCCGACGAGACGGTCGCTGTCGATCATCTGAAATCCTCTGTGGTGCGCGGCATGCAGAAGCACGTCGAAATCGACGAGCCGGAGGAATCTCACGAACTCGAACTCGATACCGCTTTGTTCGGCATCGGGGCGCCGGCCGGCGCTCTGATGGACGCGGAACTCGATACCGAGGTCGATGCCGAGGATGCCGAGGACGCCGAGGATGCCGAGGACGCGGAGGAGGTGAACGAGGACGAGGAGGTTCTCCCGGCAGAAACTGCCGCCGACCTTGCGCAGCTCGACGAGGACGATGAACTCGCCGAAGACATGTTGGAGGTCGAGGAGGAGGTCGATCTCGCCGACTCCCCCGAGCCCGACACGCCGGGTGATTTCGACGAGGAGCTCTGACCGCGGACAATGCGCCGAGCCGGGTGAACGGCGCCCACGATGACAATCGCGCCGCTCCATCGGCATGGCCGGACCAACGGCAGCGGTCCGAACCAGGCGGGGAAAACCTCGTCATGATGCGGCAGTTCGAGCTTGTCGAGCTCGTCAAATCCTACGACCCGAACGCCGACGAAGACGCCCTCAATCGTGCCTATGTCTACTCGATGAAGGCCCATGGCGCGCAGCTGCGCGCCTCGGGCGATCCATATTTCTCCCATCCGGTCGAGGTCGCTGGGATCCTGGCTCAGATGAAGCTCGATGCCGCCTCGATCGTGACCGGTCTCTTGCACGACACAGTCGAGGATACGCTCGCCACCCTCGACGACATTGACCGCGTATTCGGACCCGAGATCACCCGGCTGGTCGATGGCGTGACCAAGCTGTCACGGATCGAGCTGCAATCCGACCAGACGAAGCAGGCCGAGAATTTCCGCAAGCTCGTGCTCGCGATGTCGGAGGACATCCGGGTGCTTCTGGTCAAGCTGGCTGATCGTCTGCACAACATGCAGACGCTGCGGTTTATCAAGAGTGACGAGAAACGCCGGCGGATCGCCCGCGAGACGATGGACATTTACGCGCCGCTGGCCGAGCGACTCGGCATGCAGCGCATGAAAGACCAGCTCGAGGATCTGGCGTTTGCCGAGCTGCACCCCGACGCCCGCGCAAGCATACTGGCTCGGCGCGATTTTTTGCGCGACAAGGGCGCCGACGTCGTGCCGCGCATCCTGGCCGAATTGCAGCGCAAGCTCGAAGAGGGCGGGGTGCCCAGCGCGGTCGTTTCTGGCCGCGAAAAATCGCCGTACTCGATCTGGCGCAAGATGCAGCGCAAGAACGTCGCCTTCGAGCAGCTGGCGGACTTGATGGCGTTCCGCGTGCTCGTGGACAATGTCGGCGACTGCTATCACGCGCTCGGCATCATCCATTCCGCCTATCACGTGGTTCCCGGCCGCTTCAGGGACTTCATCTCGACCCCGAAGCCGAACAATTACCGGTCGCTGCACACCGGGGTCATCGGCCCCGAGCAGCAGCGCATCGAAGTGCAGATCCGCACCCGCGAGATGCACGATGTCGCCGAGCTCGGGGTCGCGGCGCATTGGACCTACAAGCACGGCGCTCCCAAGACCGAAGGACCGCAATATCGCTGGCTACGCGAGCTCTTGGATATCCTCGACCATGCGGCGGGGCCGGAAGAGTTCCTCGAGCACACCAAGCTCGAGATGTTTCAGGACCAGGTGTTCGCCTTTACCCCCAAGGGGGATCTGATTGCCTTGCCGCGCGGGGCCACCGCGGTCGACTTCGCGTATGCCGTGCATTCCGAGATCGGCGACACTTGCGTCGGCGTCAAGATCAACAGCCGGCTGGTCCCGCTGCGGACTCAACTGCAAAACGGCGACCAAGTCGAAATCATCACCTCAAAGGCGCAGACGCCCTCGCCGACCTGGGAGCGGTTTGTCGTCACCGGCAAGGCGCGCGCCCGCATCCGCCGCTTTATCCGCACGCAGCAGCGTACCCAATATCTCGATCTCGGGCGCGCCATCCTGCAGAAGGCGTTCCGCCAGGAAGGTCAGGAATTTTCGGAACGGCCGCTCGAGGCGGTGCTGAAGACCTTCAACTGCTCAACCGTCGAGGACCTTTATGTCGCGGTCGGGCAGGGGCTCGCTACCGGGCGCACCGTCGTCCACGCGGCATTCCCGCAGCAGCACGAGCCCAAGGCCAAGGTCGTCTCGCTGGATCGAGCGCGGCGTCGGGCCAAACGCAACGACATCGCGGTGCCGATCCGCGGCCTCATCCCGGGCATGGCGCTGCACTTCGCCGGCTGCTGCCATCCGCTGCCGGGTGACCGCATCGTCGGAATTGTCACGACCGGCAAGGGGGTGACGATCCACACGATCGACTGCGAGACCCTGGAGAGCTTCGCCGAGACGCCGGAGCGCTGGCTCGATGTTGCTTGGAGCAACGACGACGATGCCAATCATGTTGGCCGCCTCAATGTGACGATCGCCAACGAGCCCGGCAATCTCGGCAGCTTGACGACTGTAATCGGCAAGCAGGGCGGGAACATCAGCAATCTGAAGATCACCAACCGCTCATCGGATTTCTTCGAGATCATGATCGACATCGAAGTCGCCGACGTTAAGCATCTGACGACGATCATCGCCGCGTTGCGCGCGACCCCGGTCATCAACTCGGTCGAGCGGGCGCGCGGCTGAACGCCGCGCAGGCATGTTCGATGATCCTCGGCATCGGCAGCGACATGATCGATATCCGTCGCATCGAGCAGGTGATCGAGCGCTTTGGTGACCGTTTTCTCGACCGCATCTTCACCGATGCCGAGCGCCGTAAATGCGACCGGCGGGCCAACCGTTCGGCCAGCTACGCGCGTCGGTTTGCCGCCAAGGAAGCCTGTTCGAAAGCGCTCGGCACCGGGTTTCGCCATGGGGTCTTCTGGCGCGACCTCGGGGTCGTCAATTTGGCTTCCGGGCAGCCCTGTATGCGGCTGACCGGCGGCGCCTTGCGGCGGCTCGAAGTGATTACGCCGGGAGGGATGACGGCCCGGCTCGACGTCACATTGACCGATGAGCCGCCGCTCGCCCAAGCCGTCGTGATCATCACCGCCGTGCCGGCGCACGAACGCGGGATTCTCGAGCGGGCATATCCTCGATTCAAACCGTGACACGGGCTTGGCTTATCCCGCCTCCAGGCCCCCAAGGAATTCCATGAAATCGAAATCCGGCCCTACGGCCCTGACCCGCAAAAAATCTGCCGGCGGCATCGTCGATACGATAAAGACGATCGTTTATGCCGTGCTGATCGCCCTCGTCGTGCGGACAGTTGCCTATGAACCATTCAATATTCCGTCGGGATCGATGGTCCCGACTTTGCTGGTAGGCGACTATCTGTTCGTTTCAAAATTTTCGTACGGGTATAGCCGGTACTCGCTGCCTTTAGGTTTGCCGCTGTTTTCCGGGCGGATCTTCTTTCATTCGCCGGCGCGTGGTGATGTCGTGGTCTTCAAATTGCCGACCGACAATTCGACCGACTACATCAAGCGGGTCATCGGATTGCCCGGCGATCACATTCAGATGAAGAACGGCATCCTCAATATCAACGGTCAGCCGGTGCCGCGCAAACGCATCGAGGACTACCTCTATCAGGAGGGGAACGGCGCCATTATTCCGCTTGCGCAATATATAGAAACCCTGCCGAACGGCGTGCAGCACCGGATCATCGAGATGAGCGACAATGGGCCGCTCGACAACACACAGGAGTATGTCGTCCCCCCGGGCGACTACTTCATGATGGGCGACAATCGCGACAACTCGCAGGACAGTCGGGTATTATCCGCTGTCGGCTACGTACCGGCCGAGAACCTGATCGGGAAGGCACAGTTCATCTTTTTCTCGACAAATGGGTCGGCGCGGCTCTGGGAATTCTGGAGGTGGCCGTTCGCGATACGGTACGGTCGGCTGTTCCATGGCGTCCAAGGCATCGATTGACCGCCGACCTCGCGCAAAAAATCGGGTATGTCTTCGCTAGGCCCGAACTCCTTGAAGAAGCCCTGACCCATCCGAGCGCGCTCGCTTCGGAGCATGGTCGTGGCCGCCGCGGCAGAAAGCCCTCCCAGCGCGGCTATGAGCGCCTCGAATTTCTTGGCGATCGTGTTCTAGGTCTCGTCATCGCCGATCTCCTGTGGCGGCGCTTTGAGAGCGAGCCCGAAGGATACCTGACGCGGCGCCTGACGCATCTCGTTCGTGGCGAAGCGCTCGCGCGCGTCGCCGAGACGATTGGGCTCGGAGACCATCTGCTCCTGTCGCGTGCCGAACAGGCGGCGGGAGCCGCCGCCAACCCCGGAATTCTCGCCGATGTCTGCGAGGCTCTGATCGCGGCGATCTACCTCGACGGCGGCTTCGACGCGGCTTCGGCTTTCGTGCGCCGGTTCTGGCAGCCGCTGATCGACGAAATGGAGGGGCCGCCGCGCGACCCGAAGACCGCCCTGCAGGAGTGGGCGCAGGCACGCGCGCTGGCTCTCCCGACCTACGAACTCGTCGGCACCACCGGGCCCGACCACGCTTTGCGCTTCACCGTCGCGGCAAAAGTCGCGGGCCGCGAAAGTGTCACCGCGACGGCCTCGTCAAAGCGCATCGCCGAGGCAAGAGCCGCAGAGTTGCTGCTCGAACGGCTGGCTGCGGAGACTTAGACTAGCGCAGCCAATTTTGCTCCCATTAGCGGACGGGGCAGCTCCCTGGTGTGTCGCACGGGGGTGGCGCTGGAAGCGTGGTTGCCGTCACGACTGGTGAACTTGGCCCCTCGGTGCCGCCGCTGAGGGTGGCGGTCACGTTGTAGCGATAAGGCGTCGCGGGGCGCAGGCCCAAATCGCCGAAGCTCTGCCCCGAGACCGAGCCGATCGGTGTGAAGCTGTTGCCGCCGTCGGTGGCGCGATTGACTGTATAGGTTTGCGCGCCGGCGGCCGGGGTCCAAGCAATCGCCGCGCCGGTATTCGAAACATCATTGACCACAATTCCGAACGGAGCGGCGTCGGCTGGCGCAGCCGGGTTCTGCAGATGCGCGCCTGTGAGCCGGTCGAGCATGGCCTTGATGGTTGTGATTTGCCGCCCGGCCTTAACAGCATAATTGAAGTTCGTGTAACCCCACCAATCCCAACACCCGAACGGGTTGACGGGTGTGAAGGGATCGGTAGCGGGATTGCCCACGATGGTTTGCGGATAGAGAATGATCAGGCGGTTCGTGTCGGCCCACTCGTTATAGCCGGCGTGCTGGATGTAATGGTCCTGAATGGTCTCGAAGTTTTGCTTGCAGCCGTGGAGCGCGATATGCACGCGGCAGGGCTGCTGGGCGGCACAAGAGGCCGGAACATAAACATACCCGGTCTCGGCCATGCTGTAGGAGGCCGGCGATTCGGGAGACGTCAGCTCCCGCTGATCGAACGCGATGAGCTTCCCGGAAGGCGCGCCGCGGTTCTTGGGGTTGAGGGCGCCATAGATGTGCTGGAGAATTATGCCGGCCTGATCGTAGTTGCAGTGGTCGATGAAGTCGCCTTCATTTTTGTTGCACGGCAGACCGAAATCGACCGTAACTTGGGAATGGCCCGCGCCGATAGCGCTTTGATAGAACATATTGCCGTCGTTGCGGCCGCCTAGGTAATGCAAATAGAAGCGGTAGGCAGCTTCCCCAACTTTCGGATTAACGATCGAATCGTTGTAACCGGCAAAGATGTAGATACGCTGGTTCGCGATATTATGCGGGTCGTCGATGTCCCCGCTGTGAGCCCATTCGTCGGTTTTTTCGAAGAGCGGCTCGAGGTCTGGGGGAGGCCCTTTCATACAGGGGCCGGTCGCCGTTAGACTGGGGCCGAGGTTGCCCAAGAGACCATCTATGGCGGTGCCTTGCGCACAATAATAAGGCCCGCCGGCGATGACGCCGACGCCTTTGACAATCGACGACCAGGAGACCCCGAACTGCACGGCCATAAAGGCGCCGGATGAGATGCCCGAGATCGAGCTTTCCTTTATGTCTGCATTGTAGGAGCCCAACGGCGGAGCAGCGCCCTCAGCCAGAGCCGGCGCAGTCGAGAATGCGATGACGATCAGCGTCAGGCGGACCAAACGAGCCGATGTTCGAACCTGATGCATTGGATCTGTCCCTAGCGGTTCAGTGGTCCGCGCAAATGACGTGCCAGTGCCTGTGAGGATTGGCGAGAGGCGGCCTCTGCTGCCGAACGCGCGCAAAATATCCCGTTGCGCGTTTGGGAGCGTGTGATCGATCTCACACTGCCGGTGAAATCAGCGTCGTGGCGTCATTCGGCGCGGGTGGCGCGAAAACGCAGCCGCACGTAGTCGGCAATCCAGGTTCCGGTTTCGTCCATCAGGACGGGGCGCAAGAGATCGGCGATTTCGGCGCGGGCTCGCGATCGGTCCGGCTGCGGCAGCGGACCGAGAAAATCTTCGGCGAAGGTGCCGAGCCATGGTTCGAGACCGGTCGGCAGAGGCGTCGGCCGCGGGACGGTCGCGATCTCCTCGACGGTGAACCGGGCCTGTTCGAGCTGTTGGCGATAGGCTTCGGCGGAGGGAAAGTACCACGGGTTGATGCGATGAGCGTCGAGCCCGCGGCGCGCAAGAACCGCACTTACGGCGACGATTATCGCAGCGGTATTGTTGTGGCCGCCCATCTCGGCGACAAAGCGGCCGCCCGGCTTCAGTGCCCGATGTACGCCGCCGAGCACCGCCTCCTGATCGCGCATCCAATGGAGCGCGGCGTTCGAGAATACGGCATCGAATTCGCGGGTGAAGGTCAGCTTTTGGCCGTCCATGACCCTGGCATCGATCCCGCGCGCCCGGGCCGCAGCGACCATGTCCGGCCCGGCATCGACTGCGATCACCGTTGCGCCGGCCGCGACTATCTTTTCGGTCAACACGCCGTCGCCGCAGCCAAGGTCGAGGATGTGCTCGCCTGGGGATG
Source organism: uncultured Alphaproteobacteria bacterium (assembly GCA_963736715.1). Taxonomy (GTDB): domain Bacteria; phylum Pseudomonadota; class Alphaproteobacteria; order ATCC43930; family CGMCC-115725; genus AP-15. The sequence goes on along the minus strand of CAVTQA010000003.1, from coordinate 87,046 downwards.
GCGCGAGCATTTCGAGGACGGGGGCGCCGAGGGCCGGGACGAAATGCGCGGTCTCGGCATAACGCTCGGCCGACCAGCGCTGCCGCGCGATTTCCGCCATCATTAGATTTCCATCCCTTGAACCTGGCGCGCCTCGGCCTCGCGGCGGATCTCCGACAGGGTCGTGCGCGTCGTGATCACCTCCGGATCCATCTTGAGTTCGATGATCGCCGGCCCCTTACCGGCGGCCGCCTCCTCGAAAGCCGGCGCGAATTCCTGCGTGCTTGCGACAGAGGCGCCAAAAACGCCGTAGGCCCGGGCGAGGCCGAGAAAATCCGGGTTCTTCAGCGCGGTCCCAACGACCCGCCCCGGAAAACGGCGCTCCTGATGCATGCGGATCGTGCCGTACATCGCATTATTGAAAACCAAGATAATCGGGCCGACCCCTTCAAGCATCGAGGTTGCGAGTTCCTGCCCGGTCATCATGAAGCCGCCATCGCCGCAAAACCCGACGACAAGCCGCTCGGGATGGACCAGCTTGGCCGCGACCGCGGCGGGCACGCCGTAGCCCATCGCGCCGCTGGTCGGGCCAAGCTGGCGTCCCGGCCGGCGGTACTGCAGGAAGCGATTCGGCCAGCCGCTGAAGTTTCCGGCGTCGCTGGTGACGATCGCGTTATCGGGCAGGCGATCGCGCAACCAGGTCATCACCTTGCCGAGATCGAGCGCCGCGCCCGCTGCGCTGGGCACGAGCCCGGCCTCGTACTCCGAACGAACAGTCGCACGCCAATTCGACCAGCGCGGCGCCGGCACCGCGGGCAAAGCCGCGGCGGCGGCGGCGAATTCGGACATGCCGGATTGAATTGGGAGGCTCGGGCGAAAAACCCGGCCGAGTTCCTCGGCGCCGGCATGGACGTGGATCAGCACCTTGCCCGGATCGGGTATGCCCATCAGCGAATAGGATTGCGAGGTGATTTCGCCGATTTGCGCGCCGACGGCCAGCACGAGGTCCGCCTCCTTGATCCGCGCGACGAGGGCGGCGCTCGCGCCGGTGCCGAGATCGCCGACGAAGGAGGGCGATCGGTTGTCGACGATGTCCTGCCGGCGGAACGAACAGCAGACCGGCAGCTGGTTGGCCTCGGCAAACTTTGTGATGTCGCGGCAGGCTCGGTCGTCCCAGCCACCGCCGCCGACCAGGATCATCGGGCGCTGCGCCGCCGCGAGCAGCCGACACATCTCCGCGAGATCGGCGGCGCCGGGATGGGCGCGCACGGGCCGATAGGGGCCGACCACCGCCGCCGCACTGTGGTCGCGCAGCATGTCCTCGGGTAATGCAAGCACGACCGGGCCCGGCCGCCCGGAAGTAGCGACTTGAAAGGCCTGGTTGATTAGCTCGGGGACGCGCTCGGCCATGTCGATCTGCGCCACCCACTTGGCGAGCGGCGCGAACATCTTGCGAAAATCGACTTCCTGGAAGGCTTCGCGGTCGATCTGATGGCGCGCGACCTGGCCGACCAGCACGACCATCGGCGTCGAATCCTGGAAGGCGGTATGGATGCCGATAGAGGCGTTGCACGCGCCCGGCCCGCGGGTCACCAGCAGCACCCCCGGCTTGCCCGTGAGCTTGCCGTAAGCCTCGGCCATGAACGCGGCGCCGCCCTCCTGGCGGCAGGTCACGAGATGGATCTCCGGAGCGTCGAAGAGGGAGTTGAGGACTTCGAGATAGCTCTCTCCGGCGACGCTGAAGGCCGTGTCGACACGATGGGCGCGCAGCGCGGCGACGACGAGCTGGCCGCCACTGAGAAGATTGGTCGTCATCGCTCCACCTTGAGCCCTGGGTCCACTTGGACATTTGAGACGATGCCGCGCCCGGACGGAAGAGGGTTGCTGTACCGGGATGCTTTACGGCCGGACGCCATATAATACACAGCCCCTATCGGCATCGTGGAATTGTGATCAAGCAGGTCGCGCGCGACGCGCAAGCAAAAAATTGCTAGGCTCTCGCCGCCGAATTGCCGGTCCGAAGGAGCAAATCAGGTCTCGTACGAATGGACGATCAGCGAAGCGAAATTCTTGCGCCGCCCGGACGAGTGAGAGTGGACGAGCCGTTCGTTCGTCCTGCTCAACCGGGTGGAGTCGTCTCGCACCGGCCGCGGCGCTCGTGGGGGCGGCGTTTTGCCTGGCTGCTGTTGGTCGCTGCGATCGTCGCGGCCGCGGTATGGTATTTCCCGCGGCCGCAGACACAGCCGAAGGAGGGCGGCCGCGGCCAGGCCGGCGCTCCGGTGCCGGTCGGAGTGTCCCCGGTGGAGAAGGGCGACGTGCCCGTGACGTTGAGCCAGCTCGGCACCGTCACTCCGCTCGCGACGGTCACGGTAAAGACGCAGATCAGCGGTTATTTGGTGCAGGTCGCTTTCCAGGAAGGGCAGATGGTCAAGAAGGGCGATTTTCTCGCCCAGATCGACCCGCGCCCCTATCAGGTGGCGCTCGAACAAGCCGAGGCCCAGCTGGCCAAAGACCAAGCGCTGTTGAAGAACGCGCAATTGGATTTGCAGCGCTACAACACCTTGGTCGCGCAAAACTCGATCGCCAAGCAAACCCGTGACACGCAGGTGTCGCTGGTTGCGCAGGACGAGGCGACGGTCAAGGCCGATCAGGCACAGATCGACGCCCAGAAGCTCAACCTGACCTATTGCCGCATCGTCTCGCCGGTCACCGGCCGCGTCGGGCTGCGCCAGGTCGATGCCGGCAATTATGTTCAGAACAGCGATCCCAACGGCATCGTTGTGGTCACCCAGCTGCAGCCGATCTCGGTTATTTTCACACTGCCCGAGGACAATTTGCCCGAGGTATTCAAGCGCTGGCATGCGGGCGCAGTGCTGCCGGTCACCGCTTACGACCGCACCGGGGCGACGGAGCTCGACAAAGGGACGCTGAACACGATCGATAACCAGATCGACACGACGACCGGTACGGTCAAGCTGCGGGCAATGTTCAACAACGAGCAGTGGATCCTGTTTCCCAATCAATTCGTCAATGTCCAGCTGACCGTCGACACACTGCATGACGTCGATATCGTGCCGAGTTCGGCGATACAACGCGGCGCGCCCGGTACGTTCGTCTACCTCGTCAAGCCGGATCACACGGTTGCGGTGCAAAAGGTCAAACTCGGACCGACCGACGGCCAACGCATCGCGATCCTGTCGGGGCTGGAACCGGGTGAAAGTATCGTCACCGACGGCGCCGACCGGCTGCGCGACGGCGCAAAGGTTACGATTGCTTCGCCGCAACCCGCCACGTCCGCGGCGGAGAGCCAACCCCCGCCGCAGGGCCAGCGGCAGAGACAAGGTGGCGGGCAGCGGCGGAGCGCCCCGTGAGTGTCGGCGGTGCGTGTTCAGGCGGCGCCCTCACCCGCCTCGCTGCGCTCGGCGCCCTCTCCCGCAGTTCGGGGGAGGGGCTATTAGGTACTAAGCTCAGGGCCCCGCCCCATTCCCTCCTCGGAAATCGGGGAAGGTTCGGATGGGGGCTTGGTGGGAGAGGGTAGCCTCGGCTTTTTGAGATGAACCCTTCGCGCATCTTCATTCTGCGTCCGGTGGCGACGACGTTGCTGATGGCGGCGATCATGCTGGTCGGCATCTTTGCCTATCGCTTCCTGCCGCTATCGGCGCTGCCAGAAGTCGACTATCCGACGATCCAGGTACAGACCTTTTACCCGGGCGCTAGTCCCGATGTGATGACCTCTTCGGTCACCGCGCCGCTCGAAGTGCAGTTCGGCCAGATGCCGGGACTCAACCAGATGTCCTCGACGAGTTCTGCCGGGGCCTCGGTGATTACCCTGCAGTTCAGCCTCAACCTTAGCCTCGACGTGGCCGAGCAGCAGGTCCAGGCAGCGATCAACGCGGCTGGCAATCTCTTGCCGTCGGATCTGCCGGCGCCGCCGATCTATGCCAAGGTCAATCCCGCAGACGCACCGATCCTGACTTTGGCATTGACCTCGAAAACGCTGCCGTTGATCCAGGTCGAGGACCTCGCCGATACGCGTCTTGCGCAAAAAATCTCGCAATTGCCCGGGGTTGGCTTGGTCAGCATCAGCGGCGGGCACCGCCCGGCGGTGCGGATCCAGGCGAATTATCGTCAGCTCGCCGCCTACGGCCTCAACATTGACGATCTGCGCACAACATTGGCCAATGCCAACGTCAATACGCCCAAGGGCAATTTCGACGGGCCCAGCCGCGCCTACACGATCAATGCCAACGATCAGATCAAGAAGGCCTCGGACTACAACGATCTGGTGGTCGCCTACCGAAACGGCGCGCCGGTCAAGCTATCGGATGTCGCGCGCGCCACGGAAGCTGCCGAGAACACCAAGCTTGCGGCCTGGATGAACACGGACGAAGCGGTTATCGTCAATATTCAGCGGCAACCCGGCGCCAACGTCATCGAGGTCGTCGATGGCATCCAGCGGCTGTTGCCGCAGCTTAGAGCAGCCCTTCCCTCTGGCATAGATGTCGAGGTCCTGACCGACCGCACCACCACGATCCGCGCCTCGGTAGCCGATGTCGAATTCGAGCTCGGACTGGCCGTAGTCCTCGTCGTAGTCGTGATTTTTTTATTTCTGCGCAGCCCTTCGGCAACCTTGATCCCCAGCCTATCGGTGCCGCTCTCGCTCGTCGGCACGCTGGCCTTCATGTACCTCGCCGGGTTCAGCCTCAACAATCTTTCGCTGATGGCACTGACGATCGCCACCGGGTTCGTCGTCGATGACGCGATCGTCATGATCGAGAACATTTCACGCTACATCGAGGCGGGCGATCCGCCGCTGCAGGCGGCGCTAAAGGGCTCCGAGCAGATCGGCTTTACGATCATCTCACTGACGGTATCGCTGATAGCAGTATTGATCCCGCTGCTCTTCATGCCCGATGTGGTGGGCCGACTGTTCCGCGAGTTCGCGATTACCCTAGCGGTGACGATCGTCATCTCCGCCGTGGTCGCATTGACGCTCGTACCGATGATGTGCGCCAAGATCCTGCGGCATCGGCCCCCGTCGGACATGTCGCTGGTGGCGCGCAAGAGCCAGCACTGGTTCGACGCGCTGATCGCCCAGTATGGGAGGCTCTTAAACTGGGTGCTTGATCACCAGCCGCTGACTTTGCTGGTGGCGGTCGGCACGCTCGGCCTGACGGTATTTCTGTACATCCTGATACCGAAAGGCTTCTTCCCGGTTCAAGACACGGGGCTCATTCAGGGGATCTCCGAGGCCGCGCCTTCGGTCTCCTTCGAAGCGATGGCGCAACGCCAGCAGGCGCTGGGGGCCGCCATACTCAAGGACCCGGATGTCGTCAGCCTGTCTTCGTTCATTGGCGTCGACGGCACCAACACGACCCTCAATAGCGGACGGCTGCTGATCAACCTCAAACCGCGTGACGAGCGCCGCACCTCGGCCAGCGACGTGATCCGGCGGCTGGAGCGGGAGACGCAAGATGTTGCCGGGATCTCGCTCTACATGCAGCCGGTCCAGGATCTGACCATCGACGCAACGGTGAGCCGCTCGCAATACCAATTCGTGCTCGAGGACGCCAATCCCAAGGAGTTCTCGACGTGGGTACCGAAATTGCTCGCGCGTTTGCAGCAGATCCCGCAGATCGAGGATGTAGCGAGCAATTATGCGGAGAACGGTCTGTCCGCCTATATCCTGATCGACCGTCCAACTGCCGGGCGCTTTGGCATCACCCCGGCCACCGTCGACAATGCGCTTTACGATTCGTTCGGCCAACGCATCGTCTCGACGATCTTTACGCAATCGAACCAATACCGGGTCATTTTGGAAGCCGATCCGGACCTTCAGAAAACGATGACCTCGTTGGGGCAACTCTATTTGCCGTCATCAACCGCGACGAATGGGCAAGTGCCTCTGTCAGCGATTGCTCAAGTCGAGGAACAGACGGCGCCCCTCGAGATCAATCATCTCGGCCAATTTCCGTCGACTACCGTGTCGTTCAATCTCGCACCGGGCGCAGCGCTCGGTGAGGCAGTCGATGCGATCAAGCAAGCCGAGCAGGAAATCGGGATGCCCGCCAGCATGATCACCGTCTTTCAGGGGGCGGCGCTGGCGTTTCAAGCCGCGCTCGGCAACGAACTCGTGCTAATCATCGCGGCGATTATCACGATGTATATCGTCCTGGGTGTACTTTACGAGAGCTTTATCCACCCGATCACGATCCTCTCGACACTTCCTTCGGCCGGTGTCGGAGCGTTGTTGGCGCTGATGATCGACGGCAGCGATCTCAGCGTCATTGCGATCATCGGGATCATCTTACTGATCGGCATCGTCAAAAAGAACGCGATCATGATGGTCGATTTCGCGCTCGACGCCGAGCGAAACGAGGGCAAATCGCCGCGCGAGGCGATCTATCAGGCCTGCCTCTTGCGTTTCAGGCCGATCCTCATGACGACGATGGCAGCTCTCTTTGCCGCGCTGCCGCTGATGCTTGGCACAGGGACCGGCTCGGAATTGCGCCATCCCCTCGGGGTTACCATCGTCGGCGGCCTCATTTTCAGCCAGTTGCTGACCTTGTTTACGACACCGGTCATCTATCTCGGCTTCGATCATCTCGGTAATATTATGCGCCAGAACTTTGGTGCCAGTGCGGCCAAGCCGGAGGGCGCCAGCCGGTGAACCCGTCGGCGCTGTTCATTAGGCGGCCGGTCGCGACTACACTGTTGACGCTGGGCGTAGCGCTTGCCGGGTTCTTCGCCTATTTGAGGCTACCGGTGGCGCCGCTGCCGCAAGTCGATTTCCCGACCATCTCGGTGACGGCAACGATGCCGGGGGCGAGCCCCGATACAATGGCGACGACCGTGGCGACGCCGCTCGAACGCCATCTCGGCATCATTGCCGACGTCACCGAGATGACTTCGCAGAGCACCGTCGGCACGACCCGGATCACGCTGCAATTCAGCCTTAGCCGGAATATCGATGGTGCCGCGCGCGATGTTCAGGCCGCAATCAACGCAGCACGCCAGGACCTGCCGACCAGCCTGCGCCAGAACCCGACCTACCGGAAGGTCAACCCCGCTGATGCGCCCATCGCAATCCTGGCGATGACCTCGGCCACGCTGACCCGAGGCCAGATCTACGATGCCGCCTCCACCGTCGTTCAGCAGGGATTGTCGCAGATCGACGGCATCGGCCAGGTGACGATCAGCGGGAGCTCATTGCCGGCGGTGCGGGTCGAGCTCAACCCGCTGGCTCTCTTCAAGTACGGCATTGGGCTCGAAGACATCCGCGCCGCTCTTGCCTCGGCCAATGCCCACAGCCCCAAAGGCGCCGTCGAGGATAGCGATCGCCTGTTCCAGATATACACCAACGACCAAGCGAACCATGCAGCGGATTACCGTCCGCTGGTGGTCGCCTATCGCAACGGCGCGCCGGTGCGGCTGACCGACGTCGCCGAAGTCAAGGACTCGGTCGAAAATCTGCGCAACCAGGGGCTTTCCAACGGCAAGCCCGCGGTTTTGGTTTTTCTCTACAAGCAACCGGGCGCCAACATCATCGACACGGTGGATCGCGTCAAAGCGATCTTGCCGCAGCTCGAGGCCTCGATCCCGAGTGCCATCAATGTCGCAATGACGTTGGACCGGACGATCACGATTCGGACATCGCTGCACGACGTCGAGCGCACGCTGATCATCGCGATCATTCTCGTCGTCCTCGTCGTCTTCGCGTTCTTACGAAATCCGCGTGCGACCCTGATCCCGAGCGTCGCGGTGCCGGTCTCGCTGATCGGCACGTTCGGGGTGATGTATTTGCTGGGCTACAGCCTCGACAATCTTTCGCTGATGGCGCTGACGATCTCGACCGGCTTTGTCGTCGACGATGCGATCGTCGTGCTCGAAAATGTGACGCGGCACGTCGAAGCCGGCAAGACGCGGATGGAAGCAGCGCTGCAGGGTGCTGGCGAGGTCGCCTTTACGGTGCTGTCGATGAGCCTGTCGCTGATCGCGGTCTTTGTGCCGATCCTGTTGATGGGCGGCATAGTCGGACGGCTGTTCCGCGAGTTCGCGATGACCTTGTCGGTCGCAATCATGATTTCGCTGGCCGTCTCGCTGACAACGACGCCGATGATGTGCGCCTATTTGCTTGCCGATAGGCCGGAACACTCACACGGCCGCCTTTATCGGGCCAGCGAGCGTGCTTTCGTGGGGATCCTGAACCTGTACGACCGCAGCTTGCGCCGCGCATTGCAATGGCCATCCCTCGTGATGCTGAGCCTGCTGATGACGCTATGCCTTGGCGGCTACCTCGTCATTATAGTTCCGAAGGGCTTCTTTCCAAATCAGGACGTCGGACTGATGTTCGGCGGGATTCAGGCCGACCAGAGCATCTCCTTCCAGCTGATGGAAAAAAAGCTGACGCGGTTCGTCGATATCATTCGGCATGATCCGGCGGTCCAGAGCGTCAGCGCCTTTACCGGGGGCGGCCAGACCAACTCCGGTTTCGTGTTCGTCGTATTGAAGCCGCTGTCCGAGCGCCACGTGTCGATGCTGCAGGTCATGGGACGGCTGCGGCCCAAGTTCAACGAGGTCGCGGGCGCTCGGCTCTTCTTGCAGGGAGCACAGGACATTCGCGTCGGCGGGCGCGCGACCAATGCCCAATACCAGTATACATTACAGGGCGACGACACGAACGAAATCTACGAATGGGCGCCCAAGCTCGAAGCCGCGTTGCAGAAGGTACCGCTTCTAACCGAGGTCAATCTCGACCAACAGCAGAAGGGGCTCGAAAGCGACTTGGTCATCGACCGTTCCACCGCCGCGCGGCTCGGTCTCAACGTCAGCGAGATCGACAACACGCTCTACGACGCGTTCGGCCAACGCCAGGTGTCGGTGATCTACGCCGCGCAAAACCAGTACCATGTCATCATGGAGGTGTCGCCCGAGTTCTGGCAGAACCCGGAGACGCTGAACCAGATCTATGTCAGCACCAGCGGCGGTACGGTCAGCGGCACGAAATCGACGAATGCGCTCGCTGGAACGGTCCTCGCGCAAGTTCCGGCTGCGAGCAGCACCACCGCGGCCACAACCGCCGCCCAGATCGCGAGCGATACGGCACGCAACCAGGCCAACAATTCGCTGGCCAACACCGGCCACGGCAGCACCTCGACGGGCGCGGCGGTCAGCACCTCTTCTGAAACCATGGTGCCGCTTTCCGCCTTCGTCCATTTCGCACCCGGCAACACGCCGCTCGCGGTCAATCACCAAAATCTATTCGTCGCGTCGACGATCTCGTTCAATCTCGCGCCGAACGTGTCGCTCAGCCAGGCGACGGCGGCGATCGAGGATCAGATGCGTCAGCTCGGCATGCCGGCCTCAATCCACGGCAGCTTCCAAGGCACCGCCAGGGTCTTCCAGCAGTCGCTCGACAACGAGCCGGTCCTCATCGCCGCCGCACTGCTCGCCGTCTATATCGTGCTCGGCGTGCTGTACGAGAGCTATATTCACCCGATTACGATCCTGTCGACCTTGCCCTCGGCAGGAGTGGGTGCAGTGCTGGCGCTGATCGCGACCAATACCGAGTTCAGCATCATGTCGCTGATCGGCGTCATCCTGTTGATCGGGATCGTCAAGAAGAATGCGATCATGATGATCGATTTCGCTCTCGACGCCGAGCGCAGCCTGGGATTGAGCTCGCGCGAGGCGATCTATCAGGCCTGCCTCAAACGCTTCCGGCCAATCATGATGACGACGATGGCCGCGATGCTCGGGGCCTTGCCGCTGGCGATCGGGTTTGGCGAAGGCTCCGAATTGCGCCGCCCGCTCGGTATCTCGATCGTCGGCGGGCTGATCGTCAGTCAGCTGCTCACTCTTTACTCGACTCCGGTGATCTACCTCTATCTCGACCGCTTGCGGCTGTGGGGCGGGCGGCGTTGGCGGATCCGCCAGCCGCGCTTCTACTCGGGCCATATCCCCGAGCCGGGGGAATGAGAGCGTCCTTACCGATTTAGTTGCCGTACGTTGGGGGAATCCAAAGAGTGGGGAATGGGGACCTAGACCGTCGCCCGCAGTGCGGGAGAGGGTATTCTGCGGTATTGGTAACGTCGCTTCTGCTTTCGGCGTGTACCGTCGGGCCCGATTATAAACGCCCCGAAGCTCCCGTGCCGGCAGAGTACAAAGAGGCGGGGTGGAAGCTCGGCGAGCCGCTCGACGCGATTGATCGCGGCGCTTGGTGGTCGATCTACAGGGATCCGCTGCTGGACGACCTGCAAAAACAAATCGACATCTCCAACCAGAATCTGAAAGCCGCCGAGGCGGCGTTCCAGCAGGCGGAATGGATCGTCGCCCAGGCGCGCGCCGCGTTCTTCCCGACCGTTGATCTGAATGCGAGCGCGCAGCGTTCGCGAACCGGCGGTGGCTCCAGCAGCAGCACGGGGGCCGGCAGATCCGGGTTCACCAGCAGCTCGTTCAGCACCTCCGCGTCGGCGAGCTGGGCGCCGGATCTCTGGGGTAAGATCCGCCGTACGGTCGAAGGCGATGTGGCGAGCGCCCAGGCGAGCGCCGGCGATCTCGCCAGCGCGCGCTTGTCGGCTCAGGGCACGTTGGCCAGCGACTATCTGCAGCTGAGGATGTCGGACGAGCTGAAGCGCCTGCTCGATGCGGCGGCCGGGTACTATGCCGAATTGCTGCGCATCACCCGCAACCAGTATCAGAGCGGCACCACGGACCAGTCGGCCGTCTCCCAGGCCGAGGCGCAACTCGAGAGCACGCAAGCGCAGGCGATTGCAGTCGGCGTGACCCGCGCCCAGCTCGAGCACGCGATCGCGGTTCTGATCGGCAAGCCGCCCGCCGAATTTTCGATCCCGCCAACTGAAGCGAGGATCGCGGTGCCGGTGATACCGGCAGAGATGCCGTCTGCGCTTTTGGAGCGCCGCCCGGACATCGCCGCCTCAGAGCGGCTGATGGCGGCTTCCAATGCCCAGATCGGCGTCGCGGTGGCGGCATTTTATCCCAATATCACTCTTACCGGCGATTACGGGACTTCGGCGTTGACGTTGAACCACCTGTTGGCCACTTATAGCCGCTTCTGGGCGTTCGGCTCGAACCTCGTGCAGACCGTATTCGACGCCGGCGCGCGCAGCGCCCAAGTCGAGGAGGCCGGCGCCGTCTTTGACCAAGACGTCGCGAATTATCGGCAGACCGTGCTGACGGCGTTCCAGCAGGTCGAAGATCAACTCGCAGCTCTGCGCATCCTCGCCCAGGAGGCCGAAGTTCAGGACAAGGCCGTGGCCGCGGCATTCGAGGCCGCGCGGATCCTCAATAACCAATATCTGGCGGGCACCGTCGCGTTTACCAGTGTTATCGTCGCCGACCAGACCGCGCTGGCCAACGCCGAGACGGCCGTCAATATCCGCCAGAGCCGGCTCGTCGCGAGCGCCGCCTTGATCCAGGCACTGGGCGGCGGCTGGGACGCCGCGCAGCTGCCGAGCCGCGACCGCATCGACGAGGACGCCCCGCTTAATTTCAGCCCGCTGCCGCCGCCGATACCCGAGGTAAGCGCCCGCTGAGCCTCCGCTCAAGCCATTGTGATCCACAAATCGCGCGGATGCTGTAGATTTGGTTAACGGCGCGAAGGAGGAGAAATGGCTTACCAAAGCATGGATCGGCCGCGTTACGTGGTTCCCGCCCTGGGAACCCTGTACGGCGCTATTGAGGTCTACAGCTGGCCGCTGGTGCGTGCCGCGACCGGGTTCTTTTTTCTGCCGCATGGCATGCAGAAGCTGTTCGGGTTCTGGGGCGGCGATATCGCCAAGACCGCCGAGGGCTTTGCCAAGCAAGGGCTGAACCCGGCGTGGTTTTGGGCCTATTACATCGGGTCTCTCGAGTTCTTCGGCGGGATCTGCCTGATTCTCGGCCTGTTGACGCGGCCGGTCACGGCGCTGTTCGCCGGCTTCATGTTCGTCGCGGCATTTCACGTGCATATGCCGAACGGGTGGTCCTGGACGAACCGGGGCATGGAAGTGCCGTTCTACCTGCTGCTGATCTGCCTCGCCATCCTGATCCGCGGCGGCGGCCCGCTGTCGCTCGACAGCCGCTTCGGCCGCGAAATCTGAAATCGGCCGGCGCTGCGGCCACGCATCCTCCCGCGGTTTGAGCGGATTGACACTGCCGCCGTCGCCGCGAACACTCGGCCCTCGTAGGCGGAAATACGAGAGGACGTGGTGGAAGAGGGCGGAAGACTGGGTGTCGATATCGGCGGCACGTTTACGGACGTGGCGCTCGAGGCGGACGGGCGCCGCTATAGCGCCAAGATCCTGACCACCCCGGAGGCGCCCGAGCGCGCCGTTCTCGAAGCGATCGGCACGGTGCTGCGCGAAGCCGCGCTCGCGCCGGCGGATTTGTCGATCATCATTCACGGCACGACCTTGGCGACCAACGCGATCATCGAACGCAAGGGCGCCAAGACCGCTCTGCTGACCACCGAGGGCTTCCGCGACACGATCGAGATCCGGCACGAGAACCGGTTCGAGCAATACGACGTCAACATCGACCTCCCGCCGCCGCTCGTGCCGCGCCGGCTGCGCTTTCCGGTGCGCGAGCGGATAGACGCGCGCGGCCGGATGCTCGTGCCGCTCGACGAAGCGGGCGTGTGCTCGCTGGCCGGCCGGCTCGCCGCCGCCGGCGTCCAGTCGGTCGCGATCGGTTTTCTGCACAGCTTTACGAACCCGGCGCATGAGCGCCGCGCCGGCGAGATCCTCGCCGAACGGCTGCCCGGGGTCCCGGTCACGTTGTCGAGCGACGTGTCGCCCGAGATGCGCGAATACGAGCGTTTCTCGACCGCCTGTGCCAACGCCTATGTCCAGCCATTGATCGGCCGTTACCTCGCCGATCTCGAGGCCATGCTGCGGCACGAAGGTTTCGTCTGCCCACTGTTTCTTATGCTGTCCGGCGGCGGGCTGACCTCGATCGAAACCGCGATCCGCTTTCCGGTAAGGCTCGTCGAATCGGGTCCGGCGGGGGGCGCGATCTTCGCCGCCGAGATCGCGCGGCAATGCGGCCTCGACAAGGTGCTGTCATACGACATGGGCGGGACGACCGCGAAGATCTGCCTGATCGACGATTTGAAGCCGCAGACCAACCGCGCGTTCGAGGTCGCGCGCATCTATCGCTTCAAGAAAGGCAGCGGGCTGCCGTTGCGCATCCCGGTCATCGAGATGGTCGAGATCGGCGCTGGCGGCGGCTCGATCGCGCGAGTTGACCGGCTGAAACGGATCACCGTCGGGCCCGACAGCGCCGGGGCCGATCCGGGCCCCGCCTGCTATGGGCGGGGCGGCACGGCGCCGACCGTGACTGATGCGGATCTGCTGCTCGGCCGCATCGACCCGACCGGCTTCTCCGGCGGGCGCCTGCCGCTCGACCGCGGCGCGGCCGAGGAGGCGATACGCCAGGAGGTCGCCGAGCCCCTGGCGCTGGCGGTCGAGCTCGCCGCGCTCGGCATCAGCGAGATTGTCGATGAGAACATGGCCAACGCCGCGCGCGTCCACGCGATCGAAAGCGGCAAGGACGCGCGTGGCCGCACCCTCGTCGCGTTCGGCGGCGCGGCGCCGTTGCACGCCGCGCGCATGGCCGAAAAATTGGGGCTCGACCGCGTGCTGGTGCCGTCCTATGCCGGCGTCGGCTCGGCGGTCGGCTTTCTGCGCGCCCCGATCGCCTACGAGATCGTGCGCTCCTCACTCCAGCGCCTCGATGAGTTCGACGCAACCGCCGCCAATGCGCTCTTCGCCGCAATGCGCGCCGAAGCCGAACCCATAGTCCGTCGCGGCGCCGGTAACCAGCCGTTGAGCGAAAACCGCTCTGCCTTCATGCGCTACCGCGGCCAAGGCCACGAGATCGCCGTGCCCTTGCCGGCCCGACCCTACCGCAGCGACGACGCAGCGCTGCTCCGCGCCGCCTTCGAGGACGCCTACCGCCGGCTCTACAGCCGGGTCATCCCCGGCGTCGAGGTCGAGGTGCTCAGCTGGGTAATGCTGCTTTCTGCACCGGCCCCGGCCCAAGCCGCCGACCCGCCACCGGCTCCCAAGCTCCATACGCCGCAACCCGGGCGCTCGCGCCCGGTCTTCGACCCGGAGACCGGCGAGTTCATCGAAGTGGCAATCCTCGAGCGTGGCCACCTGCTGCCCGGCGCCGTCATCCCCGGCCCCGCCGTCATCGTCGAAGACGAAACCTCGACCGTCGTCAGCCGCTCCTTCGACGCCCGCATTGACGCCTTCGGTTACATTGAGCTCGTCCGCCGGGGGGCTGCGCAGCGCTGATTAAAAACGCACACCTCGTGCAAAATCGTCCGACCCCGTGCGCTCTATTCTTTGGACCCGGAAAAACCGGCGTAATTGCGCTACTTAGTGGTCATCTGAGATGACCAGTCGGAGGGAATGTGGCCGCCCATCGGATCGTCAGCGCCAGCGAGTTAAAGGCGAAGTGTTTGGATATCCTGGATCGGATCCGCAGCAAAGAATTGGAGCGCGTCGTCGTGACGAAACGGGGTGTTCCCGTGGCCGTCCTCGTGCCGCCCCCAGCCGATGCGGGAGAAGTCGCGCGATTACACGGGTTTTTGCGAGGATCCGTTGTCGTTCCGCCCGAGATTGATCTCACGGCACCCGTCGCCGACGAAGCCTTTGCCGCCGATGAGGGTGCGGTACACCGGTGAGCCGGAGCGCACCTCCGAAAGCAGTGTTGCTGGACACTTGCGCTGTAATTTGGCTTGCCAACGGTGACGCGTTGGCGAGTTCGGCGACAGCGGCAATCCTTCACGCGGGCGTGGCGGACGGGATATTCGTCTCTCCTGTTTCCGCGTGGGAGGTGGGTCTGCTGAGCACGCCCAAGGCCGGGCGCAACTTGGCAGTCCAGTTCCTTTCTTACCGGGTGAGCTGCGCGGGGACCCCGCAGACCGGCTGATCGTGACGAGCGCGCGTCACCTGGGTGTCCCCGTTGTGACGCGGGATCGCGGGATTATCGCCTATGGACGAGACGGCCATGTGCAAGTAATCCCCTGTTGACGCGCCGTGCCTCGGCCGACAAATCACATCGGGAGAACTTCATGTTGTCGTTATTTGATCGCCGCCATTTCCTCCAAAGTTCCGCCGCGCTCGGCGGCACGCTGTTGGCAGGGGGCGTACCGCTGAACCGCTCCGCCGCGGCGGAATCCGTGCGTATCGACCCGCCGGTCGTCGACCGGGTGGTGGTGCAGGAGATCACTGACGGCGCGCACGACATCTTTCTGCGCGGCGCAGAACTGCCCGGTCTTTCGGTGCAGCGCGTCGGACCGGCGGCATTCGCGGGGCAGGGCAGGACTCTGAGCAGCGAATGGGGGTTGGCGCTACATATCCAGTCGCAAAAGGGCGACGAGATCCGGCGGTATTTGCTGGATTTCGGCTTTACCCCGACCGTCTACCTCAGCAATCTCGATCTGCTGAAGATCGACGTCTCGGCGGTAGATGCGTTGATCCTCAGCCACGGCCATTTCGATCACCTCGGCGGCTTGACCGGCTTTCTGGAAGCGCAGCGCCCTCGAATGCGCAATGATTTGCGCCTTTACACTGGTGGCGAGGACAATTTTTGCCACCGGCTCAACCGCAACCCCGACGGCAGCTTCAGCGACTTCGGCGTGCTCGACCGGCACCGACTGAAGGCATTGAATGTGGAGCCTGTACTGTCCGAGGTCCCGGTCGTGATCGAGGGCCACGCCTTCACGACCGGCGCGGTGCCGCGCACCAGCATCGAGCACGTTCTGCCCAATACCTGGGTCGAGGTCGGCATCAAGGATGCCCTGGGTTGCGACCCGAACGCCTACATGAACCACCATTTCACCGATGACGAGCTCGCCGGCAAGCCGCAGCCCGACCAGCACTGGCACGAGCACGCCACCTGTTTCCGCCTGGGCGACCGCGGGCTGGTCGTGATCAGCTCCTGCGGCCATGCCGGCATCATCAACACGTTGCGGCGGGCGCAGGAGGTCAGCGGGGTCGAGAAGATCTACGCGCTGGTCGGCGGCTTTCACCTCGCCCCGGCGCCCGACGATTATCTGCGCCAGGTGATGGCGGAGCTGAAGAAGCTCGACCCGGACCACGTCCTGCCAATGCATTGCAGCGGCCAGAACTTCATCGACCTCGCCAAAGCGGAGATGCCGGAGAAGCTGGTGCTGTGCACCACCGGCAGCCGCTTCACGTTCACGACATAGAACAGTACTTGCCCTCGCCGCAGACGCCGCTCGGGCTCGGCGGGGATAGGTGTCGGATTGGCGTCTGTGCGTCGAGTGCCGCAGAACGCGCTTTCTGGAAAATCGCGCTCTTCTCTTGATTCCAGTGGAGTTGGCCCGGAGAACAAGCCCGGCAGCGCCTAACGTAATCAATCAACCATTCTGTGGTATGGTTCGATCCAGCGGTTGCAACCTGTGCGAAACCTAGTCCCATGAGTTCCATGATGACGCGTAAAAATGTGGTCAGCCGTATCAACACGGACACCGCGCTAATGAGCACCTTGATCGCTGGCATCAACAAAGGTGAGATCAAAGTTCCTAAGTTTCAGCGCGACTTCGTGTGGAAAGACGATCAGGCGATCGATCTGCTCGACAGTCTCGCTAACAACTATCCGGTCGGGAGTCTCCTTCTCTGGAAGACCAAGGATAAGTTGCGGGCTGAGCACAATATCGGTGAATTTAGCCTGCCCTCCACGGACGATATGGAGCCTACTGATTACGTATTGGACGGTCAGCAGCGCTTAACGGTGATCTACTCTTGCCTCGGCGCGAAGAAACCGACGGCGGATTTGCGGTTGTTTATGATCTGGAAACTGAGCAATTTCTTCGAATGCCAGACGTCCTTAAACTCTGGCAATTCCCCATGCGAAAGCTGTTTAATACCACCCAACTTCTAAATTTCCGGGCGGCCGTGCAGAGCTTGCCACGCGGAGCCGAATATCAGGCCCGCTTGGACGCAATCATTGGTGCATTCACTGAATACCGGTTACCGGTCGTGACGTTGCGAGATTTATCGGTCGAAGAGGTCTGCCCCATATTCGAGCGGATTAACAGCTCAGGGACCAAGCTGTCGACTTATGACTTAATGGTCGCAGCGACGTGGAATTGCGAGTTCGACCTCAACGATGAAGTGGATGAGATACGCGACGCGCTCGATCCGAAAGGTTTTGGCGATATCGACAGGGAAACCGTTCTGAAGTGCCTCTCGGCTGTGCATCTTGGCACCATAAAAGAGCGGTCGCTGATGACATTGCGGATGTTAAGTAAGGTTGAAATCAAAAGGTTGATCGATACCACGAAAGAATCACTGCTGCGGACTGTTGATTTGTTCTCTACTGAGTTCAATGTATATAGTTGGGATTTTCTCTCATATGAGGCGCTGGCTGTCATCGTTTGCTACATTTATGCGAAGATCAATCATCTTTCGCCCGATCAGGTTTGTCGAGTTCGACAATGGTTTTGGCGCGCATCATTCGGGGAACGGTACAAGGTCGGCGGAGAGAGTTTTGTCTCGAACGATCTTACGGCTGTGTACAAGTACGTCGTACACGCTGAGGGCTCCGCCTCGGACTTTGGTGATCCCCCCGGGGAGAGAGAATGGCAGACCATACCCTTTCGCAGTAACGTCTCTCGGTCACGGGCCTATGTTCTTGCGTTAGCCGCTCGACGTCCTCGCAATCTCACGAACGGAGCACATGTGGACCCTGCGATAGCTCTTTCATCATACAATAAAAAGGTGCCCATCTCAAGCGACTTCATGAAAGAATAAATGATAATCTCTTGCTCAACATTTGTATGCTATCAGCTACCGGAAATAAGGCAATAAGCGACTCCGACCCTAAAGCATATCTCCCACAGTGTGCCGTCAGTCTGGGCCAGAATGCAAACAGCGTTTTTGCATCGAATCTGTTACCGAAGCCCACTGAGTTTAATTATGCGACAGGAGAGTATGCAGAATTCTTGACAGTAAGGGCCTCTATAGCTGCTTCCTTTGTAAAACAGCTTTGTGACGGCAATGTGCCCGATGCGAGATTATCATAGAAAGCCTCTTTCGCACGTGGCCCGCCGCTAGAAGAACTTTGCCGTCCGCGCGATTGCTTGCCACGACCTAGTACCTCGTTGCGAAAATTAGCGTGCGGCACTCCACCCTGTTCGTCGTCCCCGCGCAAGAGGCTGTCAGGAAATCCTGCGGACAGACAATTCGTCGTCCCCGCGCAAGCGGGGACCCAGGGGCAAGCAACTTAAATCCCTGGATTCCCGCTTTCGCGGGAACGACGAGCAAAGGGCGCAAAGGTGGGATATGCGGAATTGGATTACAGCCTCGCAAGCGGGGACCCAGAGCCTGCCCCCCTGCTTTCGCCAGGGGCAGGCTCTGGCATGAACAGGGGCGGGCGCTCTCACCCCAGCTCCTCGTAAAGATCACGCCATTGCCGATTATGGCGCTCGATCAACTCCAGTTTCCACGTGCGGCGCCATTTCTCGATGCGCTTTTCGCGGAGGATCGCATCGGCCATGGTCTCGTGAAACTCGACAAACACTAACCTATGCACTCCGTAATCGCGAACAAATCCACCGACAGCATTCGAACGATGTTGCCAAGCACGGCGCGCAATATCACTTGTGACACCGACATAAAGGGTGCCATTACGTTTGCTGGCGAGGATGTAGACGCAAGGACGCTTCTCGCTCATGCCCCGATCGGCCGCCCCCTGTTCATGCCAGAGCCTGCCCCTGGCATGAACAGGG
Organism: uncultured Alphaproteobacteria bacterium; assembly: GCA_963736715.1. Lineage (GTDB taxonomy): Bacteria > Pseudomonadota > Alphaproteobacteria > ATCC43930 > CGMCC-115725 > AP-15. The sequence continues at coordinate 68,301 of CAVTQA010000003.1, read as the reverse complement.
GGGCAGGCTCTGGGTCCCCGCTTTCGCGGGGACGACGGAGATTTGTCGTCCCTTCCGAGCGAGGATACCGAAGCGAGATGGGTACGACATACACCAATTTACGCAACCAGGTACTAAACTCAAATCTGAGGTAGGCTGCGGGTGGCGAATTCGTGCAAGACGGGAGGAGACGCCATGGCCACCGCAAGCGCGGCGGAGCTCGCCGCTCGGCTGGACCGGCTGCCGATGACCCGGCACATCTGGGTCCTCGTGACCTTGATTTCGCTCGGCGGAGCTTTCGAGTTCTATGACCTTTTCCTGACCGCCTACATCGCGCCGGGGCTCCTCAAGGCCGGCTATTTCACGCCGGAATTGCTCGGCCCCTTCAGCGTGCTCGCGCCTTATGGGGTTGCCGGAATTGGCACCTTCGTCTTTGCGATGTTCGCCGGGTTGTTCGTCGGGGCGATTTTCCTCGGCCATTTCGCCGATCGCTACGGAAGGCGGACGGTCTTCACGTTCTCCCTGATCTGGTATTCGATCACGACCGCGATCATGGCGTTCCAGACATCGGGCTTCGGCGTCGATCTGTGGCGCTTCATTGCCGGGGTCGGCATCGGCATCGAGCTGGTGACGATCGACACCTATGTTTCGGAGCTGGTGCCGAACAGCCATCGCGGCCGCGCTTATGCCTATAACCAGTTTTTGCAGTTCCTGGCGGTGCCGCTGGTCGCGTTCCTCGCCTGGCTGCTGGTGCCTCACACGCCTCTCGGACTGGAGGGCTGGCGCTGGGTGGTGCTGATCGGCTCGGCCGGCGCAATTTTTATCTGGTTCATTCGCCTCTCATTGCCGGAATTGCCGCGCTGGCTGGCACGGCACGGTCGGCTGGCGGATGCCGAGCGGGTCGTGGCGGGCATCGAGAACCGGGTGGCCGCGGAAAGCGGCGCCAGACTGCCGCCGCCGGGTCCGCCGCAGCGCGAAGAAACCGGCGAGGGAACGTTTGCCGAGATCTGGCAGCCGCCCTATGACGGGCGGGCGATCCTGATGTCGGTGTTCAATTTCTTCCAGACCTTCGGGTATTACGGCTTTGCCGCGTGGGTCCCGACATTGCTGATCGCCAAGGGCATCAATGTCACTACCAGCCTCGAATATGCCTTCATCATCGCAGTCGCCAACCCGGTCGGGCCGTTGCTCGGCACCCTGATCGCCGACCGGATCGAGCGGAAATGGCAAATCTGCCTCGGCGCGCTCGGGATCGGCGTGTTTGGCATGTTGTTCGCCAACAGCGAGCTGCCGGCAGCGCTGATCCTGTTGGGCGTGCTGGTGACGTTGTGCAACAACCTGATGTCGTTCAGCTTTCACAGCTATCAGTCCGAGCTGTTTCCGACGCGCATTCGCTCGCGGGCGATCGGCTTTGTCTATTCCTGGAGCCGGCTGTCGGCGGCGCTGTCCGGCCTCGTCGTCGCCTTTCTGCTCAATCTGGGCGGGGTCAACGCGGTGTTCGCCTTCATCGCCTTCGCGATGGCGATCGTGGTAGCGACAATCGGCGGATTCGGTCCCCGCACCCGCGGCCTCGCGCTCGAAGCAATCGCCCATTAGAACGTAGCCCGCAAATTAGCCGCATTCCCGTTGCAGAATTCGAGGGCGGATCGGAAGCTGTTTCAACTTTTACGGGGGCTTTGGCTGTAGATTTGCTGCAGATACAGCCAGAGAGTTTTGGACGGACACGGTGAGATTGCATGCCGCGGCGGCCGACATTGCGGACCGGGGCGGGACGGATCACAATGATCGGCATCGCAAGGAGAAGCTGATGCTTGGCAGACCCAACACTGCGTTGTCGCAGATCCACATGCAGATCATGTGGAGCCGGCTGATCGCGGTCGTCGAGGAGCAGGCGCAGACCCTGGTGCGCACCGCCTTTTCGACGACAGTGCGGGAGGCCGGCGACCTCTCGGCCGGAGTGTTCGACCGGGACGGCAACATGCTGGCGCAGGCGGTCACCGGTACTCCCGGGCACGTCAATTCGATGGCGGCGGCAGTCAAGCACTTTCTCGACGCCTTTCCGCTGAAGACGATGCGGCCGGGCGACCATTACATCACCAACGACCCGTGGCTGACCTGCGGCCACCTGCACGATCTGACCGTGGTCAGCCCGACATTTCTGCACGGCGAGCCCGTCGGGCTCTTCGCCAGCACCGTGCACGTCGTCGATATCGGCGGGCTCGGCATGGGACCCGACGGCCGCCAGGTCTTCGAGGAGGGGCTGTCGATCCCGCTGATGGCGTTGGCGCGCGAAGGCCGGATGAACGACGACCTGCTGCGCGTGATCCGCGCCAATGTCCGCGAGCCGCTGCAGGTCGAAGGTGACGTCTATGCGCTCGCCGCGTGCAACGACGAGGGCAGCCGGCGGTTGGTCGAGATGATGGAAGAGTTCGGCATCGCCAATCTCGACCGGCTCGGCGAGCACATCATCGAAACCTCGCGCCAGGCGACGATCGAGGCGATCGGCAAGCTGAAGAAGGGTTCCTACCGCAACACCCTGACGATGGACGGCTATGACCGGCCACTGACCTTGGCCGCCGAGATGACGATCGGTGGCGACGGCATTCACGTCGATTACAGTGGAACCTCCCCAGCGAGCGCCTTCGGCATCAATGTCGTGCTGAACTACACGACCGCCTACACCGCATTCGGAGTAAAGTGCGTCGTCGCTCCCGAGGTGCCCAACAACGCCGGCTCGCTCGCCCCGATCACGGTCAGTGCGCCGGAGGGCTGTCTGTTGAATGCCAAACGGCCGCGCGCCGTCGCCGCCCGGCACACGGTTGGCCACATGCTCCCCGACGTTGTCTTCGGTTGCCTACACCAGGTCATGGCAGGCGGCGTCCCGGCCGAAGGCGCCTCCTCGCTGTGGATTCCGCAGATCTACGGGGGCGCCGATGTGCTCGACGAACTCGGGGCGGAGGAGGGAAAGGCGCCGCCCGACAACATCAAGCCCTTCAGCACGGCCATTTTCCACTGCGGCGGCGCCGGTGCGCGGCCGGGCAAGGATGGGCTCGACGTGACCGCGTTCCCCTCCGGCGTGCGCACGATCCCGGTCGAGGCCACCGAATTTGTGGCGCCGGTGATGTTCCGCCGGCGCGAGTTCCGCGAGGGCTCCGGCGGCGCCGGGCAATTCCGCGGCGGCCTCGGCCAGATCATCGAACTGGGCGGCGCCGACGGCACTCCGATTGCGATGCTATGCAATTTCGAGCGGATCTCGAACCCGGCGCGCGGCCGCGACGGCGGCGGGAACGGCGCGCCCGGCCGGGTCACCCTGGTCTCCGGGAAGCCAATCGGCCCCAAAGGTAGGCAGAGCATTCCGGGCGGAGATTTGATCCGGCTCGAACTGCCGGGCGGCGGCGGCTTTGGTACTCCGGCCGCGCGCGATCCGGAGCAGGTGGCTCTGGACGTCGCCGACGGTTTGATTTCACGCGAGATGGCCGAGCGCGATTACCGGGTCCTGCTTACCGATGAAGGTGTGATCGACCGCCCCGCCACGGCCCGGCGGCGCGCAGCCTAGCTGGACGGCCTGGGCGCGGCAATCCCCCTTTCGATATCTATCTTGGTTGTGCAGGGGATTGCCGGCTGGGCGGACTCGCCCGCCGCCGGCGGTTGCGATGCATGAAGGTCGCCGAGCAAAGTGCGATAGCAGGGATGGCGGCGCAGCAGAAAGCGGCCGGCGTCCTCGGTCACCTGCAATTGCGGTGGGGTCAAGGTCCAGCTGGTCGGCACGTCCTTGGCCATATCGCGCAATGCGATATGCGCCGGCGTGTCGGTTGGGATCTGATCATAGTCGACAGTGATCCCATAGATCCGCATGCCGGCGAATTTGGCTTGGCCAGCAGCGCCAGCGGCGGCCTGCGCCAGTTCGCCGAGGAGGGCGGACAGTGCGGTCTCGGAATTCGCCGTATTGGCGTCGATCGGTGCCGAAGTCACCGCCTGGATCTGGCCGACAAGGCCTGGCTGCTGCGGCTGCTGATAAAGCTTGTTCGGCGGGTCGCTGCGCGCATTGACGACGATAACCACGAGCTTGCGGATCTTGCCGTCGTTGATTGCGCGTAGCACCTGGGCGTCGTCGTAGGAAGCGATCAGTGCCGAGCGCAATGAGCGGGTTCCCAGATTGTCGGCGAGCCCGCCATCGAGAAAATAAAGGTAGTCGATCCGCCGGTAGGGGTTGGGCCCGTGCCGCAGATCGTTGGAATAGCGCGCGTCCTTGTACTCGGCGAGGTTCAGGTAGGGTGTGTACGGGTTTGGCGGATATGGCGGCAGCGATAGATCAACCCGAAGCCATTCGTCGTTGCGCAATTTGCCCTGGCAGCCATTGGAATAATCCTGAAAGGCGACCGGCGTCAGCAAGATCGGAAACGCAGCGGAAGCGGAGACCGCGGTGGCTATCGGCAACAAATCGTATTTCGAGCAGACATCGTCGAACCGCCGCGGGACCATCGCAAACGTCTCGCCGCCCGCCATGTCGGTCGCGTTCAGGACGATGTAGGGTTTGCCCGGCTGATTCAATGCGGCTAGCGGCGCATCATGGTAAAGCCGCGCATTGAACAGCGCCTCCTCGGCCTCGATGCGGGTAATCTGGCCGGTGACGAGGCCAAACCAGGTGATCGGGTTGACGGCGTCGAGTTCGAGCGCCGCCATATTGTCCTTGGTTAGAAAGTCATTGCGCAGCCCGTCGAGATCGCCGTCCCAATGGCCGGGTCCGCGTCGCAATCCGAACCACGCGGCGGTAACGCTGCCGCCCGACACCGACGAGATCAGCTTGACGTCCTCGGTCAGCACGTGCGGGCCGTCGGACGCGGCGTAGCTGGTTTGCGACAGTTCGCGCAGGACGGATTCGGCGAGCGCCGCAGCGCGCGATCCGCCGCCTGAGAAGGTCATCAGAATTACCGGGCGGTCGGGGCTCGCCGGCGCGATCGTGCGCAAATCGGGATTGCCGTCGCCCGCCTGCAATGGCGTGTTCTCGATATGCATACCGGCGCATCCGCCGGCCAGCAAAACGCAGAGCAACACCCAAACTCGCCCGCGCATCATGCTTTATACCGGGGTGAATGAGATGGTCAGCGGATGACCCACCATCGTGCCGCTGACGACGCCATACCAGTAGGGTGGCGCATAGCCCGAGCCGGACAATGAAATCACGTAATAATTCGGTTGGACCGCGAGTTCGGTCTCGGTCTGGCCGATGACATTGCCGCTGGCGATCACGTCGCGAATGTCGTTCGGATCGAACCTCACGCGAATGTATTCCATGGTGATCCCCGTTTGCGTTTGCGCGATGTAACCACATGCGAGGGCAATCGAAAATGCCGACGACGTGATCGGCGGCTTTTCGATACGCGGATGGACGCAAGCCGAGGCCCGGCGTAAGGTCGGCGCATGATCCGGCCGGTCGGTTTGGCTCCTTATGCGTCAAAGCCGGAAGAGAGCCGCGGGCGGCTCTATCCGGAGCCCGAGCATCCAACGCGGTCCGCGTTTCAGCGCGACCGCGACCGCATCATCCACTCGACCGCGTTTCGCAGGCTGACCCACAAGACGCAGGTTTTTGTTTATCACGAGGGCGACCACTATCGCACGCGGCTGACGCACAGCCTCGAAGTGGCGCAGATCGCGCGGACGATCAGCCGCGCGCTCGGTCTCGACGAAGACCTCGCAGAGACTCTGGCGCTCGCTCACGACCTCGGCCACACACCCTTTGGCCATGCTGGCGAGGAGGCGCTCAATGCCGAGATGGCGCGGTTCGGCGGCTTTTCGCACAACGATCAGACATTGCGCATCCTGACCCGTCTCGAACGCCGCTATGCTGAGTTCGACGGGCTCAACCTGACATGGGAATCGCTGGAAGGCACCGTTAAGCACAATGGACCCCTGCGCGGCGCCGGCATCGAGCGACCGGTGCCAGCGACGATCGCTGAATACGACAGCTGTCACCCGCTGGCGCTAGAGACGTTCCCGAGCGCCGAGGCGCAAGTCGCCGCGCTCGCCGACGACATCGCCTATAACAACCACGATATCGATGATGGATTGCGCGCCGGGTTGTTCGCGGTAGCCGATCTTGCCGATGTGCCGCTCGTCGGTCCTGTTTTCCACGACGTGGCGTCGCGCTATCCGGGGCTCGAGGAACCGCGCTTGATCCACGAATCGATTCGCCGGGTGATCGATCGGATGGTCGGGGATCTGATCGGCGAGACATCTCGTCGGCTCGCCGACGGCGCACCCGGATCGGTCGACGAGGTGAGAGCGCTCAACGCGCCGATCATTGATTTTTCCGACGAGATGCGGCGCAACGATCGCGCACTCAAACAATTTTTGTTCGAGCGGATGTATCGCCATCACCGGGTCAAACGCATGAGTTCAAAGGCGCACAGGGTGGTTCACGACCTGTTCGGCCTTTACCTAGCGGAGCCGCAATACTTGCCGCGCGAATGGCGCGAGCTCGCTATCGGGCCGGACCAACCCCGGACCGCGCGAGTCGCGGCCGACTACCTCGCCGGGATGACCGACCGCTTCGCGCTCGACGAGCATCACCGTCTGTTCGACGCCTACGCCCGGACATGAATCGTTGTGAAGCTACACTCTCATGCGATTGCTCGGATGTTGGAGCAAGGCGCAACCGAGGAAGAGGTCGCAGCGACGATTCGGGAAGGGGAGCAGTTTCCGGCGAAGTTCGCCCGCCAGGGATTTCGACGTAATTTCCCTTCAAGGCGCTGTGGCGCGGCCGTCGCTACCATATGAAGCAGGTCGAGGTGTTCGCGACTTGGGAAGACGACGACTGGATGGTTATCAGCGTGATCGTTAAATACTTTCCTGATTACGCACTATCCTCAGCCAATTTGAGGAGGCGGTATGGCATCGGCGGGGTTCGGACTGCGACATAGCCGAGGCGTGGCATCATGGCGGCGAGATCGTATCGGCGGTTGAAGCGGTACTCGAATTCGGCGAGGTAGCGGGGTACATGCTTGTCGCGGATGGTGCGGTAAGTGCCAGTGATGGCGCTCTTGATGTTGCCGAGGGTGGTGTTGACCCACTTGAAAGCAGGGTTCAGGGCGGCCTTGCGACCGGATCCAGTGATGATCGGCTGGTGAACGCAGCCGGCGTTGCCGACCCCAGTGAAGCAGTGCAGGCCGTCACTGACAACGGTGCTGGCGGGATGGAAATTGCGCTGCGCCAAGGTCGCGATTTCGGCACGGCGGAAACCCTTTACGCGGCGCAACTTCAAGCGGATTGGCTTGCCCTCCGGTGTGGTTTCGACCGCCGCCACGATCGGCGTCTTGCCAGGCGAACCGCGGCCCCGCATGCCGCCGTTGCGCTCCCCGCCGAGATAGGCGTCGTCGATCTCGATCCGTCCCGTCAGGCGCTTTGTGGCGTCCCGCTCCATCATCGCCTGCATGAGCTTGTGCTTGATCTTCCAGGCGGTGGTCTGGGTGACGCCAAGCCGGCGGCCCAACTCGATGCTGGAGATGCCGCCCTTGCTCTGAGTGAGGTGGTACATGGCGCGAAACCAAATGCACAGCGGCACCTTGGTTGCCGCGAAAATCGTTCCGGCGATCACGGATGTCTGCCGTCGACAGGCGGCACACTGGTAAAGCGCCCGGGTCTTCACGAAGCTGTGATGCTCCCCTGCGCAAACCGGGCAGACAAAGCCGGATGGCCAGCGCCAGCGCATCACCGCCTCCCGGCACTGATCCTCTGTTCCGTAAAGAACAGCAAACTGGGCCTCGCTGAGCCCCTTTTGAAATTGCACCTTGTTGCGCGCCATCGTTCAAACCCGCAGAAACAGCCGTATGTTCCTGTTTTGTACCACACCTTGATGGCTGAGGATAGTGCGTAATCAGGAATACTTTTGAGCAAGAGTTGGAGGCTGGAGAGTGCAGCTCAGCTACGATCCTCGTCGAAACATCGCCCACCTGCGCGTGCGCGAGGCCGGTACCCAAGTGGAAACGGTTCGGTTGAGCGATGAAGTGAACGTCGATCTGTCCCCGGACGGAACCCTTTACGGCATCGAGCTTCTCAACGCCAATGCTCAGCTACGCGCCTCTGATGGCGGACGATTTGTGCTGGTGGACGAAGTCGCGGGGCGTCGGATTGAGGTTCCATTACCCGACGTCGCCTGAACGCCATAACACGCCGGCTCCTGGTATCCCGACATGACCAACATCTTTGCCGACTTTCGACGGGTCGTGCTGGCGGCCATCGAGGATCTCGTGGCGAACCGGGAGCTGCCAGCGGGGCTCGACCCACGCCGGGTTGCGGTCGAGCTGCCGCGGGATCCCGCGCATGGCGATCTGTCGACCAACGCGGCAATGGTGCTCGCCGGGACAGTCAAAGAAAACCCGATGGTTCTCGCCGAGCGGATCGCCGCCGCCCTCGCCGGGCGTGAGCTCGTGACGGGGGACTATCGCGGCCCAGGCTTTACTGTAGCCCCGGCGAAGCCTGGTTTTATCAACATCAGGCTGGCTCCCGAGGTCTGGCACGCGCAGCTCCGGGCCGTCCTGCGTGCCGGCGCGGCCTTCGGCGATTCGGAGATTGGTGGCGGCGAACGCGTCAATGTCGAGTTCGTGTCGGCCAATCCGACGGGCCCGATGCATGTCGGGCACGGGCGCGGGGCGGTTGTCGGGGACGCGCTGACCGGGCTCCTGGCCAAGGCCGGGTTCAGCGTCCAGCGCGAGTATTATATCAACGACTTCGGCGCCCAGGTCGATGTGCTCGCGCGGTCGACTCACCTGAGATACCGGGAGGCTCTGGGCGAAGCGATCGGGCCCATTCCCGAGGGCTTGTATCCCGGCGAATACCTCGCAGAAGCCGCCCGCGCGCTTGCCGAGCGCGACGCACGCAAATGGCTCGGCCGGCCTGAGGCCGAATGGCTGGCGCCTATCCGCGATTTTGCCATTGAACAAATGATGCGACTGATCCGCGACGACTTGGCTTTGCTCGGCGTCCATCACGATCTGTTCGTCTCGGAGCGCAGCCTGACCGAGCGCGGGGCAATTGACGACTGTGTTCGGGTTCTGGCCGAGCGCGGGCTCGTCTATACCGGGGTGCTGGAGCCCCCGAAGGGCAAGCTGCCGGATGATTGGGAGCCGCGCCCGCAAACCCTGTTCCGGGCTACCTCCTTCGGCGACGAAGTCGATCGTCCGCTCAAGAAATCGGACGGCTCGTGGACGTATTTCGCGGCCGATATCGCCTATCACCGTGACAAGGTGCAACGCGGCTTCGACACGATGATCGATGTCTGGGGGGCCGATCACGGCGGCTACGTGAAGCGCCTGCAGGCTGCAATCCAAGCGTTGACCAACGGCGCCGCTGCGCTGGACGTCAAAATCTGCCAGCTGGTGAATTTATTCGATAAGGGCGCGCCGGTTCGGATGTCGAAACGCGCCGGGACGTTCGTCACATTGCGCGAAGTCATCGAGGTGGTCGGCAAGGACGTGTTCCGCTTCATCATGCTGACGCGGCGGAACGACCAGGCGCTGGATTTCGATTTCGCCAAGGTCACCGAGCAGTCGAAGGACAACCCGGTCTTCTATGTCCAATACGCCCACGCCCGCGCCGCCTCTGTCATGCGGCACGCCGCCGAGCAATTTCCGGACGACGATTTATCCGACGCAGGGCTTGGCGAGGCTCCGCTTGAGCGGCTCTCCGACCCGTCCGAGATCGCGCTGATTCGCCAGCTCGCAGGCTGGCCGCGGCTGGTCGAGGCCGCCGCCGCCGCCCACGAGCCGCACCGCATCGCCTTTTATCTCCAGGAAGTCGCCGCCCAGTTTCATATGCTGTGGAACAAGGGCAAGGACGAGGCGACTTTACGTTTTATCCTAGCATCCGATGCGGAGTTGACCCGCGCGCGTCTGGCTCTGGTCCGCGGCGTCGCGCTGGTCATCGCTTCGGGGCTCGCCGTGTTCGGCGTCGAACCGGTGCAGGAGATGTGATCATGTCGTATCAACTGGGATCGGCGGGTTCGGACGGGCCAGCCGACCTCTATGCCGACCCGCGGGAGCGTGAAGCGGGGCCGCGGCTTCGCGGGCTGGTCGCAAGTCTGGTCGCGCTTGTCGTCATCTCAGTATTTGCCGGCGGTTTATGGTTCGCGTACCAGCAAGGATTACGGCACGGGGGCGGCAGCACGGTAGCTGCGGATGTCCCGCTCATCCGCGCCGACGAGCGTCCGACAAAGGTCAAGCCGGAAAATCCGGGCGGCATGGAAGTCCCGGATCGCGATAAGCTGATCTACACCCAGAAACGCGCCACGGTGGAGCACCTGCTGCCGCCCCCCGAGAAGCCGATGCCACGGCCCACCGCGCCTTCTGCTGCCGCTCCATCCGCTTCACCCCAGCCTCCGCTGACGACCGCGGCCGCGGGTCCCCCGAATCCGGCGCCACAGGCCCAGTCACCGCAGCCCGCCGGCAAATTGCTTGCCAAGGCCGGGTCCGCTGCTGCCGCTGCTGCAAAACCGGCCGTAACTCAACAGGCCGGCGGCGTTCGAATCCAGCTCGCGTCCGTGCGCAGCGAGGAGGCCGCGCGTCAGGAATGGGACCGTATCAGGCGCGCCAATCCAGACCTGCTTGGAAGTATCTCGGCAACCACCATTCGCGCCGATCTCGGTGATAGAGGGGTCTTTTACCGTCTCCAGACTGCCCCCATCGCGGATGCCGACCGGATCTGCGGCGAGCTGAAGCGGCGCAATATCGGGTGCATAATTGCCCGATAACACACCGCTCGCGGTTGTCTTGGGCTGCTCCGGCGAGCGTCTTACCGCCTCGGAACGTAATTTCTTCGCCGCCGCCGATCCGGTCGGCTTCATCCTGTTCCGCCGCAACTGCTGCTCGCCCGATCAGGTGTGCGACCTGGTCGCTTCGCTGCGCGGCTGCGTCGGCCGCGATGACGCGCCGGTTTTGATTGATCAGGAGGGCGGCCGGGTGGCGCGGCTGCGCCCGCCGCACTGGCGCAATTATCCATCGGCCGCGCGTCTTGCATCGCTGCCGGACCCGGCGGCGGCCACGGCGGCCCGCCTCGGCGCTCGCCTGATCGCCGACGATTTGGCGCGGCTGGGGATCACCGTTGATTGCCTGCCGGTCCTGGATATCCCGGTCTCGGGAGCGGATCGGGTGATCGGCGACCGGGCCTATGGCAGCGATCCGGAACGGGTCACGCGCCTCGCTGGCGCTGTCTGTGCCGGGCTGCTCCACGGCGCCGTCCTGCCTGTCCTTAAACACATACCCGGCCATGGCCGCGCCCGCGTCGACAGCCATCATGCCTGCCCGCAGGTCGAGACCAGTTACGAAGAATTGGCGAACACGGATTTTGCGCCGTTCCGAGCGCTCGCCACGATGCCTTGGGCGATGACCGCGCACATCGTCTATTCGGCCATCGATCCTCAGGTGCCGGCGACATTATCTCCACCGGTGATTGCCGAGGTCATCCGCAGCGAGATCGGCTTCGATGGCGTTCTGGTGTCCGACGACCTGTCGATGCGGGCGCTCGGCGGCGGGCTCGGGGAGCGGACGCGGCAGGCGCTCGCCGCTGGCTGCGATCTTGTCTTGCACTGCAATGGAGACCCCGGCGAGATGGAGGAGGTTGTCGGGGCAGCCCGGCCGATCTCGCCGCTCACAGCCGCCCGCCTACGGCGCGGCGAAGCGGTGCGTCGCAGCTCCGCGGCCGATGGCTTTGATCGAGAAAAAGTCGAGGCGCAATTCGACGCGCTTGCCGTCTAATGAGAAGTGAGAGAGGGCGAACCGATGACACCCTATGAGGTGAGCACCTGGGTTATACCGGTTGTCCTGGCTGTGACGTTTCACGAAGCCGCGCACGGTTTTGTGGCATACCGATTTGGCGACGACACTGCTTGGCAAGCGGGGCGAGTGACTTTCAACCCGTTAAAGCATGTCGATCTTTTTGGCACGATTCTACTGCCGGCAGTTCTGCTCCTATCGGGTTCGCGGTTCTTGTTCGGTTACGCAAAGCCGGTTCCGGTGAATTTCCGCCGTCTGAATTGCCCCCGGCGAGATATGGTATGGGTCGCGGTCGCGGGGCCGGGGACAAATGTCGTCCTCGCCATCGTCTCGTCGCTGTTGGCCTACGGGCTTGTTTTGATGCCGCCAGCTGCCGGAGTTTGGCTCGGGCACAATCTCGGCAATTCGATTATCATAAATGTAGTCTTGTGCGTATTCAATATGCTCCCGCTGCCGCCTTTGGATGGCGGTCGGGTCGCTGTGGGACTATTGCCGGATGCGCTCGCTTTCCCCCTCGCGCGGCTTGAGCGCTACGGTATCTTGATCTTGCTACTGTTGCTGTTTGTGCTCCCTTTTGTCGGGGAGAAAACAGGGCTTGACCTCAATATCCTGGGGTGGGTGATCGGCGGCCCGGCGGACGCGCTCTATCAATTCGTGTTATGGGTCACGGGACAGAGCGAATGAGGCCGCAACTCGCCGAGGAGCCACAACAGCTGGTGCTCGAGCTCGACGGCTACGAGGGGCCGATCGATTTGCTGCTCACGTTGGCCCGCGAGCAGAAGGTCGACCTCGGCAAGATCTCGATCCTTGCGCTGGCCGACCAGTATCTGGCGTTCATCGCGAGACAACGCTCGCTCAGTCTCGAGATTGCCGCCGACTACCTGGTCATGGCGGCTTGGCTCGCCTATCTGAAATCGCGCCTCTTGCTGCCGCAGCCTCCGCAGGACGAGGAGCCGAGCGGGGCTGAGCTCGCCGCCCAGCTCGAGCACCGCCTCCGATTGCTCGAGGCCATGCAGATTGCCGGAGGGCGGCTCATGGCGCGTCCGCGGACCGGGCAGGATGTGTTCTTGCGCGGCGCGCCCGAGGGGCTCGCCGTGATTCCAGTCCCGGTCTACGAGCTCGCTCTTTACGAACTTCTGCGCGCCTATGGAGACGGCCGCCGTCGAACCGAAGCTGCGGTGCTGACGATCGAGCCGGCCGAATTCCATTCGATGGATGATGCATTGAATCGGCTGGCGCGCTTTGTCGGCCGTGTGCCGAATTGGCGGGAGCTGGCGAGCTTCTTGCCGAGGGAGCTGCGCGGTGAGGTGTTTCGCCGCTCGGCGCTCGCCGCGACTTTCGCCGCCACCCTCGAGCTGGCGCGCAGCGGCCGCATCGAGCTTCGTCAGGACCTGGCCTTCGGGCCGATCTACCTCCGCAGCCCGGCCCCGGCCACTGCGATCGATATGGGGGCAGCCGGGTGAGCGGGCGGGCGCAGCAGCTGCGTCTTGTCGAGGCGCTCCTGTTCGCGGTCGCCGAACCAATTGGCGAGGAGGCTCTGGCGCGGCACCTCGACGAAGCGGCCGATGTCGCGGGGTTGCTGCGCGAGCTGGCCGAGAGCTATGCCGGACGAGGGGTCAACCTCGTGCGGCTGGCCGGCGGGTGGACGTTTCGCACGGCACCTGATCTCGCCGCCAGCTTGCGGATCGAGCGGCCGGTCCTCCGCAAGCTGTCGCGGGCTGCTGTGGAGACGCTCGCGGTGATTGCCTACCACCAGCCGGTGACGCGCGCCGAAACCGAACAGATCCGGGGAGTCGCCCTCGGAAAGGGAACGATCGATACGTTGATGGAGGCCGGCTGGGTCCGTCCCAAGGGGCGGCGCGCCGGTCCCGGCCGGCCCCTCCTCTGGGTAACGACGCCGGACTTTCTCATCCATTTTGGGCTCGACAGTCTGAACGAGCTGCCCGGTCTCGACGAGCTGCGCACCGCCGGTCTTCTCGACCTTACCCCACTCACCCTGCCCGAACAGGCGGGCGGGAAAAACCCGGAGCAGGAAGGCCGCATCGAGCCCTGAGCTGGCAGGCTGGTGCGCCGGCTGATGTTGCCCATATCAAAGGCATCTGACATCATCGCCATACTTGCGAATGTTGCACGGATCTGACCAGGACGCAGTGAGGCACGGTCGCGATGCTGTTTGATCTCGGCATGTCCGAGCTGCTGCTGATCGGGGTCGTGGCGCTCGTCTTCATCGGACCGAAGGATTTGCCGAAGGCGCTGCGCGTCGCCGGCTTTTGGGTCAGAAAGGCGCGCACCCTGTCGCGTGAGTTTCAGAGCAGCGTCGAGCAGATGATCCGCGAGGCCGAACTGGACGAAATGCGGCAGGAGCTGAAGAAAGCCACCGAGATCGATCTCGAAAAGCAGTTTCGCGAGACGATCGATCCGACCGGGAGCCTTGCCGAAAGCCTGAAGCCGCCGGAGCTGCCGAAATTCTCCGACGCCGATCTCCCGGCCGCGTCGGTTCCCGAGGCTCAACCGCAGCCGATCGCAGAAACGCCAGAGATCGACGCGGTCGAGCCGGGCGCGCCAACCATCGCGCCGCCACAAGAGGTCAGTCAGGATACCGTGCCGCTAAAGCAGTGAGAGTCGCTTCGAGCGGGGGTTCTCTCATCATGCTGTCGGTTGACGTTTGGCTCCTTTAGGGAACGGTTGTGGACGACGACAGGGAAGGCGAGCTCGAAGAAGGCAGAATGCCGCTCCTCGATCACCTGATCGAGCTGCGCAACCGGCTGATGTGGGCGATCGGCGCGGTCCTCGTCGCGTTTCTGATCTGCTACCAGTTCAAGGAGCGCATCTATGGCTTTCTGGTGCATCCGCTGGCGGTCATTTTCGAGGGACAGACCGGGCGGCATCTGATCTACACCGGCCTGACCGAGGCCTTTTTCACTTACGTCAAGGTGTCGTTCTGGGCGGGGCTGTGCCTCGCTTTCCCGATCATCGCCAGCCAAATCTGGAAGTTCGTCGCGCCCGGCCTCTACAAGAACGAACGTCGCGCCTTCTACCCCTATCTCTTCGCCACTCCGGTCTTGTTCGCGATGGGCGCGGCGCTCGCCTACTTTGTCGTAATCCCGGTTGCCTGGCGCTTCTTCGTCAGCTTCGAGACCCCGACCGGCGTCGACGGCGGACTTCCGATAGTGCTCGAGGCGAAGGTCAACGAATACCTGTCGTTGGTCATGACCCTGCTCTTCGCCTTTGGCGTCGCGTTTCAGCTGCCGGTGCTGCTTACTCTGATGGCGCGCGTGGGTCTGGTTACTTCGGCCGGCCTCGCATCCAAACGGCGCTACGCCATCGTAATAATGTTCGTCGTTGCCGCGGTATTGACGCCGCCGGATATCATCAGCCAGACGAGCCTCGCGATACCCTTGATCATCTTGTACGAGGCCTCGATCATCTCGTGCCGGATGGTGGAGAAGGCGCGCGCCAAGCGTGAGGCTGAAGAGGAAGCCGAACTCGCCGGCAAGGGAAAGCCCGCTGCCGGAACATGATGAGCGCGAGCCGCATAGACTAGAGGCATAAGGCTCTCTATATCCGGGCACCATGCTTATTGCCGCCCCCTTTCGTCATCGCCCGGCTTGACCCGGCGATCCAGGAGACGCCCGGGTCAAGCCCGGGCATGACGCACTTCGATGCACGATCTCAGATGGATCCGTGACCACCCGGTGGAATTCAAAAGCGGACTCGCTCGGCGGGGCCTAGAGGCTGACGCCGAAAAGGTCTTCGACCTGGATCGGAAATGGCGCGATGCCGAGACGCGCGCTCAAAAAGCGCAGGCCGAGCGCAATCGCATCTCCAGGTCGATCGGAGCTGCCAAGGGCGCAGCGGCCGGTGTCAACGTTGAATTCGACCAGTTTGGGGCGAAGTCAGCCGCCGCAGCCGCGCGTGAGGCGACCGAGAAGGCGGCCCGGCTGCGCGCCCAGATCGACGAGATCCTCGCTGGTCTCCCGAACCTTCCCGCCGAAGAGGTGCCGGACGGGCTGGACGAGACCGCCAACCGGGTGGTGCGCCATCACGGCGATCCGCCCCGCTTTGATTTCGCGCCATTGTCGCACGAGGCGGTCGGCGAGCGGCTCGGTATGATGGATTTTGCGCGGGCCGGGAAGTTGTCCGGGTCGCGATTTGTCGTTCTGCGCAGCGTGCTGGCTCGGCTCGAGCGGGCGCTCGGCCAGTTCATGCTCGATCTCCATACGACCGAATTCGGATACGCCGAGGTTTCGCCTCCTCTGTTGGTCCGCGATGAAGCGGCGTTTGGGGTCGGCCAGCTTCCGAAATTCGCCGAGGATATGTTCCGAACCACAGATGGGTATTGGTTGATCCCGACCGCCGAGGTGCCGCTGACCAACCTCGTTGCCGGCGAAATCCTCGACGAGGGCGCCCTGCCGCTGCGTTACACTGCCTGGACCCCGTGCTTTCGCTCGGAGGCCGGTGCGGCGGGCAAGGACACCCGCGGCATTATCCGCCAGCATCAATTTCAGAAGGTCGAACTGGTATCGGTCGTCCGACCGGATGATTCCGCGGCCGAGCACGAACGGATGACTGCGTGCGCCGAGGAAGTTCTAAAACGCCTCGGCCTCGCCTATCGTGTGGTCCTGCTGTCGACCGGCGACATGGGATTTGCCTCGCAAAAGACTTACGACATCGAGGTTTGGCTGCCGGGCCAGGGTACGTACCGCGAGATTTCCAGCTGCTCTAACTGCGGCGCGTTCCAGGCGCTGCGCATGAAGGCGCGCTACCGTCCCGCCGAGGGCACGGGGACATTGCCCGTTCATACCCTCAACGGCTCTGGTCTCGCGATCGGCCGAACCCTGATCGCGATCCTGGAGAACTTCCAACGGCACAATGGCACGGTGGCGCTTCCACCGGTGTTGCAGCCCTATATGGGAGGCCAGGAGGTCATCGAACCCCATGGCTGACCGGCGCATCGAACTCGCCAAAGCCCGCATTCTCGTCACCAACGACGACGGTATTGGGTCGCCCGGTATCAAACTCTTGGAGGAGATCGCGCGCGATCTCTCGCCGGACGTCTGGGTCGTCGCGCCCGAGCAGGAACAGAGCGCCGCCAGCCACTCGCTGACGACGAGGCGCCCGTTGCGCATGTCGGAGTTGGCGGAGCGGCGCTACGCCGTGGACGGGACGCCGACGGATTGCGTGATGTTGGCGATCAAGCACCTGCTTCGCGAGCATCGCCCGGACCTCGTCCTGTCCGGGGTCAATGGCGGCGGCAATGTCGGAGAGGATCTGACCTATTCGGGGACCGTCGCGGCGGCGATGGAAGCGACGCTGCTCGACATCCCGGCGATCGCGCTCAGCCAGCATTTCATCGACGGCGAGGCTGTACCCTGGCATACCGCCGCGCGTTTCGCGCCCGAGGTGATCCGGCGGTTGACCCGGCTGCTCTGGCCCGAGCATACCTTGATGAACATCAATTTCCCGGCCGCGGCTCCCGAAGACGTCCAAGGCATCGCGGTCACCAGCCAAGGCAAGCGCACGATCGCCGATAATCTGAGCGAACGCCTCGATCCTCGCGGCAGGCCATATTATTGGATTGGCCCGGTCCGCGAAGACGGGTTCGCCGAGCCCGGCACCGACTTGGCCGCGATCAATGAGAAGCAGGTTTCGATTACCCCGATCTACCTCAACCTGACCAATGTTCCGGCGCTCGCCGCTCTGAAAAAGGTCTTCGGGTGACGTCTGGTCGAGCCGGCCCGGTCGAGCCGGGCTTGATCCAGAAAAAACTGCGGCTTCTGATGGAGTTGCGTCGCGCCGGTATTGCAGACACGCGGGTGCTCGGCGCCATCGAAAAGACCCCGCGAGAAAAATTCGTGCCGGCCTCGTTCGAGGACCAAGCTTATGAGAACATGGCCCTGCCGATCGGCAATGCGCAGACAGTAAGCCAGCCCTATGTCGTGGCGCTGATGACCGAGAAGCTCGAGCTCGGAGAACGGCAGAACGTCCTCGAGATCGGAACAGGTTCCGGTTACCAGACCGCGATTTTGGCTGCCCTCTGCCGGCGTGTCTTTACGATCGAACGTCACCGCGAACTGTTGCGCGATGCAGAGCGGCGGTTTGAAGAGCTGCGCCTGCGGAATATTGTGTGCCGATTCGGCGACGGCACGAAAGGTTGGCCCGAGCAGGCGCCATATGAGCGAGTGCTTGTAACCGCCGCGGCTCCGGACGTGCCGGCAACCCTCGTCGACGCCCTTGCCCCCGGCGGCATTCTCGTGGTGCCCGTCGGTGAGGATCACCGCGACCAGCAGCTCGTGCGAATCCGCCGCCAAGACGATCGGTTTTCGACCGAGGATCTCGGTCTCGTTCGCTTCGTCCCGCTCATCACCGGGCTGCCGCGCCGCCAAGCGGACCAGGGCTTGACATGATTCTGGCTTGGCGTACCAAATAGCCGAGATTTCTTGCGCGTCGGGGGGCGTGCCGGGGAAAGATGACAATTCGTATTGACCCGCGGCGCGGTTTTGGGTCCGCGTTTTGGCTTGCGATGGTGCTCGGGTGTGCTCTCGCGGCCTGCGCTCCGCGGGTGGAGGGGCCAGCGCCGGTGGTCGGCGGCCCCGCGCCGGTGGAACGCGGCTCGCAGACGATCACGGTCCAGCGGGGGCAGACCTTGTCCGAAATCGCCCACAGCTATCATATTCCGATGCGGGTGATTGCCGAGGCGAACGGTCTGTCGCCGCCCTATCGCATCCAGGTTGGGCGCACGCTGGTCATCCCAGGCGCCGGGCCGCCGCGCCTCGCTGCGGCACCGGCATCGGTCGCGGCGCTGCCTCCCGCACAGCGACCGGAGCTGCCCCAGTCCACGACGCGGCCCGCTCTCCCGCCGAGCGCTGCCCCGAACAATCCGTCGGCTGCGGCTGAGCCGTTGGCGCCGCCCGCCGCCCTGCATGAGGCTCAGCCCGCCCCCGAAGCGTCGCCGCCCGCAGTCTCTGCCGCGCCGCCCCGAGCAGTCCCCGAGACCCCGGATTCGGGTACAGCCGCGGCCCCCCCGGCTGCTGGCACGGGCGCGTTTCTATGGCCGGTTCGCGGCCATATTCTCGCAAGCTATGGTTCAAAACCCGACGGCACGCACAATGACGGCGTCAACATCGCCGCGCCACGCGGTACGCCGGTGCAAGCCGTCGATGCCGGCGTCGTCGCCTATGCCGGCAATGAGCTGCGCGGGTATGGCAATCTTGTTCTCGTCAAGCATGCCAATGGCTGGATTTCGGCTTATGCCCACTGCGATGCGATCCTCGTCAAGCGCGGCGAAAAGGTCGAGCGCGGCCAGGTGATTGCGCGGGTCGGCTCGACCGGCAATGTCAGCGAGCCGCAGCTGCATTTCGAGCTTCGCCGCGGTCAACACGCTGTAGATCCGCGCGAATTTATGGGCCCGCCGCCCACCGCGACGACAAGGGATTCGGGGTCGAGCTGAGAATTCCTTTCTCTCCGGCCTCCCAATCGGTGACTTCGAATCATGTAACCGGGTCTGCACAATAGGATCGATGCACTTTCGCTGTTCTGGCTGTTCGCCGCAGCAAATTATCAGCCACGGATATCTCGTCTTCCGCAGAAACTCTGGACCACCGACGCGAAAGAACAGCGTGGAAGCTGGTTGTTCCTTCGCTGTTATTCGCTGTTCTTGATGACGCAAAAACAGCGAAAAGCGGTGACAAAAGCGAACAGTGCAGCACGTCGTTTCAAAAAAATACCCACATCTGACGCGAGGCGATCGTGACTGCGGTATGCATACCATGTGATCTTGTCAAAAATATGAATTCAGCAAATCCCCGGGCGAGCATGCAATTTTCCCGCCTCGCGAACGAGTTCCTCGCCGCCGGTCTGGAGATCTGCCATTTCGGGTGCCATCGATCGGCTAGCACGGACGGTACCCCGCCATTCTCATCTTCGTCTGACATCGACGAACTCCTTTGTACTCATGGCTAGCTTGCTTCTCTCTGCGGCGTGGTAAAGAACAAATGCGAACCCGGAAATCGCGCTGATCGTGTGGAAGCTCGACCGGCTGGCGCGTTCGATGAAGCGGTTGATCGAGACCATCGAAGATCTTCGGGTACGAGGCATCGGTTTTCGCAGCCTGACCGAAGCCCCTAGACACGACGACCGCACAGGGGCGGCTGGTCTTTCACATGTTTGTGGCACTCGCAGAATTTCAGCGGAGTCTCATCCGGGAGCGTACCCAAGCGGGCCTCGCCGCCGCCCGTCGCCTTGGCCGCAACGGAGGGCGTCCGCCGAAACTCAGCGACGACGACATCGAGGGCGCCAAAGCGTTGCTGGCCAACTCTGATATTGGCGTAACCCAAATCGCGCACCGCCTCGGTGTCTCTCCGGCGACGCTCTTTCGATACATCCCCCGGTAAATCCCCGCCGCACGAACCGCGAATCCCCCGGCGTTTGAGATGACGCTCTACCTTCAAAGATCGGCCGACCCCCGTTCAACGGTTCAAGTCGACCCATTGCGTCCTCCCTTTCCATTGCCAGCAATGCCGGCCCATGCCCCCAAAGCGGCTGTTATAATTAGCTCATAGTCAGCGTCACCCGGACGGCGTCAGGTAGTGCGGTTGTGCAGGCCCTCGACATGCAATTCCACGCGACCGTGCCGTGAGCAGCTCCGGACATTCGCTCCTCACCTCCCGCGACCACTCTGCCAGCAGGAACCCTCTCGAGGAGTTCTCACCACCTTTGGTTTTGACCAAGGCGGATTTAGCGCTTGACGGCTGAGGGCTCGACTACATCAATTTTGGTTCACAGGGTACTTGCTTCCTGGAATTTACCGTGATCGGATAACCATCCGGCCCCGCGTGGGCTGTCGCGCGGAATGCGCACCCAAGGGAGGACAATCATGATCGTAAAAACTGCGCTCGCTCTTGCCGCCTTGCTGCTCCTTGGCATCGGGGCGATCTCACCGGCCGCCTATGCAGCCGGCACCATCTCGGCTTGCCCGACGACCGTCGCCACCCCAGGGAAATGGACCGTGACCACAAACCTGACGGCGGCAGCAGGAGTAAACTGCATCACTGTATCCGCCGATCGGGTCGTAATCGACCTTCAGGGGTATACCATTACGGGAAGCGGGTTTTCTTCCGGGGTTATCAATAACGGCGCGCGTAACAACATCATCGTAGCCAATGGAACCGTCATAGGTTTCAATCAAGCTATCAATCTCGGCACCGAATACACGACGGTCTCGCACGTTACTGTGATGAATAGCGGATTCTCCGGAATTGATATCTCGGGGGATTATGCTGTGGTCACCGACAGCCAAGCGAACAATAACGGGACGTACGGTATGTACTTTTATGGCAACTACAACACGGTTTACAACACTGTGGCGAACAATAACGGGCAGTACGGTATCGCGTTCTTACAATCCAGTACCAACAACACGGTCAGCAACAGCCCGGCTTACGGCAACGGGGTGGACGGGATGATCTTCGCCGGTAGCAACAACACGGTCATCGACAGCCAGGCAGTCGGTAACGGGCAACACGGGATGAACTTCAATGTCGGCGGCAACACGATCACCGACAGCCAGGCGAACAACAACAAGGCCGACGGTATCCTGATTGGCGGGTCCGAAAATCTTCTGACGGGGAATATCGCCAACAGCAACGGAAGCGTCGGCATCTCTGTCGTTTGCCCCAGCAATCTGTACGGCAACATCGCGAACGGCAACCCCGGCGGCGATATTGTGACGTCTGGCAAACCCGACTGCGCCCGCGATCGATAACGCGCGTGAAGCCGGACGCAATGCGCGCCTTGTGCTGATGGCTGCGCCGCACAAGGTCGTTTGTAACGCCGAGATACAGGATGATCCGGCAAGCCCGATGAGGCGGATATCTGATCCGCCTCTCCCTTGCAAAATCAGGCAATCGGAGTCTCTCGCGCCTGGATCATGCTAACCCGGCTTATTGCTACCGCTCAAGAAATATACGCCAAAAATTTACACCATTGAGGCGGATGTGCTTTTCTGGTGCAGAATTTTGATGCAAAAACACCCATGATATCTCCCGCATGCGGCACCTTCCGCAAGCCTTCTTTCGTTTTTTTCCGCGAAGCTCTGGTCAAAGCCGTTTAGATCGAGATCGCCGTCATTCCGGGGTCCGAAGCGCCGCGAGGGAACCCGGAACCCATGAACACCGGCTTGAGAAACAAGGGCTTGGCCTGTGTTCGTGGGTTCCGGGCTCGGCCCTGAAGGGCCGCCCCGGAATGACATCCGAGTTTCTCCGTGGCCTGCTTAAGCGCGTGCCCGTTTCGGCCCCGCGTCGGATCATCTCACCCGAGCGGTTTGCCGAGTCGGCCGGCGAGGTCCTGGATGAATTGCCAAGCGACGCGGCCCGAGCGCGAGCCGCGGGTGATCGACCACTCGGCCGCTTCCGCCCGCAATTGTTCGGGCGGCAGATCCAACCCGAAGCGCTCGGCATATCCCTTGACGATCGCGTGGTAGGTCTCCTGGTCGATGCTGTGGAAGCCGAGCCAGAGGCCGAAGCGGTCCGACATCGAGACCCCTTCCTCGACCGCTTCGCCCGGGTTGATTGCGGTCGAGCGCTCGTTCTCGATCATGTCGCGCGGCATCAGATGGCGGCGGTTCGAGGTTGCGTAGAGCACGACATTCGCCGGCCGCCCTTCGATGCCGCCCTCGAGGACCGCCTTCAAGGATTTGTAGCTCGTGTCGTGCTGGTCGAACGACAGGTCGTCGCAGAACAATAGGCACCGGCGCGAGCTCGCCCGCAACAGCGATAACAGATGGGGCAGGCTCGGAATGTCTTCTCGATGGATTTCGACCAGCGCCAGAGAACGGGGGTGTTGTTCGTTCACCGCCGCGTGCGCGGCTTTGACAAGCGAACTCTTGCCGGTTCCGCGGGCGCCCCACAGCAACACATTGTTGGCCGGGAGGCCGGCGGCGAACCGCTCGGTGTTGTCGAGCAGGATGTCGCGGACCCGGTCGATGCCGCGCAACAGTCCGATCTCGACCCGGTTGACCTGGTGAACCGGTTCGAGCCAGCCGCGGTCGGCGTGCCACACGAAGGCGTCGCCGGCGCCGAGCTCGTTGGGGGGCGCAGCGAGGGGGGCCAGGCGCTCCAGCGCATCGGCGATGCGATTGAGCAGGGGCAACAAATCGGGATTGGTTTTGGGCAAGTCCAAATCCTGCGGCAAGCAAGGCCGCCGACGCTATCACAGCGGCCGAGAACCGCGGAACCCGCCTTGGCGTTGCCCTTTATCCGGGCATCGGGTACCAATTGGGCCTGCCGCACGACAGCGCCATATGACGGTGACGGCGGTGCTGGCCGCCAACGGATGCGGCACGCGATTTGAGGCACCCTTCCAATGTGGATTTCCACGGCTTATGCCCAAGGAACAGGCATATTAGATCAGAACACGCTGATCCAGTTTCTGCCGCTGATCCTGATCTTTGTCGTATTCTATTTCCTTCTGATTCGCCCGCAGCAGCGCAAGGCCAAGGATCAGAAGGCCATGCTCGACGCATTACGCCGCGGCGATCGGGTGGTGACCGGCGGCGGGATCATCGGAACCGTGGCGCGGGTCGACAACCCGGAGGAAGTCGTCGTCGACATTGCCGAGAATGTGCGAGTTCGCGTAGTGCGCAGCACGATCACCACCGTTCTCGCCAAGCCCGACCCGGCCGCGGCCCGCGAGGCCGCCAAGCAGAAAACGGAAGCGCGAGCGAAAGTAGGACCAAGGAATAACGGGTTTCGGGACGAACCCGCGGCCAACGCTAACCCCC
Source organism: uncultured Alphaproteobacteria bacterium (assembly GCA_963736715.1). GTDB lineage: Bacteria > Pseudomonadota > Alphaproteobacteria > ATCC43930 > CGMCC-115725 > AP-15. The sequence continues at coordinate 44,778 of CAVTQA010000003.1, read as the reverse complement.
CCAGCCCTGGCGAGCTGGGTCCCCCCTCTACCGCTTTGCGGGAGCGGGTGCTGAGCGCGGCGAGGCGGGTGACGGGCTCCCTGGCACGGACGCGTGAGAAGTAGCGAATGCTCTATTTCGAGAATTGGAAGATCACCCTGATCTGCGCGGTGTGCGCGCTCGGCGTGCTGCTGTCATTGCCGAACCTTTTCAGCCCGTCCTTTCTTGCGCATGTGCCGAATTGGCTGCCGCACAAGCAGGTAGCCCTCGGGCTTGATTTGCGCGGCGGTTCGTACCTGCTGCTCGAGGTCGATGTCGCCGCAGCGCAGCGCGAGCGCCTCAACTCGATCATCGACAATGTGCGCAACGCGCTGCGCGACGCCAATATCGGATATACCGGGCTCAGCGTCGAAGGCGATGCGATCGTCTTCACGATCCGCGAACCCGACCAGATCGAAGCTGCGCGCCAAGCCTTGCGCAAGATCGATCCTGATCTGACCGTCGACATTGCCCCCGACGGGTCGGGGACGATGCGCTTCAGCACGGTTGCGACCGAGGCCCGGCGCCGGCAGGCGGTCGATCAGTCGATCGAGATCATCCGCCGTCGCATCGACGAGACCGGAACCAAGGAGCCGACGATACAACGCGAGGGATCTGATCGTATTCTTGTCCAGCTCCCGGGCGTCGACAATCCCGAGCATGTCAAAGCGCTGCTCGGCCGTACGGCTAAGCTGACCTTCCAGCTTGTCGACACCTCGGTCTCCCTGGAGGACGCGCGCCACGGCCGGCTGCCGCCTGGCGACGAAATCCTGCCGGCGGAGGAGGGCAGGGCAGGGCGCGCCGGGCCCGCCGCCTATGTCGTGCGCAAGCGTGTGATGGTCGGCGGGGATACCTTGGTCGACGCTCAACCGACCTTTCAGAACAACGAGCCGGTGGTCGGCTTCCGTTTTGATGCCGCCGGCGCGAAGCGCTTTGGAGACGCTACGCGCGACAATGTCGGCAAGCCTTTCGCGATCATTCTCGACAACAAGGTGATCAGCGCGCCGGTCATCCGCGAGCCGATCCTTGGCGGCAGCGGCATCATTTCCGGCAGCTTCACGGTCCAGTCCGCGAGCGACCTTGCGCTGCTGCTGCGGGCGGGCGCGCTGCCGGCGCCGATCACGATCCTCGAAGAGCGGACGGTCGGTCCGGATCTCGGCGCCGATTCGATCCATGCAGGAGCCATGGCCAGCATCGTCGGCGTCTCCTTGGTAATCGTCTTTATGGTCCTGTTCTACGGGCTCTTCGGCGTCTTTGCCGATATCGCGTTGATCTTCAATCTCTGCTTGATGCTCGGCAGTCTCTCGCTGCTCGGCGCTACCTTGACGTTGCCAGGGATCGCCGGAATCGCACTGACGATGGGAATGGCGGTCGACGCGAATGTGCTGATCTACGAGCGCATCCGCGAAGAGGTCCGCGCGGGCCGCACCGTGCTGTCGGCGCTCGACGCCGGGTTCAAGCGCGCCTTCGGTACGATCCTCGACAGCCATGTCACAACCCTGGTCGCCGGTGCGCTGATGTTCTGGCTCGGCTCCGGCCCGGTCAAAGGCTTCGCCGTGACGCTCAGCATCGGCGTTCTGACCTCGCTTTTCTCGGCGATTTTGGTGACCCGGCTGTTGATCGTCACTTGGCTGCGCGAATGGAAACCCCGAGCAATTCCGATTTGACCATCCCGATTTGACCGCGAACGCAAAATGAGACCGCTGATCGTCATCCGGCGCACGCCGAAAATCGACTTCATGGGGTGGCACAAGATTGGGTTTGCGCTCTCCGGGCTGCTGACAATCGGCTCGATCGTGCTGTTTCTGACCGTCGGGCTCAATTACGGGATCGACTTTGTCGGCGGCACGCTCATCGAGGTTCGCTCCACTACGGGCCCGGCGAACCTCGCCGAAATGCGGCAAAAGCTGGACGCGCTTAGTATCGGCGAAGCCTCGCTACAGGGCTTCGGTCCACCAACCGATGTATTGATCCGACTGCCGCGGCAGCCGGGCGGCGATGCGGCGCAGGAGAAAGTGGTGCAGCTGGCGCGGCAGGCGCTCGGCTCTGGAGTCGAATACCGCCGAACCGAGGTAGTCGGCCCGAGCGTCGGCAGCGAGCTGATCCGCGCCGGGGTGATCGCGACCGTTCTGGCACTGTTCGCGATCGCCCTCTACATCTGGTTCCGCTTTGAATGGCAATTCGGCGTCGGCGGGATGATTTCGACCCTGCACGACGTCATCACGACGGTCGGGTTGTTTGCGCTGTTCCAGCTTGAATTCAATCTGACCACCCTGGCGGCGATCCTGACGATTGCCGGTTATTCGGTCAACGACACCGTGGTGATCTACGACCGGATTCGCGAGTTGCTGCGCAAATATCCAAGAATGCCGTTCCGCGACCTGATCAACCTGGCGCTCAACGAGACATTGTCGCGGACTATCCTGACCGTCAGCACGGTTGCGCTCGCGGTTCTGGCGTTGTTGTTTCTTGGCGGCGAAGTGCTGAGAGGCTTCAGCATCGCCATGCTGTGGGGTGTCGTAATCGGCACCTATTCGTCGCTCTTCATTGCGGCGCCGATCCTCTATTATGTCCGGCCGAACCGTGCCGCCATTGCCCGGTCGAGCGAGGCAGTGCCAGCCCGAGCTCCCGGGGCGCACTGAGCCGAGTGGTCGCCACGATGGATCTCACCCCCGTGGCCACAGCCGGCCGTCAGATCATCGAGCGTTACGCTGCGAGCGGCTTTCGGGTGAGCGGTGTCATCTATCCCGGCCCGGTCCTGGTTTTTCCTGACCTCACTGTGCCATGGGATGCCGCGAGCGCTTCTGATGTGACCTGGGGGACCCTGGCTCCGGTCATCGAGCATGGTGGCGTCGAGATCCTCTTGCTTGGTCTCGGACGCTCCACGAGCGCAGTGCCGGCGGCATTGCGCACCGCGCTACGCGCCGCCCGAATTGCGCTCGAGGCGATGGACACCGGAGCCGCTTGCCGCACCTACAATGTGCTTGTGGCCGAGGACCGGCGTGTAGCCGCGGCACTGATACCGCCAGCGTAGAAATCCGCTCAAGCTGTAGCTGATTTGATCACCCGGTGGGCAATCATGACGCTTCCGGGAATTCCTGACCGTGTGTTGACGTTGTCAATGTAGACTTATAAGGGAGTCGATGATGGCCTTTCGCTTACGGTTGTTGGGTACCGCGGCGCTTATCGCGGGTCTGGCGATAGCCCCCGCGGCGCATGCGGCGCACTGGCACGGAGGTTACTACCACCACGGCGGCGGTGGTGCGGCCGGGGCGGCGATAATTGGCGGTCTCGTCGGCCTTGGCGTAGGTGCCGCGATCGCTTCGAACCGCGGCTACGCACCCGGTTATTATGCGCCGCCGTACAGCTATTACGGGCCGCCGCCGGCCTATTACACCCCCCCGCCGCCTGCCGTTTACTACGGCTATTGATCGTTGCCATCTCAGCTAACGGGAAACACGTTGATGAAAAGAAACCTGTCCAGCCGTTTTGCCCCGGTAGCGGTTGCGGCGCTGCTGTCGTTGCCCGCAGCCGCCTGGGCGCAATCCTCGCAATCTCCAGCAACGCAAGCCGCTACGCCGCCTCCATCCGCGGCCGCGGCGTCCCCGATGGCCGACCACCCGGTGCCCGGCAAGAATGCCGAGGAGCGGGTGGAGAACCGTATCAGGGAGCTGCATGCACAGTTGCGCATCACCTCGGCCGAGGAACCGCAATGGAATCAATTCGCCGAGGTCATGCGTGACAACGCGCGCAGCATGGATCAGGCCTTTAAGGAGCGCGCCCAAAGCTTCGAGTCGATGAACGCCGTGCAGAACATGCAGTCCTACGAGAAGCTTGCGCAAGCGCACGCTCAGGATCTGGAAAAGCTGGTTCCGGCATTCCAGAACCTCTACGACGCGATGCCTGATCAGCAGAAGCAGCTCGCCGACCAGGTGTTTCGCACCAATGCGGAGCAGCACGCTCAACAGCGCGCGGCGCATCACCGCCGCAGCGGGTAAGAGGATGTAGAGGCTCTACTGGATAGCAAGCCCCGCCCTCGGCGGGGCTTGCTTTATGATTGCTTTATGATTTAAGGGCGCGCTTTTTCCACGAAGGGATCGGCGTCAAGCGAGCTTGGTAATGGCGCCCGACGATGCTGCCGTATGGTCCGCTCGTCCCGGTATCGGCCATAATGGCGGTCCGCTGTTGGACCCCGGAGCGGATTGGCGAAAGTTCTGCTGGAAGAAGGCTCACGCGCGGGCCTGGAAGACGCCGCCGCGCGAGATTGTGCTCGCCCGTCTCGCCCGCGCCCGCGCGCTTGGTATGACTTACCGGGAATATACCGCGGTGCTGCTCGACAGAGGCGTGCACCTATGAAAAGCCCCGCCGAGGCGGGGCTTTCTACGTGGGGCCGGCCGGTTGCTAACGGGCTTTCGCGAGGTTCTGGCCGACAAAGTCCCAGTTGATCAGATGATCGAGGAAGGTTTGCACGAAATCCGGCCGGCGGTTCTGGTAATCGAGATAATAGGCGTGCTCCCAAACGTCGCAGGTCAGGAGCGCGGTTTGACCTTCGGCCAGCGGATTGACTGCGTTTGACGTCGCAGCGATCTTGAGCTTGCCGCCTTCGGCGACGAGCCAGCCCCAGCCGCTGCCGAACTGACCGACGGCAGCCGCCTTGAATTGCTCCTTGAACTTGTCGAGACCGCCGCAGTCGCGGTCGATCGCTTGAGCGACTTGTCCAGTCGGCGCGCCGCCGCCGTTCGGCTTCATGCAGTTCCAGAAGAAGGTATGGTTCCACACTTGCGCGGCGTTGTTGAAGACGCCCGTCTTCGACGAGTCCTTGTAGGTGGCCTTGATAATGTCCTCCAAGGACTGGCTCTCCATCGGGGAGCCCTTGACCAGGTTGTTGAGGTTCGTGACATAGGCTTGGTGATGCCTGCCGTGATGGAAATCCATCGTCCGCTCGGAGATGTGCGGCTCGAGCGCGTTTTTCGGGTAGGGCAGGGGCGGCAATTCGAAAGCCATGGCGACCATCCCGGGTTATGTGAAAGAGGTGCGTCGAAAAACGCCGGTCGCGGAGCGACGTTCCACTGATACGGATCGCCTGTCGCCGGTCGCGGCGCTGGTGCGGCGCCACGACCGCGACCGGTATCAAACGGTGCTGTTTGCCCCGGCCGCGCGTCGTGAGGCGCTGTTCGCGCTTTACGCCTTCAATTACGAGATTGCAAGGGTGCGCGAGAGTGTCACGCAGCCGATGCTCGGCCAGATCCGGCTGCAATGGTGGCGCGAAAATATCGCCGCAGCCTTTGTGGGCAGGACCCCCCGCCATCATCCGGTGGTCGAGGCTGTCACCGTCGCGATCCGCGAGCTGCAGCTGACCCGCGAGCATTTCGACCGGCTGATCGATGCACGCGAGAACGACCTCGCAGAGGAACCGCCGACGAGCCTCCCCGCTCTCGAAGATTATGCCGAGGCAACCTCCGCAAGGCTAATCTATCTCGCCCTGGAGGTTCTTGGGGTGCACGACCCGCGCGCGGGTGAGGCCGGGTTGCACGTTGGGATAGCCTATTCGCTGGCGGGGCTGTTGCGCGCTATGCCGTTTCATGCGCGTACCGGTCGCCTGTTGATCCCGGCCGATATTGCGGCCCGAAGCGGGCTCAGCGAGCAGGATTATCGCGCGCTGCGCAGCACTCCGGGCTTGCGCTCCGCCACCGCCGAACTCGCAGCGGCGGCCTTGCGGCACCTCGGCTTGGCCCGTGCCCAGCGCGCGAAGATCCCACGCTCGGCGCTTCCCGCATTGCTGCCTGCCATTGTCGCGCAACGCTCGCTGTTGCGACTGAAGCGGGCCGCTTACGACCCGTTCGACGCGGCCCTGGCGGTCCCGGACCCTCTGCAGAGCTGGCGACTTGCCGCCGCGGCATTTTTGAATTGGTACTGACCTACCGGGGGCTTACCTGCCCTGGAAATCAGGGAGCCGGCGGTCGGCCATTGCCTTGATGCCTTCCTTGAAATCCTCGGTGCGGCGCAGCCAGTCCTGCTCGACTAATTCCCTCTCGGTGGCTGCCTCGATCGCGTCGCACAATCCGCGCCGGACTGTCTCGCGCGTCGACATGACAGCAAGCGGCGCCGATTGCGCAATCTCCAGCGCCAGCGCCTGGGCAGCGCTGCGCACTTCGGTGAGCGGCACCAGCAAATCGGCGAGGCCGATCCGCACTGCCTCGTCACCCGGAATGCGCCGCCCCGTGTAGAACAAGAGCGCGGCCTGCTGCACACCAACGAGCCGCGGCAGGGTGGCGGTCAGTCCGAAGCCGGGGTGAAAGCCGAGCCGATTGAAGTTGGCGCTGAACCGGGCCTCCGGACAGGTGACGCGAAAATCGGCGATCAGCGCGAGACCCAGACCTCCCCCGACGGCGGCGCCGTGTACCGCGGCAATGATCGGCTTGCGCGTGCGGAAGAGGCGAATCGCTTCCTTGTAGAGGTGCCGGCCGGCGCCGCTGCGGCTGCCCTCCGCTGCCGTTCCCGTCTCCATGCGTTTTGAGAAATCGGCCCCAGCGCAAAACGAGCGGCCTTCGGCCGCGAGCACGATCGCTCGGCAGCCAGGATCGGCATCGAGGTGCTCGAAGGCCTCGCCGATTTCGGCAATCAGGTCGCTGTCGAAGAAATTGTGCGGTGGCCGGCGCATCTCGACCGTGGCAACGTAGCCGTCCTGGCTGACATGGGTGTCGCTCATTTGCGGATCTCCTCAGGGGTCCGTCTGACGATCAGGGCATCGACCACGGTCACACCCTGTCCTTGCGGATGGACGATGACCGGGTTGAGGTCGACTTCCTCGATCAGCTCGGCGTGATCGGCGGCGAAACGCGACAATGTCGCGATCAGCTCCGCCAATGCCGCGCGGTCGGCAGGCGGCGCTCCTCGTACTGCGCCGAGGAGCGCCGCCCCCTTTAGCTGGTCCAGCAGAGCAAGCGCTTGCTCCGCCCCGATCGGCACCGGCGCGAACGCAATGTCGCGCAACACCTCGACATGGATGCCGCCGAGCCCAACCATCAGCATCGGACCGAAAACCGCATCCCGTGTGATGCCGAGGATAATTTCGCGGCCCGGCGGCGCCATCGCCTGCACCAGGACACCGTGGATGGCGGCCTCGGGGTAAGCCCTTTTGGCGCTCCCGAGCACTCGTTCGTAAGTCTCGCGCACCGCCGTTTCGCCGATAATGCCCAGAGCGATGCCGCCCGCCTCCGTCTTGTGGGTGATGTCGGGGGACTGCACTTTGAGTGCGACGGGACCGCCAATGCGGGCGGCAGCCTGCGCGGCCTCGTCGGCGCTCGTTGCCATCACCTCTTGCGGACGCGGCACGCCGTATCGGGCGAGCAGCGCCTTGGCCTCGCTCTCGGTCAGCACGCGGCCGGCAGCTGCCAGCGCGCGGCCGACTTCATCGCGCACTCCCTGCGGGGTAGCCGAAGCCGCCATCGGCTGACGCCGCCGTGTCTGGAACGCAGCGTAGTCGACCAGAGCACGGATCGCGCGGGCGCAGCTCGGCATCGAGGTGTAGCAAGGGATCCCGGCTTCGGCGAACCGCGCCATCGCCCCCGGCGACGCGTTGGTGTAAGTCGACAGCAAAATCGGCTGCTCGGTCGCCGCCGTGATAGCGGCGAGTTCTTCCGCCCGCTTGGCCGCGGTTGCCTCGTTGGCGAGCGAACCGATCAGCAGGATCGTATCGATCCGCTTCGAACTCGCGGACGATCTCGACGAGCCGCGCATAACCGACCTCGTGGATCGCCTGCGCGGTGCCGTCGACCGGGTTTTGCGCGGAGGCATAGGAGGGGAGGAGAGCGAGGACGCGCTGCTGGATGTCGTCCTCTAGCACCGGGAGCTCGAGACCGTGCGCCGAGAGGATGTCGGCCATCCACACCGCGCTGCCACCCGAGCCGGTGATCACCGCGACCCGGCTGCCGCGCGGCAGCCGGCAGAACGAAAAGGCAGCGGCGACATCGATCATATGGTCGAGGTCCTCGCCGCGGATGATGCCATGATGGCGGAAGATCGCATCGTCGATATCGCCGGCCTGCGCCAGCGCGCCGGTATGCGAGGCCGCAGCGCGCCGCCCGGCTGCCGAACGGCCGACCTTGGCGATGATCAACGGCTTGCCAACCGCCGCCGCCCTCTCCGCGACTGCGCGGAACCGATCCGGCCGCCGGATCCCCTCTAAATAGAGGAGGAAAATGTCGGCACTGCCTTCGTCGAGCCACCAATCGACGTAGTCGTGAGCCTCCAAAACCGTCTGGTTGCCGGCGCTGACCTGGTGCGTGAAATACAGTTGCCTGTCGCGGCCGCGGCTTAGAAACGAGAAGGTCAGTGCCCCACTTTGGCAGCTGACGGCGATCGGGCGCGCCGTGCTAACGGCGGGCAGCAAACTCCGGCTGGGATCGTGGAAGACCGGGCTGAAGGTGGCAACAAGCGGCCGCAGCGGATTGACGATGCCCTCGGAATTGGGGCCGCAGACGAGGATGCTGTGACGCTGGGCGACCGTGCTCAGCTCCGCGTCTCGTGCGCGGGCGGCTTCGTTGCTCTCTTCGGCAAAGCCCGAGCTGATCACGACAGCCGCCCGGACGCGCCCGCCGCATTGCTCCAAGGTTTCAACAACATGCGCCGCCGGTACGAGGATCACCGCGAGATCCACCGGCTCAGGCAGCGCCGGGACCGAAGGATAGGCCCGCAGCCCGAGCACCTCGCTCTGGCTGCGGGTCACCGGAAAGACCCGGCCGTCATAGCCATGACCGATTAGCGCGTGCGTCAGCCGGCCGCGCAAGGTCTCGGTATCGGCCGAAGCGCCGATAATGGCGATGCTGTTGGGCGACAACAGCGGCTTCAGATCAGGCATTGCCTACCTCTTCCCGCCCCCACCCTAACCCTCCCCCGCTTGCGGGGGAGGGAAGGGTGGGGGCAGAGTGGGACGAAGGAGGAAGGCTTCGCATCACCGCAACCCGAGGCCGCGGGCGATGATGCCGCGCAAGACTTCGCGGGTGCCGCCTTGGATTGTCAATTTGGGCGCGATCAGCGTCGCGTAGCGCAGGGCCTCTTCGAATCGGTCGTCGTTGCTGTCCGGCTGCGAGTCGCCGATTTGCGGCGCCAACAGGCGCACCTTGTCCGGGAGCGCCTGCTCGAAATTGGTCCCCAAATCCTTGACGACGGCGGCTTCAACCGCCGGGGTCTTGCCGGCCTGCAGCATGCCGGCAACGGAGAGCGACATGCGGCGCAGCGTGGCTAGATGCGCCACCTCGCGCCCGATCCCCTCGGCAAGGCGCTCGCTCGGCTCTTCGCCGGCCAGCCGCACCAGCTCGACAAGAGCCGGAAACGTTTCGATCCACCGGTCGGGGCCGCTGCGCTCATAGGCGAGCTCGTCGGTGGCCTGCTTCCAGGCCATGTCGACCTCGCCGATGAGATGCGGCTCCGGCAGGAACGCATCGTCAAACACGACCTCGTTGAAATCGTGCGACCCGGTGAGGTTGATGATCGGCCGGGTGCTTATCCCCGGCGTCTTCATGTCGACCAGAAACTGGGTCAGCCCGTGCCGCCGGTTCTCCTTGGTCGCCGACGAGGTGCGCAACAGCGCGATCATGTAGTCGGCCTGATGCGCGTTGCTGGTCCAGATCTTGCGGCCATTGACCAGCCATCCGCCATCGGTCTTGCGCGCCCGCGTCGAGGCGGCGAACACGTCCGACCCCGAGTTGGGTTCGCTGAGGCCGATGCAGAAGCATAATTTGCCGCGCGCGATCTGGGGCAGCATCTTCTGCTTTATCTCCTCCTGGCCGTAGCGCAGGATCACCGGGCCGCTCTGCCGGTCGGCAGTCGAGTGCGCGCGGGTCGGCGCGCGCGCCGCCAACATTTCCTCGGTCACGACATAGCGTTCCAGATGCGAGCGCTCGTGCCCGCCGTATTTCTTGGGCCAGGTCATCCCGATCCAGCCTTTGGCGCCGACCTTGCGGCTGAACTCGCGCGAGAACGACCCCTTCCCGCCATTCGGCGAAAAAGTGCCGGCCTCGATCTCCTGGCTCAGAAAGGCGCGGACCTCCTGGCGCAATTCCTTGGCCTCGGGGGGCAGCTCGACCGGATCGAAACGAAAGCTGTAGGTCATTGTAGACTCCGTAACTTACCGTCACCCTCGCGAAAGCGGGGGTCCAGGGGCAAATGTCGAAGCGTATCAGTCCTGGATTTCCGCTCACGCGGGAATGACGAAAAGGGTTCGGCCATCACGATGCTGCGGTAATGAACGGCCAGAGCTCGTCGGCGCCGCGCTCCGCTACCATTCGCCCGAGACGCTGGGCCCAGACCGCCTCGTTGCCGAACTCCTCGCGCCAGGACCACAGCCGGCGCGTCGCATGATGCAGCGAGTGCTCATAGGTAAAGCCCATCGCGCCGTGGACTTGATGGGCGATCGCCGCACCGGTGCCGGCCGCCTCGCCGCCGCGCACCTTGGCGATGGCGATTTCGCCGATCGCAATTTCCGGACGCGCACACGCCTCCGCGGCGGCGTCGGCGGCGGCGCTCGCCGCCGCGACCTCGCCTGCCAGCGTCGCCAAATTGTGCTGGACTGCCTGGAACTTGGCGATCGGGCGCCCGAACTGCGAGCGGTCGAGCGCGTACTGGACGGATTGCTCGAGGACCTTTTCGAGCGCCCCGGCTATCTGTTGCAAGCGGACCGCCGCGCCGAAACAGACCAGCAAATCTTGATCGACCGCTCCCGGTCGCACAGCTTTGGGGATGGCGCCGTCGAAGGACACATCGTCGCGCGGTTCGCCGGCGAGGCTCGTTGATTGGCTGATCGGCAGACCCGCGGCGGCGACCAGCGCCACCACACTCTCGTTGCCGCGCTGCGCAAGAACGGCGATGTGACCGGCGTTGCGGGCAAACGGGACGCGGCGCGCCCGGCCGGTCAGGGCGCCATCGGCGGTCAGCTCAATCCGGCCATCGGCGTGGATCGGGGCGACCGTCAGCGGCCCGCCCGGCACCGCGATCCCGGCCTTTGTCAATAGCCAGCCGGCCATCAGCGTCTCGGCGAGCGGAACGGGCGCGGCAAAGCGCCCGGCCGCGCGCAGCACAGCGAAGCCGTCTGCGAGCGCCGCTCCCGCCCCGCCTAGCTCGTCCGGGACCCAGGTGAGCGTCAACCCGGACTCCTCCAAGGCATCCCACAAGGCCTTTGGCCACGCGCCCTGCTCCGCCTCGTTGACGGTATTGGGCTCGCAAAGATCTTGGAAGATCCGGGTCGCGGTATCGACGATGATGTTGTCGGTGTCGGCCATCTCGCTATTCACTTTCGGATCGTCCGTCGCGGCGATCGTAGAACAGGCGAGCGGGGACGGAAAGACCTCGGCTCCGAAGCTGGTTCACTCCTTCTCACCCGTGGAGGAGGAGGCAGGGATAACGGTGGATATTTCAGCGCCTTCGATCAAAAACACGCGACCCTGCGAGGCTGACAACCGCGCGCTCAACGCAGCTTGATATTCCTCGGACCGGTACCACTGTCGGGCCGCGTCAACGGTTGGAAATTCGATAATGAATATCCGCTCTGGCATTGGACCGCCTTCGAGCAGATCGATTTTGCCGCCCCCGGCGATTACGCGGCCGCCAAATCGGGCGATCGTCGCTAAAGCTTGCGGCACATGCGCCTGATACGTGAGGGGGTCCGTGATGTTGATATCGCCGACGACATAGGTGGGCATGATACGCTCCGTGATGAGCGGACAGTCTGTCGCAAACCCCTAGAGCGCCGCAACCGCTCGGAACCCGTGATAAGAACTGTGGAGCCGCCGCGGATTCACGTTAATCTCAGCGGGAAAACCGGAGCGCGGGGTCCGCCGTGGCTGCCACCCGTCGTCTCGGAGCGAACGACATGTTCATCGTCGATGCACAGGTTCACATCTGGGGCGCCGATACGCCGGAGCGGCCGTGGCCGGCCGGGCGTAGTTCACCCCATCGGCCGCAGCCCTTCTCGAAGGACGATCTCTTGAAGGAGATGGATGCGGCCGGGGTGGCGCGGGTCGTGATCGTGCCGCCCTCCTGGGAAGGCGACCGCAACGATCTGGCGCTGGAAGCGGCGCGCCTTCATCCCCACCGCTTCGCGGTGATGGGCCGGCCGCCGGCGGGCGCTCGCTCGCTAAGCGATTGGCGCGATCGGCCCGGCATGCTCGGTCTCAGGGTCACGTCGAACACCGCCGAGGCGCGCGCATTGTTCGATGATCCCGCGGGCTGGGTATGGAACGAGGCGGAGCGCGCGGGGCTCCCGGTTATGGTCTCGCCGTCAGGCTTGCTGCCGCAGGTCGAGCGCATTGCCGGGCATCATCCCGAACTCAAGCTCGTGGTCGACCACCTGGCGCTGCTGCGGGCCAAGGACAATGCCGCGTTTGACGACCTGCCAAAGCTGTTGCGCCTGGCGCGGCTGCCCAACGTAGCGGTCAAGGCCTCGACATTGCCGGCCTATTCGAGCCACGATTACCCGTACTACAATTTGCACCCCTACTTGCGGCGCGCGTTCGACGCCTTTGGCCCGCGCCGGATGTTCTGGGGCACCGATTTGACCCGGCTGCCGTGCACCTACCGCCAGGCGATTACTTTGTTCACCGAGGAGTTGCCGTGGCTCTCTGCCGCCGACCAGGAGTGGGTCATGGGGCGGGCCGTTTGCGAGTGGATCGGTTGGCCAATTCATGGCCTCCAGTCCGGGATCGCCTCAGTGGTTAACCGCGACCAAAAGCAGCAATAAAGCCACGATGTTGAAGCCGAGCATCCATTTGATAATCGCCAGATCGGCCTTGATTCTCGCGAACCGTCGCTGCGAGACAGTCAGCCCTTCCATCTCGGTAGAACGCGAGCACTTCACGATCAAGCGATCACCTTGGCCTGCCGCAGCTCTTCGAGGGTCCCTCGGTTATAGCCCAGGAGCCGCGAGAGCACTTCGTCGGTGTGCTGGCCGGGGGTGGGGACGGGGCCGACCCGGCCGGGGGTCTTCGACATCTTGATCGTGACGCCGGGCAGATACATCTCGCCGGCGACCGGGTCCGGCATCTTGACCAGCATCTCGCGTTCCCAGAGGTGCGGGTCGACCGCGACCTGCGGGATTGTCTTGACCGGCGCGACCGGGATTTCGGCATCGAGAAGGGTCTTGACGATATGGTCGACGGTATTCTCGGCGCACCACGCCTCGACCGCCTTGCGCCGAGCGTCCCCGCGGCCGACGCGGCTGGTCCAGCCCTCGGCTGCGGCCTCCTTGTTGCCGGTCGCGATCTGCATGAGGCGGGTCGCCATCGCGCTGCCGGAGGCGGATATCACGACATGACCGTCTTTCGCTTTGAAGGGCGGCCGGCCGGCTTCGCCACCCTCCTCGCCGGTCGCGAGATAATAGGAAGTCGGGATCTCGACCATCGTGAGCGCCGAATCCATCAGGCAGCAATCGACCAGCTGGCCTTCGCCGGTGCGGTCGCGGTGGTGCAGCGCGGCGAGCGTGCCGATCGTCGCGTGCAATGAGGTGTAGCGGTCGACCAGCGAGGTCGCCGCGCCGAGCGGCGTTCCGACCGGCGCGCCGGTCAATGACATCAGCCCGCTCATCGCCTGGCCGAGCGGGTCGAAGGCCGGGCGCTCGCGGTAGGGTCCGTATTGCCCGAACCCGGACACCGAAGTCAGGATGATGTCCGGCTTCAGCGCGCGCAGCTCGTCGTAGCCGAACCCCATCTTCTCCATTGTGCCGGGACGGAAATTTTCGAGCACGACATCGGCGGTCGGCACCAGCGCGGCGAAGACCTCCTTGCCGCGCGGCGTGCGCAAATCGAGGCAGAGGCTCTTCTTGCCGCGATTATAGACCGAGAAATAGACGCTCTGGCCGCGCACCAGGGGCTCCGACCGCCGCGTCTCCTCGCCGCCCAGCTTCTCGATCTTGATGACCTCGGCGCCGAGGTCGGAGAGGATCATGCCGCCGCGCGGCCCCGCCTGATACCGGGCCAGTTCGAGCACCCGCACGCCTTCTAGGGATCCGACCATCTGCCGCCTCCAAATCTGCGCAGCAGTTGAGTGAACACCTGCTCCCCGCTAGTGTCAAACGATCGTGGAGCCGCGAAAGAGGGCGAGTAATGGCTTATGAATACATTCTGACCGAGCGTTCCGATGCGGTTGCGGTGATCACGCTCAATCGGCCGGACAAGCTTAACGCCTTGAGCTTGCCTCTAGTGCTCGAGCTCGACGAGGCTCTCACCCAATACGAGGCGGACGACGGCATCAAGGCCGTGATCCTGACCGGCGCCGGGGACCGGGCATTTTCTGCGGGTGCCGACATTCATGAAATGGCCGGGCTGAGCGCCGAAGAGCTGGCGAACGGCGGAGAGGTCCGCAGCCGTGCCACCTGGCACATCGCGACCTTCGCCAAACCGCTGATCGGCGCAATCAACGGGCTTGCTTATGGCGGCGCTGCGCTGTTGAGCTCGACGCTCGATCTGCGCATCGGCTGCGAGCGCACCGCATTCCGGTTCCTCGCGGCCAGCTACGGCCGGGTTAATTCCAGCTGGTCGTTGCCGCTGTTGGTCGGTCTGCCGAAGGCGAAGGAACTGCTCTACACCGGACGGATCGTCAGTTCCGAGGAGGCGGAGTGCATCGGGCTTCTCAACCAGGTCGTCCCCGCCGCACGCTTACTCGATTCCTGCTTAGAGATCGGGCAGATGATCGCCAAGAACGACGCGCGCATGGTGCAAGGCCTGAAGCGCCTGCTGCACGAGCAGATCGGTATGGGTTGGCGCGAGCGCTACGACAATGAAGAGCAAGCGCGCGCGACCTGGCTCGCCGCCGGCCACCCGCGCGAGGGCTTCAAGGATTTCCTCGACCGCAAGCCACCAGCCTGAGCTGGACGCTGCGGCCCTAATTGTCGTGCCCGGGCTTGTCCCGGGCATCCACGTGGACCCCCGGGACGAGCCCGGGGGTGACGAGTTCGACCTCCGGGTAATCGGTCACCACGACTTCTTCGCTGGCAGTGTCGAGCATGGCGCAGCTCAATTGGCGGCTGTTGCCTTGGTCGCGCGCTTCGCCGGCAGAGCCCGGGTTGATCACGAGCACCTTACCGACGCGGCGCACCAGCTGATGGTGGGTGTGGCCGTAAAGCACGAAGTCCGCTTCGGCCTCGCCGAACCGCGCCAGCAGGGAGTCGTGCGGGTATACGTACGCCCCTTGCGGCTCCCATGGGGTCGAGTGGACGAGGAGCAGCTTCTTTCCGCCGACATTCAGCTCGAGCCGCTTGGGCCGCTCGGCGAGCCACTGCAGCAGCGAATGGTCGATCCAGTCGGGCTGACGGGCGCGGGCACCGTGCGGGCCGAGAAAACCCTCCTCGTGATTGCCCAGAATGGTATGGTCGCCGCGGTCCCTCAGAAGGCGTACGACCTCGTTTGAGAAGCGATATTCGTAGATGCTGTCGCCGAGACAAATCAGCTCGTCCGCATCGCCGAGTATTTCGAATGCTCGCAGCAAGCCGGCGTGATTGC
This sequence comes from uncultured Alphaproteobacteria bacterium, assembly GCA_963736715.1. Taxonomy (GTDB): domain Bacteria; phylum Pseudomonadota; class Alphaproteobacteria; order ATCC43930; family CGMCC-115725; genus AP-15. The sequence continues at coordinate 29,269 of CAVTQA010000003.1, read as the reverse complement.
AGTGCACGTCCGAGACGATGCCGATCTTCAAGATCGGCTCCGGCGGGCGATGATGTTCATCGGCTTCAGGCTCATGACGGGTTTTCCGTCCTGGTTCAGCACCTCAATCAGGGTGCGCACCATGCCTCGGTCGGGTTTTGAACGCGAGGGTGTCGCTTCGAGCACCGTGACCCGGATGCGCAATACGTCTCCCGGCCGAACCGGAAACAACCAGCGCAATTCGTCGATGCCGGGCGAGGCGAGGCTTGCCGCCTTTGGCAGGAAATTGTCGGCGAGGAGCCGCATCATCATCGCGCCGGTATGCCAGCCGCTGGCGATCAGGCCGCCAAAGCGGCCGCGCCTTGCCGCCTCGGGGTCGACATGCATGTCCTGCGGGTCGAAGCGGCGGGCGAAGCCAAGGATTTCGGCCTCGTCGACCCGGATCTCCCCGTACTCGAAAACGGCGCCCGGAATGTAGTCCTCGAAGTATCGGTCTCCGGCTGAAACTGGAAGCTGCGATGACTGCATTACCCGCCCGCCCCGTTACGTCACGGCCGGGCTTGACCCGGCCGTCTCCGACTGCATTACATCAAGCCAGCGAAAAAGTCGTGGATGCGCGGGTCAAGCCCGCGCATGACGAGGCGGGCCCGAGAGGGAGGCAGATGACCTACGATTACATCATCGTCGGCGGCGGGTCGGCCGGGTCGGTCATGGCCAACCGGCTGTCGGCCAAAAGCAGCAACAAGGTATTGCTGTGTGAGGCCGGCCAGGACACGCCGCACGGCAAGGTGCCGCCGGAGATCCTCGACAGCTACCCCGGCACGGCCTATTTCGACCCGCGCTTTCACTGGACCGAGCTCAAGGTCCACACCGAGGTCATCTCGCACAACCGCCCCGAGGAAAACCGGCCACCATTGCGCAAATACGAGCAGGCGCGGGTGCTCGGCGGCGGCTCCTCTATCAACGGCCAGCTCGCCAACCGCGGCGCCCCCACCGATTACGATGAGTGGGAAGCTCGCGGCGCCACCGGATGGAATTGGGACAGCGTTCTGCCCTATTTCAAAAAAGTCGAACGCGATATGGATTTCGACGGGCCGTGGCACGGCAAGGACGGCCGCATTCCGGTCCGCCGGATCTTCCCGGACTTGTGGAACGGCCACGCTAGGGCGGTCGCCAATGCTTTCGAGGAGGCCGGGTTCCAATACGTCCAGGACCAGAATGGCGAATTCAAGGACGGCTATTTCCCGATCACGATCTCGAACCTCTACGACCGACGCGTCTCGGCGGCGATCGGTTATCTCGATCCTGGGACTCGGCTTCGCGACAATCTGACGATCTCGGCGCTGACGCAGGTCAGGGAGCTGCTGTTCGAGGGAACCCGCTGCGTCGGCGTCAAGGCGCTGGTCGACGGCCGTGAGACCGAATTCCGCGGCGGCGAGGTGATCGTCTCTTCGGGGGCGATCCACTCGCCGGCGCATCTGCTGCGCGCCGGCATTGGGCCGGCCGGCCATTTGCGCGATCTGGGCATCGAGGTCGTCGCTCATGTGCCGGGCGTGGGCCAGCGGTTGATGGACCACCCGTCGGTCTCGGTGTCGTCGTTCATCAAACCCGAATCCCGGCTCAACGGCATGACGCGGCGCCATATCCTGCTAGCGCTGCGCTACTCCTCGGGGATCGGCGGGGCGCCGGCCGGCGACATGTTCGTTGCCGGTGTCAGCAAATCATCCTGGCATGCGGTCGGCGAGCAAATCGGCTCGTTGCTTGCGGCGGTTTACAAGACGTTTTCGGAAACCGGCCAGGTCAAGCTCGCCTCGCGCGACTGGCGGGCCGAGCCGGTCGTCGAGTTCAACCTGCTGTCCGACCGCCGCGACCTCGAACGGCTCATGGACGCGTTTCGGCGGCTCGGCGCGATGCAGATCAGCGCCGCGTTGCGCGAGGCGACCAGCGACCCGTTCCCGGCGAGCTATACCGAGCGGGTGCGCAAGATCGGCGTCGTCAACCCCAAGAACAAGATGATCACCGATGTGATCGCGAAACTGCTCGATGGCCCGGCCTGGCTGCGCCGGATGATGATCGAAAAGGTCATCGTCGAGGGCTACCGGTTCGACGAGCTGATGCGCGACGACGAGGCGCTCGAGGATTTTGTCCGCAAAGCGGCGATCGGCGTCTGGCACGCGACCTGCACTTGCCGCATGGGAGCCGAGGACGACCCGATGGCGGTGACCGACAATCAGGGCCGGGTCCGCGGGGTTGGCGGTCTGCGCGTCGTTGATGCCTCGCTGTTCCCGGCGGTGCCGTGCGCCAACACCAACTTCCCGACCCTGATGACCGCCGAGAAAATCGCCGACGCGATGATAGCAGCGGCGTAAATGTCATTGCGAGGAGCGCAGCGACGAAGCAATCTCGCGACAACGAGGCCGAGCGGCGCGAGATTGCTTCGCTTCGCTCGCAATGACAGCGCGAGGAGAGGGCGATGCGCTTCGGGGTTTTTGACCATCTAGACGACAGCGGGCTGCCGCTGACCCGGCATTTCGAGGAGCGATTGCGGCTCATCGAAGCGTACGACCGCGCCGGGTTCTACGGATATCATCTGGCCGAGCATCACAACACGCCGCTCGGCTATGCGCCGTCGCCCGGCATCTTTCTCTCGGCGGTCGCGCAGCGCACGAAACAGCTGCGGTTCGGCCCGATGGTCTACCTATTGCCGCTCTACCATCCGTTGCGGCTGATCGACGAGATCTGCATGCTCGACCAGATGAGCGGCGGGCGGTTTCTCTATGGAGTCGGCCGCGGCATTTCGCCGATCGAGGTCGGGTTTTACGGTGTCGACTTCGATACCGGAATGCAGCAGTTCCGCGAAGCCTTCGACGCCATCCGCATCGGCCTGACCGAAGACGAGCTGACCTATCACGGCAAGTTCTACGATTTCGACCATGTGCCGATGGTCATGAAGCCGGTTCAGAAGCCCTATCCGGAGCTGTGGTACGGCACGAGCCGGCCGGACAGTATTCCCTGGGCGGCCGAGCACGGCGCCCATATCGTCACGTTGCGCGACACCGCGCAGGCGCGCTCGATCATCGAACTCTACAAGGCGGAATGGCGCAAGCACGGCCGGCCCGCATCCGAGCTGCCGGTGATGGGCATCAACCGCCATATCGTCGTTGCCGAGACTGAGGCCGAGGCGCGCGACATCGCCCGCCGTGCCTATCGCCCATGGCGCCGGCATATGGAGCTGCTGTGGGCGAAATACGATGTGCCGTTCCCGTTGAAGGACGGGCTGCCCGAGGAATGGGATCCGCTGCAGGCGCATGGGCACGCCATCGCCGGCACGCCCGCCCAGGTGCGCGACTATATCGCCGCTCAGTCCGAAGCCGCCGGCGCGACTTATTTCGTATGCGATTTCGCCTTCGGCACGATCTCCCATCAGGAGGCGATGAAATCGGTCGAGCTGTTTGCGCAGGAGGTGATGCCGGCCTTTGCCGATGCGTGAGGCCGGTGTGTAACAGGAGCGTTCTCGATGGGCACGATGATCGAGTTTGCGCGCCCCGACGGGGGCAAGACCGAAGGGTACCTCGCGGCAGTCGGCCAAGGACGGCTGGGGGTTGTCGTGATCCAGGAGTGGTGGGGTCTCAATGACCAGATTTGCGGGGTGGCCGACCGCTTCGCCCGAGCCGGTTACAACGCGCTGGCGCCCGATCTCTACAAAGGCCGCCTCACCACCCAGCCGGACGAAGCCAATCACCTGATGAGCGGCCTCGATTTCGCCGACGCCACGCACCAGGACCTGCGCGGCGCCGCGCAGCACCTGCAAGCGCAGAGCGGACGGGTGGCGGTGATGGGCTACTGCATGGGCGGAGCCTTGACCATCGCTGCCGCCGTGCATGTCCCGGAATTCGCCGCCGGGGTATGCTTTTACGGAATCCCGCCGAAGGCGTTCGCCGACCCGGCCAAGATCCGTATCCCGCTGCAAGGTCATTTCGCCAACAAGGACGATTGGTGCACACCGGCGGCGGTCGACGATCTAGAAAAGACATTGAAGGCAGCCGGCGTCACGCACGAGATCTACCGCTATGACGCGGCGCATGCCTTCGCCAACGAACGCAGCGCGGCTTACGACGTCGCTTGCTCCAACCAGGCATGGGAGCGAATGGCGGCATTCCTGGGCGCGCAAATAGCCTAGGAGCGACCAAGATTAGCGGGCGCGTTTTTGACGATTGCCATCGCGTAATCGCACCGGAGGTGCCGACCGGTTGCAACCGGTCCGGATGATGCGCTGAGGTCTTCAATGAGGCTATTCGTGCGGCGCCGCAGCTTCGGCATTCAGGCACGGCTCACGATGCTGGCCGTCGCGACCGCGCTGCCGCTCGTCGCGCTCGCGAGCTGGGCCATCCTGCGCATGGTCGATGATCAGCGGACGCAGATCCAGCTAGACGTCAAGCAGAGGGTAGAAGATCTGCTTGCGGACGTAGACCGCCAGGTCAGCGCGATACAAGCGGAGCTTCAGGTCCTCGCAGTATCGCCGAGTCTGCGCGACGGCGACTTCTCGGCCTTTGACCAACAGATGCGCGCCGCCCTCACGATCCGCGGAACGTCGATCGTCCTGCACGACACGAAAGGACAGCAACTCCTCAGCACGAACCGGCCGTTCGGCGAACCGCTCCCGCGCGCGACCAATACCGAAATGCACGACCGCGTCGTTGCGACGGGTCAGCCCCAGATCTCCGATTTGATCATGGGTGCCGTGTTGCGCCGGCCGATCCTGGTGGCGGGGGTGCCGGTTTTCCGAGACGGGCAGGTCGTTTACGTATTGGCAATGGGGCTCGGCCCTGAGGTTTTGTCGTCGCTGCTGAAGGAGCAAAGTCTTTCGCCCGATTGGACGGTCGGGATCTTCGATCGCAAGGGCGTCATTCTGGCGCGCAATCGAGAGTTGGATCGGTTTCTCGGCAAGCAGGTTTCGCCGACGCTTTTGGAAGCGATGCGCGAGCCGGCGGAGAACTGGTTCCCCAGTGTCACGAGTGAAGGCATCTCCGTATATTCAACATTCCGGCGCTCGCCGATTACCGGATGGACCGTAGCGATCGGTCTGCCGAGGCAATTTGTGGACGGCCCTATTCGCCGCGCGCGATTGTTGGCCTTTGGCGGCGGCGCAGCAGTCCTCGCCTTGAGCCTTGTCCTGGGTTGGTGGATGGCTCGGGCGATCCGGCGGCCGGTCGAAGCGCTCACCGCCGCCACCAAGGCGTTAGGCAGAGGTGAGCGGGTCGATTCATTGAGCTGCGGCGTGCGCGAACTAGAGGATGTCGGCAATGAGCTTCGCAATGCCGCCGCAGCGCTGGCGCGCAACCGCGAGCAGCTAGAGAGCACGGTAGCCGGGCGCACCCGGGAGCTTGCCGCAGCCAATGAACGGCTCCGGGCCGAAATCGACGCACGTGAGCAGGCGCAATCGGCGCTGCTGCAGGCCCAAAAGATGGAGGCGATGGGGCAGCTGACCGGCGGTGTTGCGCATGACTTCAACAATCTGCTGACCGCTATTTCCGGTTCCCTGGCGCTGCTCGAGCCACGGATTTCGGACGATAAGAGCCTGCGCTTTCTGCACACGGCGCAACGCGGCGCCTCACAGGGCGCCAAACTCACTGAATCACTGCTCGCATTTGCCCGTAAACAGCGCCTCAACCCGATCCCGGCCGACCTCAACTCCATCATCCTAGAGATGACCGAGATGCTGCGCCGCTCGATCGGCCCTACCGTCGAGATTCGGCATGCTTTGGCGAGCAAACTCTGGCCGGTTCTGATCGATACCGGCCAGATCGAGACGGCGCTCCTCAACGTCGCCCTCAACGCGCGCGACGCCTTGCCGGGCGGCGGCATGATGCTGATCGAAACGGCAAACATCCGGGCGACGAGCGAGGAATTGCCGGAAGAAGTCGCACGCCAGGACTGCGTGCTGGTGTCGGTGCGCGATACCGGAACCGGAATGAGCCCCGAGGTCTTGGAGCGCGCCTTCGAGCCGTTCTTTACGACCAAGGAGGTCGGCAAGGGGACGGGGCTGGGTCTGTCTATGGTGTTCGGCGTCGTAAGGCAATCTGGCGGCACGGTGCGCATTCTCAGTCGCCTGCGCGAGGGGACCACCGTGCAGATCTATCTGCCCCGCGCTATCGAGGCCGCGACGTTCGGCACAGCCCGCGCGAGGCCGGCCCGCGCGGCCGGGGGAGCTCACATCCTCGTCGTCGACGATGACCCCGATGTCCGCTGGATCATCGCGCAGGATCTACAGGATATCGGGTATGTGGTCACGGAGGCGGATAGCGGACGCGCCGCGTTGGAGATCCTCGAGCGGGACACGCCTTGCGACCTGATGGTCGCGGATCTGGTGATGCCCGAGCTGTCGGGACTGGATACGGTGCGCTTGGCACGGCGCACCAGGCCCGACCTCAAGGTGCTGTTCGCCAGCGGTTACGCGGATCTGTCGCGCTTTGGGAACAGCCTGGGGAGTCACGCCCTGCTCAAGAAACCATTCAAGTTGGAAACCTTGGCCGAAGCGGTTCAGACCGCCCTTCATCGGGTTTCTCCGGAAGAGCCCGACAACGTCGTTCCGCTGCGGCGCGATCAGTTGTGACCGGGCTGACAGGCCGGCGACAGCGTTTTGACGACAAGCCTAAAAAATTAATTCGCCCTGTCGATTTTGCGTCCCTCGCGCGTCGTCCCGGTGTTTACATCACCGAAGGAGTACAGCCATGGCAGAGCTTCAGATCATCGGCGCGCCCCAGAGCAATTACGTCTGGGTCAGCCGCACCGCTTGCCACGAGAAGGGTGTGCCGTACACCCTTATCCCGGTCATGCCGCACACCGCCGAGGTCGACGCGATCCATCCGCTGGGCAAAATCCCGGCGCTTCGTCACGGTGACCTCACCCTCGCCGAATCCCGCGCCATTTGCTTCTACATCGACCATGCTTTCGACGGGCCGCCGCTGGTATCGAGGGATCCGGCCGAAGGCGCGCGAACCGAGCAGTGGATTTCGATCGTCAACACGCATTTTGATGTGCTGGTGGCGCGGCCCTATGTGGGCGCTTACTTCTTTCCCGGCACCCCGGATGGCAGCCCCAACCGCGCGACCATCGAGAGCGCTCTGCCGAAGCTGGAGACGCAATTTGCGATGCTCGACCGCGCCGTGGCCAAGACCGGCCATCTCGTCGGCAGTACCTTCACGCTGGCCGATATGAACGTGCTGCCGATGCTGTTCTACCTCCACCATTTGCCCGAGAGCGGCGCAATGCTGCGCCGCAATTCGGGGCTTGCGGCCTATTACGAGCGCCACATGGCGCGTCCCGGCGTCAGGGAAGCGGTTCCGCCGCCCTTCCCGGGCCGCTCGTCCTGGACGATCGAAGGCTGAATGACGGAGATCGGGCCATGCGCTATATGTTCCTGTCTACAGCCGCGAGCGAGACTTCGCCGAGGCCTCGGCCCAGGATCGGGAGCAGGTCAAGGCCGGGCATTGGGCGGTGATGGACGAAAGCAGACGAGAAGGGCGTATTCATTGCCGGCGAGCCGCTGCAGCCGACCGCGACGGCAACCACCGTCCGCAAGGAGGACGGCAGGCCGCTCGTCCTCGACGGCCCGTTCGCCGAGACGAAGGAACAGCTCGCCGGATACTATATCCTCGACTGCGAGAACCTCGACGAGGCAGTCGCTTGGGCCGCAAAGATCCCGACCGCGTGCAAGGGCGAAGAGGGCTGCATCGAGATCCGCCCGATCGCCAGCATTCCCCCGCGCTAGGAGCTTTGCCGAGGATCGATGGCACCATCGGGTGAAGTTTGCGCATCGGTGGAAGCGGTATTTCGCTGCGAGCACGGCCGGATCATCGCCAGCCTGATCCGGCTGTGCGGCTCCTTCGATCGCGCCGAAGAGGCGATGCAAGAGGCGTTCGCGGCGGCGCTGCGCTATTGGGCCGAACGAGGCGTACCGGATAATCCGGCGGCTTGGATCACGGCCGTCGCCTACCGCAAGCTGATCGATGCGCGGCGGCGCGAGCGCGCGCGGCGGGAGAAGCAGCCTCTACTGGAACACGAAGCCGCTCTTGCGAGTAGCGGGGACCCGCTAGTGCCGGAGGCGCTCGACTCCGAAATTCCCGATGATCGGCTGCGGCTGATATTCACCTGTTGCCACCCGGCGCTCAATCGCGACGCGCAAATCGCCTTGACGTTGCGTACTCTGGGCGGGCTCTCGACCTGCGAGATCGCCCGGGCTTTTCTCGTTCCTGAGCCGACCTTGGCGCAGCGGCTCGTCCGCGCCAAACGGAAGATCCAAGAAGCTCGCATTCCCTATGAGGTGCCCCCAGACGATGCCTTGCCCGAACGCCGCGCCGCGGTGCAGGCGGTCATCTACCTCATCTTCAACGAGGGCTACACTGCGACGGCAGGTGATGCGCTGATCCGGCGGGAGCTGTGCGCCGAAGCCATTCGGCTCGGCCGCGTGCTGTGTGCGATCGATCCGAGTGATCCGGAAGGCCTGTGGCCTGCTTGCGTTGATGCTGCTGCATGACTCGCGCCGCGAGGCGCGGGTCGACGCTGCGGGCGCGCTGGTAACCTTGGAGGAGCAGGACCGCTCGCTTTGGGATCGCGCCCAGATCGACGAAGGGTTGGGGCTCGTGGATTCGGCGCTGCGAATGGGCCGGATCGGCCCCTACCAGCTTCAGGCAGCGATTGCCGCGTTGCACGCCGAAGCCGCTAGCCCGGCCGAGACGGATTGGGCGCAGATTGCCGCGCTTTACGGCGAGCTGGCGCGGATCCAACCGAGCCCGGTGGTGCAGCTCAACGGTGCGGTCGCGTTCGGGATGAGCGAGGGTCCGCAGCGCGGGTTGGCGCTCATCGATGAACTGGGAACCTCGGGTGAGCTCGATCGCTATCACCTGTTTCACGCCGCCCGCGCCGATATGCTGCGCCGGCTCGGCTCTTTCGAAGCCGCGGCAGATGCCTACAGGCGGGCTCTCGCGCTGATGGCGAACGACGTCGAGCGCGTCTATCTGGAGCGCCGCCTTGCTGCAGTCCGGGGGGTGTGACAGTCTGCGCGAAAGTGGGCGGCTAATATTTACTCCATCCGGGCTTCAGCCGCACCCCTTGTTCCGGGGAGTAGTCCGCGGTATTGAAGGTTAATCGTCTAGCAACCGCGAAACGGAGAGGGGAGATGGAGCTCAAACCCGATTTTTCGTTTACGCCGATCCCCTTGATCGCGAGGCCGCTGCGCTTCTCTCTAGCCGGCCCGACTGAGACCCCGCTCGGCTTCCTCGAAGGTTTGAAGGGAACCTGGGCGGGAAATGGTTTCAACGTCATTTGGCGGCCATTTCAAGGAGGTCCGCCAAATCAGGATCGCTTCCTGGAGCTCAACCTCACCGAGGAGACGTTGAGCTTCGAGGAGATCCCGGGCGCGATACCAAATCGCGGCTTGCTTCAGCCGGACATCAACATGTTTGGGCTGCGGTATCTGCAAACGATCGCCGATGCCAACATCAAAGACGCGAGCGGCAAACCCGCGGGGCTTCACCTCGAACCCGGCATCTGGGTGACCGTGCCGCAGACGGAGCATCCGCAAGAGATGCCTACGGTTGTGCGTATGGCATCGATACCGCACGGTACAACGGTCCTCGCACAGGGCATCGCGTCCCCGAGTTCGGAGGGGCCGAATATCGCGGATATCAACATCACGCCTTTTGTGATTGGGAACCCCGCAAAACCGGTGCCCTTTCCGGAATCCACTCTTTCCAACCCCTCCCAATTTCGGACACCTCCCGACGGTCTGGTCGGCATCGATCAAGCCATCGTTGACAACCCAAATCTTGTTCTCAAACGTGCGCTGGAGGGGAAGAGGATCAAAAACACTGTCGTGCTCGAAGTCTCATCAGATCAGAGCACTCCAGTTTTTGGCGGCGGGCTCGCCAATACGGCGTTTCTGCAAGGCAGCCCGAACGAGGGGCCGAACGCACAGGCCGCGCTCGTCACGGCGACGTTTTGGATCGAGGCCGTGCAGGGCCCTGTTGCAGAGCGGCCCGGATTTTCACCAGCTGCAATATACTCAGCGCGTATTGCTGAACTTCAATGGGCTGAGTTGGCCACACATCACCGTCGCAACACTTCAAAGATCGGTTTCATATACGGTGAAGCCGGGCGACACGTTATCAGCTATTGCCCAACAGTTTTACCAAGACGGGGCGGAACCCCTTTGGAGGATGATTTATAACGCGAATAATGCCGTGATTGGACCTGATCCACAGGTGATCACGCCGGGCCAGCAGCTCAACATTCCCACGTAAGCCGACGCGCAATCGCCTTTAGCGGTCGCGCGACTGACTGGCGAAATCGCGGATGGCGAACGATGTCGAGCGGGCCTATCTGAAGCGCCGCCTTGCCGCGGTCCGGGGGCTGTGACAGTGTGCGCGAATGCGGCCGCCTAATTTCTATTCTCATCCCGGCTTCGAGCGCGCCGGCTTGCGCCGCCGCGATACCCAATGGATCCTCGAACGGATTGCCGATCCCGGCAGCCTCTTTGTGCCGGTCTGGCGCAACCAGAACCTCGTGGTCGAGCTCGAAGGCGGCGAGCCGCGCGCGGCGGTGCTCCAATCGGCCAGCATTTCCGACATTTTCGGAGTGAGCCAGGAGCGGCTCGCCAGCGGCGAGGTGGTGTTTCTCGGCGTCATCGAGGAGCGGGCGCATTTCGCGCTCGACCTGTCGCCGGTCGAGGCGCCGCTCGACATGCTGCGTTCCCCGGCGCTGGCCGCATCGGGTGTCGAGGCCGCGACGGTGCGGTTCGCCGATCTGCGCCAGGTCGGGCCGCGGATCGAGCGGCGCGAAGGGGCGCTCCTGGCGCTCGCCCGCGCCATGGTGTTCTGGCACTCGCGGCATCGCTATTGCGGCCTCTGCGGCAGTCCGACGCGCAGCGAGGAAGCGGGGCACATGCGCCGCTGCACCGATCCCGCCTGCAATGCGATGCATTTCCCGCGCACCGATCCGGCCGTCATCATGCTGGTCACCGACGGCGAGCGCGCGCTCCTCGGCCGCAACAAGAACTTCCCGTTGCCCGGGATGTACTCGACCCTGGCCGGCTTTGTCGAGCCGGGCGAGAGCCTCGAAGACGCCGTCGCGCGCGAAGTGCGTGAAGAGACCGGCGTCGAAGTCGGCGCCGTCCATTACCACTCCTCGCAGCCCTGGCCCTTTCCCGGCAACATCATGCTCGGCTTTCACGCCGAGGCGCGGACGACCGAGATCACGATCGATTACGGCGAACTCGAAGACGCCCGCTGGTTCACCCGCGACTGGCTGTCGTCGCACCCCGACGACGACAGTTTCCGCATGCCGCGCCTCGACTCGATCGCCCGCCGCCTGATCGAGGATTGGCTGCATGGCCGCTAGCCTCGAGTCGCACTCGCAAAAATCCGAACCCAGCGGTTGACCTCGCACGCCCATCGCTGTTTTTGCAGCCAATCAACAGCCAGCGCTTCCAAGCCCAACTTGTCACGCTCCAATTTTATTGTTAGTTACTCAATTTGTCAATCTAATAATAACGCGACCAATCCGGGTTTCGTCATCGTCTCGCCGCACCTCGCCGCACCCCATGTGTACAAGCTCGGGAAACGCCAGAAGCCTGTAGCGGGGATAAGCGCATGGCGCGAGCGAGGGTGACCACATCTCGCTTTCAGAGTCAGCGTTGGCGCTCTAAGGTTTCGACCCGAATCTGCAATTCTACCTTTCCGGCAGATTTGAGTGTTCTGGGGTGACGAAGCGACGATCCGCCATCCCACGTCGGATGTCGCTTTTGCGCCGAAGAAGCGGACGCCACGACACCCACTATTGGAGGGCGCCGAAAAGGTCTTTTGCCGCCTTGAGGTCGACCGTGTCGAACCCTTCGGTGAACCGGTCATAGACCGGCTGAAGGAGCGCCAAGGCGTCAGCGGGACGGCCCTGATCGCGCAGCAGCCGGGCAAGGCTCATGGCGGCGCGCAATTTCCAGGAAAAGGCGCCCTGCCGGTGTGCCCAGTCGAGCGCTTGCCGGAAATGATCTTCGGCCGCCGCCGCGGCTCCGGGCGCGCCCTGCAACAGAAAAAGCTCGCCCTTGACGCGCAGCAACTCGGCAAAAACGAAGCGGCCTTCGGTCTGCTCGCACGCGGCGATCGCCTCCTCGACAACGGCGAGCCCATCGGCGATCTCCCCGGCGCGGCCCAAGGCTTCGGCTGTCTCAGTCAGAAATACGAGGGACCGCGCGGCGAAGCGCTCTTGCCCGAATTCGTCAAGGCCGGCACGTAGTAGCCCTAGGCCGGCGATGGCATCGCCCCGCTTGATGACGAGCACTGCCCGGTGGCTAAGGCCCAAGGCGTGCCAGAGCACCAGCGCATGCCGTGTCGAATGGTCGAGCAGCATTTCCGCGTAATGTTCCGCTGCGGCCAGATCGCCGACCCAAAACGCGATCGGGCATGCCGCGTAGGCTAGGGCGTAACACAGTGAGATCGCGTGATTGGCCGCCCGAGCGTCCTCAATGCTGCTTTCGGCAGTGCGCATCGCCTGCTCTGGAAATCCCTGCAGCCACAAAATCCGCCCAAGGAAGACGCGAGCCGCTATTCCTTGGTCGACCTGAAAACGAATGATATGCGACCGACGGTTGGGGGCGAGGCCCTCTGCGAGCGCGCGCTCGATATGGCGCCTCGCACTCCGTTGATCGCCGAAGTAATGCTGTGAGACGGCGATCATCCGCTCCCCGATCAGGCGATCGTTCGGGTCGGACCGGTTCGCAGCCAAAGAATGAAACTTTTCCGCTAATCCCAAAGCGACCCGATATCGATTGCTAGCCACGTGAAAGAATTGCAGGCCTCGGAGCGCGCGCAACTGGTACTCGGCATCATCAAGGCTCTCTGCAAGCTCGAGAGTCTTTGTCCAGGCCGCACCGATCTCCGCAGCTTCAGCTTTGGTGTATATCAACGAACCTGCGAGCGCCGCATGGAGCTTCATCTCACGGCGTGCGTCCGGGCTCGTTCCCGCCTCCATAGCGGCGAGCGCCCGCTCGACACGACCGCCGCACTCTTCCACCAGTGACAAATGCATCCAAAGCGGCACCGCCGCGGTCGTCAAAGCCACGCCGACCGACAGATCGCCGACCGGTAAAAAGGCCCAGTCGAGCGCCGCGCGCAAATTGTCGAGATGCCACCCGTAATCGGCCAGCCATTCGGCGGTTAGCCGCGTTTCCCATTCCGTTTCGGCTCGCTCGAAAAGGTCTCGGTAAAATTCGGCGTGGCGACGCGCGACCGCGTCCAACTCGCCATTTTGGGCAAGCTTTTCGAACGCGTAGGCGCGGGTCGTCTCGAGGAGCCGATAGCGCGTCAAACTCCCACCGATATCCGCCACGACAAGTGATTTTGCGACCAAATTCGCAAGATGGTGGACGACATCAGGGGCGGCGGTATTGGTGTCCGTTACCACGGCGCGCGCCGCCGCCAGAGTAAACCCGCCCGCGAAGATCGCCAATCGGCGCAAGGCGATGCGCTCGGGCTCGGGGAGCAGCTCGTAGCTCCAGTCGAGGGTTGCCCGCAACGTCTGGTGGCGCGGCAGCGCCCTCCGGTGGCCGCTGGTGAGCAGGTGAAACCGATCATCGAGCCAGGCCGCGATCTCCGCTATCCCCAGCGCAACGCTGCGGGCCGCTGCCAGCTCGATCGCCAGAGGGATACCGTCGAGACGCCGGCAAATTGCCGCCGCGGCGGCCGCGCTAGGCCCATCCGGGCGGAAGTGCGGATCCGTCGCGCGGGCGCGCGCGACGAACAGCCGGACCGAACTGTGGCGCAGCACCTCCTCGACATCCTCGATTCCCCGCGCCGGCACTGCGAGGGGCGGCACCCGGTAGAGGCATTCGCCCTCCGCCCACAACGGCTCGCGGCTGGTGGCCAGAACCCGTATTGTCGAGTTACAACGCAACAGCGTCTCCACGATTTCGGTCGCCGCCGCGACCAAGTGCTCGCAATTGTCGAGCACGAGGAGTAGCCGTTTCGCGCCGAGCATGTTCGCGACACGCTCGGGAGAGATCAGACCTCCGGTAAGCTCTAGCCCGAGTGCGGTGGCAACGGCGACCAGGACGAGAGCGGGATCGGCCAGCGGCGCGAGCTCGATGACCCACACCCCGTCGGCAAATTCCGGCAGCAGCTGCTTCGCGACTTGGAGGCCGAGGCGCGTCTTGCCGATCCCTCCCTCACCGGTCAGCGTAACCAGCCGATGGGTCGTCACGAGGTCCGTCACCTCGGAGAGCGCGGCCTCTCGGCCGATCAGTTCGGATATGCTCTCGGAGAGGTTGGTTGCAGGGCGGGGCGGGGCGGGAACGGCCAAAGACGCAGGAACCTGTCGCGCGCTGACGCCTGCCCCGAGCTCGCTGATCTCGCCCACGAATTGGTAGCCTCGCCCGGAGACCGTCCGGATGAGCTCGCGGTCCGCCCCGAAGGCCTTGCGTAGCGCCCAGACCTCGTTCTGCAGCCGGTTTTCCTCGACGATCCGGCCCGGCCAGATCCGGCTCAACAGCTCGTCCTTGCCGACCACAGCCCCTGGCGCCTCGAGCAGCGCCAACAGCAGGTCGAAGGCGCGTCCGCCGAGCCTTATCGGCCGGCCTTCGGCGAGCAATTGGCGGCGATGCGGCAAGATGCTGAAGTTGCCAAATTCGATGATCGCCGGCGGGTCAGACGGGCGAACCATGACCAGCGACTGTAAACCATGTTACCGGAGGAAATCATCGACTTTCGCAGGTCCGTCAGTGCCGCCGTGCACGGATGTGTCTCAGTTTCGTGACCGAGGAAACGCTCGTCCGCAGGCGCCTCGCCGGGGATCTGCCCGCCCATGCTAACTGGCAACCCCATCGGCAACCATCGGGATCAGGTCGCGGTCGGGCAAAAGCCCTTTGCGCAGGCGGCAATCTTGTGCCCGACTGCGCTTCTGATCGACGATCCGGCCTTGCCGGACGCGGCTCAAGAGCTCGTCCTTGCTGAGCACCGCCCGGACGCCTCGATCAGCGCCATCAGCACGTCGAAGACGCGTCGGCCGAGACTTATCGGCCGGTCGTTAACCAAGATCCGGAAACGGCCGAACTCCGCCATCGCAGGCGGAGTCGCAGAGGCGAATTACGGGCGACGTTTTTAATAGATATTTTCAAAGAAAACCAAAGATTTTTCGAGAAGACCTCCGCATCCGGGCCGCGTAGCGTTGTCGGCGCGGTCAACTTGGTCGCCGACCGCCGGCCGCTGCGCCGCAAGCAGTCGCAGGAGCAGAACCGACTTCTGCACTTTGTGATCTGGTTGTTCTACCTGAACAGGAGGTTAAGATGGTGTCACTACGCAACGTCATCTACGACAATGATAACGCTTACCAAATAAAGGCCGGCCGCATCGCGATCCAGGGGTTGCTTGCGGCAAGCCTTTTGGGCAGCGCTTACACCACGGCCAATGCCCAGTCTGTTATTGCAACTCCGGTTCGCTCCGAAGCCGCGGCCACCCTTCAAGGAGTGGTTTCGGTTAGAGAGCTGGCGGCCAGTCAGGCCAACCTCGAAGCGCTGCGAGGAAACCAGAATGCCGGGCCGATCGAGCAGCCGGTGCACCGCCTGCCAGACGGCAGCCTGACCTCGGCACCGAGCCGCGAGACCATCGAGGCATTGCCGCTGACGCCCGAGCCGAACGCGGCTGTCGTCAGCCAGAGCGCCGGGTCGCTCTTCCAGAGCCTCATAGGCTTCGTCGGCATCCACGAAGGCGACAATGTGGCGGCCAATGGGGGCGATAGCGAGCCGCCCGACCAGGGATTGGCAGTCAACAACAATGTCCTCGCCGAAATCAACAACAACGTCATCCGCTTCTTCAACGCAACCACAGGCGCCCCGTTGACCGGGCCGATGGCCAACTCGGCGTTCTTTGGCGTCCCCGCCGGCTTCAACCTGTCCGACACGCAAGTGTTCTTCGACCCCGTCTCGCAGCGGTGGATCTTCGATGAGTTAATGTTTAGCGACAGTTTTGACGGGTTTGAGCTAGCCGTCAGCCAAACCAGCGACCCACTTGGTAAATATTTTCTCTACAAACTGCGAGCCTTCAGCGACGATTTGGCGGGTTGCGGGGGCTGGGATTGCTTACCCGACTATCCGAAAATGGGTTATGACGCGAACGGTTTTTACATAACGGCTGATCTGTTCAGCAATGTCAGCAACGCGTTCGTCGAGGTGGCGATCTATCCCCTGCCGAAATACCTTATCGAGATGGGCGCTAATTTCAACTATGCCAGGCTGGACGATCCAATGGACTTCGTGGTCCAGCCAAGCGTCCCGGCTCCGGGCGAACCCTTCTCGACTGCCAACAACGGCTCCGAATTCCTGATGTCGGCGCCCGGTTCGCCCAACCTGGCCATACTCGCGATCGACAACACAAACAACATCAACAACACCCCCCAAAGTATGAACCTGCTCCGCACGACCGTCGCCGCGCAAGCTTATGGCAGCGGTACAGTGCCTTCGACCCAGCCCAACGTCATTGGGCCCTATTGCAAATCGGTCGGCACCACCTCGGCGCCGTCTCTCGACGGCGGGTATAGCGCGTTCCAGGCCACAATTCAGAAGGCCAACGGCGGCAATCTTTACGGCGCCCTTCCCTTCGGCTCCAACGACGGCAACGGACTCAACCGCGATGTGATCGCCTGGTTCGAAGTGCAGCCGACACTCGGCGCCACTTCGCTGTCGGCAAAAATCGTTAATCAGGGCTACGTCATACCGCCCGGCGGCAACAGCATTTCCTACCCGGCGTTTGGGTTAAATCACACCGGCGCGGGAATCCTGGGCATGACCATAACCGACAACGTCGCGACGTTCCCGAGCGCCGCCATCGTCAATTTCACCGGGACCGCAACCAACAGCGCCATCGTCATCGCCGGACCGGGCTTTACATCGGATGACGGCTTTAGCGGCTGTCCGAAGAATCTTCCAGGCGCAAAAGGCCGGTGGGGAGACTATGGCGCGGCGACGGTCGATGCGGTGACCGGCTTCTCCTACACCGCCAATGAAATGATCCCGGACCCAGCGCAGTTTACGCGAGGCCCGGCGGCCAACTGGGGAACCTTCATCACGCAGACGCACTGATGCCTTCGGCCCGTGCGGGAGGGGATGCGCGACGCGCATCCCCTTTTAACTTTCTTGGAACCGGGGCACGATTTGTACTGTACATGGCGGGGCTGGTTTGCTCGACACGAACACAAATGTTGACCAGCAATTCTCCACGACTCAGTTTGAGCCAAGAACGTGAAGTCCTGACACACACAAGTCGAAAAGTCGACGTGCGCCTAGGTTTATCGGCCCCTTGTTTTCTTGCAGGTAGGCACTGCGTACTCATATCTTTTCTGATGATAGCGCTTCTCTCCTTCACGCCGGCTTTTGCATATCCTTTCGCCTGCACGGAAGAAGAAAAGCTCTGCGCCGATGGTAGTTCAGTTAGCCGGATGAGACCTGATTGCGAGTTTGCCGCCAGTCCTTCGTCCCCCAGCAACGCCCTCTCGCCAAACATTCACCCGGTCTCGACAGGCCGCATCGAAGGACAGATTGTGCTCTATCCCGCGTCTGGGGTCGAGCGCGCGGACACGCCCAACTGGCGCGGCATCCCCGGCCAAGTCACAGTCACTGATGCGGGCGGCTCTGTCGTGGCGCAAGTCTCCTCCGACGCACGGGGGCTGTTCAATTTCGACTTGCCGCCGGGGCGTTATACGCTGCGTTTGATGTCCGTCCGTCCTCCTGGGCATGCCGAGCCTGTCCCGGTCACCGTCGACGTCGGGCAAGTAACCAAGACCGTGATCACTTTTGATGCGGGGATCCGCTAGTTCGAGGCAAGAATAAATCTTCGGGGACAGCCTTATGAACGGCGTGGAAAGCTTGGTGCGCAGCCTGGTCGGTGGCGGCGTTGCAGTACTACCCTGCGAGACGGACCCACCGAATTGTGTATTTTTCTAGTTTTACCGCCCGGAAACCGGCGGAGTTGCACAATGATCATGGACAACTGGACAACTTCGCCGGGCAATCTCAGCCCGCCGCGCCGACAATCCACATTGATCCCACACGCGCCGATCCTCGGTCCAGGCGCGAATTACCGGAATGGGGCATGAGCCGTCATCGGAAGCTGGACCTGAGCAACAATCGTGGCGGGTTGGCTGCGGCGTTTAGGGGATTCGGTACTTGTTGGCTGTTGGCACTCCTCGGACCCAGCCTATGAGCCTCGCGGTCAATGGCGGTCGGCGGCGCCGGCGACGCGCGGGCGGCCGACCAATGGCATCAGAAGGAGGCCGGCGACGAACAGGCCGCCGACAAGCATGATGGCGTCGTTGTAGGTCATCACCAGCGCCTCGCGCTGCACCAGATTGGCGAGCAGCTTGACTGCCGCGCGGCCGGTGTCACCCGGGACCAGCGCATCGAGGCGGCCCGCCTGCATGTCGAGGAAATGCTGCACCGCCGGGCGCGCCGGGTTGATGTCTTCGATCAGGCGGTTCCAGTGGAAATGCAGCCGTTGGTTCATCACCGTGCCGATCGTCGCCAATGCAATGGCGCCGCCGAGATCGCGCGTCAGATTGTAGAGCCCGGCGGAGTTCTTCAGCTTGTCCGGCGGCACGCTGCCGAGCGCGATCATATTTGCCGGCAGATAGCACATCATCAGCGCAATGCCGCGCAACACCTGCGGCACGAACAGCTCGGCATAGCCCGCCTGATTGGTGAGCCCGGCCGTCAGGTACATCGCCACGGCAAAAAGGCCGATGCCGATGGCTCAGCATGAGCCGCAGGTCCATTCGGCGCGTCAGCTGGCTGGAGATTGGCGACATCAACATCTGCGCGAGCCCGGTGACGACGACGGTCTCGCCGATCTGCAGGCTGTTGAAGCCCCGAACCTGCGCGAGAAAGAGGGGTATCAGATAGGTCGTCCCGTAAAGGCCGGTGCCGACCACGAAAGTGTAGAACGAGCCGAGCGCGAAGTTGCGATTGGTAAAGGCGCGCAGATCGACGATCGGCTGATGGTAGGTCAGCACGCGCCAGAAGAACAGGACGGCGGCGATGCTCGACACGATCACGGCGGCGAGGATCGTGCCGTCCGAAAGCCAATCCCAGCGCGGGCCTTCCTGAAGCGCGTATTGGAGGCAGCCGAGAAACAGCGCCATCAGCACCAGACCGGTCAGATCGAAATGACGCAACAGCGACACCTCGGGCTTGTCGATGTCGATCAAGACCCATACGGCGCCGGCGACGGCGATGCCGGGCACGATATTTACGAGGAACAGCCAATGCCAGGAAAAGGTATCGGTCAAATAACCGCCGATCGTCGGGCCCAACGTCGACGAGAGGTTCAGGATCAGCCCGATCAGCACCATGATCTGCGCCAGCTGCGGCATTCGGAATTTCGTATAGACGACGGGAAACACCAACGGCATCATCGCGCCGCCGCTGAACCCCTGCAGCGCGCGATAGACGATCATCTGGCCGAGGCTGGTTGCGGTGGCGCACAGCGCGCTCGCCCCGGTGAAGCCGAGCGCCGCGACCACGAACAGCACGCGGGTCGACAACAGCCGCGACAGAGTGCCGGACAGCGGCACCATCACGACGTCGGCAATCAGGTAGGCGGTTTGGACCCAGCTGATCTCGTCGGTGCTTGCCGCCAGCCCGCCCTGGATCTGCGTCAGCGAGCTGGTCACGATCTGGACGTCCATGATCGCCATGAAGAGGCCGACGACCATCGCGAGGATGCCAAGCCAGTCGCGCAAGCTGGGGGATGTAGCGAGATCCTGCGTGCTTGCCCTAGCACCCCGGCCGCCCCGCCCCCTCCCTAACCCTCCCCCGCTTACGGGGGAGGGAAGGGTGGGGGCAATGCGGGGCGAAGGATCATCGCGCAATGCGCTCATGGGGATTTTGCTTGGGCTGCGCCGACGATCCCGTCGTCATTGTCGGCGCCCCTCGTATCGATCGTCACCGTCACGGAAAGGCCGGGGCGCAATAGCCCGGCCAGCCGTCCGCTCGCCGGGAGCGCAATCCGCACCGGAACACGCTGCACGATCTTGGTGAAATTGCCGGTCGCGTTGTCCGGCGGCAGCAGACTGAACTGGGCGCCGCTGGCCGGAGCGAAACTCTCGATCCGGCCCTCCAACACCTGATCCGGGTAGGCGTCGACCGACACCTCGGCGAGTTGCCCCGGCCGCATCCGCGTCAGCTGCGTCTCCTTGAAATTCGCGGTGACGTAGACGTGCGGCAATGGCACCAAGGACAGCAGCTGGGTCCCGGGTTTGACGTACTGGCCGACCTGACCGGCGCGGTTGCCGGCCACTCCCGAAATCGGCGCGCGGATCACCGTATTGTCGAGATCGTTCTTCGCCAGCCAAAGATTGGCTCGCGCCTGCTGGAGCCTGGCCTCTTCCTCGCGCCGCTGCGACTGCAGCACAGCGAGCTGGTTCTGCTCGGCGGCGTATGCGGCGCGGCTCTTGGCCAGCGCCGCCTCGGCCTTGCGAGCGTCGGCTTCGGCCTGTTCGAAGCGCTGCCGGCTGGCAAAGTCGCTCGTCATCAGCGTGCTGTACCGCTTGTAATCCTGCTGTGCGCGGGAAAGATCGGCCTCGGCCGATTGGACCACTGCTGCGGCCTGGTCGATCATCGCTTGCTGCAATTTGAGCCGGCTCTCATAGGTCGCGATCGTCGCTTCCGTGGTCGCAGCCGCTGCTTCGGCCTGTGCGGCCTTGGCCTTGAAGTCGCGGTCGTCGATGACGAAGAGGATTGCGCCCTCTGCCACCTCCTGGTTGTCGACGACCTTCACCTTCTTGATGTAGCCCTCGATTTTCGGGCTGATCAACGTGACGTCGCTTTGCACGTAGGCGTCATCGGTTGACTGCCGGAATCGCAGCACATCCCACCAATACCAGCCGCCGATGCCCGCGAGGGCGAGCACCAGCACGGCGAGCCCTGCCACGATCTTCTTGCGCATCCTCGCCTAAACTAAACCGTTCAGTATATCTCTTGCTCGAAGATGAAAGTTCCGCTACAGGTTGTCAAGTGCACGCTCACCCGCGAGGAGCGGTGGAACAAATCGAACGCACCGAGGTTCGAAGCGGCGGCAAGGTCGAAAGCATCCTCGCCGCGGCGACGCGAACCTTTCTCGCCGGCGGATTTGGCGCAGTGAGCATGGACACGATCGCGCGCGAGGCCGGCGTCTCCAAGGCGACTGTCTACGCGCATTTCGCCGGCAAGGAAGAACTCTTCGGCGCGATGGTGGGGCGCGTGTGCGAGCACCATTTCGAGACTTTTTCGGCGCGCGAGCTCGACCCCACCGATGTCCGCGCCTCGTTGACAACCCTCGGCCGGCGATTTCTCGATCTCGTCCTTTCCCCGGACGCGATCGCGGTTCACCGGATCATTGTCGCCGAAGTCACCCGATTTCCGGCGCTCGGCGAGGTATTCTGGCGCGCCGGACCGGAGCGCACCCTGCGCCAGATCGAGGCCTTCATGCGCCGAGCGGCCGCCGCGGGGTCACTCGAAATATCCCAGCCGCGCATGGCGGCCGAGCAATTCGTCGGGCTGATGCGCGGAGAGAACCACCTGCGCCATCTCCTCCGCCTCGAAACCGAAGCCGATCGGTCGGGTATCGGTGAGGCGGTGAGCGCCGGCGTCGATACTTTCATCCGCGCCTTTCAACGCTAGTTTAGGGCCGGGCGACGGGTCCGCGGCTGTCCGGCACCGTCGCCGCCTTCTCCTTCCAGTCCTTCGACCATGGCGTCACCGGCCGTGCCACCGGGACGCCGTCTACCCGGATCTCGTCCACCTGCTCGTTGAAGAAGCAAAGATAGCCTTTGATCTTCGGGCATTCAGGGATCGGGTCGGGGTAGCTCCAGACGAGATCGCTGAACACCTTGTCACCGACCTTGACCGAGTAATAGCTGGCCTTGCCCTTGTAAGGGCAGCGGGTGGCCGTCTCGCTCGGCACGAGAAGATCCATGCGTACATCCTCGGGCGGGATGTAATAGCGGGTCGGCAGCCGGGTCTCGAACAAGAACCGGGCGCGACGGGTCTCGGCAACGACTTGGCCGCCTACGACGACTTGCACCGAGCGCGATGAATCCAGCACGTCGACCCGCTTATAGGGATCGCGCGGGTGGACGAAAATCTCTTCGTCCTCCTCGTACCAGGCGTCGACGCGGTTCCAGTAGAGCGCGACGAAGTCCTTGATTGCCGCCACCTCCTCAAAGGGCTCCGGATAGCCCCACACCGCGTTCTCGGCCACCTTGTCGCCGATCGCGATCGTCCAATACGACGCCGTTCCCTTGAACGGGCAAAAGGTGTGATGGTCGGTCGGGGCCATCCAATCCATCCGGACATCCGAGCGCGGGAAGTAATAGACCGGCAGATGCCGCGTCTCGAAGAGCAGGTGGGCGTTCGTGCTGTCGGCGATGACCTCGCCGTTGAATTTGACGCGCACCCGCCGCGGCGAAGGCTCGAACAGGATCTTGTAGTCGGGGTTGGTCTTGAACCCGGATTCGCGCGTCTGCGTCAGCGTTGCCATAATCGGCTCCTCTTCGATATCTCCCCGCGAGAATGATCGCGCGTCCCGGCGACCGCAAGGCCGTCATCGCAGCGCATTGACAGCGGGCGCCCTCAGTGTTGGATTGCCCCTCACCCCGGCCCTCTCCCCGCAGGCGGGGCGAGAGAGAACGCATCGGGTATGCCCCTCGCCCCGCTGCGGCGGGGAGAGGGAGGGGCCCGCGAAGCGGGAGGGTGAGGGGCGAGCGGAGGGCTCAATTATGAAAGCGCCCGCTGTCGATTACGTCAGGCCGCGCAGCCTGGCCGAGGCGGTCGATCTGCTCGCGAAACACCGGGGCGAGGCGCGGGTGATAGCGGGCGGCCAGTCGCTGGTGGCGATGATGAACCTACGGGTCGCCTCGCCCGGCTTGCTGATCGATATCAGCCGATTGGCGGATCTGTCTTCGGTTTCGGATGATGCCGATGCGGTTACCATCGGCGCTTGCGTGACGCATGCCGCAATCGAGGACGGCCGCGTCGCCGACCCGTCGCGCGGGCTGATGCCGCGGGTCGCGGCGGGCCTTGCCTATCGCGCGATCCGCAATCGCGGCACGATCGGCGGCAGCCTCGCGCTGTCGGACCCGGCGGCCGAGTGGCCCGCCGTTCTGACGTCCCTGGATGCCGAAATCATGGTTTGCGGCTCGGGCGGGCGGCGGTCGGTCAAATGCAGCGAGTTTACGACCGGGGTCTTCGAGACGGTGCTTGCCGCCGACGAGATCATCGAAAGCGTGCACATTCCCAAGCTGTCGGCGAATGCCCGCTGGGGTTATCTAAAGCTGTGCCGCAAATCGGGTGAGTTCGCCAGCGCCCTCGCAGTCGCGATTGCCGATCGAACGCGCGGTCATTGCCGCGTCGTTCTCGGCGCGGCTGATGGCGCCCCGCTGGTGCTCAACGAGACTTCGCGGTTCGTCTCTAGTAGGGGGCGCGACGACGATTTGCGCAATGTCGTTGCGGCCGATCTCAACCGCGCAGCGGATCGCCACTTCGACGAGTTCCAGCGCAATCTCCACATAGTCGCCGCAATGCGCGCAGTGCGACAGGTGCTGCAGTGACTGCGATCCGTTTGCAGATCAATAGCGCCGCAGTGGCGGATGACGTCGCGCCGCGATTATCGCTCGCCGATTTTCTGCGTGAGGGGCGCAATCTGACCGGCACTCATCTCGGCTGCGAGCATGGCGTTTGCGGTGCCTGCACAGTCCTCATTGACGGCGAGCCCGCGCGGTCGTGCCTGATGCTTGCCGTCGCGTGTGACGAACGCGAGATCAGGACCATCGAAGGCTTCGCGGGAGACCCGGTCATCGACGCGCTGCGGCGCAATTTCCACCAGCATCACGCATTGCAATGCGGCTACTGCACGCCGGCAATGCTGATCACCGCGCGCGACTTGATCCTGCGGCAACGCGCGGGCTCGGAGCGTGAGATTCGAGAGGGCCTCGCCGGCAACATCTGCCGCTGCACCGGCTATACAAACATTGTTACTGCCATTGCGGAAGCGGCGAAGGAGTTGGAGAGGGAGATGCCCAATGCCTGATGACCGGTTTGGCGTCGGCGCCTCGCTGTTGCGGCGGGAGGACGACCGTCATCTGCACGGGCGCGGGCAGTTCGTCCCGGACATAAGATTGCCGGGCACGATGGAGGTCGCGTTTGTCCGCAGTCCACATGCGCACGCGCGGATCAAATCGATTTCGATCCCGCCCGAGGCGCGCCGCCGCGTCTTTACCGCGTCGGATCTGCCTCGTGTCAAGCCGATCCGGGTCACCTCGCACTCGACGGGCGCCAAGTCGCCGCCCTGGCCGCCCCTCGCCACTGACAAGGTGCGTTATGTCGGCGAAGCCATCGCCGCCTGCATTGCCGCGTCGCGCGGCGAGGCGGAAGACCTCGCCAATGCTGTCTCGATCGACTTCGAGGTCCTGGAGCCGGTGGTCGACGCGCCTCGCGACATGCGAGGCAGCCGCCATCCGGTGCATGAGAGCTGGGGCGACAATCTGTATATCGAGCACATCCTGGAGGGGGGCGACATCGACGCCGCCGCGCGCGCTGCCGATGTGACGGTGACCCGAGAATTTCGCATGCAGCGGCAATCGGGCGCGCCGCTCGAATGCCGCGGCGTGCTGGCCTACCGCGACTATCGCCTCGACGAAGTCGTGGTCTACGCCTCGACCCAGACGCCGCATACGGTGCGCGTCGCATTGGCCGAGATCCTTGGCGTCGAGGAGCGCCGCATCCGCGTCGTCGCGCCCGATGTCGGCGGCGGTTTCGGCCCCAAGGCCCGGCTCTACCCGGAAGAGATTATCCTGGCGGCATTGGCCTTAGAGCTCGATCACCCGGTCCGCTGGATCGAGGATCGCGGCGAGCATCTCTTAACCACGGCACATACCCGCGACCATCATTACAAAGTCACCGCCTATGCCGACCGGCAGGGCCGCATCCTCGGCGTCGATGCGGAGATCATTGTGGATGCCGGCGCCTACGGGCTGTGGCCGCAGGGGCCGTACCATGAAGCCGGCATGGTGGCGCGAGCGCTACCGGGGCCGTACACGATCCCGAACTATCGCGCGAAGCATTATACGGTGGCGACCAACAAAACGCCGCTCGGCCCCTATCGCGGCGTCGGCCGCCCGGGGGCGTGCTTTGTGATCGAGCGGCTGGTCGACGAGGTCGCCCGGGCAATCGGCCATGAACCCAACGAGGTACGGCTCCTCAACCTGGTGCGCCCCGAGCAGATGCCATTTACGACAGTCGGCGGCATGCGCCTCGACAGCGGCGACTATGCGCAGAGCGTGCGGCTGTGCGCCGAGCTGCTGGACATGCCGGCGACCCGCGCACGCCAACAGCGCAGTGAGCCGGAGCCTGCCCCGGCGGAAGCCGGGGGCCGGCTGATCGGTATCGGCTTTGCCACTTTTGCAGAGCAGACCGCCCACGGCGCCGCCGAATTCGCCGCCCGCGGCGCCTCGATCATTCCCGGTTTCGAGAGCTGCACCGCGCGCATCCTGACGGACGGCAGCGTCGTGCTGATGGTCGGCATCCAGTCGCACGGCCAAGGCCTCGAGACGGCGCTGTCGCAGGTCGCCGCCGAGGAGCTCGGCATCGACCCGGCGCGCATTTCGGTGCGGCACGGCGATACGGAGAGCACCGCCTTCGGGTTCGGCACCTTCGCGTCGCGCAGCATGGTCATGTCGGGCGGCGCGGTGGCGCGAGCCAGCCGGATGCTGCGTGACAAGCTCTGCCGCATCGGCGCGCATCTGTTGCAATGCGACGTCGCCGAGGTGCGCTGCGCCGGGGGCGTTGTAGCGGGGCCGCAGGGCTCGGTCACGATCGCCGAGATCGCCAAGGTTGCGCATTTGCGCATGGACGGATTGCCGCCGGGCGTCGACCCGCTGCTCGACGCAACCGCCACCTACGAGCCGGCGATCAGCACCGGGGTTTACTCCTACGCGACCCACGGCGCCGTCGTCGCGGTCGACCCCGAGACCGGCTTCATCGAATTGCTCGATTACGCCGTCGCCGAGGATTGCGGCACGATGGTCAACCCGATGCTCGTCGAAGGCCAGATCCGCGGCGGCGTCGTGCAGGGCATCGGCACCGCGCTGTTCGAGGAAATCCCCTACGACGAGACCGGCCAGCCGCTCGCCGGCACATTGGCCGATTACCTTTTGCCCGGCGCCGCCGAAATGCCGGCAATCAAGATCGGCCACCTGCACACCCCGACCCCGCACACCGAATACGGCATGAAGGGGATGGGCGAAGGCGGCGCCGTCGCCCCGCCCGCCGCCATCGCCAACGCCGTCCGCGACGCCCTCAGCGGCATCGGCGCCGAAGTGAACGAAACCCCAATCACGCCACGCCGCGTGATGGCGGCGATCCGAAGGGCGGGCGAGGCGGTAACGAATTCTTAACCCTCCCGCGCGACATTGCTCGCTCCGCACACTGCTGGTGCCGGCCCGCCCCAAAACGCGGCAATGAGAAAAAGCCTATTCGGAGACCGTAGTGGCGGCGATCTGCGGGTCATCATCACTGCCCCAGTTGGTGGGTATGGCCGAAAACATCCCCGAGTATTTGGTTCGGATGGTGCGCCGTCCCTTACCGGCGAAGGCAGCGATCCCAGGCACGACCCCGGTCATCGCTTTCGGGGACCCACGCCGAGCCGAGATCGCAACGTTAGGCATCAACCCGAGCTTCCACGAATTCCGTAGCAAAGACGGTGGCCTCCTCGCAGGACCGAAGCGCCGCCTCTCAACACTCGAATCGCTCGGTGCGGAGAGTACAGCAGCGCTCACCACGGATCAGATTCAAATCGTCGTAACGGAGTGCGCCGCTTACTTTCTCAGAAATCCGTATCGACGCTGGTTCGATCCGCTCGATCAGGTGCTGCGACATGGTCTTGGGGTCAGCTATTACGATGCCACGGCCTGCCATCTCGACCTTGTGCAATGGGCGACCGCACCTGCATGGAGCGAGCTGCCGCCAGCAATAAGACACAGCTTGATCAAAGATAGCGTTCTGCATCTTCGGAACCACCTGCAATTTGGGAACGTACGGCTCGTTCTCCTCAACGGTCGTGAAGTCCTCGATCACGTCACCCGTATCGGTTTGGCCAAGCTGCAGGCGCACGAGACACTTGATGTCAGTGCGCGCCTATCATGCTCTCTTTATTGGGGTGACGGCGAAGGTGTGCGGTTCGTCGGTTGGTCGACCAACTTGCAGAGCAGTCGTGGCGTTAGTCGGGATTTCAGAGATCGGCTGGCGCGGTGGCTTGCCGGTACCACGGAACTCTCCGAAGCTCACGTGGGTGAAAGCCAATTAACGGCTCGGCCTGGGCACGCTCTGGATGCTCGCGGATACGTGGTGAGGGGCACCGTTTTGGCGAACAAAGCTCAGCTACTGCTCCTTTTGAAAACCTGGCTTGAGACCTCCGATGCACTGACCATAGGTAACGCGAAGCGCGGCCAGACGCCGTGGGTCTATGTCGCCCTAGACCGGCAACAGCGGGCCGTAATGAACTCAGACACTACGCGGGCAGCGATTGGGGAATATGTAACTGAAGCGCAGGCGCGCGGCGCCGACTTGCCATGGTTGGTAAGGCCGAACAAGCTGAATGGCCACTGGAATAAGCTCGTATTTCGGGCAGATCGCAAACCAACCCCGGGCTGGTACTGCTACCTCAAGCCGGCTGCTACCGGCCCCGAGGAGCTATGAGATAATGCGCTGGTCGGCCAGCCCGGTCTTCGTACAGTTCCCCCATCCCGGAACAGAGCACAACCCGCGTAATTTATACCGTCAACCGTGGAACAGGTGCGACCATCGCCGGAAATTCTTACTGAGCGATGGCCGCTATGTTGCCAAAGATGGGTCCCTCTGCGACGCTCCCCTGGCGTTCTGGGGGGAGTGGGAAGCACCCTCTTACATCAAAGAAAGATGGTCACGAAAAGGGTCGCTTCCACGGTTCCTCCATACGCCAGTCTGGGAATATCCGACAGATTCGGACCCTCGGCAGAACACCGATCCCTGGGTGTTCGGGGATTGTTTTCGCTACAGCAACTGCAAACAGCTTCGCCAATCCGCTCTGATGAGGCTGGCACCGGGCTCGATCATCTTGTTCGGATCGGGCTCGCGCCGCGACGGCTCCTTCGCAATCGACACTGTTTTTGTTGTTGCGGATTCCATCCGGTTCTCGCCCGCGGAACCGCCGGAGACCGATGACGCCTTTCGCGTCTGTACAATCGAGTCGCTCCGAACGAGTGGAGATGCCAGCAAGCAATTTATGCTGTATCGAGGGGCGACATATGAAGCTCGGATAAACGGAATGTACTCGTTCGTTCCGTGTCGCCGCGCAGACAGCGAGATAGTGCGGTTCCCGCGACCGCCTGTGGCGTTGCCTCTCTGCTGCGTCAATCCGAGTAGCACGCAGTCGCCCAATGGCGCGGGGAGGCCCCGCACTATGGCAGAGTTGGTCGACGTGTGGGAGATCGTGCGCGAACAGGTCCTCAAAGCCGACTGCCTCCTCGGGGTCCATTTCTCGACGCCGCGCCTCGATCACGGTCCGACCGATGCGCCTTAACGATCGACCCGGCGTGGATTTCGGTGCGCCACGGCGACACCGAGAGCACGGCTTTCGGGTTTGTCATTTTCGCCTCGCGCAGCATGGTGAAGTCGGGGGCGCGGCGGCGCGCGCCAGCCGAATGTTGCGCGACAAGCTCTGCCGGATCGGCGCCCATCTGCTGCAATGCGATGTCGCCGAGACGCGCTGCGCCGGTGTCGGGGCCGCAGGGCTCGGTCACGAGCGCCGAGATCGCCAAAGTGGCTCATCTGCGCATGGACGGATTGCCGCAAGGGGTCGATCCATTGCTCGACGCGACCGCAACCTACGAGCCGGCAATCAGTACCGGCGTCTACTCATATGCGACGCACGGCGCCGTCGTCGCGGTCGACCCCGAGACCGGCTTCATCGAATTGCTCGACTACGCGGTTGCCGAGGATTGCGGCACGATGGTCAACCCGATGCTCGTCGAAGGCCAGATCCGTGGCGGCGTCGTGCAAGGCATCGGTACGGCCCTTTATGAAGAGATCCCCTACGACGAGACAGGCCAGCCGCTCGCCGGCACCCTGGCCGACTACCTGCTCCCCGGCGCCGCCGAAATGCCGGCAATCAAAATCGGCCACCTCCACACCCCCACCCCGCACACCGAATACGGCATGAAGGGCATGGGCGAAGGCGGCGCC
>CAVTQA010000002.1:0-11310 GCA_963736715.1 uncultured Alphaproteobacteria bacterium | reverse complement strand
CGCGGCGGCGATTTCGAGCGCTCGTTTGGCGCTCGCCTGGCCCTTCACATCGGCGAGGTCGAGGCCGGCCGAGCGCGACGGCGCGAGCCGCGGCTCGGGCGGCGGCAACAGCCGGGTCTCCTTAAAAAAATGATTGACGATCGCCAGGAGGCTCGGCGCCGCGATCACCTCCACCTCGCCCGCCCAGGCCGCCTCGCCGCCGCATTCCGCGGGACAGATGACGCCACTCCCCCGGCTCGCCGCCGCCAATGCCGCGAGCAGCACGCCGGCAACGCTCGTCAGCGAGCCGTCGAGCGCCACCTCCCCGAGCGCCGTATAGCCGCCGAGTTCGTCCGCCGGGAGCGCCTCCATCGCCGCGATCAGAGCGAGAGCGATCGGCAGGTCGAAATGGCTGCCCTCCTTGGGCACGTCGGCCGGTGGAAGGTTGACGGTGATCCGTCTCGGCTGCAACCCCAAGCCCAGCGAGGCGAGCGCTGCGCGGACCCGTTCGCGCGACTACCGCCTTGTCCGGCAATCCGACGACGGTAAAGGCCGGAAGCCCAGAGGCGATCGTCACCTGGGTCTCGACCTCGATGACCTCGACCCCGTGAAACGCAACCGTCCGCACCTTCGCGACCATGCCCCTACCGTCTTACAAGCAAAGGCTGAGTATTGCCGGATCGGGTCAACAAAACCAGCGGCAGCAATCTCGCTCTAGAGCGGATAGTCTCATGCGGTCTCGGCGAAGATTTCGCGGCCGATCAGCATGCGGCGGATCTCAGAGGTGCCGGCGCCGATTTCGTAGAGCTTGGCGTCGCGCAGCAGCCTGCCGGTCGGATAATCGTTGATGTAGCCGTTGCCGCCGAGGATCTGCACCGCATCGAGCGCCAGCGCCGTCGCTTTCTCGGCGGCGTAGAGGATGGCGCCCGCCGCATCCTTGCGCGTCGTCCGCCCCCGGTCGCAGGCTTTGGCCACTGCGTAGACATAGGATTTACAGGCATTCATCGTCGTATACATATCGGCGATCTTGCCCTGGATCAGCTGAAATTCGCCGATCGCCTGGCCGAACTGCCTGCGGTCGTGGATATAGGGGATCACGACATCGAGGCAGGCCTGCATGATGCCGAGCGGACCCGCGGCCAAGACGGCGCGTTCGTAATCGAGACCGCTCATCAGCACCTGCACGCCCTCGTCGACTGTGCCGAGCACGTTCTCGGCCGGCACTTCGCAATCCTCGAAGACCAGCTCCGAAGTGGGCGACCCGCGCATCCCCAATTTGTCGAGCTTCTGCGCCGGCCGGAACCCTTTGAACCCCTTTTCGATCAGAAAAGCGGTGATGCCGCGCGGCCCGGCGTCAGGGCGCGTCTTGGCGTAGACTACCAGGGTGTCGGCGTAATGGCCGTTGGTGATCCACAGCTTGCTGCCGTTCAGGACATACTGGCCGTTTTTCTTGTCGGCGCGCAGCCGCATCGAGACGACATCCGAGCCGGCGCCGGGCTCGCTCATCGCCAGGGCCCCGAGGTGTTCGCCCGAGATCAGCTTCGGCAGATACTTTCGCTTTTGCGCTTCGGTTCCGTTGCGGCGGATCTGGTTGACGCATAGGTTCGAATGCGCCCCGTAGGAGAGGCCGACCGAGGCGGAGCCGCGGCTGACCTCCTCCATCGCCACGCAATGCGCGAGGTAACCCATTCCGGCCCCGCCATATTCTTCCTCGACCGTGATGCCGTGCAGCCCGAGCGCGCCCATCTCGGGCCACAGCTCTATCGGGAACCGGTCGGTCCGGTCGATCTCGGCGGCGAGCGGTGCGACCCGGTCCTCGGCAAAGCCGCGGACCGAGGAGCGCAGCATGTCGATTTCCGGGCCGAGATCAAAGTCGAGGGACGAAAGCCGCGTGTTCTGCATAGGTCAGCGGTTAGCGGCTGCGGCTGGTGCGGTCGAGAAGACTCGAACTTCCACGGAGTTTCCCCCACAGCGACCTCAACGCTGCGCGTCTACCAATTCCGCCACGACCGCACGACAGGGCCGGCGTGATTAGCAAATCCGGCCCATTATATCAAGCCGCATGGACCCTGAGCCGTATGGACCCTGAACCGTATGGACCCTGAGATGGTGATGCCGCCGGGCGGGATCGAGTGGCGGGTTAGCGAAACGCCGGTCGATTATGCCGCCGCGGTCGAGGAAATGGAGGGGCGCGTCGCAGCGATCCGTGCCGGGTCGGCTGCCGAGCTCGTCTGGCTGCTCGAGCATCCGCCGCTCTACACCGCCGGGACCAGTGCACGCGACGAGGAGCTGCTCGAGCCGCGACGCCTGCCGGTGCATCGCGCCGGACGTGGCGGCCGCTACACCTATCACGGGCCCGGCCAGCGGATCGCCTATGTGATGCTGGATCTGCGCCGGCGCGGGCAGGACGTGCGCTGCTATGTGCACCAGCTCGAGGAATGGATCATCCGGACACTCGCGCGCTTCGCGGTGCGCGGCGAACGGCGCGACGGCCGCGTCGGCATATGGGTCGTACGGCCATCGGGGAACGAGGAAAAGATCGCCGCGATCGGCGTCCGCGTGCGTCAGTGGATTACCTATCACGGTTTTGCGCTCAATGTTGACCCCGAGCTCGAGCATTACCGCGGCATCGTTCCTTGCGGGATTTCCGAGCACGGCGTGACCTCGCTCGCCGAGCTCGGCATCGCCGCGAGCATGGGGGAGATCGACACGGCGCTGAGGCGCGCGTTCGCGGAGGTATTCCAGGTTCCACTCGTCTGCCGACCCTGATTGGAGCTGATGAGAACGCTTTTCTCAATGCTCGAGGCTGACTTTGGCTGCTTCTCTCCGCTTTCTCATTCCGGCCATGTGGTGTGTCTGGGCCGCGTTCTGGGTGGCCGCCTCGTTCGGCACGAAGCCGGCACGTTGGCGAGAATCCATCGGCTCGCGGGCGTCCCACGTGATCCTGCTGCTCGCAGCCGTCGTGCTGCTGACGAAGCCTCGATGGCTGCCGCCGATGCTGTCGGTACGGTTTGTGCCGGCAGGCAATCTGCTTCCGGTGTTAGGGGCGATTATGGTCGCGGCAGGCCTTGGGTTTGCCATATGGGCGCGCGCTCACCTCGGGCGCAACTGGAGTGGCATCGTCACAGTGAAAGAGGATCACGCGCTCGTGCGCGCGGGTCCCTACCGGGTCGTGCGTCACCCGATCTATTCCGGCCTGCTGCTCGCTTTGATTGGCACTGCGGCGGCGATCGGCGAATGGCGAGGGATCTTTGCCGCCATCTGTGCCCTGATCGGATTTCTCCGGAAAATCCAGGTCGAGGAGAAGCGCATGAGCGAGAATTTCCCCGAATATTCCCAATACCGCCGGCAGACAGCCGCACTGATCCCGCTGCTCTATTAAAACACTCGAGATGAAGCGGAGAAGCTTCCTCAGGCACGCTGCCGCGCTCGCCTTCCTGCCGGTATTGCCAAGACCCTTGCGGATCACGCTGGCCGAGAATGCGCCGGATCGCCGCGTGCGCCCATCCGACCCGGCGTGGCCGAGCGAGGCGAACTGGGGAAAACTGAACGAGGCTGTCGGTGGCCGGCTCATAAAGGTGCATTCCCCGCTGAGCGCCTGTCGCGAAGCCCCCGATGGCGCGGCATGCGGCGATCTCTTCAAGGAACTCAAGAATCCCTATTACATCGGCGATAACCTCGCTCTGACGCAGACCGCGGGCTGGGTAGACGCCTGGGAATCTCAGCCGAGCGTCTATGCGGTGGCGGCTGAGACGACGGGTGACGTCGTCGCTGCAGTCAATTTCGCCCGCGACAATAATCTGCGGCTGGTCGTCAAAGGCGGGGGCCACAGCTATCTCGGCAGGTCGAACGCGCCGGATTCCTTACTGATTTGGACGCGGCGCATGAACGCCACAACCCTGCACGATGATTTCACCCCGCAAGGGTGCGCGGCACGGCAACCGCCGCAACCCGCCGTCACGGTCGGATCCGGCGCCATCTGGATGCACACCTACAACGAGGTGACGACCAAGGGCGGCCGCTATGTCCAGGGCGGCGGCTGCGGCACAGTCGGGGTGGCCGGGCTGGTTCAGGCGGGCGGCTTTGGCAGCTTCTCAAAAAATTTCGGCACGGCCGCCTCGGGGCTTTTGGAGGCCGAAATCGTCACTGGCGACGGCGAGGCCCGCATCGCCAATGCCTGCACTAATCCGGACCTGTTCTGGGGCCTCAAAGGCGGCGGTGGCGGCAGCCTCGGCGTCGTCACCCGGCTCACCCTCAAGACGCATGACCTGCCGCCGTTCTTCGGCGCGGTTTCCGCGACGATCCACGCCTTTTCCGATGCCGCCTTTCGCCGGCTGATCGGTCAGTTCATCGACTTCTATGCCGACAATCTCTCCAATCCACACTGGGGGGAGATCGTCACGCTGCGGCTGGGCAATCGGCTCGAGATCCGGATGGCCTTCCAGGGACTCGACCAGCAACGGGCCCAGACGGTCTGGCAGCCGTTTTTCCATTGGGTCAACGGATCACCGCAGGATTTTACCTATCAGCTCACGCCCCGGATAATTGCAGCTCCGGCCCGCAATCTCTGGGATCCGGTTTTTCTCAAAACGCACTTTCCCAGCGCCGTGCTGTCGGACGACCGGCCCGGAGCGCCTGCCGACAATATCTTTTGGTCGGGGAATCTGGCCGAGGTGGGCCACTTTATCTCCAGCTTCCAATCCCTCTGGCTGCCCGCTTCGCTGCTGCAATCGGACCGGCGAAGCGCGCTCGCGGACGCCTTGTTCGCTGCCGCCAGGCGTTGGCCGGTCGAACTCCATTTCCAAAAAGGGCTGGCCGGAGGATCGGAAGAAGCAATATCCGCCACCCGAGATACCGCGATGAACCCGGACGTGCTCGGCGCCTTCGCGCTCGCGATCATCGCCGGCGAAGATCCGCCGGCTTTTCCGGTGCTCCCCGGTCATCAGCCAGACCTCGAGGTGGATCGCCGACATGCTCGCGCGATCGGCAAGGCGATGAGCGAACTGAAGAGCGTGGCGCCTGGGGCGGGCTCTTATTTTGCGGAAAGCGATTTCTTCGAGCCCGACTGGCAGACCTCCTATTGGGGACCAAATTACCGTCGACTGCTGTCCATCAAGAAGAAATACGACCCGGCAGGGCTCTTCTTCGTGCATCACGGCGTTGGCAGCGAGGACTGGAGCGCCGACGGCTTCACCCGGCTCGCCGGGTAAAAGCGACACGCAACGGCAATCGTCAAAAAAGCGTCAGCGCAGGCCTGGTGCGCGGCACGACAAGCTCGCCTGATCCGATAGCGGAGTGTACTTTCGGGGGGAACCGGGCATCGCTGGAGCCGGCATCGCCGGCATCGCACCGGCCGCATCCCGCTTGCCCTATGTGACCCGGGGGACGCGTTGGTTTTCCGATCGAGAGGCGCGCCTGCCGATGACCTGCTGCGAGACGTCCGGGCGGAGCAGTTAAGCACCCTATTCCGTCAAATGCCGATCGCGGTCGCCGTCAATGCGATCAACGCGGCGATAACTGCGATCGTGTTGGAGCGGTTGGCCGACCTGGCATGGCCCGTGGTGTGGTTTTGCGCCATCTTGCTGGTGACGGCCGCGCGCGCGGTGCTGTGGTTGCGGTATCGTCGGGCGGACATCCCCGCGATAGCCGATGGGAGCTGGGCGGCGCTGGCAGCCGGTGGGGCTCTGGCTGCGGGCTTGTGCTGGGGCGTGGGCGGAGCGCTCCTGTTTGCGGTGTTGCCGGTACCAGGTCAAATGTTCCTGACGGTCGTAATCGGCGGGATGTGCGCCGGCGCGGTGGTGATGAGCGCCTCTCATTTCCCGACCGCTCTCGCGTTCCTGTTGTCGGCGACCTTGCCGTTCGCGATGCTGTTTTTTTGCCAGGGCACCCTGACAGGGGGCGCGTTGGGGGCAATGGTCCTGGTTTTCACGACTGCGCTCTCGGCCGGGGCAAGGCATTCCAACCTGTTTTTTGTCGAGAACATCCGGTTGCGGCTGGAATTGAGCCGGGCCAACCGGCGTCTGCAGGATGAAATCGCCGAACGGCAGGCGACCGAGGCTGCCTTGCATCAAGCACAAAAGCTCGAGGCGATCGGCCGATTGACCGGCGGGATTGCTCACGATTTTAATAATCTGC
Source organism: uncultured Alphaproteobacteria bacterium (assembly GCA_963736715.1). Lineage (GTDB taxonomy): Bacteria > Pseudomonadota > Alphaproteobacteria > ATCC43930 > CGMCC-115725 > AP-15. The sequence goes on along the minus strand of CAVTQA010000002.1, from coordinate 5,196 downwards.
TGACGATTGTGATCGGCAATCTGACCCTGGCGATAGGGCGGATGGGTCGGAATTCCAGTACCCGACCACTGCTCGAGGGCGCGTTTCAGGCCGCCGAGCGCGGAGGCGCGCTGGTACAGCGCTTGTTGGCTTTCGCGCGGAGGCAGCGGCTCGATCCGAAGCCCGTCGATCTGAGCCAACTCCTCGCCGGCATTGAGGAGCTGCTGCGCCGCACATTGGGCGAAGGGGTTCGGCTGTCAGTTTCCAGCGAGCCCGGCCTGCCTCCGGCGCGGATCGACGCCAATCAGCTCGAACTCGCGATCCTCAATTTGGCGATCAACGCTCGGGACGCGATGCCCGAAGGCGGCTCGCTGCAAATCGCTCTGGGGAGGCGCCGAGCCGGCGACGGCTCTCCGCCGGGACTCTCGCAGGGCGAATACCTGGTCGTGTCGATCGGCGATACCGGGACCGGCATGGACGAGGAAACGCTCGCAAGAGCATTCGAGCCATTCTTTACGACAAAAGGGCTCGGAGCGGGTTCCGGCCTCGGCTTGCCGATGGTCCAGGGATTTGCCGCTCAGTCGGGAGGGGCGGTACAGATCCAAAGCAAGCTCGGGGAAGGAACCGTGGTCGAACTGTGGCTGCCGCGGGCCGAGGAGCCCGGTTTGGACAGGCCGGCCGCCCTCGGCGCACTGCTCGCGACGGCTCTGGGCGCGATCTGCTGAGGCCCGTCACCGGCTACCGTGACAAAGCCATTTTGACCAATCCAGATCAGTCGCGCTGGTGTATCGCACGCCAGACGCGTTCGGGAGTTGCCGGCATCTCGATGTGGGTCACGCCGAATTCGGCGAGCGCATCGACAATCGCATTGATCACGACGCCGAGCGCCGGGGTCGTGCCGCCTTCGCCGGCGGGGCGAATGCCGAGCGGGTGAGTCGGGGTCGGGACTTCGCTGAGCTCGGTCGCAAAGAACGGCAATCGGTCGGCGCGCGGCAACGCGTAATCCAATAGCGAGCCGGACAACAGCTGGCCGGTCTCGCTATCGTAAACGCAGTACTCGCTCAGTGCCTGGCCGAGGCCGTGGGTGATGCCGCCATGGATCTGGCCGTGCACGATCAGCGGATTGACCGCGCGGCCGACATCGTCGACCGCGGTGTAGCGCACGATTTCGACGATCCCGGTATCGGGGTCGACTTCGACCTCGCAGACATGGCAGCCATAGGGAAAACTGGCGAGGTTGACGGTCTCGTCGCTTTCGGCGGCGAGCGGGCCGCGCAGCTCGTCCGGCAGATCGTTGCGCCGCTGCGCCTCTGCCGCGACCTGGAAGATGGCAAGCGAGCGGTCGGTCCCCTTGACCCGGAAGCGGCCATCGGCGAATTCGAGATCGGCGGGAGCCGCTTCCAATACATGGCTCGCGATCTGCAGTCCCTTGGCGATGATGTCGCGCGAGGCGTTCAGCATGACAATGCTCGCAAGACGCAATGCGCGGCCGGAATGCGAGCCGCCGCCGACCGATACGCGATCCGTGTCGCCGGTTACCAGCCGCACGCTGTCGATCGGCACGCCGAGCCATTCGCCGATCAGCTGCGCAAAGCTGGTCTCGTGACCCTGGCCGTTCGATACGGTGCCGACGACGACTTCCACCACGCCGTCCGGCAATACCGTGATCTCGGCGCGCTCGCGCGGCGTTCCGGTCGCGGTGTCGACGTAATTGCTGACGCCGATGCCACGATATTTGCCGCGCGCTCGGGCTTCCGCGCGCCGAGCCGGGAACCCCGCCCAGTCGCCGAGCGCGACGACCCGCTCCATGACCCGGTGGTAAGCGCCGCTGTCATAGACCATGCCGAACGGGTTGCGGTACGGCATCGCCAATTCCGGCACCAGATTGCGCCGGCGCAGTTCCAGCCGGTCGAACCCGCATTGCCGTGCGGCGAGGTCGATCAGCCGTTCCATGACGAATATGACTTCGGGGCGCCCCGAGCTGCGATAGGGGCGGGTCGGCAAGGTATTGGTGATCGCGGCGCGGGCGCGAAAATGCACTGCCGGCACATTATAGATGCTCGACATGATCTCGACGCCTTTGGCGAGCGGCCCGTAGGAGATCGGGTAGGCGCCGACATTGGCGATGTTGGAGCCGCGCATCGCAATGAAATGGCCCTCACGGTCGAGCGCCAGCTCGGCCTCGACTGCCAGGTCGCGCGCCTGGTAGTCGCAGAGGAAGGCCTCGCTTCGCTCGCAGGTCCACTTGACCGGACGGCCGACCTTGCGCGCCGCCCAGGTCACCAGCGCGAATTCCGGATTGAACGAGCCGCGCGTCCCGAAATTGCCGCCGACCTCGTGCATGACAACGCGCACCTTGTCCTCAGCGACGTCGAGGATTTTCGCGAGCTCCTGCTTTGGCCTGACGGCGCCGCCGATGCCGGCATAGAGTGTGTAGCGCCCGGTCTCCGGGTCAAAGATGCCGGTGGCGGCGCGCGGCTCCATCGGGACCCCAGCGATGCGCTGCACCCAGGTCTCGAACCTGACGATGTGCGCCGCTCTCGCGAAACCCGCATTGGTGGCGTCCGGATCGCCGACCTCGGCGTCGATAGAGATGTTGGAGCTGGCGTCGCCCCGCGCGAGCGGTGCGTCCGGTCGGACTGCCGTCACAGAATGGGTCACCGCCGGCAGGGCTTCGTAATCGACCGCGATCAGTTCGGCACCGTCTTTAGCCGCGGCGAGGGTCGTCGCTACGACCATTGCGACGATCTCTCCGCAGTGACGCGCCTCTTCCATTGTCATTGGGAAGTGCGGCGGAATGAACGGCCGAGAGCCGTCCTTGTTTTCGAGCGTGATGTCGGCCGGATGGCGGGTGCCCACCGAATGCGGGATCGCTTGCAGGCCGTCTTCGAGCATGTCCCGCCCGGTCAGCACCGCGAGAACCCCGGGCGCCGCTTCCGCCGCCCGAGTGTGGATCGAGCGAATGCGGGCATGCGCATAAGGTGACCGCACCATCACCGCAAACGTCTGCTCCGGAAAGCCGAAATCGTCGCTGTAGCGGCCCTTTCCGGTCAGCAGCCGAAAATCCTCTCGCCGCCGCACCGGCTGCCCAATCCCGGTCTTCATGGAGCTCTGCAAGATCGATCCCTCCGGTTTGCCCGACGCGCCTGCTTAGCACGAAATACGGCACTTCTCGGGTCTGCCGACGCATCGTATTCGTGTGTCGAAAGGTCCCGCCTTTTCGATTGCCGGTACCGCCTGATTGATCCCGACCCCGCGGGCGCGGTAGAGGAAGGCGGCATGGCTTTGTGATCGAGAGTGTCGAGAAGCCTGTCTTATCCACGGCGGGGACCATGAACCATTTCGACTTCACCGGCTGTCGCATTGTGGTGGTCGGGGACGTAATGCTCGACAAATATCTGTCGGGCTCGGTTGAGCGATTGTCTCCGGAAGCGCCGGTGCCGGTGCTCCTGCGGGAAACAGAGCGAGCTGTTTTGGGTGGGGCGGCTAACGTTTGTGCCAACCTGGCCGCGCTCGGGGCCGAGGTCGTCGTGATCGGAGTGATCGGCCGAGACGAGGCTGGATCAGTGCTGGTCGACCTGCTCAAGGCCTATCCGAAGCTGAACACGGAACACCTCGTCACCGCTATTGATCGCCCGACGACCTGCAAGATCCGCGTCATGAGCGGCGGCCACCAGATGGTGCGGATCGACGCGGAATCCAAAGCAGATATTGCCGCCGACGTCGAAGAGGCGGTCACCTCGGCTATCAAGGACAGCTTGCATTGGGCGGACGTCGTGGTTCTTTCCGACTACGCCAAAGGCCTGTGCAATGACCGCGTCATCCGCACGGTCATCGCTATGGCGGCAGAGTTCGGCAAAGCCTCGGTCATCGACCCGAAGCGCCGCGATTTCTCGATCTATCGTGACGCTACGCTCATCAAGCCAAACAGGCGCGAATTGACCGATGCGACCCACATGCCGTGCGAGACTGACCAGCAGGCTGAAACGGCCGCGCTTGCAGCGATTGTCGAAACAAACTCGGCCATTCTGCTGACGCGTTCGGAACACGGGATGTCTTATTTTGAGCTCGACAAGAAGCCGCTGCACTTGAAAACGGCGGCCCAGGACGTGTTCGACGTATCCGGTGCCGGCGATACGGTGCTGGCCCTCGCCGCCCTGGGCACGGCCGGGAAGCTGCCGGTGGGCGAGTTGATGCGGTTGGCAAATGCCGCGGCCGGCATCGTCGTCAGTAAAATAGGCACGGCTGTCGTTTCCGCGAGGGAGCTTGACGAGGCTCTCGAGACAGAATCTCACCAATCTGACCCAAATAAAGGCGCCATTCTGGCCCTCGATGAAGCGGTGCGGCGGCGCGAGGAATGGCGCAAGCGCGGGCTCAGGGTCGGGTTTACCAACGGATGCTTCGACTTGCTGCACCCGGGCCACGTGTCATTACTGAAAAACGCGGCCGCCGAATGCGACAGGCTCATCGTGGCGATCAACAGTGATGCTTCGGTCAGGCGCCTCAAGGGACCGACCCGTCCGCTGCAGGACGAAGGCTCGAGGGCTTATGTTCTGGGCGCCCTCAGTGCCGTCGATCTGGTCCTGGTGTTCGATGAAGATACGCCGGCCGAGACGATTGCTGCCCTCAGGCCTGACCTGCTTGTGAAGGGGGCTGACTATACGATGGAACAGGTCGTCGGCGCCGAGACTGTTCGCGCCGCAGGCGGCCGCGTTCTCCTGCTGCCGCTCATGAGAGGCCACTCCACCACATCACTGATCCGCCGCGCAGCTGACCTCGAAGAGAGCCGGCGTCCAATGACGTTCCAGGCGGCAGAAGGTTAATGCCTGAGATTTGCGCTCGACGTCAGGAGTTCGGATACGAAATGCGCGAGGTTACCGCCACCAAACAAATGGCCCGAAATCCCCGCCGCCGTAGCGGCAGCGCAATCCGATTCCTTGTCTCCGATGAGGAAACTCGCGGCCCGATCGACTGGCCAGCATTGGAGAAGATCGAGTATCATTCCGGGAGCGGGCTTCCGCCAGTCGCTGAGACGGCGGTATTGTGCTACCGCTGCTTGGGGGTGAAAAGGACAGTAGCGGATGTCGTCGAAATGCGCTCCGACTTCTGCCAGCTCGATCGCCAGCTGCGCATGAAGCGACAAGAGATCGCCTTCCGTGTATAGGCCCTTTGCGATACCCGATTGATTGGTAACGACAAAAACAAAGAAACCCGCGT
>CAVTQA010000001.1:0-182647 GCA_963736715.1 uncultured Alphaproteobacteria bacterium | reverse complement strand
ACCGTTAAAATCGACCACATACCTCACGCCATAGCGCGTGGCATAGCGGAGCGCCGCACGGTCGATGCGGATCGCCGCAAATCGGCCGCCGATCGGCGTCGCGTACTTGACCACGCCCTCGCAGCCCATTCCTACCGCACGATTAAATGGAACTTCGAGCTTTGGGTCGATGACAAACGGATTGGAAAGGAGCGAGAGCCCCCGAAACGTGAAAGCGCCGAGCTTGAACGGCCCGAACCCAATTTCCAAAGTTTCGCTGCGCATCACCCAGACCGGATCTACCGGGCGCTGCATTACAGACCGCATCGCGCAGGCGTGAACGCGAACGCCTTCCACTGGAAGCCCCAATCCCTGCGGTAATGGCCTTTGCTGAATTCCTGCCAGGTTCCCTGCTCCCTAAGAACAGCCTCGTGCACAGGCCAATGGTATAGCAGAAACGCCGGGCTGCCCGAGGCACGATGCGCACGCTCGATATTTCCAACAACCTGGCGCGTGATCGCTTCATCCTCGAATGGATTAAACAGGTAAACGACGCTAGGGGTCCCGGGGAATACGAAATCCCGGGCATCCAAATTCAAACTGCGAATGCTTGCACCCAGTGAGCCGCCAATCCGTGCAAAATTTCTCTCGGCAATCTGATGAAGGTTTGGCGACAATTCGACCCCAATGACCAAGCGAAACCCATGCCCTGCCGCAAGGACCAGCGCCCGACCTTTTCCTGACCCGATATCGATAAAACAGAAAGATGCGAGGTCTATCGGGAGAGAAGCAATCATTTCGTCGAATATTTCTCGGGGCACCGCTTGGTATCCGGTGAATGACTTCGAATCACTCCATTCGGCTTCGAGTTGACCGCTCGTCAGATCGCCCGCGGTTTCAATGCCAAGCTCTCGGTCCAACGCGCGCTCGCGACGGCGTTCCGCGATATTGGACGGTTTCAGCTGGCCGCAAGCCCACCGGATGTTCACCGGGATTAATTTCATGGTGCCGCGCATGCCGTGGCGAGAGATCCGGCGAATGAAAAGAGTCAACTCGTTCATTTCGCACTCGATCTTATTCGATTTTGGCCAGGATATCGGTTTTTTTTATGCTACGGTATGATAATCGTCGGGAGACCTCTGCGCGCAAAAGGCTGCTCGCAACGCTCGACACAAGGTACTGTATCACTCGGCATAAATACCGGCGACACTCAAACTCATATCCCATGTTCAACGGGGGCTGTCAAGCAAGCCTTGAAGTTTCCTGAGAATGCGCGATATTGTGGTGGATCTTGCGCCGTTTGATTGCATCTTGCGGAAACTTGACCAATCAAGACCGTGCTCAGACATGGCTTGCCCGCGTCTGATATTTCCACCGTCTTCGCGGCGGGATACAGGAGCATCTTGCGCATAACCACAAAAATCCGCTATGTTATTGGGCAAGGCATCCTCCGAAGTCCGCGCATCCGGCCGCCGCTCTGCCCGGGTTTAGCTAGTGTGCAATGGAGTGATGAGGGTATGCTGCATCAGACCACTTCTGTGTATCATATCCTACACCATCAGCCGGGTGGTATATTAGAAGACAGGTGGCGCGCCTGTTTGGTCCAGTCGGATTTTCCGACGCATTACACCGCTCCCGAATATTTTTCGGAGCCATTTCTGCGCCGAAGCAAACCCTTCGCAATTCTAAGTCTTGCCGGTGAACAGGTTACCGGTGTGTTGACCGGGATCCATCAAGGTGATCGCGTACAATCGGGTCTGTCTGTCCGCCCGCAAATTGCATTCTCGCGGCACGCCGATCGTTCCACCTCTATGGCAAATTTGGTCGCGGGCCTTATCGTTGAGGCGGCGTCAGCGAGGTTGGTGGATCTGTTCGTGTGGTCCGATATCGAGGCCCTAGTCGAGGCGCGCTTCCGGCAAAGACGATACGAGGGCGTCGTGATGCTTGATCTGTTGCGCGGGCCGGATGCGCTCTTCCGAAAATTCTCGGCCAATAAGCGGACCAATATAAAAAAGGCGATCAAATACGGCCTGTCGGTTGCACCCGCGAAAAGTGACGACGAGATTTCGGCTTTCTATAAAATCTGTGTCGAGTGGTCCTTCCGCAAGAATTTGCCAATTCAAGCAAAAGAAGAATTTCAGGAAAATTTTAAATTGACCGAAAACAGATTGCTCTTGTTGGCACGTCATAGGAACGAAATCATAGCCGGTATTGTTATCCGTTTTTTTCCGGGTGGCGTAATGGAGTACGCGGCCAACAGTTCCTTGGAAAGTGGCCTTCGCTTGCGGCCCAACGACTTGCTGCATTGGCGAGCGATCGAATGGGGATGCGCCCAAGGGATGACCAAATACAGCCTCGGCGGCGCCCATCTTTTCTTACGAAAGTTCGGAGGGGAGCTTGTAACGACCACTCGTTGTCGCCTCGACTTATCGATGTTTCGCCGCTACGCGATCAGCGATTGGATCGCAGACCAGGTTCAGCGTGCGCACCCCTTTGTGCCTGACCAACTAGCTGTCGTTGCCCGGTCCGTGCGCCGGATGCTGCACAGGCCCCACGGCCGCGGCCCACAGAAAGGAGCATGACCAGACCGCATTCCACAACGCTCTGCAGAATTTTTGGTCAAACTCATGCCGTTGATCAACCAGCGCATCGCTTACCTTCTCAAGCGTTGCCGAAAGGATGGGCTGCGAAGCGCCCTCATGCTCGTCGGCAAAAACCTGCCCAGGCCGGTGCTCGAATGGCAAACTCGGCGTCTGAGACTGCAACACGAGCGGTTTGATTCAAAATACCAGATCGACACACAAATGCCGGTCGCGCTTGCCGATTTGGAAACGACAGCGCCCGGCGCAAAGTTCGCAAACCGCTACCAGGGTACGCCCGTCGCGGTCCTCCACAGGATAATTCGTCGGCTCAAGGTCGATCGGCAACGCTTCACTTTTATCGATCTGGGATCGGGAAAAGGTCGAGTTCTGCTAATTGCCGCGCAGTACCCCTTCAAATCCGTTGTCGGTGTTGAATTTTCCAAGACATTTCACGATATTGCCCTGACAAATATTCAAAAGTTTGTCGGTGCGGGTGCGACTTACACGAGCGTGACTTCGATAAATTGCGATGCAGGAGAATTCGATTTTTCCGAAATCGGAGACAAAATTGCTTTCTGCTATAACTCGTTTACTGCTAATTTGATGATACGGGTATTAGATAATTTGAATGCTCCGGCGCGTAACCGGGAGAAACGATTTTTACTTATTTGGGTGAGATGCCCTGTGCTGTTCGGCATAAATTAAATCCTTTTCCAATTATCGACAAGGGTGAATTTATAACTGAATTTGATACGTACGAACAATATTCAATATATAGGATACATTGAGGTGATAATCACGCCACGTATCGCCTCTCAGGTGCCACCGCACAGGAGCGGAAACATGGAACAAGGCTGATACCGCGGGCGGCTGCGTCTCCGACTTGCATTCCAAGCGCTCATCAGATTTAGATTGTCGAGACGATATCTATCGAGACCGGCTCGTTGTACACCGAATATTCGCCGATACGCGGCCGAGAACCCCTCCAAATGATGAAGCGCTCTCTTGACGGCATCGATCTCACAAAGAAGGTCAAAAAAGTGAGGGGGCTCGGTGTGCCCGGGCACTCCAGCGATCTCCCCGTGACCCACGAGATTATCGTAAATTGGCAGCCGATATGGATATCGATGCCGGAAAGGATGCTCAGAAAACTATCTCCTCCCCAAGCTCTAATTTTCTGAGGACCGCAACCATTTTCTCGGCCGCGGCATCGTCGGCGAACCAGAGACGATATTGGTTGATCATTACCAGCTCGACAATGCAGAGCGCGCCAAAATTCTGTCCACCCTTCCCCCGCGCCTTAAGAACGGCTGCTGGCTCAGTGGTGAGCACGGGATGACGGTGGTATGCACCTTCGCCAAAGAGAAGAACCGCCGGAGCAACGCATCCATAGACCGATTTCCAAACAGCACCCCATCGTCGGCTTCAGCGGAAACGTCTCTGGGTCCATGTGACACCAATATGCATGTTACAGATCAGCGGTGCTATCGATGAAGACGGTCGCAAAATCGGGGCGCATTCGAGCTGCGTCCATATCGCTCGAACTCTGTCCGCCGCGAGAAATGCGGGACACCAGCGGGGGTCCACTGGTTCGCACGATCTCTGCAATGCCGGGCCCAAGGCGCTTTGAACGGGTGTAATCTCATGAAAGTCATCCCCTTCATCGCCGCCATTGTAGGGCTGGCGATGATCGGGGCGCTCGTTGGGTATTTCGGGGCTGGCGCCGTGATCAGATCGCTGCGCGCGATCGGCTGGGCCGGCTTTTTGGCGATCTGCGCGATTCATCTGGTGGTGATCTCGCTCGAAGGGATCGCCTGGCGACTGCTCGTGCCTACCGCGCGAGTTTGGGCATTTATATGGGGGCGCTTGATCCGCGATGCCGGGTCCGAAGTACTGCCGGTATCTCAAATGGGGGGCTGCGTTCTGGGGGCCCGCGCCGTGGCGCTCGCCGGTGTGCCGGGATCCGTCGCCGCGGCGACCACCATGGTCGATCTGACCCTGGAATTTCTCGCCAAACTGGTCTATATGGCTATTGGTTTGATTTTGCTGATTGATCTTCGCCCCGGTATGCCGGTCTCGCTACCGGTGACGTTCGGGCTTACTGTAACCGGGCTCTTCGCAATCGCCTTTGGCATAGTTCAGCGGCACGGCTTCGCATTCTTTGATCGATTTGCGCGGATGCTGGGACGCGGCTGGGCGGAGCGGACGATTTCGGGGGTGGCCGCGGTCCACGCGGCACTTGCCGAGACATACCGACGCAGAGCCGGGTTGTGGGGCGGATTTGTTCTGCACCTCGCGTGCTGGATGCTCAGCGCCGTCGAGGTTTGGATCGCGCTTCGTTTTGCCGGTGCGCCGCTCGGCTTTCGGACTGTGCTGGTCATAGAAAGTTTGCTCTATGCCATACGAACGGTCGCCTTTGCGATCCCCAACGCAGTTGGGGTGCAGGAAGGGGCCTATGTGCTTATCGGCGCTGCATTCGGACTTACACCCGAGATGGCGCTTGCCATTTCGCTCTTGAAGCGCGCACGCGACCTCATGATCGGTCTGCCCGCGCTCGGGACTTGGCAGGTTGCCGAAAGCGGGCGTCTGTGGCGGCGCCGCACATCATTCTCCGATCGGAGCGGGCCTCGGTGATGAAAGGCCCCCTTGTGAGCGTGCGATTGAAACCCGATCTGGCGAAGACTTCAGCACCTCCAGCCGCGATATCGCCCGCTTCCCAAGGGACTCGGCGAAATTCTGATAATCGCGGGCCCCACGCGATAAAGTCATAATTCGATTCGGGTCGCGGGCTGGTCGGCATCCCGCTGAGACTGGGCGTCGTAGAGGTCGCGGGCGCGCTTTTCAAAGGCTCCGACCATACGGCGGACGGCCTCGCTGAACAGCAACTCGATCAGTCGCTGCAACAGGCGTGACTTAAATTCGAAGTCGACAAAAAAGCCGACTCGGCAGCCCCCGGCGACCGGTGTGAAAGTCCAGTGGTTGTTCAAGTAGCGGAACGGCCCCTCGGCATAAGTGACATCGATATGCCGCGGCGGGCAGAGCGACACTCGCGAGGTAAACCGCTCGCGGAACATTCGAAACCCGATGATCAGATCGGCAACGATCAGATCGGGCCGGCGCTCTTTGATGCGGGCGCCGACGCACCACGGGAGAAATTCGGGATAACGCTCGATGTCGGCGACCAGGTCGAAGAGTTGCTCCGGCGTGTAGGGGAGCACACGCTCTTCCGCATGGGTCGGCATCGCGGTGCGGCCTAGCCAGCGGCGGCGAGCCTGACGGCACGCGCGGCGCGCAACCGCGCGAAATCCTCCCCCGCATGATAGGACGACCGGGTTAGCGGCGAGGCCGAGGCCAAGAGAAAACCCTTGGCCGCTGCGAACGCGGCATAGCTGCGGAACTCGTCCGGCGTCACAAAACGCGCAATGGCATGATGCTTCGGCGTCGGCTGCAGGTATTGCCCGATCGTCAGAAAATCGACCTCAGCGACCCGCAGATCATCCATGACCTGCAGCACCTCGCTCTTGTCCTCGCCAAGCCCAACCATGATCCCCGATTTGGTAAACAGTGCAGGATCGAGCCGCTTGGCGTCGTCAAGCAGGCGCAGCGAGTGGAAATACCGAGCCCCCGGCCGAACCTCCGCATAAAGGCGCGGCACCGTCTCGAGGTTGTGGTTAAACACATCGGGCTTGGCGGCGATTACCGTTTCGAGCGCCCCGTCCTTGTGCAGGAAATCGGGGGTCAGCACCTCGATCGTCGTGGCGGGAGCAGTGTTGCGGATAGCCGAGATCGTCCGCGCGAAATGCCCGGCGCCGCCATCGCCGAGATCGTCGCGGTCCACCGAGGTGACAACGACGTGCGAGAGGCCAAGTGCCGCGATCGCCTCGGCGACCCGCGCAGGCTCATGCGGATCGAGCAGATCGGGTCGGCCGGTAGCGACATTGCAAAAGGTGCAGGCCCGCGTGCACACCCGTCCGAGGATCATGACCGTGGCGTGCTTCTGTTTCCAGCACTCGCCGATATTCGGGCACGCCGCCTCCTCGCAAACCGTGTTCAACGCGAGATCACGCATCAGCCGCCGCGTCGCCTGGTATTCCGGCGAAACCGGCGCCCTGACGCGCAGCCAATCAGGCTTGCGCGGGGTCGGGGTGTCAGGGCGTCGACGCTTCTCGGGATGGCGCAAAGGCAGCGATGCCTCTCCGTCATGCCCGGAATTGATCCGGGCATCCGTGGGAACCGGGCGAGATCCCTGCCCCAAATACGTGGATGCCGACGGATCAAGTCCGCGGGCTGAAGGCCCACGGGTCGAGCCCGGCCATGACGAAGGAGATGTGGACATAACTGACCGCGTTGACTGCTGGCTAGAAAGTGGATGGCCGGCCCAGACCCGTCAAGCCAGCGCTGTTCTGGCTTGCCGCGATCGTCGTGCTCTACACGCTGGTGCACCGCCGCTTCGGGACCGGCGCCGGCCTCCTTGCGGCACTGTTCTTGGCCTTGAACCCCATCAGCGTCGCGGTCGACTGCTCGTTGTAAAAGAAGTTGTGCCAGCCGCCCATCATGCTGCGCACGCCGGCGAAATAGTAGGGCACGATAAATCCGCCGGCATTCGAGCCGTCAGCAGCGCAGCGCCGCCGCCAGCCAGGATGCTGCCGAAAAAGAGATGCCGCAGATGCTGGCCGCTACCCTGACCCTGGTTCAGGTTGCTCTCCCAACACGATGGCGCCCCCGCCGCGTGGCCAATTTGCCAGGGATGGGGACGCGGCGGAGCCGTTATCCCTGGTGGAAGCGACCGGCAGATTGCCCTTGGTCCTGGCGCTTTGGAATATTGTCGCTCAATCCTTCGGCTCGCGACCCGGCGGGCCATACCCCGCCTTGCCCTCGACGCGACCTTTGGACTTGGGCGCCAGCAGCACCGGGATCAATCCGCCCACTGACACGGTCACATTTCAGATCGGAACTCACGCGGCGGTGATCCCGGCCCGGCTCCTTCCGCCAACTGGCCGCCCGGTAAAAACTGGCCGCCTACGCGTTCAGCCAGGCAGCCGATTACCGCCCGGAAAACAGCGGCTTGCCGATTGTATCGGGGAAGAAATAGTCGAGCGATAGGTTGAACTGGGCGGCGACGCCCAGGCCATTACCGGCGGTGTGGCCGGCCGGGACGAGGGCCTCGATGATGAACTCCCAGCCTTCTCCGGAATAGTTGAACCCTGGGCCGATGATCGCGCTCGTCCTGTTGCCGCCTCGGTTGCGCGTCGCGGTGGTCACGAACGTTTCCACCAGCGGCGTCATCCCGCGCAGGACATCGGGCAAGTCAAAGGATTGGACCTTCGACTGTAGGTACGGGATCGAATATTCGAGGGCGATGCCGGTCAGCAGGTTGTCGGGGCGCGGTGGCGCGTCGGCGAACTGGTAGCCGATGCTGCCGGTGACGGCGAACGGCCGCAGATAACCGAGGTCGAAATCGCCCATTCCTTTCGCGAAATAGACCGTCGGCGCCGTCGCCCCTTTGGGTGAAGCCCCGATCCGTCGCGTGCCGGTGTCCCCCCACTGGCGATTGACGCCGAGCGTGACCAACGCTTCGTTCGCCGGTTCGAGCACCGCGAGGTATTGGGTGACCATCTGCAGGTTCTGCCAGCCGGTGAGGGTCGATGCACCGTTGCGCCCGAGCCAAGTGTAGTCCTCCTCGAAGCGCACCCCGAGGCGCTCGGTCAACGTCTTGGCGAAGTTCACGGCAAGGTCCGTCGAGCGGCCCTCTGACGTCGGCTGAGTCGTAGGTGTAATATAGAGCTCGTCGGCGGGTGCCACCTGCGGCAACAGGATCATCGCCGGGAACGTGCGGTCGCCGGCGGCTACATATGCTGATGCGAAGTGCGGCGGCGCGAGCAAGGCTGCGGCCAGTGCAAGCGCGCCGGCGCGGTATCGGCGGGCTGCGGCAGCCGCCACCACTATGACGATCCTCCAGCCCGGTCGGGACAAGCTGATTCCGTCTCGACATTCTTCATTTGGCGGGGTGCTGGTCGATTTTTGGGCTGTCCCGGACAAGTCGGCTTCTATTTCGTGGTCTTGACGTAGATGCCGTCCCAAAACTCTGGCGATACGGCCTTCATTCTTGCGCACCGGCCGGCCATGACGAGCGGCGGCGAGGCCGAGCAAGTGCCCGGATTGGGGTACTCGCCCTGACACCGCCAGAGCTCTTCGGCGGCGGCAAAGTCGCCAGCGCGATAGAGTGCGAGCCCAGCCTCGTATTGCGCGATACAGGCGAGCTCTGCCTCATTGACGGTCGACTTTTCGCCGATCAGCTGGTAGACTGAGAGTGCCGTGTCCTTACCCATTACCTTGATCCAGTCAAGCTCACAAATCACAAAGCGGTCGCCAATCGCCGCCGCCGTGTTCGGCCCGATGACGATGCGGCAGCCGTAATCCTCGGGTACGCTCTCCAGCCGCGCGGCGATGTTCACTGTCTCACCGACAGCGGTGTAGTTGTAGCGCTTTGGTGCGCCGACATTGCCAATTACTGCGGGCCCGGAGTTGAGGCCGATCTTGACGGCGTAGCCCGGGACGCCGCGCCTGTCCGCATCGGTTTTCACTTGCATTACGCTCGCTACCACACGCAATGCGGCCCGCGCCGCGCAGGCCGCATGGTCGGGATTGGTGACCGGCGCACCAAATATTGCCATCACCGCGTCGCCGACAAACTGGTTGATATAGCCGCCGTTCGCCTCGACGGCTTCGACCATGAGGGCGTGATAGGAGTTTGTAAGCGTCATCAGCTCCTCAGGCGGGAGCTTGGTGGACATCGCAGTGAAGCCCGAGAGGTCGGCAAACATTATGGTGACCTCGCGGCGTTCGCCGCCCAGATGCAAATCGGCTTCGCTGTCGACCAATCGGTCGACGAGGCTCGGGGCAAGATAATGGCAAAACGCCGAGCGGATGCGGCGGCCGACGCGGTCGACGACCCAATAGCGGAACAACAGCACCGTCGCGGCTGCCGTCGCCAAGGCGGCTACCGGTTCAATGAGGGGCACCCACAAATTCTGCGCAAAGGCCAGCTGCGCCATGCCGGCCCAAGCCGCTACCGGCGCTGCCCCGGCGAACGCCGCCAAGCGCGTCGGCAGGAATTCGGCCATGACCCCGATGAAACCCGCCACCAGCAAGATCGCCGCCGTCATTGCGATCCTCCAGCCGCCGGAGGGCGCGCTGATGAAATCCCGACTGATCATCGTATCGATGATATTGGCGATGCGCTCGACCCCCGGCATCAGTGTGTTGCCAAAAGGCTGAGGAAAATTGTCGCCGCTACCGACGAACGATCCGCCGATCAGGACGATGCGGCCGGACAGCTTGTCGGCTTCTACCCGCCCGGCCAGCAGATCTGCAAAAGAGAAGCTCGGAAACGTACGGGGTGGCCCGCGGTAATTGATCAACAGCCGCATAGCCCGATCGGTCGGTACGGTCAGGTCGCCAATGCGGACTCCGGCCCCCAGCGCCAGCGCGACCTGGGGCCAAGCGACGCCGAGATAGGCGGCGGCGGCGCGTATCGGCAGGGAAGGCAGGAAATCAGCCTCGAACGGCAACGCAGCGTAATCGTAGCGCGGCGCACCGTCGCGATCATAGGCGATGATCGTGTGGCCCAGTCCAGCTGCAGCCGTGCCAAGCGCCTCAATCGGTAGAACCGCCGATTTGGGACGCAATGGGAAATCGGGAGGCAGCGGGCTCTTGTCGAACTGGGCATAGGCCGAATTGGAGAGCCAGGAGGGAGCCTCGCCGGGCAGATCGGTAAACGAAAAGCCGATCGGTAGCAAGACATGGCCGGAAGTGCGCATGGCGGCGGCGAACCGGCTGTCGCGATCGCTATCGGCGAGCCGCTCCAGGGCCGCACGCAGCCTATCGCCGTGATCGCCGTCGAGCGCCGCAGCAGCGGTGCGCGCCGCCATCCGCAGATCGGCGGGAACCGGCTCGTCGGGCTCGGTGAACAAGAAATCGAAGGCGACGACTTTCGCTCCGGCGTGATCGAGCACTTCGAGCGCGCGGGCGAACAAGGCGCGCGAAAACGGCCAGCGGCCGAGGCTTTCAAGACTGCGCTCGTCCACGAGGATCAAGCTCACCTCGGGCCCTGGCGGGCGGAGGCCCCGCAAGCGGAACCGCAGGTCGAGCGATGCCGTTTCGAGCCCGCGGACAAGCGGACGGTCGGCAGAGACCGTAAAGAGCAATACAACGATCGCGGCGCTGACCAGCGCCAGCCCGGCCGAGCGCACCCTGCGCCCTAGATTCACGGCTGCGCACCCTATTCCAAATTCGTGCGGCGGATAAAATCGTCGAATTCGGCCGCCGTCCACACCCTCGCCGGAACCGGATCCCGGCCCGCTTCGACGCGAGCGCCCCAGCGGGCAGGGATGACGATCTCCTTCCCGGTGGCGATACTCTTCAGACTTATGCGCCCTTCGAGCACGCCGACTTGTGTCGATCCCGGCTGCGCGTCGATGAACCAGTCGGTCGAGCGCACGGCCGCCACGCTGGTGGCCGTGTCGACCTCAAAATGCGACGCGCCCCTGAGCGAGCTCACCACGGCCCGCAACAGACCTCTGGCGAGCGATAAGGTGGCGTCGCGGCTCTCCCCGCCATCGCCGACCCGGTAATCGGTTATGGTTAAACGACTGCCGGACGCAACGGCAATGATTGATCCGTCGTTCATCCGCAGTTTCAGCTTGGCCTCCGCCTGCACTTCGACGGCATCGCCCACATGCACTGCATCACCCACCTTCAGCGGGCTTCTGTGTCCGCCGGTCTCGACAAAGCACTGGCCGAACAAAACCAGCACTTCACCCGCTTCCGGTGCTGCCGCTACCGTTCCCCGCGCCCCGGGGCCGACAAGGACGGCGACGATCGTAGCGATCACAAAGCGGCTTCGCACAGCGGGGTCCCGACAGCTGCAGGCCCGCGATCGTAGGCGCACGGACCAGGACCGGCAAGGCAGAGCACCGAACGTCCCCGCCTGCCGCTCATCTCACGAGGGGTTCTCGGCGGCAGATCGGGGGAAGAAGGCGCGGACCGCACTGCCAATGGCCGACATGAAGCCGCCGCGGCTACCGGTCGCTTTGAACATCTCCTCGAAGTAGTCGGCGGTCTGCGCCGCGAAAACCGTGATCACTTCGACGCGGCCGGCGGGTCGAACCGGCTACATCGTTCGCGAACTCCCGTTATTTCAGTCCCGTTTGCCGCAAAGAGACCCGCGCCCGCAGGTGGGACCGAGAGTTCGAATCCGTCTTCCTCCAGCGGGGAGTCTGTCTCTGCAGTGAAATCCAAAGCTGTAGGCGGAGAGCCGCGCGGTTTGGCGGCGCTCTTTGGGTGCGCGGGCACGTGAGAAGGGGAGTGCCGCACGCGAGCCGGCACCACTTGGCCCTTTTTCTCTGTCGGGCGGTGATGCAGTCCCGCCTCGGGAAAGCCGGGAGTTCAATGACGCGCAAGCCGCGGTGAGCGCGGCCTGCGAATGTGTTCACCGGTGAGCTCGCGCTCGAACTGGGCAAAGGACAGCAGCACATTGAGCGTCAGCCGCCCCATCGAGCTTGTCGTATTGAATTGTTGCGTCACCGACACGAACGACACAGCCTCAGCATCGAAGAGTTCTGCGAGCCGGGCAAAATCGGCGAGCGATCGAGTCAGCCGGTCGACCTTGTAGACGACGACGATGTCGATCCGGCCGGCCCGGATATCAGCGAGAATCGCTGCAGCGCCGGCCGCTCCAGATTGCCACCGGAGAACCCGCCATCGTCGTAGCGGGTTCTCGCCAACACCCAGCGCTCGTGCTGCTGGCTGCGGATATAGGCCTCGCAGGCCTCGCGCTGCTCCGCGCGCGGGTCCCTCTTATAGACTACCTGGACTAGCTGCTTATACACCACCTGGACTAGCTGCCTCGACCGAGCCTCGGGGCAGGCAAACAGGGTGGGTCAGAATTAAATCGGCGAACCAGTCCAAAGTAGGTCAGAATTCAACCGGCGTTGACAATAGCGCACGGTAGCTCGTGCCGTGCCAGGCGAAGCCGTCATCGAGTACCAGCACCTCATAGGTTCGACCGAGCGATTCCCGAACCAGCCGGGTTCCGGGCTTCAGCTCGGGACGAGGACGTATCCGCTGCTTTCTGCTCTCCTTGAGCTGCTGAGCAAATTGGCGGAGCTGGCGCTGGCGTTCTGGGCGGAGGCCGCCGAGAGCGATTTCCTGCATCCGGCATGCGACGGCGCGCAGCATCATCTCGCGGCTGAGGTGAGGCGACGCATCGGCTTTGTAGAGGGCGCGCCACTGTTGACGAAGCTCGCCGAGATCGAGCTCGGAAGGCGCGCGAGCGCCTCCCGGCAAGCCGGAGCACCCTGGATGGTGCGGCTCATGCCTGCTCCGACACGGCGATGCGGTAGACCGGCCACGCTCCTCCGTGGCCGAGGCGAGGGTGAGCCCAAGCTTCTTCGTCAGGGTACCCGAGAAAGAGGCCCGGACCATGTGCCGCTGCCAACCAGGTTCATGTAGGGCCTGCGACCGCACAGCATCGTCATGTATTCGGCGAAAGATGGGACTGCCAGTCAATGCCGGCGCGCAGCGCATCGAGATCATCCCTTCGACAACCGCGAGGTTGCGCATGATCAGGTCACGCAGCGGCGGCGGGCTCGGCACGACACCGAAGCCGCAATTGCCCATCACCGCCGTCGTGACTCCGAGCGAGGGCGATGGCGACAGGGTCGGGTCCCAGGTGACCTGTGCGTCATAATGCGTGTGCAGATCGATGATGCCTGGCACCAGCGCGAGCTCGCCGGCGTCGACGACCTCGGCGGCGTCCCCTGCCCACCTTGCCGACCGCGGCGATGCGGCCATTACTGACCGCGGGAACGCTTCATGTCTTGTATGGAAGACATACGATTTAGATTGAACTTTGCGCGCCTTGCTATCATCTGTTCAGCATGGGTCAATAAAGTTGATCAGGCAAAGGATGGATCGGCCGAGGGCCGCGGGTCCAGGCGTCAGCGACATCTTGGCAAAGACGTGCGAAAGCGAGCCGAGCACCGTCACCGGTGAAAGCGTCGTTCGCGCTGATTTCGGCAAAAACAGCCTGGGCAAACCGGTCGGCGCGGTTGTCGCAGCGGCCAAAGTGCTGCGGACCCTGCACGCTTCAGAGCGGCCGTTGAACGCGAGTGAGGTGGCTCGCGGGGCGGGGTTGTATCGGGGGACCGCATACAACATCCTGCGGACCCTGCAAGCCGAGGGCTTTGTCGGCTATGACGAGGCGACCCACAGTTATTCGGTGAGCCTGCACATTCTCGAACTCGCTTATGGCGTGTTACGGCGCAGTGGCCTGATGGATCTCGCGCGTCCATTGATGCACGCGGTCTCGGATGCGCACGGCGTGTCGGTCTATCTATCCAAGGTCGTGGGTCCGTCTTCTCTGCTGCTCCTGGACTGGGTGGGTGCCGCGTTCCGGACCGATCTGTACGTCACGGTCGGACGCCAATATCCCGGCCCGGCCGGAGCATCGGGCGTCATCATGGCCGCGTTCGGCAACAGCAGCGAGCAGGACCTCGAGACACTGTTTTCTCGGGTCCAGTGGTACCAGAAGCCGTCCTTTCCTGATTTCCTGGCCCGCGTCAAAGAGGCGAGGCAGTCGGGGTTCGCGGTGGATCGCGGCGGTATGTTCCAGGGCATCACGCAAGTATCGGCGCCCGTCCTGTCGCCGTCATGGGAGCTGCTGCTCGTCCTGACCGCCGCGGGAAATTCGCACGACATCCACCGGGATGCCGTCGAACCGCTCAGCCGCGCAATGCAATCCGCGGCGTCGCGGCTGTCCGAGAGCGTGCGATTGCTGCGGCTTGGGTGATTGATCGATGACACAGGCGAGGGAAGACAGCATGGACGGATCACCAGCGGTGCCCTACGGAACTTTGACAGAGACGGGTTTCGATTTCGACGCGATCGTTATCGGCGCCGGGGTTTCCGGCCTGTACCAGCTCTATAGGTTGCGCGAACTCGGCCTTACGGTGCGGGTCTTCGAAGCCGGTAGCAACGTCGGCGGCACTTGGTACTGGAACCGTTACCCGGGGGCCCGCTTTGATTCCGAGAGCTGGACCTACGGCTACTCCTTCTCACCGGAACTGCTGGACGAATGGGACTGGGAGGAGCACTTCGCGGGCCAGCCCGAGACCGAGCGTTATCTGAACTACGTCGCCGACAAGTTCGATCTGCGTCGCGACATCCAGTTCAACAGCCGTGTCACCGCCGCGCATTACCGGGAGGATACGCGCAGATGGGCCGTCGTTCTGGAGGACGGCCGGCGCTACAGCACTCGCTTTCTGATCACCGCGATTGGGGTGCTGTCGGCAGCGACGATGCCGACCATTCCCGGCGTGAAGACCTTCCAACGCCAGTCCTGCCACACCCATTACTGGCCCAAGGAACCGGTTAGCTTCGACGGCAAGCGCGTTGCGGTGATCGGCACCGGGGCGACCGGCGTGCAGACCATCACGGAGGTGGCCAAGACAGTTGGCCGTCTGACCGTGTTTCAGCGCACCCCTCAGTGGTGCGCGCCACTGCACAACGCCAAGATCACACCTCAGGAGATGCACCGGATCCGGGCCAATTATCCCGACATCTTCGCTCGTTGCCAGGAGACCTACGGCTGCTTCATCCATGCGACCGACCCACGCTCCACGTTCGAGGTGACCTCCGAGGAACGCGAGGCGTTTTGGGAGAAGCTTTATGGCGAGCCCGGGTTCGGCATCTGGATGGGCAATTTCCGGGACATCCTGGTGAACCGTGAGGCGAACGCGCTGATCTCGGATTTCGTCGCGCGCAAAATCCGCCAGCGGGTCAAAGATCCGGTTGTCGCCGAGAAACTGATCCCGAAAAATCATGGCTTCGGCACCCGCCGCGTGCCGCTCGAAAGCGGCTATTTCGAGGTCTACAACCAGCCCAACGTGAAACTGGTCGACATCAACGAGACGCCGATCGAGTGCGTCACTCCGGCCGGCATCAAGACCAGCGATACCAAGTACGAGTTCGACATTATTATCTACGCCACCGGTTTCGACGCGATCACCGGCGCCTTCGACCGCATCGACGTCCGCGGGGTCGACGGAGCGTCGCTAAGGGAGAAATGGAGGGACGGGCCGCAGACCTTTCTCGGAATCCTGGTGGACGGCTTCCCCAACATGCTCATGGTGATGGGCCCGCATGCCGGGCTCGGCAACTTTCCGCGCGCCGCCGAATACAGCGCCGATTGGGTCACCGGGCTGATCCGCTTCGCGCGCGACCGCGACCTGACACGTCTCGAGGCCACCGCGGCGGGTGCCGCTGCATGGACCGACCACGTTATTGAGTCGAGCGAGGGCTTGCTGTTCACCGAGGTCGACTCGTGGATGACCGGCATCAACCGCAATGTCGAGGGGAAGCAGGTCCGCCGGATCATGCGCTACAGCGGCGGCCACCCCAAGTTCCGCGAGCGCTGCGAAGCCGTCGTCGCGGACGGGTATCGTGAACTGGCGCTGGCTTAGCGCAGTAACGGCGGCCATGCTCGCCAGCCTGCGGTAGCTCAGACCGATATTAGCGACACACAGCGAACGAAGGAGCGCTCCATGGATGTCGGCATGATGATGGTGTTCGCCAGCTACGGCTGGGATGATTGCTCCGACGCGCGCGTGTGGGAGGAGGAGATCCGGCTGGCCCGGCTCGCCGCCGACCTCGGCTTCGACTGCCTGTGGTCGGCCGAGCACCACTTCAATGACTATTCGTTCGTGCCCGACAACCTGCAGCTGATGACCTATCTGACCGCGCTCTGCCCCAACGTGGATCTCGGCACCGCGGCGGTCATCCTGCCCTGGCACGACCCGCTGCGTGTCGCTGAACAGGCAGCTATGCTCGATATGCTGAGCAAGGGGCGGCTTCGCCTCGGCCTCGGGCGTGGCCTTGCGCGCCGGGAGTTCGCCGCCTTTCGCCTAAGCATGGATGAGTTGCGGGAGCGCTTCGACGAGGCGGCTCCGATGATCGTCAATGCGTTGGCGACCGGGTTTATCGAGGGCGACGGCAAGTTCTACCAGCAGCCGCGCATCGAGATCCGGCCGCGGCCGCAATTTTCGTTCGACGGCCGCATCTACGCCGTGGCCTCCAGCGAGGACTCGATCGACTCCGCCGCCAAGCTCGGTGCCCATATCGTGATGTTCGCCGACCGTCCGTGGGAAATGCGACTGCCGGCCATTGAACGGGGCCGCGAACTGCACCGCAAATATCACGGCACCGAGCCACCCCACGTCATGCTGACGGAATTCTGCATCTGCGGCGCCAACCTTGCCGAAACCGAAGAAGAAGCGCGCAAATATCAGGGCAAATTCGTCGAGAGCAATTTCTACCATTATGAATTCCTTGGCGAGCACTTCAAGACCGTGAAGGGCTACGACGCCTATCAGCAGAAGGTCGAGATCGCCCGTAAGGGCGGCCTCGAAGGCGCCGTCGCCGGCTTCATGCGGGCCGCGAGCTGGGGAGCGCCCGACAAGATCCTGCGCGGGCTCGAAGAGCGTCGGAGGATCATCGGCGATTTCGAAGTCAACGTCGCCTTCCGCTTCGGCGGCACGCCTTACGAGGTCGCGGAGCGGGGCCTGAGGCTCTTTGCCAAAGAGGTGCTTCCGGTGCTCAAGTCACAATCCTCAAGCAAGGTTCGCGAGGCGGCCGAGTGAGGCGTTCCGTCATAAGAGCGGCGGCGCACCTTCATAACCTTGGATATTGGCAGGAGATCCGAAATGCCGGCACGCACCTCAGAACCCGCAAAATTTGATGCGATCGTCGTCGGCGCCGGAGTGGGCGGTCTCTACGCAATCTATCGCCTCCGAAAACTCGGCCTCAAAGTGCGCGGCTTCGAGGTTGGTGCCGGGGTTGGCGGCACCTGGTACTGGAACCGCTACCCGGGGTGTCGCTGCGATGTCGAGAGCATGGAATACTCGTATTCCTTCTCGGACGAGCTGCAGCAGGAATGGCATTGGCCCGAGCGCTACGGTACGCAACCTGAGATCCTGCGTTACATCAACCATGTGGCTGACCGCTTCGACCTCAGGCGCGACATCGAGTTCAACACCCGGGTCAAAGAGGCGCTCTTCGACAGCAAGACAAACACATGGACCGTCAGGACTGACAAAGGTAACGCCGCGACCGCGCGCTTCTGCATCATGGGGACGGGTAATCTCTCGACACCTCGGACGCCGAGCCTTCCTGGTTTGGAGAGCTTCAAGGGAGAGTGGTATCACACCGGATTATGGCCCCATGAAGGAGTTGATTTCACCGGATTGCGAGTAGGCGTGATTGGAACCGGCTCGTCGGGCGTCCAGTCGATACCCATCATCGCAAAGCAGGCGAAGCATCTTTACGTCTTTCAACGGACAGCCAACTTCAGCCTGCCCGCACGCAACGCGCCAATGGATCCGGACAAAGAGAACGCTCACAAAGCGCATTATCCCGAGCGCCGCCGCGCCGCCTTCGAGACGCCATTCGGGATTGCCGGGTATCCGGCGCCCGTAAAGTCGGGGCTCGATGCAACCGAAGAGGAGCGGTTACGCGCCTACGAGGCAAAATGGGCCGATGGCGGCAGCATCAGCTTCCTCTATTCATTTACGGATCTGTTGATCAACAAAGAGTCCAACGAAACGGCGTCAGAGTTCGTTCGCCGGAAGGTCCGTGCCACCGTCAAGGATCCCAAGACGGCGGAGCTGCTGTGCCCCAATGACCATCCAATCGGCACCAAGCGGCTCATTCTCGATACCGACTATTATGAGACGTACAATCGCGATAACGTTAGATTAGTGGATATCAGAAGCGAGCCGATCAAAGAAATCACGCCCACCGGGTTGCGCACAGCGAATGCCGACTACCTGCTCGATGCAATCGTTTTTGCAACGGGCTTTGATGCCATGACCGGGGCAATGAAAGAGATCGACATTCACACTGACGCAGGGATGTCGGTTCGAGAGAAGTGGGAACACGGTCCGCGTACCTATCTCGGGATCATGATTGCCGGGTTCCCAAATCTCTTTATGATCACCGGCCCGCAGAGCCCTGGCGTTAAAAGTCAGATGATATTGGCTTGCGAGCAGCACGTCGATTGGATCGCGGACTGCATGCGGTATTTGCGCGACCACGGGTTCTCGCGCATCGAGGCGGAGGAGGATGCCGAGGACGCTTGGCTGCGGCACAACAACGAGGTCGCGGATCGTACGCTCTATCCGTTGGCGAACTCATGGTACGTCGGCGCCAATATCCCGGGGAAACCCCGCGTATTCATGCCGTATGTCGGCGGTGTGGCTGCATACAAAAAGAAATGTGATGAGATCGCGGCCAGGGGCTACGAAGGGTTTCGTTTGGGTGGTTGCGTTGAAGAGCAGCGGTTCGCCGCAGATTGATGTACCGATACGTTCGGCTCACGGGCGTTTGACAACGGGCATTGGCCATCCCCGCAAATCCACCCTCACCAGTTTTCTGGTGAGGCTCCGCGGCTCCAGACGGTGACGCCCAGATGGCCGATCTCGCCTCAACGCGTCATCCGAGGCGGGTCAATTCGGCTCCCGACCCGACTCGGTCAGTAGCGGCGGATTGGATCCGCATCGGGTCAATGCGCCCTTCTCCAGAAAACTGAGTTGCCGCCGCAATCACAGCTAGTCTGTACTGAGTTTGTGGAGCATGGAGGTCACAATGGCGCAAGCTGTCGCAATCGAACGGGTCGATCACATTGGTATAAGAGTTCGAAATCTCGACCGCGCGCTGGCCTTTTACGGAGTGCTGGGGTTCGTGCTCGCTCGCCGCGCCGACGGCGATGATGTCGCGATCGTTCGCAACGAGAACGGAGTGGAATTCAATCTCGTTTTCAACGCGAATGCCGGCGATCCAGCCGCCAACATTCTGATGGACCTTCGGGAGAAATTCCCCGGCTATACACACATCGCGCTGCGCGTGGCATCCATTCCTGCAACTATCGCCGCGCTGAAGGAAAATGGAATTCCGATCAC
This sequence comes from uncultured Alphaproteobacteria bacterium, assembly GCA_963736715.1. Lineage (GTDB taxonomy): Bacteria > Pseudomonadota > Alphaproteobacteria > ATCC43930 > CGMCC-115725 > AP-15. The sequence continues at coordinate 163,071 of CAVTQA010000001.1, read as the reverse complement.
CCAGGGACCGGTCAGCTTCGGCGAAAGCGGGCACATTTCGGTGTTCGTGCGCGACCCTGATCGCAATGTCATCGAGCTGCGCGGCCGGGAACAGGGCGTAGTCGAGGGCGTTACCCGCTACGTACCGTAATCCTTTCTACCTTGGTCGATATCTCACAGCGAGGATGCCCGGAGCGCCGAAGTGTACCGATCCTGACGCCCGGGTTGGCCAATGGCACCGAAAGGCGAAACCGCGTCACCGGACCGTCAACTGCCGGTCAGCATCTCTCAGAGGAAGGGGTTGCTCTCTTTGTCGATCAGACCGCGGCGTGTGCTGTTTCGGTCGACTGCCTTGCGTAGAGCTTCCCGCCGCGCTCTTCAATGCGGCCAGCCCGCTTGTGCCGGGCAATGACGACACCGACATGGTTCGGGCGAGCGCCCTTGCAAGCGGCGGCGATTTCCTGCTGCGTCTTGCCGGTTGCCAGGGCAAGCACCTGATCGCCGAGGGTCGGCAAGGGGCGGCTCCCGGCAGCTGGCTTTGTCCGGCGTCCGCGTTGCCCTCGCGCTCGGTGTCGACCTCGCGTCGTCGCGGACGATCCGATAGCTCTGCTTTTTGCCGAAGAGCGGATCGGTCAAGATCACATCGTAGGTCTGGCCACCGGCACCGAGCAGCGCGTCGCGCGCCTCGATTGGACTCTCGCGGCCCGCGATGTCGTGCAGGTAGAGGTTCACGCGCGAAGCCGGACGACTTCAGGGACGATATCGATGCCGGAGAACCGCGACCGCATCGCCGTGTAAACTTCGGCGTTGCGAATGATGTCGCTGGCTCGTCCGCCGCCCCTGATGATCCGCCCAAGGGCCTGCCTGACCTGGCGCGGATGGCCGACGAGCTGAACTTCGTGGCGGAAAAACTCAGAGCTGTTAGCCGCTGCCCCCTTTTTTAGAGCCGTCCTAAACTAAGGTATAATAGGAATGATTCTCACGCGGCACCCCTTCATCCCCAGGTGCAATAGCACGGCCTGAAGCGTCCTAGTAGCTTTCATCCGCGGTTCTGCTGCTCCTAGCGGAAGAGCTCATGGAGGCGGTTTTGGCGATGCCTCGGGACGATTTGTCGTTGGCCAAGAACCGGTCGAAGCCGGCGGCGGTCGACACGACGCTCGAATTCGGCCGTTTCCGCGTGCTGGTTCGCCGGCGCCAATTGGTCGCCGACGGCGTGCCAATAGAGTTGGGAACGCGCGCCTTCGATCTGCTTCTGGTCTTGCTGGAGGCCGACGGATCGCTGGTCACCAAAGACGAGCTTCTAAGCTGCGTATGGCCGGGCATCGTCGTCTCGGAGGAGAACTTGAAGGTTCACATCTGCGCGTTACGCAAGGCTCTTGGCGAAGACGGCGACTTTATCCGCACCGAATTCGGTCGCGGCTACCGGTTCACTGCCACGGTTCGCTCGACGATCGACTGGGGCGCTTGTCAGCTCCCGGCGCGACGGGCGCATCGGTCGGGTCAAAGTTGGTTTCGCGATCCATTTCTCGGCGACTGCCGCACGATTGGTCTGTCACGAGGTCACGCGGGCAGACGGTGAGATCAGGCTCACGCCGATTGGCTCGCACATGTGTAAAAAGGAGAGGAAAAGTGGCGATACGCTCTTGTCCAGCGATCTTTGACCAAACCATCGGCCAACCGATCGTACCAAAATTGCCATTGTGCAAAGCTGTGGCTTTTGCCGCCGGGCTCGGCCTCAGCATGCTTTCCTATCCGGTCCATGCCGCGACCACGAGCAGCGGCGATATCGTGCAAGGCCTCTACGACGCGCTGCTGAGCACGATGAAAAACGGCCGGACACTGGGGCAGAGCGGGCGCTTCACGCAACTGGAGCCGGTTATTCTCCGCAGCTTCGACATCTCCTCGATGGCGCGGTTGGCAGTCGGCCCGTATTGGTCCGGTCTGACCGAGGCGCAGCGCCGGCAGGTGACCGAGAGCTTTGGGCGCTACATTTCAGCCATCTATGCCGACCGCTTCGACAGTTATGCCGGCCAGAAGCTGGAAGTGACTAGCGAGCAGCCCGCGCCTTCCGGGGTCATGGTGAAGAGCCAGATCATCAAAGCCAGCGGTGAGCCGGTCATGGTCGACTACATGATGCGCCGCAGTGGCGATGGCTGGCTGGTTTGCGACATCTACCTCGACGGCGCGATCAGTGAGGTCGCGACCCGCCGTTCCGAATTCGCCGCCATCCTCAAGAATGACGGCATAGACGGCCTCATTGCGGCCCTCAACCGCAAGGCCGACATCCTCACGGGAACCACGGCAAGATCCTACTAGAAATTACGTCGATTCAGTCGAGACCGACTTGCCGCGGTCCGGCATCCGTCGTGCCGCTCGTCCGATCGATGGGGCCACCCGCAGCTGCGTGAAGACGCGCAGACCCGACCCTCATCAGGCCGGATCCTCTTCGCTGCATCCGCCTCGTTGAATTTGGTCGATGCTCGTCGGTAGACATGCCTCGGTCGGCTACCAGGGCTGGTCCTTACCGACGCGCAGTATTAGACGGGGGCGCGTTGCTCCGTGTTAACCGACTCCGTGGCGTACAGCCGCCCGTCGCGCAGTTCGATGCGGCCAGCTCGCTTGTGCCGGGCAATGACGCCGCCGACATGATTCGGGCGAGCCCCCTTGCATGCAGCGGCGATTTCCTGCTGCGTCCTGCCGTCTGCCAAGGCAAGAACCCGCTCGCCGAGGGTCGGCGGGGCGCGCTTGCCACCAGCGGGTGTCGCGGTCGTCCTGCGCCCGCGTTGCTGCGCTGCAGCAGCTGCCTTTGTTGCGGTGGGTGTTGCGGCGGGCGGAGTCAAGGTCGGCTTTTTTGCCTTCTGGCCTTTGCTGTAGCGCGCCAGCACTCGCTCGGTCGCCTCCAGCTCGCCGAGCTGGCCGGTGAGCTTCTCGCGTTGCGCGTCGAGGCGCGCGAGCGCCTCGCCGACCCGCTGCTTCTCTTTGGTGATCTCGTCCAATATCGCCATTCTGTACCTTCGAGACAGAAGTAGAGGTTGACCAGGATTGGTCTCTTCGGCCTCTATCACTACGATGCACACCGTGCAATAGCAGAATGCGCGGATTTATTTCGATCAGCAATCTATTCCTGAGAGCAAGGTGCCTGCAGTGCGGTTTGGCGGTTGAGACGACATTCGCGCAACCGCCTGACCAGATACGCTCAGTCGAGCCGTATCGAGGTTCCGAACTCCGCCTCGTTCATCGTCGCGAATCCATAGCGCGGATAGATCTCCCGCGCGACACCGAGGAGAACTCCGTAAATACTTCGGCTGCCCGCGCGCGCAACGGATCGACCGTAGTCACCATCGCAACGGTCGAGGAGAAGGTCTCTGCTCTCGGCACCGTGACCATCCTACAGAGCCGCAGCCGCGGCATGAGGCGCCCGCGTGATTGACCCCGCGCGAGGGGAGGTGCTTGCCAGTCGCCAGAAATACTGGACGCCGAGCGCTGCATGGCGGATGGTTTGACGTTCAATTCCACCATCGGGGACCGCTGTCATGCCGCAATCTGCATCAGCTCGGGTAGCGCTTTACGCCAGTGTCGGGCCCGAGCTCACCCAATACGACGTCGACGTCGAGGGCGCCACGCTGGTCAGGCGCGGCACCGTCACCTTACCGGCCAACGTGCATTATGCCTGGCCGCACGCATCGGGCCGATATCTTTATGTCGCCTCCAGCGACAGCGCGCCGGGGGCAGGCTCGGTGGGGGACAGGCATCGCGTGACGGCGTTCCGGATCGATCCGGCTTCGGGTGCGCTGTCGCCGCACGGCCAATCCATACCGCTGCCGACCCGCCCGATCCATCTGACGACCGACCTCCCCTCCGAGCATCTGCTGGTAGCCTTCAGCAATCCGAGTGCGCTCCGGGTCTACCGCGTCAATCCCGACGCGACCCCCGGTGACGAAGTACGCCAGCCGGGACCGATCGACGCCGGCATCTACGGGCACCAGGTAAGGGTCAGCCCCGATAATCGGTTCGCGGTCCTTGTCACACGCGGGAATGACGCCGCCGCACGCAAGCCGGAAGAGCCGGGGGCGCTCAAGGTTTTCCGATACCGGGACGGGTTGCTGAGCGACGAGGCGTCGGTGGCGCCAAACGGCGGTTACGGCTTCGGACCGCGCCACCTGGACTTTCACCCGACCAAGCCCTGGGTCTACGTTTCGCTCGAGCGCCAGAACAAGCTCGACATGTTCGCGATCACCGATGGCCAGCTTTCGGCAGCGCCGGTGTTCCGCAGGGAGACGTTGGCCGAGCCCGGCAATATCCGTGGCCGGCAAGCTGCCGGCACCGTTCACATCCACCCGAGCGGCCGTTTTGTCTATGCCGCCAACCGCGCGTCCTCGACAGTCCAGGTCGACGGCAAATCCGTCTTCGCCGGTGGCGAGAATATGTTAGCCGTATACGAGATCGACCTGAAGACCGGCGAACCGGTTCCGATCCAGCACATCGACACGCGCGGCATCCACTGCCGCACCTTCCACATCGACCCGAGTGGACGCATGCTGGTCGCCGCGCATATCATGGCGCTGCCGGTCAGAGAGGGCGCGGCGATCCGTACCGTGCCGGCCAGCCTGGCGGTGTTCCGCATCGACGACAGCGGCAAGCTCGATTTCGTCCGCAAATACGACGTCGATGTCGGCGACAAGACAATGTTCTGGATGGGTATGGTGCGGCATTGAGTCTGTTTAAGTTTAAGCAATAGCGTTTGGTCTAGCCAATTCCGTCCTGTCTGCAGGCGCCAAGCAAGAACGCCACTGTTCGAGCGACGTGCGGCGCGATCTTGGCGCGCAGGGTGGTGAGGCGCTCTCCGAACAGCGCACGCATCAGCATTCCCAGCACTCTCAGTTGGATGAAGTGGTTCGCAGTGGCGGTGCGGCGGTCGGTAGCGAACGCGGGTAGTTTGTCGGATTCCTCGGGCTCGTCCAGTCCTGATGTTGATCTCGCTCGCGGCCGTGCCGCTCGCGCTTGCGCTGCGCAAGCGCGAGCTGGGCAGTCCCGCCCACATGGGCCGTTGACGCCGGAAGACCTCTCGTGCAGCGACGCACCGGCGCACGCCTCCGCGCCAAATGGCAGCGCATCCGAAACCCGACGGCCACCTTGCGCGCCCATGCATCATGACGACTTAGTACCCGGTTCACCGAGCCCGAGAGTGGAACGCATACACGCGAGCAAGTCGTCCTCGCTGAACGGTTTGGCGAGATAGCAAATCACGCCGGCTTGCAGCGCGTGCTTACGCGCCCTTTCGTCGGGAAACGCTGTGATAAGGATGGTCGGAATAGGTTGACCTGCCGCGACCAGCCGATCATGGAGCTCAAGTCCGGTCATTCCTGGCATTTGCACGTCCGTAATCAGGCAGGACACGTTGCGGCGGCGTCTTGATTTCAGAAGGTCCTCGCCGCATTCAAACGCAATTGCAACATAGCCCAATGACCTGACGAGGCTTGTCAGAGCCTCTCGCACCGAGTGATCGTCGTCGACGATCGCTATGACGGTTGTCCTTGGCAAATTTCGGTCCCTAATGCGAACCAGAAATAATGTGCCGCACGGGTTTCCGCCATTGCACCGGTGTTGGCTCTGACCCCTCAAAGTAAAGATGGGCCAGTGGAACGGCTCGTCGCGATTATACTTGAGTATAAGCTGGGTACACCTTCGGAACGTCTTCGACCGGGAGGGTCAATCGAAAGACGGCGCCGCGAGGCTTATTTGGCGCAGCCGATAGCCGCCCGCCATGCGCCTCGATGATCGAGCGGCTGATCGCGAGGCCCATGCCGATCCCATCGGGCTTGGTCGTGTAAAAGGACTGGAAAAGCCGGTCGAGCTGCTCCGGATCGAGCCCCGGGCCGGTGTCACGCACTTCGACGAACGGGTTGTTCGCATCGTCCATTCCAGACACAACCGTGAGTTCGCGCGGTCGCTCGTTCGCACTGCTCATCGCTTCGATGGCATTGACGATTAGATTGATCATCACTTGCTGCAGCTGGACCCGATCTGCCGACATGAGTGGCAAGTCATTCGCCAATCGGCTCTGCAACGTGGCGCCATTGCGTTGTATCTCGGTCTGGGTCAGAGCGACGACTTCACGGATCGTCTGATTGATGTCCAACCGTTCTCGGCGGGCCGGCGTCTTCTTCACGAGCGCACGAATTCGGCTGATCACCTCACCAGCGCGAGTACCATCCCGGACGATACGGCCGAGCGCCTGCCGGACTTCGTCAAGGTCCGGCTGTCGCGCGCCGAGCCAACGCAACCCCGCATTGGCGTTAGTAATGACCGCCGAAATCGGCTGGTTAACTTCATGCGCGACCGAGGCCGCCATCTCTTCTAGAAGCATTACCCGGTTGAGACGCTCGAGATCGGCCTGAGCCTGCTGCAAAGCCTCCTCGGTACGCTTGCGATCGGTGATGTCGACGATGACTGCGCCGCGGACGGCTGGCGTGCTTTCTGTCGCGGGAACGACGAATGAGGTGACGTCGGCCCATACGACTGCGCCATCCTTGCGTCGATAGCGCTTTTGTTGCAGAACCCCGATGATGCCGTCATCGATACGCTTTTGCATCGCTGGCCGATCGTCCTCGTGAGTAAGATCCAGCGTCGTCAGCTGCCGCAGCTCGTCCTCGGTATAGCCGGTCATCTGCTGGAAAGACTCGTTCGCCACCAGATAGTTTCGGCGCTCAAAATCGAGCATTGCGATGCCGACCGGCGCGGTCTCGAACATGGCTCGCCAACGCTCTTCGCTCGCGCGCAAAGCTTCCTCGGCGCGTTTGCGATCGGTAATATCGACAACCACCGCTCCAAGGAAAGCTGGGGTGCTGTCCGTCTCGCGAACGACGAAGGTAGCAATGTCAGCCCAAACGATCTCCCCGTCCTTGCGACGGTAACGCTTTTCAATCCGATAGAGACGCTGTGGACCGGCGACAATGCGATCAACGTGCGTTTCCAATGCTGCGCGATCGTCCTCATGCGTAATATCGAGCGGCGTCAAATTTCGCAGCTCGTCCTCGGTATAGCCGGTGATCAGCTGGAAGCTCTTATTCGCTGTCACGTACTTCCTGTGCTCAGAACCGAAGGTTATAATGCCGATAGGAGCGGTTTCGACCATAGCTCGCCAGCGCTCTTCGCTCGCGCGCAACGCCGCTTCGGCCCGCTTGCGATCAGTGATGTGCCGGCCGACACCGCGGTAGCCGATGAAGCGCCCCGTCTCGTCAAATACCGGCAGCCCCGACACGGAGACGTAGCGCTTTCCGCCGTTGGGCGTAGGCCGCGCGTGCTCGAAATCACGGAACGGCAGGTGGGCATCGAGCGTCTCGCGGTGCTTGCGCCAGGCCTCGGCGTCAGGCTCCAGGTAGGGCACTTCCCAGCGCGTCTTACCGATCTCGGAGCCTGGCGCCGGCGCGTCAGTAACGCCTTCTGCGAACTCCTGGCGAATGAACCGATGCTGCGCGTCGCTCTCCCAGTACACGTCGAACGAGAATTGCACCAGGGTGCGAAAACGCTCCTCGGCTTCCCGCAGCGCCGCTTCGGCCTGTTTGCGTTCCGTGATGTCTATCGCCATCACGGCAAGAAATGCCGGCGTGTTTTCTGTCGCGGGTACGGTTGACGCGCTGACGTCCGCCCACACGATCGCACCGTCCTTGCGTCGATACCGCTTTTCGAGGCGATAGCTGGCTTGCTGACCCGTGACGACGCGGGAGAAAAGCCGCCGCGTCTCTGCCTGATCGTCCTCGTGTGTAAATTCGAATGCGCGAAGGTTCCGAAGCTCTTCCTCGGTGTATCCAAGCATTCTTTGGAATGTCGGATTGACGTTGAAAAGGCCCCCGCGCAGATCCCCCGCGGCGATACCGACGGCCGCAGAGTCAAAGATCGCTCGCCAACGCTCTTCGCTCGCGCGCAACGCCGCTTCGGCCTGGAACTGTGCAGTGACATCGACATAGACCGCCTGGAGGAGAAAGGGAGGAGTGGTCTCACTTGCAGGCACCAGGGTGTTCGTGATGTTCAGCCACACCGGGGTGCCGTCTCTTCTGACGTACTTTTTTTCAACGTTGCGCTCGGTCAGCGTGCCGGCCCGATACCGCGCGAGAGCCTCAGCGGTGGCCGCACGTTCGTCAGGGTGATTGAGTTCGAGGACGTTATGCCCAACTATCTCGTCCTCGCTAAGGCCGAGCATCCGCCGTAGCGCCGGGTTTGCCGCGGTACACACCCCGTCGAGCCGAAACAGCGCCATGCCGGCGGAGGAGGTCTCGAACAGCCGGCGCCAGCGTTCCTCGCTCGCGCGTAACCCCGCTTCGGCGCTCGTGCGCTTGATGAACTGGCCGATCTGGCTGCCGAGCGCCGACAGCGTGGCAAGCTGCTCTTCGTCGCGTTCCCGAACCGCGCAACTGAAGAACTCGACGATCCCGAGGGCCTCGGTATCGAGCAGGATCGGGAAAATAACGCCTCCATGCAGCCCCGCTCGCGATGCCGCGGGGGCGCGCAAGAATTCGGGATCGGTCGTCGCATCGACCATCCAGATTGGTTCCGCGTTTCGCCAAACCTGCCCGAGCCGCCCTTCGCCGACCGCAAAGATCCGCTCGCGGCAGACCGTGTCGAATTCTGCGGTCGCAATATCCGGCGCATGCCAGAGGCAATCGCAGCGGAGCGGAGTACCCTCTCTATGGATACTCCACAGAGCGCCCCATTCCCATTCCAGGTTCTCGCCAATCGCCCGAAGCAAATGCGGAGCGGTGGCGCCCAGGCTATCGGCCTCGGCGAGTACGCGGGTGGCGGCATGTAGAGCGTCGCGGCGCTGCTCGGCCCGCCTGCGCTCGCTAATGTCTTCGCACGCAATCAAAATAATCGTAGCATTGCCCGGCCGCTGCACGGCCTTGGCATTCTCACGGACCCAAAGAACCGTGCCGTCCTTGCGAATTTTTCGGATCTCCCAGCTAAGCGGACGGCCAAGTTCTTCTGCGCAGGTGGCCAATTGATCTTTAACGAGCGCTCGGTCCTCCTCCAAAAATACATTCAGCACCGATTGTCCAACCAGCTCAGCAGCCGTATAGCCCAGTTGCCCGGCGCCAAAGCCGTTCACCGACAGCACCGTCCCGGTCGGGCTGACCATGAAATACATCACCGGGTTATGTTCAAATACTTCCCGCCACTGCTCCTCGCTCTCTCGCAGCGCCTGCTCGGCACGCTTGCGCTTGCTGATGTCGTTGCTGGTCACGACAATTGTTGCCGGCCGCCCATGCCGGTCCCGTTGCAGCGACCAACGGCTGGTCACGAGGACCGGTGTGCCATCCCGTGTGTTATTAACAAGCTCGCCTTCCCATCGGCCGACTCGGAGCAGCTCGGCCTTGATCTCGTCGAGCGGGAGAGGAACAGCGGTCTTCCTGAGTTCGGAACCGACCCTACCCACCGCTTCGGCGCGCTGCCAGCCGTACAACTCCTCGGCGCCGCGACTCCAAAAGGTGATCACATCATCGTCGAAGCGGCGGGCGACGATGGAATCATGTGTCAGATCGAGGAGGCTGGCTCGCTCGCGCAGCCTCGCTTCCGCCGATAGGCTTCGCAGCGCGAGAAAGGTCGCTAGCCCGATCACCGCAGCACCAATTGTCGTTTTGATGACGCTGGCCTCCGCCCCGCCCAATGTCGGCAAAAAGTTGGCCAAGACGGTGAGACCTACGCATCCGGCGCCAACCAATACGAGGCCCCGCGCATTGCGGAAACGTGTCGCCAACAGCACCACGACGACGTAAAACAATGCGGCCGTGAGTTTCTCCGACGTCCTCACTTCGGCAACGAAGATCGCGGCTGCGAGTGCGGCGGTCGCGACGGGGAGCAGCGCAGAGGTCGCGCTCCGCCATGAGCGGGCTCGATGCGTCATTTTGGCTCTGGCTCGACTTTGACCATCTCGTCAGCCTAATATAGCAGGTGCGAACGCTTAACGCGGGGCAGCCGCGTGTCGGCGGGGCCGGCGCCTGAGGCGCCGGTTCGCGGACAGCGGATCGCTCTGGCGAGAGCTGATTATGGCCGAGGCGACACCGACCGTTATCGTCATCGACGATGACCCCGCAATCCGGGAGTTGATCGGCGGCCTGCTCCGATCCGTCGGGCTGCAAGCGAAGTTGTTCACTTCGGTGGATGAATTCCTCAAGGCCGGCCGGCCGGATGGGCCGGCCTGCCTGGTGCTCGATGTCAGGCTGCCCGGACGCAGCGGTCTTGATTTCCAGCGAGAGCTCGCCGCTGCGAACATCCAGCTCCCGATCATCTTTATCACCGGGTACGGCGACATCCCGATGTCGGTCAGGGCGATGAAGGGTGGCGCGATCGAGTTCCTGACCAAGCCCTTCCGCGACCAGGATTTGCTCGACGCGATCCAACTCGGTCTTGCGCGCGACCGCGCCTGGCTGGAGAACGAGAAAGGAACGGTCGCGCTGCGGGCGCGTTTCGAAACTCTCACCCCCCGCGAGCGCGAGGTGATGGCCTTGGTGGCGGCAGGCCGTCTCAATAAGCAGATCGCCTACGAGATCGGCGTCAGCGAGATTACCGTGAAAGTCCATCGTGGCCAGGTTATGCGAAAGATGCAGGCGGCTTCTTTGCCTGATTTGGCCCGGATGGCCGACAGGCTGAATCTCACCAGGGAAAAGTCCCAGACCTGTTAGGCAGCGTATCGGCACGGCCGATCCAACTGGCGGTTGCCGCTCGCGGTGACCCCAGTGTCCAACTACGGCCGAACGGCTCTTCCAGCACGGCCCTAAACCAAAGTTTAATAAGAATGCTGCTCAAGCGGCATTCATTCATCCGCAGATCCAATAGCACGGTCTAAAACCCTCCCTTAGCTTTGATACGACATTGGAACCCTGTGTTGGAGGGCCCTCATGCAGCGACGCAACCTACGCACGAAGCCGCGGCAATTCGCAAGGCGCCAAAACCCGAGGCAATGGGCTACAACGAACACGAATGGTTATCCCGAGCCCGCCCTCTGGCGCGAAAACCCGCTGCCGCAAGGGGCGAACCGGTCGAGCCCGGCAAGCGCCGACCCGGCTCTCGAATTCGGCCGTTTCCGCGTGCTGTTGCGCCAGCGGCAGCTGCTCGCCGATGGTGTTCCGGTCGAACTCGGCACGCGCGCCTTCGATCTGCTTCTGGTCCTGTTGGAGGCCGACGGCTTGCTCGTCTCGAAAGAGGAGCTTTTCAGCCGGGTGTGGCCAGGCATCGTGGTCGCGGAAGAAAACCTCAAGGTTCAGGTCTCCGCTTTGCGCAAAGCGCTCGGCACGGACCGCGATGTCATCCGCACGGAATTCGGCCGCGGCTACCGATTTACCGGCACGCTCTGCACGAATACCGCGGCAGACGCGCGTCATTGCCCAACGCGTGCAAAGCAGCGGTCTGGCCGAGCTTTGTTTCCACAGAGTTGTCGGCAGTCGCCCCGGTGGAGTTTCAGTTCGACCTGACCTGCCGGATCGGTAGGGCTTCGCGGCGCGCAGGAGGGGGTAGGCGGGTGAGGGAAGCGTAACCCGTCGTGGCCGGGGAGTGCACGCGCCCGGGCGGACTCACCGCTGGGCCGAGCGGCAGACCGGACAGAGTCCGCGCGCCTCGATTACCTGCCGCTCGACGGCAAAACCTCTGCCTTCCCCGAGCCGGCGCAGACTCTGCACGATCTCGTCGTCGCGGAGCTCTTCGGTAGCGCCGCAATCGTCGCAGATCATGAACTGGCTTTCGTGGGGATGCTCGATATCGCCGCAGGCGATGAATGCGCTCGACGTCTCGACCTTGTGGATCAGCTTGTTCGCGAGCAGGAATTCGAGCGCCCGGTAGACGGTCGGCGGCCCCAGCTTGCCGCGGCCGCGCCGCAGCTCGGCGAGCAGCGCATAGGCTCCCGTCGGCTGATCCGACGATAGGATCAGCTCGAGAACGCGTCGGCGGACCGGCGTCAACCGCGCTCCGCGCATCTTGCAGATCAGTTGCGCACGCGACAGCGCGCCTTCGATTTGCCGAGGCGTCACGGCAAGCCCTCTAGTAGCATGTAAGTCATAGCATAACGAACCAAAAGGCCCTAGATTCTCCCTAGCTGGCTGTTATTGCTGTTTTTCCATCGAAATATCAGCCACCGATGTCCAATTATCCGCGGAAATCCTGGACGTCGGTCCGTTCGGCGACCGAGATAACAGCGACTACTGGCTGTTCCGCTGGCTGTTTTCTTTTGACACAATCCTAAGAACGAGAGGATTTGGCTCCGAGCAGGTCTGTGATGCCGAGACGCATTAACACAATAATACCATGATCACAAATGATTATCAATATAGAAATATCCTGCCACCCGCACGAAGGCTGCGTGCGCCAACTGTCCTCTTAGGTGGCCGAAGCCCACGCGCCGCGCTTGCCAACAGCGGTGCCCGGCTCTAACAGTGCCGGGGACCCATGCGAATAGACCCGGCGATCGTGGGAGTGGGGGGACGCTCGGCGGCCCTCGTTTGGCGTTTGGCGCGCGACTTCATGCGCCCGCATGTAGCCCGCATCCTGTTCGCGTTTTTGTTGATGGGGCTCGCGGCCGGCAGCACCGCGGGACGCGCCTGGCTGATGGAGCCGGTGCTCGACCGCATCTTTGTCGCGCGCGAGGGTTCTCTGCTGCTGCTGATCGCCGGCGGCGCGCTCGCCTTCGCCCTCGTCAAGGGGCTGGCCGATTACGGCGAGGCCGTGCTGATGACCCGGGTCGGCCAGCGTGTCATCGCCGATGTGCAGATCGCGCTCTTTGCCCGGCTGATGCGGGCCGATCTCGCCTATTTTCACGCGCATCCGAGCGGCACGCTGATTTCGCGTTTCACCAGCGACGCGGCGCTGTTGCGCAATGCCGCGGCAAATGTCCTCGCCGGTATCGGCAAGGACGTGCTGACGGTCGTTTTCCTGGTCGGCGTGATGTTCTATCAGGATTGGCTTCTCGCCCTCGTGTCGTTCTTCGTCTTTCCGCTGGCGATCCGCCCGATCGTCGCGATCGGCCGGCGCATTCGCCGGGTGACCGCCAATGCCCAGGCCGAGATCGGCCAGTTCACGACCCTGTTGAGCCAAACCTTCCAGGGTGCCCGGCACGTCAAGGCCTACGGCATGGAACCGTATGAGGAGCGCCGCGCCGCCGGGCTGATCGAGCGCCTCTTCGTGCTGATCGACCGCGGCACGCGCACGCGCTCGCGCGCCTCGCCGATGATGGAAGCGCTCGGCGGGACGGCGATCGCCGTCGTCATTCTCTACGGCGGTCATCAGGTCATCAGCGGCGCCCGCACGCCGGGCGCTTTGTTCTCTTTCATCACCGCGCTGCTGCTCGCCTACCAGCCGCTAAAGAGCCTCGCCAATCTGAATGCGTCGCTGCAGGAGGGCCTTGCCGCCGCGCAGCGGATCTTCGAAGTGCTCGACGTCGAGCCGACGATCCGCGACATGCCCGGTGCCAAGCCATTGCACATTGCCGGCGGCGAAATCCGCTTCGACAACGTCCGCTTTGGCTATGTTCCCGGGATGGCGGCGATCGACGGTCTGTCCCTGACGATTCCCGCTGGCCACACCGTGGCGCTGGTCGGCCCGTCGGGAGCGGGGAAATCGACGATGCTCAACCTGATCCCGCGCTTCTTCGACATCGATTCGGGATGTATTGCGATCGATGGGCAGGACGTGCGCGCGGTGACGATCGCCTCACTGCGCAGCGCCATCGCGCTGGTCGCCCAGGAGGTCAGCCTGTTCGACGACACCGTGCGCGCCAACATCGCCTATGGCCGCTTCGGCGCATCCCTTGACGAAATCGAGGAAGCGGCGCGGGCAGGCTGCCGCCGATGCCTTCATCCGCGAGCTGCCGCAGGGCTACGATACCATGGTCGGCGAGCACGGCGTCCGGCTCTCGGGCGGCCAGCGTCAGCGAATTGCGATTGCCCGCGCGATGCTGAAGAACGCGCCGATCCTTCTGCTCGACGAAGCGACTTCGGCCCTCGACAGCGAATTGGAGCGGCAAGTGCAACGAGCGCTGAACACATTGATTCGCGGGCGCACGACGCTCGTCATTGCGCATCGGCTGTCGACGATCCAGGGGGCGGACCTCATTTGCGTCGTCGATCGCGGGCGGATCGTCGAGACCGGTCGGCATCCCGAGCTGCTGGCCCGGGGCGGCCTTTATGCCCGCCTTTATGAGATGCAGTTTGCCGAGCGACACGCCGCCGCCGTGTAGAAGCGTGTGCTGAAATTGACTAGACCAGTCACGCTGCGGCGTCTTCTGCGCAATGCTCGGCTGCGCCGGGTGGCATGCTGGTTCATTCATTGGTATATCTGCTTCGTTTATTTGACCACCAGCTGGAGCACCGGTGGGTCCGAATGGCCGCACCGCCTGCGCGCCGAAGGAAAACCTTTCATCCTTGCTTTCTGGCATGGGCGGTTGCTGATGATCCCAATGGCATGGCAGCGACTGGCGCCGATGCACATGCTCATATCGGCTCACCCCGACGGCCAGATCATCGCCGATGCCGTGACTTATTTCGGTGTAGATTTCGATAGCCGGCTCGACCAGCCGCGGCGGCTCCGCCGCGCTGCGGACAATGCTGAAGCGGCTCAAGGCGGGAGATTGCGTCGGAATCACGCCGGACGGCCCACGCGGCCCGGCAATGACCGCGAGCACCGGAATCGTCAATATCGCCAGGCTCGCCCGGGTTCCGATCCTGCCGATCACCTACGCAACCAGTCGTCGGCGATTGCTGGCGACCTGGGACCGCTTTCATCTCCCTTGGCCGTTCGGCCGCGGCGTCTACCTTTGGGGTGAACCGATCACATTTGCCGAGGAACTCGACGAAGCCGGGCTCGAATGCGCCCGATGTCTCGTCGAGACCAGAATGGTGGAGATGGTCTGTGAGGCCGAGCGGCGTGTCGGGCACGGAGTACCGGTGCCGGCTGCCACTGACGGCGTCGGGCCGGCGCGCCGAATTGCGGACGGTTGATGCTGCCACTGCTTTATAAGGCCATGACCCGGCCGCTGGCGCCGCTGGCAATGCTGTATTTGGCGCAACGGCGCAAGCGCGGCAAAGAACACCCGATCCGCTTTCGCGAGCGCCGAGGCATTCCCAGTGGGACCCGGCCGGATGGTCCGCTGATCTGGGTTCATGCCGCCAGCGTGGGTGAAGCGACCGCGGTCCTGGGCCTTATCGAATATCTGCTGGAGACGCGGCCCGACCTCGAAATCCTGGTCACGACCGGCACGGTCACCTCGGCGCGCTTGCTGGAGATCCGGCTGCCGGCGCGCGCGCGCCATCAATTCGTTCCCGCCGACCTGCCGAGTTGGACGGCATGCTTTCTCGATCATTGGCGTCCCGACCTGGCACTCTGGGTCGAATCCGAGTTGTGGCCCAATCTGGTCTTCGCGGCGCATGCCCGGCGCATTCCGATGGTGCTGGTCAACGCACGGCTCTCGGCGCGTTCGTACAGCCGCTGGCGGCACTGGCCAGGTCTGATCGGGCCGATACTGAGCGCATTCGACCTGTGCCTCGCCCAGGACCAACAGCAAGCCGAGCGATTTCGCTTGCTGGGCGCCCGGCAAGTGACCGCCGTCGGCGATCTCAAAGCCGCCGCTCCCGCATTGCCGTTCGATCGCTGCGAACTGTTGCGCCTGCGTGACGCGATCGGTCCGCGTCCAATGTGGCTGGCTGCCAGCACGCACGCCGGCGAGGAGAAGGTCGCCGCGCGAGTACATCGCGACCTTGCCGCGCGACATCCCGGCCTGCTGACGATCATCGCTCCCCGCCACCCGGCGCGCGGCGACGCAATCGGCGCCATGCTGGCGGAGCAAGGGCTGCGTGTCGCCCGACGCAGTCGCGGCGATCCGGTCACTCGCGACACGCAAGTCTATCTCGCAGACACAATGGGCGAGCTCGGGCTGTTCTACCGCCTCGCCGGGATCGCCTTCGTCGGCGGTTCGCTGGTCGCCAAGGGCGGGCACAACCCGTTTGAGGCGGCCCGACTCGGCTGCGCCGTGCTGCATGGCCCGGATATGAGCAATTGCGCCGCAATGGCGGCTGCGCTCGCAACGGCGGGCGCCGCCGAAACCGTGAGCGGCGCTGCGGCGCTCGCGCAATCGGTATCGGCGCTGCTCGCCGATCAGCGGCTGCGAGCCGAGCGGGCTGCCGCCGCTGCCCGCGTTGCGGTGGCCGGTCTGGGTATTCTCGATGCGGCCTTGGAGCGGCTCGCGCCCTGGCTCGACCGGGTCGCGCCGGCAAGCGACCTCGCGCCGCCGCTCCGCCGGGTGCGAGCCTGATGCGCACCGCCCCGGCCTTCTGGGCGCGGCCTCCGGGACTGCTGTCAGAGCTGCTGCTGCCGCTCGGCGCGGGCTGGGAGGCGGCAGGCCGGTTGCGGCACTCTTTCGCCCGCCCCTACTGCCCGCCGGTTCCAGTGGTGTGCGTCGGCAATCTGGTCGCGGGCGGGGCCGGCAAGACCCCGGTCGCGCTGGCGCTGGCCACGCATCTGGTCTCGTGCGGCATTGCGGTGCACATCGTGACGCGCGGGTACGGCGGCCGCCTCGGCGGACCGGTGCGGGTCGACCCAGCTCGCCACGACGCCCGAGCGGTGGGAGACGAGGCGCTGCTGCTGGCCATGCCGGCGCCGTGCTGGGTGGCGCGCGACCGAGCCGACGGCGTCCGCGCCGCGGTGGCCGCGGGAGCGCAAATGGTCGTGCTCGACGACGGATTTCAGAATCCCGGGATCGCCAAGACCTTATCGTTCCTCGTCGTCGACGCTGCGTATGGCTTCGGCAACGGACGGGTGATCCCGGCAGGCCCATTGCGCGAGAGCCCCGCCCGCGGGCTTGCCCGGGCCGACGCCGTTGTGCTGCTCGGCACCGGAAGCGCAGCCGCTTGCCCCGAATTGATCGGGATGGGCGGCTCTGCCCGGTCTTGCACGCGGCTCTGCGGCCGGTCGCCGGGGAGCGGCTCGCCGGCGCACGCCTACTGGCCTTTGCCGGGATCGGCCGCCCGGGCAAATTCTTTACGACCTTGCGGGTACTCGGCGCCGAGCTTGTCGATACTTGGGCGTTTCCCGATCATCATCCGTTTCGCGCCGGCGAAATCGACCGGCTGTTCCGCGCCGCCGAGCGGGCGCAAGCCCGCCTCATCACGACCGCAAAAGACATCGTCCGAGTGCCGGCTGCAAAGAGGGCCGCGATCGAGGTTCTCGAGGTCGAAATCCGCTGGTGCGATTCCGCGGCGCTCGCAGAGGTGCTCAGCGGCGTCGTCGGTGCGTGACAACCTGTGCCGACTGATCGGGAAGCCACCCTCACCCACCAAGCCCATGAGGGCTTAGTGGGTGAGGGGACCACTTCGCGTCCTCGGCAGCCTATCAGTTTCATGCACCGACTGGAGGGCTGGGGAGCGGCGCTGTGCTTTGGCGCGTTCGGATTGTTGCCGATCGAAAGGGCGTCGGCGATCGGCGGCGCATTGGCGCGCGTGATCGGCCCCCGGCTCGGCATCTCCAAACGAGCCCGGCTCAACATCGGCCGGACCTTGCCCGGGCTTTCGCCAGCCGAGATCGCACACATCATTGCCGGCATGTGGGACAATCTCGGCCGGGTCGCGGCCGAATATCCGCATCTGCGCCGAATCCGCGTCTTCGAGCCCGGCGGGCGCGTCGAGACGCACGGCTTTGAGCACATGGATCGGGCGGTCGCCGCGGGGCGCCGCATGATCATTTTCTCCGGGCATATCGCCAATTGGGAAATCGGCATGCTCGCCGCGGTCCAATACGGGGCTGAGGTTGCGCAGATCTACCGCGCCGCCAACAATCCGCTGGTCGACCGAATGATCACGCGGTTTCGCGGCATTGGCGGCGAACTGATCCCCAAAGGCACCGTAGCCGCCCGGCGCGCTATTGCAGTGCTGCGGCGCGGCGCGCATCTGACGATGCTCGCCGACCAGAAGATGAATGACGGCATCTCGGTGCCGTTCTTCGGACGCCCGGCAATGACCGCCACGGCGCTCGCCGCCTTGGCGCTGCGCTTCGACTGCGACGTGCTTCCTGCGCGCGTGGAGCGGCTCGGCGGAGCGCAGTTCCGGCTTACCGTTTTCCCGCCGCTACCGCTGGCGCGCAGCGGCGACCATCACGCCGATGTCGCCGCCTTGATGGCGCGGGTCAATCAGACCTTGGAGGGTTGGATCCGCGACCGCCCTGGAGAGTGGTTCTGGCTGCACCGCCGCTGGCCGGATTAGGGCGTTACCCGCCGCTCCTCGACCACGATGGTGTCACTAATTTTCTCGTATTCGTACATCCAGCGGCTCACCAACCCGGCAATTACTGCGCCAATGATCGGCGCCACCCAGAAGAGCCAGAGCTGCCCAATATATGCACCGCCGGCGAACAGAGCCGGCCCCGTGCTGCGCGCCGGATTGACCGAGGTATTGGTGACCGGGATCGACACGAGATGGATCAAGGTCAGCGCGAGGCCGATTGGAATTCCCGCGAAGCCGGTCGCCGCTCCCCTTGATGTTGTGCCAATGATGATCAGGAGAAAGAAGAAGGTCATCACCACTTCGTCCACAAAGCAGCTTCCGAGGCCGTATTTGCCGGGGCTGAGATTGCCATAACCGTTGGCGGCAAAACTGCCGGCGACCCATCCAGGCTTGCCCGAAGCGATCACCCAGAGGACCACAGCGGCGATAATGGCACCAATCACCTGCGCGACGATGTAGGGGAGCACGTGCTTGTTTGCGCACCGCCCGGCGCTCCACAGACCGAGGGTCACCGCCGGATTGAAGTGCCCGCCGGAGATGTGACCGACGGCATAGGCCATCGTCAGCACCGTCAATCCGAATGCGAAGGCGACACCGAGAAAACCGATCCCGAGGTTCGGAAAGCCCGCGGCCAGGACGGCGGCGCCGCAACCGCCCAATACCAGCCAGAATGTGCCAAAGAATTCGGCGACGACGCGCCGCGACATGTCGTTGTCCATCTTGTCCTCCCACGTCAACTAATTGTATTCTAATGGTTGAAAACACAGCCAACAAGCGCAGCTTAATGAATGAGCATCGGGGCCTCGGCGAACTGAGGATCTCAGTCGTCGTCTCTCGATCCCGGCCAGCGAATCCGGCCTTCGAGGCGGCGATCGATCCAGGCGACGACCAAAGTCACATAGAGCGGTAATGCAAAGACGAGAAAGGCGATCGAGTAGAGGAGGGTCTGGTTGCGAATCTCGGTGATCGGCTTCTCGATCTCGTCGAGCGGCACCATGATCGCGAGAAGCTGGTCGCGTCCGTAGCGTGGTGGGATATCGAGCACGCGCCCTACCCAGGTCCGACCAGCCACGTCGTAGACGCGGGTCCCGGACATGTGCCCGTCCTCGTGGGCGGCTGCGAGACCGGCGATCACCGGGTCGTTCAGATC
Source organism: uncultured Alphaproteobacteria bacterium (assembly GCA_963736715.1). Classification (GTDB taxonomy): domain Bacteria; phylum Pseudomonadota; class Alphaproteobacteria; order ATCC43930; family CGMCC-115725; genus AP-15. Next base: position 143,691 of record CAVTQA010000001.1, on the reverse strand, counting down.
GCCGATCTTGGGCGGCTTCACCAGCATCTGACCGTCGGAATGAAGCGCTTTGGCAAATCGCGCGGCATCCGGCAGCGCGATCACCTCGCCCGTTTTCGTGAAAATGGAGGCTGTGCTGGTGGGGGTAATGCGCTGATCGCGCAAAAAATGGTCAAGGTCGATCGCAGCAAGATCGGCACCCAGGACACCCGGCATTTGTCCGGTGAAGGTGCGGCTCAGCGTAAAGCCCGGCTGACCGCTGGTCGCGAAAATGTATAGAGCGCTCTGCTCAACCGCCTCGCTGCGTTTGGCGCTATCATACCACGGACGTGGTCGGGGATCGAACTCCGCGGCAGCCGGATCGAGGCGCCCGACAACCGTGCCGTCCTCACCAAGGAAGACCCACCGCGTCTTGCGGTCACCCCTCGCGTCCGCAGAGATGATCTCGTTGGCAAAAACCGCCTCCGGCGGTGCATGCAGCTCTTCGCGGAGGGCTGCGCTGTTCTCGCCGGCGATATGGGTCACCATGAAGAATTCGCCGCTGTCGAAGCCGACATAGAGCGACAGAATTTGTGGGTAGATCCTCAGCACCCGCAGCATCAACGACATCGCGTGAGGGTCTTCCTTGATCGCCGGCGAGGTCAGTTCGGGTACCAGCGACGCAATCCCGACGATGGCGTACATCGGGTCATAGAGCAGCCTGATGCGGTTCGAAACGTCTTCGCCCGCTTCGATCATCATCCGCTCGGCTGCGGCGATGGCCAACTCGTTCGATTTCTTCGCATTGTACCAGATGATGCCGCCCGTTAGCGCCACCACCATCACGAGCAGCAACGCGGTTATTCCGACGTAATACTGCCAAAGCGGCCGCGCCCGTCCGGCCCCGGGACTCGCCGGCCGATTATGCGGGTAGCGTTGCTGGTCGGTCACGGCCCACCACCCTCCCCTCCAGGCAATGTCATCGCCGAAACGGCCTCGGGCCGATCCCCGGTCAGCACAACCAGCGCAGCGCGGGATTGGGCTGCGATGATCATACGAGTGTCATGCAAGAGGCGCTACTGGCCGATGGCATCGGCCAGTTTTCTCAAACTGTAATTTGGATCGCACGCTTTCGTCCGTCACACGCTTAGCTTCGCCGATGCGATGCAGCGCCTCCAACGCAGCCGGTCGAAGATCGTTGGCACGACCGTGGAACCTAGCAGAATGGATCAGGAAGCCTTCGAAAGTACCCTGTCCGGAGTTTGTTCGGCCTCGATCACTTCCGCCAAAGTCCGGTGCTCCGGGAAGGTCCAGTTCTCGCCGGGCAGAACGTCCCGAGCCCGAATTGGGGACTCCGGGAACAATTCCGGGCGGGCCTTCTTCCACTTGGCTAACGCGACACTTTTTGCGATCAGCCGGTCCTTGACGTAATCGACAAGCTTCTGTGAAGCCGTGTTCGGTAATCTGCGCCGCACAGGCGCAAGGAGTTCGATCAATAACCAAAGCTCCCAGGCGATATCCTCAAGTGATTCAAGAGGAAATGGTAAAGATTTTGGTTCTTGGGATCCCGGATGTTGGGGGTCCACCTTGCGTCTTACTGAAGTTTTCATAATTCCCGTTAATATTTGCTAATGAACTAAACGGACTATACCATCATCTGCGTCCGGCAAACGTGGCGGATCACGTCCATTACGCGTCACGCTGGATAAAATTTGTCTGAAAGGCCCCGAAGACCTAAAAGCTCGGCGCAGCACAATGCGGGTAACTTTGCCGATCGCCCATGGTTCGCCGCGTTGCGGGGGCTATGAGCGTGTCAGAACAAGCTGCCCTGCCCCGGATGGACGCCCGTGCGCCGGGGCCGGGGCCGCGGTCTGCTGCCGGCAACCACGCCGACACGGCCGTCGTGAAATTCGAGATCGAGCGGATCACCGGCGCTGATCTCGCGCCGCTTCGGTCAGTACCCTCGCGACCCCGTTGCGGACCACGACGTAGCCGCGCGCGAGCAGGCTTTCGTGACGTTCCGAGTGGGTGGCGAGCCGTCCGGCGAAATTGTCGAGCGAGTGATGGTTTCGGTCGATGAAGCGCGCCATAGCGGCGCCGAGGCGCTGCTCCACCTCGGCAAGCCGGCCCCGGGTGCGGTCGAGATCGGCCGACAGCATGGCGGGCCGCAGCCGCGACGCCGCGAGATCGAGGCTGTGCTGCGCCGCCCGCAGGCGCCGGTCCGCAGCCAGGCGCAGCCGCTCGGCACGGTCATCGAGGCGCTGCGCTGCCGATCCGATCAAGTCGTGCGGATCGGGAAGGCCGCGCGCGAGCCCTGCGAGGTGCATCCGGCGCTCGCCGAAAAACCGGGAAAGGCCGGCGGAGAGGCGGCTCGATTTGGCGCCGAGCTCGGCGATCAGATCGAGCCGCACTGGCACCGCCATTTCAGCGGCGGCGGACGGGGTCGGTGCGCGCCGGTCGCTCGCATGGTCGATCAGGGTCGTATCGGTCTCGTGCCCCACCGCCGAGATCAGCGGGATCGCCGAGGCGGCGGCGGCGCGCACGACGATTTCCTCATTGAACGGCATCAAATCCTCGAGGCTGCCGCCGCCGCGCGCGACGATGATCAGCTGCGGCCGCGGCACCATCCCGCCTTCGGGAAGGCGGTTGAAGCCGGCGATCGCGGCGGCCACCTGGGCAGCTGCGCCCTCGCCCTGGACAGCTACCGGCCAGAGTAGAACGCGGCGCGGGAAGCGGTCGGAAAGCCGGTGCAGGACATCGCGGATCACCGCTCCCGACGGCGAGGTGACGATGCCGATCACCTCCGGCAGAAACGGCAGTTTCTTCTTGCGCTCGGGCGCGAACAGCCCCTCGGCGGCGAGCCGCCGGCGTCGGTCCTCGAGCAGTTTAAGGAGGGCGCCGATCCCGGCGAGCTCGATCGTATCGATGATCAGCTGGTATTTCGAGCGGCCGGGGAACGTGGTGAGGCGCCCGGTGCACACCACCTCCATCCCGTCTTCGGGCTTGATCCCGAGCCGGATCGCCGTGGTACGCCAGCACACCGCGTCGAGCACCGCCTCGCTGTCCTTCAGGCACAGATAGCAGTGCCCCGAGCTGTGCCGCTTCCAGCCGGAGATCTCGCCGCGTACCCGTACAAAGGAGAAATTTTCCTCGATCGAGCGCTTGAGCGCGCGCGAGAGTTCGGAGACCGTGTATTCGGCGAGGTTGGGGCGAACCGGAGCCGCGATAGAGGCATCATCCATCCCCACATGATAGCCGAGCGCGGGAGGAAGAGCGATGCGGGTGCCAAGCGATACGAATGACAGGCCTATGAACCTAGATGCATCGCGGAATTTGCCCTCTCCGCCCGCGTCCGGGGGGAGAGGGAGGGGATCCATCGCGTCAGCGATGGGGAGGGTGAGGTGGGCCGTCCCGCAGGCTGGGGCGGACGGACCCCCACCTCACCCCGCCCCTCTCCGCCCCCGGGGGCGGAGAGGGAGAATTCGGAGTGCCCTCTGATGCGGGTGCTGGTAGTCGGGTCGGGCGGACGCGAGCACGCGCTCGCCTGGGCGATTTCGGCGTCGCCGCTGGTCGACCGCCTGTTCTGCGCCCCCGGCAATGCGGGGATCGCCGACGAAGCCGAGTGCATCGCGATCGGCGCGACCGACATCAAGGCGCTCGTCGGGTTTTGCCGCGGCGAGCGGATCGATTTCGCCGTGGTCGGTCCCGAAGCGCCGCTCGTCCTGGGTCTCGTCGACGCGCTCGAAGCGGAAGGGATTGCGGCCTTCGGTCCGAGCGCTGCGGCCGCCGCCATCGAAGCCTCCAAGGGCTTTGCCAAGGACCTTTGCGTGCGTGCGCAGATCCCGACCGCAACCCACCGCCGCTTTCGCGATCCGGTGGCGGCGAAAGCCTTTATCGCGAGCCATGGCGCGCCGATCGTCGTCAAGGCCGACGGTCTCGCGGCCGGCAAGGGCGTGGTCGTCGCCGATGATCTCGACACCGCCTACCGGGCGGTCGATGCCGCGCTCGTCGAACGCCGGTTCAACACGGCCGGACTGGAGATCATCGTCGAGGATTTTCTCGCCGGCGAGGAGGCGAGTTTCTTCGCCCTGGTCGACGGCAAGGATGCGCTGCCGCTCGCCGCAGCGCAGGACTACAAGCGCGTCGGCGACGGCGACATCGGGCCGAACACCGGCGGCATGGGTACGTATTCGCCGAGTGCCCTCGTTACCCCGGCGGTCGAGGGCCTGGTAATGGAGCAGCATCATCCTGCCGGCGATCGCCGCAATGCAGCGCGAGGGCGCCCCTTCAAGGGAGTCCTCTATGCCGGCCTGATGCTGACGGAAGCGGGGCCGATGCTGCTCGAATTCAATGCCCGCTTCGGCGACCCGGAATGCCAGGTGCTGATGATGCGGCTGATGAGCGACCCGTTGCCGGCATTGATCGCCGCACATGACGGCGTGCTGAAATCGGTCGATCTGCGCTGGCACGCCGAGAGCGCGCTATGCGTCGTCATGGCGGCGAACGGCTACCCCGGCGAGCCGCAGCGCGGCAGCGAGATCCGCGGTCTCGACGCCGCGGCGAGCGACCCTAAGGTCAAAATATTTCACGCCGGCACGCGCCGCGACAATCAGCGGCTGATAGCCGATGGCGGCCGCGTGCTCGGCGTGACCGCCCTCGGTGGCAGTCTGGCTGAGGTTCGCGACCGCGCCTACGCCGCGGTCGACCGCATCGACTGGCCCGAAGGTTTCTGCCGGCGCGATATCGGCCAACGTTAAGGCGATCGCCGTCCGGCGCGCACCACCAGGTTCGGCCCGACGCTCATCCCCGGCTGCAGTGCGGTTGCAGTCGGTTGCGCCAGGCGCGCTTCAGCGGATCGGCTTCCATTCCTTGCTGAAAGTCTGGTCGCAGACCGCAATAAAGACCAGGTTGACGAGCCACATCGCGATCAATTGCGGGTGGCCCACCTGATGGCCGCGTCGGCCGCTGTGCAGCACACAAAGCTCCGGAGCGATCATAGTGCGGCCGATCCGGGAAAGACGGCGGAACATGTCGGCGTCTTCGAACGCGATCAGATCCGCACGGAACCCGCCCAGGTTGGCAAACGCCTCCCGCCGGATCATTTGAAATTCGCCGAAAGAAGCCCCTCGTTTCAATATGTTATTGGCGACCCGCAGGCCAAAGTTGGCGATGCCCGAGACGAGCTTGTCGCCAAGCGTTTCGTCCGCCGGGAACACGCGGAGGTACGCAGTCAACCCGACCAACCTCGAGTCTTTGTCGAAATGCGCGCGCGCCCGCGCAAAGAACCGGTCCGGCTCTGGGATAACGCAATCGGCATCGAGAAAGACGAGAAAATCGCCGGCGGCAGCCTTGGCGCCGTCGTTGCGCCCTTCGCCGATCGTCTGACGGCCTGCGCCCGAATAGACGACGACAGTATTCGCATATCGGGCCGCCAATTCGGCCGTCCGGTCGGAACTGCCCCCGTCCGAGACGATCACCTCATGCGGCAGGGTGAGTGTCGCTGCCAATGTCCGCAGCGTCGCTTCGATAATCTTCGCCTCGTTCAAGGTCGGGATGATAATCGAAATCATGCTACTGGACGGTCCAGGAAGGTGCCGAAGAGGCGGTCCAAAATGTTGAAATACTGCCCGAAATTATACCGAAAGCGGGAATGGTGCAGGTCGTGATGGGTCACCGCGTTGAGGTATTTGAGCAGCCAATGCTTCTGTGAGGCTGGCGCGACGAATTCGTGCCCGCAGTGCCCCGCGGCGTTGACGATGCCGTCGAACAGCAGATAGGCGAGCAACGTCGCCGGATGTAAAGGCACGAAGAAAATCACCAGGGCGAAGAAGCCGAACTGAGAAATAGTCTCCAACGGTTGGAACGATAGAATTGACCACGGAGTTGGTGTCAGCGATCTGTGGTGTCCGGCGTGGACCGTTTTGAACAGCGGAGGGAGGTGCATCAGCCGGTGGGTCGTGTAGAAATAAATGTCGTGCAGAACCACCACGGCGCCGAACCCTGCCGCCGCCCACCACCACGGGCGCTCCGCGAAGTCGAAATAGAGCGCCGTCGCACCGTTCTTGGCCGCGTGATAGACGATCAGACAATATACCGAGAACAACAGTAGCGCCGAGACCGATTGGCGAACCTCGCGGCGGATATCCTCCGGTGGAGGCCGCCGCTTCTGGATCCGCATCGCTTCGGTCGCCGGACTACGCCGCGTGAAAAACAAGTAGTGGAACAAACCGGCCGGAACGACATAGGCGGTAACAAGAAGCAACACAAAAATCACGCAATACTCTGTCGCATAGGTCAGCATCGATCCCCGATCACCCCTCCTTCGTGTTGACTTCGAGCTTGACGGAATATCACGTCAGAATCTCGACACGTGGTCAACCCGACCCCACCCCGCGCTTCTCAATCCGAACATCCTCCCCCCCTTCCCGTCAACCTCCTATCGAATGATACGAAATTTCTGTTTATCGACCCTGATGACCCGCGGTGGCTTCTCTTGTAGGCACTCTTATTTAGCCGGCTGGAATGGTCACTATGGCACCCGGTGCGTTTTGGGTCCGCGCAAGAGCCAGAAGAATCTGCAGGACGGTAAAGGCCAGTTTGCTGTCGAAGTCGTCTTCGGCAATCCAGAACCAGGTCCGGTGATATTGCACCGCGGTAAAGACATCCGCTGGTGCCGCAGCACCGGAATGGATGATTACTACCGGCCGATGCTCGAGTCCGATGTTCCCCACGGTCGGAAAGGTAAGATGCCGAGCGACATCGTCCGGCGGGACATCTATCTGCAGCGCAAGTTGGCCGAGCGCGGCCAGCATCGAACGGGTAAGAAGCGCCACTTGCCCCGGTTCCGGGTTGAGACCGTAAACGACCTCCGCCTCGCTCACACCAGGCGGCATGCCCAGCAGCCGCTTCGTCTCGTCGACAACGCCAAGAAGATCCGGATCGCGTGTCGTTCCGATCGAATAGAAGACACGACCGCGATCGGAATCGCTGTGGTTGCCTGCGGGCGCGGTGTTGTGCTCGAGCCTGACGCTCAGCAGACCCGCGATCTGCAAACGACGGAGATCTCGCAGCAGAAGAAAGAAATCGGGCGAACCGGCGGCGCCCGTTAGCGTCAGCGCTACCGCGTTGCTAAGCCCGTTGATCGACTGCACGCCCAGCCGGAAAAGGACGTCGATGGGCAAACCGCCCATGGCGAGCGGCAGAAGGTCGGCCGGCGACAGGGGCCGAATGAAGCTTTGTGCGAATTGCGCGCCGGAAAGCGGCTGGAATGTGAACGTCGGGCTCTGCTGGAGCTGTGCCGATGTGCTGCCGTTGAGGAAGGTGCTGGGATTTGCGGCCGGGAAGGCCTCGAAGCCGCCGGTCACGTTGCGTTGGAGCTGGTAGCCGGAGATGACCTGCGTCGCCTGAAGGAGTATCGGCGAGTCGGCATAACGTAACCGCACGACATTGAGGAGCGTGTCGCTCTTTTCCGCATCTCCCAACGCTCGGGAATAGCCGAGCTGATCCTCATAGAACCGCGTGGCCCCAAAGCCAAAGCACCCGCACAGCCCCATGCAGCCCAAGAGCATGATAACTCCCCTTCGCAGAGGCCTGGTTTGCCGTGAGCGCGCTGCGCTTAACAATGCGGGCGCCTCCTGACGGTTTCCAATGGGCAGGACATTGGGCGAACAACACTATGAACCAAGAAATGGGGTCTTCTCAAAAAGCGTGATGCACAAGCCCTTACCGACATTCGCCTCGGCGATCTCATGCTCATCGGCGATGAAGCCCCTGACCGCCTCCTGATAGGCCAAATTGGCCCAGTCGAGCAGATTTTGAGCCAAGGTCAGCGCGTCGCCGTCCTGGTCGAGCTTCGATTGGGGGGCAAACGGTCGGCGGCGAGCTGCTTGGTTCGGTTATATAGGTTTGTTGCGCGAGCGTGAGCTAGGCCGCGGCGCGGTCGATCTCGCCTTTGCGCTGGGCGATGATCTCGGCACGCGCGCCGACGTTGACGCGCGCCAGCTCGGCATCGCCGACCAGTGTTTCCGCTTCGGCCTCGTTCAGCTGGGCGACCAGCTCCGGGTTGTCCATCAGCATTAGGGTCGCGCCCGCCGCCGCATCCTGACGGCGCGCGACCGGAACCTTTGCGAGGCGACTGGAGACCCTGGCTGCGATGTCGATCCGGGTGCTTTCCACCTCTGCACGAGCGGGGGCTCCGGCGTGCAAGATACCTGCTCGCCAGCCCGATAATGGCGATGAAAAGAGCTCCGGTAATAATTGCCCGAAGATCGAGACGCGCGATGCGCCGTCGGGCGTCATCGGACCCTGGCGCGTCTCGGTCGAGGTTGGGTAGCGGCTCGCTCATTCGACGTTAACGACGGTGTAGAGCCGATGAATCCGGTCGGAGAACCAATCCGTCAGGCGGTGCTTCGGAACGCTCTCGTCGAGTTCGGGCGAGGCGCTCAAGCGACCCGCGGCCTGCAGCCGGGCTAGTGCCCGGCAGAGCTCCTGGGCAACCGGCGGCCGAGCCTCCAGTATGGGCGTCAGGTCCGCCTTTGCGAGCTCGTACACCGTGGTGGGGACCAATGCGCAGATCCTTGCCGTGGCGGCCTCCCCGGTAAGCATCCCGATCTCGCCAAAATGATCTCCGGGCCCCAAGCGCAGCAGTTCCATCTCGCCCTCGATTCCTTCGCGGGTGAGCGAGACGACGCCACTGCCGATGACGAACAGCGACTGCAGAACGATGCCAGGCTCAACCAAGGTTTCGCCCTGGTCGTATGACCGTTGCTTGAGCTTTGCTGCAATCGCCGCGCGTTCCTCGGGCGTGAAGGTCGCAAAAATGGCCACCAGCTCGAGCAACCTTTCGACACCGGTTCGGCCTTTTCGCCCGTTCTGCGGCACCGCCAGATCGATGTCCGCGGCTGCCAGGTGCCGGTAGATGAAATCGAACAGTTCGTTCTGCGCCTTGACCGTCGAGGCCAGCTCTTCGACGAAGAACGCGATCTCGAACTCCGTGTAAGTGGCATTCATCGTCTTGATCGTAATCGTCGGAGCCGGCGTTGCGACGATCACCCGAGAATTGCGGATCGCATGCTCGAGAATCTCGCTGCACCTCGACGGCGGTGTCTGGGCGTCGACTTGAACGGTTATGGTCGTCCCATGAAGACCGCTTGGAGAGCTGACGTTGATGATCTTGGACTTCGCGATCGTGCTATTGGGCAGTATCGCGAGATCTCGCCGCGCCGTCAGGATGTAGGTCGCGCGCCAGTTCAACTCGATGACCCGGCCGTCGGTGCCGCCCTCGACGCTGATCCAATCGCCGGGCCGGTACGGCCGGCTAAAACTCAGCACAATGCCGGAAAATACATCCCCAAGGGTGCTCTGTAGGGCAAGACCGAGGATAATCGCGACGACCCCGGAGGTCGCCAGCAATCCCTGGATCGGCAGATCGAAGACGTAGGTAATGATCGCAAAAACTGCACTGAGATAGATGAGGCCCGCCAGTAGGTCCTGTAGCAGCTTTGCCTCGCGCGGGCTGCGTTGAAAAACGACAAAAGCGCGCAGCACGCCGACCAAGAACCAGGCTGTCCAAAACCACCACGCGATCTTTAAGAGGGCATGAACCGCATCGCGGAACGGCGAGCCCGTCAGCACCAAAGGCTGATATGGCACGATATCGGCGTACAGAAGTGCGATCGTGAGCAGGATTAAAAAAACCACCCGCACGACGGCGCGCCCGATTGGATGTCTTTTGAAAAAAAAGTACGTGGCCAGACCGCCAGCGATGTAAAGCCCAAGGATGATAACCAGCGGGTCGCGGGCAGCCGCCCCTGTAATGCTCGCAAAATCGATCATGTGGTGTTTTCCGAAATCGGCGATCTTTTCATGCTGGATGCCGTTAGAGAAGGCCCAGCCCACCCAATACTCCGCCGGCCGTCAGGATCCAGAGCGGATTGAGCCGCGCGCCGAGCATCAGTGCCACCGCAGCTGCGGTGATCGCCATACTCTGCCACCCGATAGCGGCGGATCGAGCCATCACATAGCCGCCGGCAATGACGAGCCCGATCGTTAGAGGAGCAAGCCCACGCCGCATAATGCGCTGCCACGGCATGTCGCGAAAACGATCCCACAGCCGGTAGGAAAAGTAATACATCAGGCAGGGCGGCCCGAACGTCGCGAGCGCACTGGCGACCGCCCCTGGAATGCCTCCGACTTGGAGCCCGAGGAAACTCATCATCAGGATCATATTGGGCCCCGGCGTCACTTGTGAGACCGCGAAAAAGTCCGCGAACTCCCGGTCGGTCACCCAGCCCTTGGCGACGGCGAAATTGTGAACGTCCGGCAGCACCGTCGGGAACCCGCCAAAGCTGATCGACGCCAGTACAGCGAGATGCGCCGCCAATACGAGGGTTCCGGAAGAGCCGTTCATCGCGCTTTGACGTTCTCGAAACCCGCGGCGGCAATGCTGATCGGCGCCAATGCGAGCAGCACCATCGGCAGCGGCAGTCTGGTGAATGCCATTCCCGCGAAAGCCAGGCCGGCAAAGAGCAATGCCGTCGGGGCGACCGCGATGGGGTACCAGCAGCCGCAATCCTGTCCCGATCAATAGCCCCGCGGCAGACGCTGAAAGCCCGCCGAGGATGTTCTGCAGGACGGCAATTTCAGCGTAGTGCAGCACCAAGCCGCCAATCGACAATCCGACTGTCCAGGGCAGCAAAATAAAGCCCGCGACAGCGCTGATCGCGCCGATCGCACCCCGCAGCTTGGCGCCGACACAAACCGTGATCCCCACGATGTTGGGCCCCGGCATCAGCTGACAAAGCGTCAGGGTTTCGGCAAATTCCTGCTCGTCCATCCATTGGCATTGCTCGACCACAACGCGGCGCGCCCAAACGAGCCCGCCGCCGAAGCCGCACAGCGAGACCTTGAGAAAGCCGATGAATAGGTCACTCAGCGGGACCCGGTAACCGGAGCTGCTGGCTCCCCGCTCCTCGAGCATGGCATCACCCTGGCGTCTAGGGCCGATCGGCTTGGCAAGCGGGGCTGACACCCCCCGCCCGGTTCGCTATCGTGCCGGCTCGATCCGGCGCAGCTTCTGTAGAAAGGTTCAGAGACCATGGTGTCAAGAGCGCTTCGATTGTTCGTGTTTGTGGTGGCCGCCGGTCTGTCGAGCGCCGGTCCCGGGCCGGCCTCGGCACAAGACGACGAGCTCGAAGCAATGGCTACCGCGCTCAAGGATACGACTTTTACGCTGCAGGACGGCCTCAAGGCCAGCGAACGCGAAGGTCAGCCGATTTCGGCCCAGTTCGAGATGGAGGACGGCAAACTGCAGATTTCGATTTACACCACCAAAGATGACGACTTTTCCGAAGTCGTGGCCGACCCGAAAACCGGCGCGGTCGTGAAAACCGAAAAGATCACCGACTCCGACGAACTCAACGACGCGGCGGATCAGAAGGCCGCGATGGCAAAGGCGAAGACCTCGCTCATGGCCGCGGCCGATGCGGCCCTCAAGGAGAATTCCGGGTTCCGCGCCGTCAGCATCTTTCCCGATCTGCGGGATGGCCATGCGATTGCCGAGGTCACCCTGTTGCAAGGGACGACGGCAAAAAAGGTTACGGAAAAGCTGGATTGAATTAACGCGGTGGCCGTTGCGGCTCGTCCGAATGCGAGCTCTCGTCGATCAGAATGGCCCTGAAATCGTTGACGTTGGTGCGCGTGGGGCCGGTGATCAGCAGATCGCCGAGCCGGGCGAACACCGAATAAGCATCATTGTTGGTTAAATGCGCCGGAAGGTTGAGGCCGGCCTGAACGGCGCGCTCCGCGGAATCGGGCAAGAGGAACGCACCGGCGTTGTCCATGCTGCCGTCAATGCCGTCGGTGTCGGCGGCTATCGCGGCAATCCCGGCGTGCCCATCGAGCGCCACGGCGAGGCTCAACAGGAATTCGGCGTTGCGACCGCCGCGTCCGCCGCCGCGCACCGTGACCGTCGTCTCGCCGCCCGAGATCAACGCGCAAGGAGGCTCCGCCGGCTGCCCGTAGCCCGCGGCCTGTTTGGCGATGCCGGCGTGCACCAGCCCGACGTCACGTGTCTCACCTTCGATCGCATTGCCGAGGATCAGCGGCCGGAACCCGGCATCCCGCGCGACCCGCGCGGCGGCTTCGAGAGCGTCTTGCGGCGTGGCAATTACATGGTTCGTCACGTGGCGAAAGCGGATGTCGCCGGGCTTTGGCGTCTCGGAACTCGGCTCTCGTAGGTGTTTCAGCACGGATGCGGGGATTTCGATCCGGTACTTCTCGAGTATCGCGGCCGCCGCTGCAGAGGTGGTCGGGTCCGGGACGGTCGGGCCCGATGCGATAACCGAGGGGTCGTCTCCCGGCACGTCCGAAATCATCAGCGACACGACCGGCGCGGGCGCGGCGGCGATCGCAAGTCTGCCGCCCTTGATCGCCGACAGATGCTTTCGGACGGTGTTCATTTCTCCGATATGAGCGCCGCTGTGCAGCAGCGCGCGATTGATCGCCTGCTTGTCCTCGAGCGTTACCCCAGCGGCGGGCAGCGCCAGCAGCGACGAACCGCCCCCGGAGAGCAGACACAAGACGAGGTCGTCCGGGCCGAGGCCCCGAACTTCTTCGAGAATCCGCCGAGCCGCTTCGCGCCCTGCGGCGTCCGGCACCGGGTGCGCGGCCTCGATCACTTCAATGTGCCGGCACGGCACGCAGTGGCCATAACGGGTGACAACCAGCCCTTGGATCGGACCGGACCAGTTCGCCTCGACGGCCGCCGCCATCGCAGCGGCGGCCTTTCCGGCGCCGACTACGACAGTCCTGCCCTTCGGCGGATTGGGCAGGTGCTTCGGAACGCACAGCGCCGGCGCGGCAGCCGCAACCGCGGCGTCAAACATGTCGCGCAGCAGCGTTCGATAATCCATGCGATAGCCAGGGTTGCGTGCCGGTCAGCCCAAGTGTCTACACCCATTCGAGGCCGATTGCAGCGCCCGGCGGGACAAGACCAACACTTGCGTGTTCACCCCGCCAGGACACGCGTTTACCATCGCGAACAATTTCCACATGGGGGGCGGGATGAAGCGACGCGAAAACCTATGTTCAACTGCGGCGGTCGTGCTCTTCGCCGCCCTGTGCTCGGCAACCGATCCGTCGCCCGCGGCGGCCCAGGCGCCGCCCGAGGCGAGCGCCGCCGTACCGCAGGCGGGCTCCTTTTTGCTGACGGTCTTCTTGCGGCACGACCAGACAAAAACGGTCGATCAGATCAACGAGCACCTGAAACAGACAGGCTGGTACGACAAGTTCCCGCCCGAAGGCGTCGAAATCGTGGCCTGGTACGTGATGATGGGCATCGGCCAGGTCGTCATTCTGCGCGTGCCCGCCGAAAAGCTGCGGGATACGAACCGTGTCATCGAGCAGAGCGCCTGGGGCGGCTATCGAACCGAGTTCTACCCGACTTACGACTTTAAGCCGGTATGGGACGCGATCCCGCACCAGCGTCCCTGAACATTTTCAGCGCGCAAGTCATGAAGAGTCAGGTTGAAGTGCGTCACCGCCGGCGCATTCTCTGCGTCTTTCCCCGGTATGCCCCATCGTTCGGCACGTTCCAATACGCCTATCCGATGATGGGCGGGGTGCGCGCCTTTATGCCACCGCAAGGGATTCTCGTCATTGCCGCCTATTTGCCGGCGGCATGGGAGCTGCGGATCGTCGACGAGAACATCCGTCCGACAAGCGAGGAAGAGATAGCCTGGGCCGATGCCGTCTTCGTCAGCGGAATGCATGTCCAAAGGGCCGAAATAAAGGCGGTCGGTCGCCGCGCTCGCGCGGCAGGCAAAGTAACGGTATTGGGCGGCCCGTCGGTCTCCGCCTCGCCGGAGAAGTATCCCGAATTCGATTATCTCCACATCGGCGAACTCGGCGATGCGACGGACGACGTGATCCGCACGATCGACGAGGACGCGAGGCCGCCCGCCGCGCAGCAGCGTTTCACCACGCGAGAGCGTCTGGCGCTCGCCGAGTTCCCGATCCCGGCCTACGAACTGATAACCGGCGACCGCTATTTCATCGGCAGCGTTCAGTTTTCGAGCGGATGCCCCTATCGCTGCGAATTCTGCGATATCCCGGCGCTTTACGGGCGTCAGCCGCGGCTCAAAACCCCCCAGCAGGTTCTCGACGAGCTCGATGCGCTGCTCGCCGCCGGGATCAAGACCTCGATCTATTTTGTAGACGACAACTTCATCGGCAACAAGAAGGCGGCGCGGGAGCTCCTGCCTCATCTGGTCGCCTGGCAAAAGCGGCGCGGCTATCCGGTGCAGCTGTGCTGCGAGGCCACCCTCAACATCGCCAAATCGCCGGAGATTTTGGCGATGATGCGCGAAGCTTATTTCTGCACGGTGTTCTGCGGCATCGAATCACCGGAACTGGCCGCGCTGGATGCTATGCAGAAATCGCAGAATTGCGCAATCCCGTTGCTGGACGCGGTCGCGACGATCAACAGCTACGGCATCGAGGTCGTCTCGGGGATCATACTCGGTCTCGACACCGACACGCCGCAGACCGCTGATCGGCTGATCGAGTTCATCGATCGCTCGCAGATCCCGATGTTGACGATCAACCTGCTGCAGGCCTTACCGAAAACACCGTTGTGGGACCGGTTGGAGGCCGCGGGACGGCTCGACGAAGACGGGGGCCGCGAGTCGAACGTCGTCTTTGCTCGCCCCTATGACGAGGTACTGCGCAATTGGCGCCGTTCGATCCGCCACGCCTACACTCCGGAAGCGATCTATCGCCGCTTTGCGTGGAACGCGGAGCACACTTACATCAATCGGATCACCTTACCGATGTCTCGGGCGCGCCTCAACCCGGGAAATCTGCGCCGCGCAATCGGGATCATGACGCGACTGCTGGTCCGGGTCGGGCTGCGTGGCGATTACCGCCGCAACTTCTGGCAAATGGCCTGGCCTGCGCTGCGAGCCGGACGCATCGAGGAGCTGATCCATGTCGGGATCGTCGCCCATCATATGATCGTCTTCGCGCGGGCCTGCGCCGAGGGGCGCGAGAACGCATCCTTTTTTATCGATCGGCCAAAAATCGCCGCATAGCCTCCGCTACTCCCGCTGCAGCTGCCGGGCGGCACGTGCAGCCGGGCGCTCGGCGCAGGTTTTGAGCCACTCGGCGGCTTTCGGAAAAGGTGACATGTCGATCTGGGCCGGACGCGCCCAGGCCAGAATGCTGGCGACATTGAGGTCGGCGACGGTGAAATCGTCGCCCAGCAGGTTGGCGCTGCGGCCGAGCGCGCCCTCGAGCACGCGCAGCGGCTGCGCCAGCTGCTTCTCGGCATCGTCCGCCGCCGCGGCATCGCGCTTGTCATCGGGAAGAATGGCGCGGTTGAACAATGCCGTCAGCACTGGCCGTTCGACCTCGGTCATCCCCCAGAAGCTCCATTGCCAGGCTCGCGCCTCGTCCTCGAGACGGGTCGGATAGAGCGTGCCGGCGCCGTATTTCTTCGCGAGGTAGAGGTTGATCGCCATCGACTCCCACAGGATGAACCCGTCATCGTCGATGACCGGAACATGCCCATTGGGATTGAGCGCGAGATGCGCGGGCGCACGGGTCTCGCCGGTGGCGAAATCGACCTTCACATGCTCGTAGTCGAGCCCCAGCTCCTTGGCCATCCACAAGGTGCGAAAGGCGCGCGAGCGCGCGACGCCGTAAATCTTGAGTGCCATGATCCATCCTTTTCCGCCACACGCCTCGAATTCGTCATGCCCGGGCTTGACCAGGACGAGCCCGGCAATGACGAAGTTACTATGCAGAAGAAGTCGCTATCGCAAATCCCGGCCGGCCGCTTCGCCGGCGAGAAAGATGTTCGGCTTCAGGAACATCGAGAGCACCAGCGCGCCCTCTGGTGAGCGCGCGATGTGGCGATTGCCCTTGGGGCGCCATACGTAATTTCCGGCGCGCACTTCACCCTCGTCGTCGACGAGGCTGCCTTCGAGCACAAAGGTCTGCTCGATCTCGACGTGCTCGTGCAGTGTCAGCTCGGCGCCCGCCTGCCAACGGAAAAGCGCGGTCAAGAGGCCGCTTTCCGGATCTTCCATCAAAATCTTCATATCGATGCCCGCGCACGGGGTCGGCTTCCACGGCAGGCTTTCGACCTGGACGTAGCGGGACGCCAGAGGCCCGAGCCTCTCGGCGTCTTTGAGAAACGGGGTGGTAGCGGTCATTGGGGCTCCCTCGCTGCTGTGTCGCTCGATGATAGCCCGAAACCCGGTTATGCTGGAAAGAGCGGCGGGCCTCGATGATGATGGTCCGGCTTCTCGGGAGGAAATGATGGCTAAGGGTATCCTGATTGCAGCGATGGATTTCTCGGCGGCGCCCGAGGACGAATTTCACGACTGGTATGATCTGGAGCATATCCCGGAGCGGCTTCGCGTGCCGGGCTTTCTGAATGCAGATCGCTGGATCGGCACGGAAAACCCGAAGATCTCGGTTGCAACCTACGATCTCGATAATATCGGCGTGCTGAAGAGCCCGCCCTACCTTGCGGTCGGCGGCGAGAACGGGTCGCCCTGGACCAAACGCACCGCGAAATTCCGCAAAAGCATCTTGCGCTATGAGGGCGAGCAACTGTTTCCCGGAGATCGGACGGCGCCACCCCAGGCCGCAGCCCTCATGCTGATCGGGATGAATGTCGCGCCCGAACACGAGCATGAATTCAACGAATGGTACAACACCGAGCACATTCCGGCCCTCGGCTCGGTGCTGGGCACGTTGTGCGCCCGGCGTTACCGCGGCACCGGCGGCACCCAGCGCTACGTGGCGCTATATCATCTAGACTCGCCCGAGGTCGTGCGCTCGGCCGAATGGAAGAAGGCGGCGGACACCCCTTGGACACAGAAAATGCGGCCGCACTTCCGCGACCATTTGCGCATCGAGTGCCGCCGCTACACCCGCGCGCAGTAGCAAGCTGAACTCTCCCTCTCCCCGCGAGGTGGGGAGAGGGTCGGGTGGAGTCTATTCGGCGGCGGAAACGCTCGTTTGATCCCTCGTCAGCGGGGCTGACGGGGTGGCGATGTCGTAGAGGCGCGCGCAATTATCCCACAGGATCTTGCGGCGCTGCTCGTCGTTGAGCGGCAGGCTGAGAAATTGCTCGATCGCCTCGGGGAATGCCCCGTCGGAATGCGGGTAGTCCGACGATACGACGAAATACTCCGCGCTCATCTTGTTGACGACGTCGACCGCGGGCTCCTCGTCGACATCGAGCGCGATGTAGCATTGGCGCTTGAAGTATTCACTCGGCAGCATCGAGATCTGGCGCTCGCAGCCCGGTCCGAACTTTTCCCACTGATCGTCGAGCCGCCACAGCCACCAGTAGAGCCAGCCGGCCGTGCCTTCGAGAAAGGCGCAGCGCAATTTCGGATGCCGTTCCAGCACGCCGCCGGTGGTCATGCTGGCGATTGCGCCCATCAGCTCGACCGGATTGCGAATGGCGTGCGCGATCGGGTGGAAATTCGCGTGACCGACGTAACGCCGCCCGGCATCGTCCTTCAGCGAGGTGTTGCCGGTCGGGTGATAGCCGATCGGTACGTTGAGCCGCTCGAGCTCGTTCCATAACGGCTCGCAAGCCTCGTCGTGGAGATGCTGGCCGTTGACCGGGTTCGGCGTGCCGATCACTGCGACAGCGCCCAGCTCGGTGACGGATCGGCGCGCCTCCTCGACGGCGCTCGGGACGTCGTGCATCGCGATCTGCGCCGCGAATTTGAGACGCTGCGGATCGGCCTTGCAATAATCGGCCGCCCAATTGTTGTAGGCCCGCGCGAGCGCCGCTGCGTAGTCGGGCGCCAGATCGTCATGGCACAGGATCTGCCGGCCACGCGTGCCGTACATGACGGCGACGTCGATCCCCTCGATATCCATCGCCGTCAAGGTCGAGGTGGGGTCGAAACCTCTCGCGCGGGCCACATTGAAATGCGGATGGCGGGCGCGGCTGCGGCGTCTGAGCTCGCGGCTGGAGGCGGTCGCACCCTGTGCGTCGGCATGCGCCGGGATGGCCAACCCCTGCACTTCCATTCCCATGATGGCGTCGGCGTTGCCTTTGTCTTCCGAAGTTTGGGCTAGCTGGCGCTGCTGCCCGCCAAAGAAGCGAGGCGGGTTCGTCCGGTGCGGCCCGTCGAGATAGCGGGCCCACAAATCATCGGGCTCCATCATGTGGAGGTCGCTATCCATGATTAAACAACCTTGGCGTGCCATTATGCTTCTCCCCTACATCAAGAAAACGCCTTTGCCGGTGGTTTGCGTGTCGAACAGGCGGTAGGCGTCTTCCGCCTGGTCGAGTTTCCATTGGTGGGTGAAGAGACGGTCGACGTCGACCTTGCGCTCGACGACGAAGCGCGCGCAATCGGCTTGGCCCTGCCACGAGAAGGTCCAGGAGCCGATGATCGTCAATTGCTTGCGCAGCATGTCCGGGCTGACGTCGATCGTCACATTGTTGCGTTCGCCGACGAACGCCACCGTGCCCCAGACCTTGGCGCTGCGCACCGCGGCGATGCGGCCTTCGGGCTGGCTCGACGTGTCGAGCGTGAAGTCGGCGCCGCCATGGGTCAAGTCCTTGATCGCGCCGACCGGATCGTTCGAGCGTGGATTGACGGTTTCCCAGGCGCCGAACTCCTTCGCCCGCTCCAATCGTTCTGGGCTGACATCGAGCGCGATGACGCGGGCGCCCATCGCGCTCGCGAGCTGCGTCGCCGACAGGCCGACCGGTCCCTGGCCGAACAGCGCGATCGTGTCGTTGCCCGAAATGTTGAGCCGCCGCAGCGCCCCGTAGGCGGTGCCGGTGCCGCAGGAGATCGCCGCGCCGGCGGAGAAAGACAGCTCATCGTGGAGCGGCACCAATGTGAAGGCCGGCACCTTCAGATAACGCGCATGCCCGCCATGGGCGTTGTTGCCGTAGACGAGCACGGGTTCTTCCTGGCACAGCTGCGACCAGCCCGAGCGGCAGTGCTCGCACACCGTGCAGCCTTTGTAGTGGTGCACCATGACGCGCTGGCCGACGCGCGCCATCTTCTCGCCGACCTCGGGGCCGATTGCTGCGACGACCCCGCACGGCTCGTGGCCGCCGATGACCGGGTTCGGGTTGACCGGCAGGCCGCCGATCGACTCGCCGCCTGATTTGGGCCGGCGATACTGGTGCAGATCGCTGCCGCACATCCCCGAGGCCTTCATCTCGACGACGACCTCGCCGGGACCCGGGGTCGGGTCCGGAAATTCCATCAGCTCGATCTCGCGCCCGCCCGTGAAGACTACGCCGCGCATCGGTTCCTCCGCTTTTGATTACGATTGGACGAACCAGCCTACGCTTTTTCGGCCGGCGGCGCGACAACCCCTCACTCGTGCGAGACGACCTTACTGTCTTCGGCGAGGATCTGCGGCGACCCGTCTGCGAAACGGACTGTGTATGAGTACCTAACCGCCCCGACGGAGCGAGCCCCGCGCTCGGCGCTCACCGCGTCAAAATCCCGAACTCCCGTAATCTCGCACTGCGCCGTCGCACTATCGCAGGATATCCTCGGACTGGCCTCGCCCGGCGCCAACCAGGTCTGGCGGATCGGCCAGCGGCAGATAAAATTCAATTTGTCCCTGAGAATGCTCTCTCGGGTCACCGGCTTCCCGTAGTAGTCGACAACAGGAGCGTAGATGGAACTGAGGTAAGGCAGCACTTGGTCGCTGCTGCCGCCGGCATTCGCCCAGTAGGCGTTCATAAAGTTGGCTGCCTCGGTGGTGAGCGGAGAGATCTCTGGCGCGGCCGGCTTCAGCGGCGTCTCGGGCGCCGGCAAGCGAACCGGAGTAGCGGACCGCCGCGGATGTGGCGCAACCGGTTTTACCGGCGGCCGTGAGGATCCTTGCTGCTGCTCGGCTGGCGGCTGTGGAGACGGCACCGGGGCCGCCGTGCCCTCGGCTGGTTTCGCCTGCGCCGAGGTTTCCGGGGCTGCGGAGGGCGGGGTCTCTTTGGGCGGCAGCGGCGCGGAGGCTTCCGGCGGAGAGGGCGAGGGGTCTACCCACTCGATTTTCGGGGAGGACGCGCCTCGAGCCGGCACCAGACCCAGCGCGAGGAGGGCGGCAGAGGCTGGTACAAGGAGGGCTAATTTTCTCATGCTATCTAGGTTAGTGGTCATGCGCTGACCTCGAATACGGATCGCCGGCGGGAGGAGTTCCCCTCCGCGGAGGACTCGACGGTGCGCTCTCAACCAACGCCGAAACGCCCCCCATGAACCGGTGAAAGCGGGCGAGAAAGCCGCGCGTGCGCGGGTTTTGCGGGTTTTCGAGGAGCTGCGCGGGCGGGCCGCTCTCGACGATGACCCCCTCGCTCATAAAGGCCACCAGATCGGCGACCTCATGGGCAAAGGCGACCTCGTGAGTGACGATGACCATCGTCATTCCCTCCCGGGCGAGCTGCTCGATGACCCCCAATACTTCGCCGACCAGCTCGGGATCGAGCGCCGAGGTGACTTCGTCGCACAGCATGACTGCGGGGTTCATCGCCAAGGCCCGGGCGATCGCGACGCGCTGGCGCTGCCCGCCGGAGAGATGTGAGGGATAGGCGTCGGCCTTGTCGCCGAGCCCGACCTTTTCGAGCAGGCCCCGGGCAATATCCTCCACCTCGCTTCTTGCCATCCGTTTGACGATTGTCGGCCCAGCCATGACGTTGCCGAGCGCCGTCATGTGCGGGAAGAGATTGAAATGCTGGAAGACCATGCCGGTTGCTGCACGAAACGCCGACAGCTCGCGGTCGGCCGGTTTGGTATGGCTGCCCTCACCGAAGCGCATTTCGCGCTCGCCGACGCAGATCCGCCCGCGATCCGGCTCCTCCAGCAGGTTGATGCAGCGCAGCAGCGTCGATTTTCCGGAGCCGCTCGGTCCGATAATCGCTACGACGGAGCCGCGGTCAACCCGCAGCGACACGCCTTTCAGCACTTGGACCGCGCCGAACGCCTTCCACAGATCGGTGATCTCGATCATTGCGGCTAATCCGCGCGCCTTAGTCCGCTCGGGCGAGCCGGCGCTCGACCTGCTGCGCCGCCAGAGTCAGCGGAAACAGCACGAGGAAATAAATGATCGCGACCATCGTATAGACCTCGAGCGGGCGGTAGGTCGCCGCGGTGATGATCATGCCTTGGTAGAGCAGATCGGCAACGGCGATCGTCGACACCAGCGAGGTATTCTTCAGCTGGATGATCGACTGGTTCATGAAGGGCGGGATCATCCGCTTGACCGCCTGCGGCAGGATAACGTGGCGCATGACCTGGCGGCGGCGCATGCCGATCGCGCGCGCCGCGTCCCATTGGCCGCGTTCGATCGAGTTGACCCCGCCACGGATGATCTCGGCGTAAAAGGCGCCGGTGTAGAGCGACAGCACCAATACCGCTGCGACATGCGCCGGAATGTCAATGCCGAGAACCACCGGCAACGCATAATAGAACCAGATGATCTGCACCAGGAGGGGCGTGCAGCGGAAGATCTCAACGTAAGCGACAAGCGGCGCGGTGATCATCGGGTTGCGCGACAGCCGCAACAACCCGGTGACAAGCCCGATCACCAGCCCGATGAGGATTGTCCCGACCGTGTAGGCGATCGTGACCCCGAGCCCGGTGAGGATCAGCCAGCGGTAGGCCCACAGGAACGAAAAGTCCCAAGCATACCCAGTGCCAGTCACCGGGTTCTCCTAGTCTAAAGCTCTACATCGGAGGGGACGTCCTCCGGCTTGACGCCGTTAATCGCTAGACCGGCATAGAGCCATTCGCGGATTTGCTGGATGCCGCGGTTGTAATCGACCCAGGCATTGAGGAAGTCGCGCCAGCGCTTGTCCGGCTCCATGCGTATCCCCATGCACGTGGGCAATTGCACGCGCGGCTGATGCAGCATCTGGAATTCGCCGAGCGCCGGGTTCTTCTTGACCGCGGTCAGCCCCAGATTGACGGCGAGGATAACGCAGTCGGCCCGTCCGGTCTGCACGGCGAGAATGCAGTCGTCGCGCGCCTTCAAAGCGATAATCGTCGCCTTTGGCGCAAAGCGGCGCGCCGCGATCTCGTGCACCGAGCCGATGTCGACCGCGACCTTGACCTCGGGCTTGTTGAGGTCGCTCCAGTTCTCGGCGTGGAAGCCCTTCTTGCCGACCATGCCGAAGCCGTGCAGGTAGAATGGG
Source organism: uncultured Alphaproteobacteria bacterium (assembly GCA_963736715.1). GTDB lineage: Bacteria > Pseudomonadota > Alphaproteobacteria > ATCC43930 > CGMCC-115725 > AP-15. Next base: position 121,544 of record CAVTQA010000001.1, on the reverse strand, counting down.
TGGGTGAAATCGATGACGAGCGCCCGTTTCGGCGTCGGGTTGAGCGCGAAAGCCAAATCGATCTTGTTGGCCTGTAGGTCGAGCACCGAATTGCCGTAGGTCGATTCGAGATATTCGACCTGGCCATCGAAAACGCCGGCAATGTCCTTGGCCATCTCGATGCACATGCCGGACCAGGCGCCCGAGGCGATGTCCTTGTTGAAGTAAGGAGCCTCGCCGGGCAGAGCGGCGATGCGCAGAACTTTCCCGCGCTTGATCCGGTCGATCGTCGATTCCGCGGGTTGGTCTTCGGCCCGGGCAGCGCCGGCAAGGATCGCCGGGGCGCCCGCCGCACCAGCGGCGAACAAGCGACGCGACAGCATGTGCAGCCTCCTCTTCTTCTTTGGTCCTTGACATGGCAAAACTAGCAAGCCGTCGGCCAAGCCGAAAGCGCCAACGCGGAGCCAAACGCGGAGAGTGAGTGATGTCCGTCAACAAGCCCCATCTCGAATTCCACCGCGTCGACATGAGTTCGGGCTGGTCGACCCCGCCCGGCTATCCCTCCGGCATCGAGCAGAAGATCCTGGCGGGCGCGCTCGACGAACAGCGCCGCAATGGCAGCCGGACCCGCCTGTTGCGGTTTGCGCCGGGGGTGTTCACGACGGAGCCGTTCGTCCACGAATATTGGGAGGAGGTCTATCTGATCGAAGGCGACCTGACGGTCGGCAACGATGCCGCGGGCAGGGCGGCGAGAGCTTCCTCGCCGGCACCTACGCCTGCCGCCCGCCCGGCGCCGTCCACGGACCGTTCAAATCGAACGGCGGCTGTCTGTTGTACGAGATCCATTACTACGCCGAGTAAGATGGCGGGCCTGCCTTAGCTTGGCCCCTAAAATGTCACGGATACGTCCCGAGAATTCCCGTTTTGCGCACGACTCTAACCGGAACCGGGCTGAAGCCCGCCGGTGTTCCACCGGTAAGCACCCTGGTTGGAGCTTGCCATGCGTCCGATGCCGATTATTGCCGCCGCCGCGCTCCTCTTCTCCGCAAGCGGGGCCACTATGGCGGCCAACCCGACGCGGATCGCCGAGACCGGCGCTTTCCTGCTCGGCAATGCGCATCGCTGCGGTGTCGCCGACGACCGAGTCGTGCGTGCCGGCAAGGTAATTCGTGAGCTGATCGTCGCCGCCGCAGACGATCCCAGCGAACAGACCGCCGCCAAGTCCCGCTTTGCCGAAATGTTTCGGGAGAGCGCACGGCCGGAGGGCAACGGACGCCTGCCGATTCCGCCTTGCCACACAGTGGTCAGCCAATTCGAACGGCTCGAGCAGTTTCACGACCAGACCGGCCGCAGGTGAGAGACGCGGGGCCAAATGCTGGCTGATAATCCGCGTTAAAAACAGCCAGGATAACTGGCCTTAGCCGCGGAAAACCTCGTTTCTCGGCTCATACAGCATGTTATCGCTGGCTGTTCCTGGCTGTTTTCTCGCTGATATCTATTCGCTGATGATGCCGCCGAGCGGCACCCATCGTGTGCCGTCGAACCGTTTCAGCCGCATTTGCTTCATTGCGTTGTAATCGGTCGGGGTGGTGTTGAGCGTGATCCCGGGGATCAGCATCGGCACCGCCACCTCTTCCATATGCGAGACACGATCGAGCAGCCGCTCGCGCGTCAAGTCCGCGCCGCAGCTTTTGAGGGCCCCGACAACCGCGGCGGCCATGTAATAGGCGATCACGTTCGACCAGTCGTTCGGGTCGGCGCCGGGATTGTAGTTCTTCATGAAACCGATATAGGCGCGCACCTCCGGATCGTTCTGCCAGGCCGGGTCCCCCGGCTCCTTCAGAAACTCGGCGGTGACGACGCCGACCGAATGGTCGAGCCCGGCCGGCTGCATGACGAGCGGGATCGAGGAGGCCGGGTACGGCACAATGTGCAGCGGATGCCAGCCGATCTCGGCGACCTTGCGGATCGCCTGCGCGGCGAATTTGGGCAATGCGACGTCGAGCAACGTGTCGGCGCCGGACGCCTTCAATGCCACGACCTGCGAATCGACCGTCGGGTCGGTAACCTCGTATGACGCCTCGGCGACGACCATTGTTTTCGCCTTGTCGCCGAGCGCGGCTTTCAACGTGTTGAGATGGTCCTTGCCGTAATCGTCATTCTGGTACAGCACCGCGATCTTCGCGTCCGGCTTTTCCTTCAGGATGAACTTGGCGAAGCCTCGCGTCTCGCTGACGAAGCTGAGATCGCCGCCCATCGTCCATGGATAATGCTGCGGGTCGCGAAAGCGCGAGGTGCCGGTGAACAGAAACATCTGCGGCACCTTGCGCTCGTTGAGATAGCGCTGTACCGACGCGTTGGTCGGCGTGCCGAGCGAGCCGAAAATGCCGAAGACCTGGTCCTGCTCGACGAGCCGTCGGGTCTGCTCGACAGTCTTGGGCGGGCTGTAGCCGTCATCGAGCGTAATGAACTCAATCTTGCGGCCGTTGACCCCGCCGGCGTCGTTGACCATACGGTAATAGGCCGCCTGGGTCCGCCCGATCGTCGCGAAAGACGAGGCCGGCCCGCTATAGGGGATGGTCTGTCCGATCTTGATCTGAGTGTCGGAAACGCCGGGCGTCGATTGGCTCTCGGTCGCATGCGCCTGAGCTGCACTCGCGCCGACGATTGCGGCGACCAGAATTAAACGGCGCAGAAACACCGGTGTCCCCCCGATCAATGTGCTAAGCCATCCATACGCTGCAAATGCGGCTATTTTCCGGTGCACCGATCCGCGGCGAACGTAATCCCCTGGTTGCACGGTACCTGCCTAGCTTATATCTGCCTTCATGGATTTCGAACTCTCGGACGAGCAGCGGGCGTTCGCCGAGACGGCGCGAGCGTTTGCGCGCGAGGAGTGGCTGCCGCAGGCGCCGGGCTGGGACGAGCGCGGCGAATTTCCGGTCGGCGCGTTGCGCGCCGCGGCCGAGCTGGGGTTCGCCGGCATCTATGTCGGCGACGAATTCGGCGGCAGTGGGCTCGGCCGGCTCGACGCAACGATCATTTTCGAGGAATTGGCCGCCGCCTGCGTCTCGACCGCCGCGTATCTGTCGATCCACAACATGGCGGCGTGGATGATCGACCGCTACGGCACGCGCGAGCAGCGTGCGCGGTTTTTGCCGCGACTGATGACGATGGATCATTTTGCGAGCTATTGCCTGACCGAGCCGGGCAGCGGCTCGGACGCGGCGGCGCTGGCGACGCGCGCGGTGCGCGACGGCGACGATTACGTGCTGAACGGCACGAAGGCGTTCATCTCCGGGGGCGGGGTCAGCGACATCTACGTGGCGATGGTGCGCACCGGCGGGAGTGGGACCTAAGGGCATCTCCTGTCTTGTCGTCGAGAAAGGCGCGCCCGGTCTCTCGTTCGGCAAAAAGGAAAAAAAGCTCGGCTGGAACACGCAGCCGACCGCAATGGTGATTTTCGAGGATTGCCGCGTCCCGGTCGCAAACCGTCTCGGCGAGGAGGGCGACGGCTTCAAGATCGCGATGATGGGGCTCGATGGCGGCCGCCTGAACATTTCCGCCTGCTCGCTCGGCGGCGCTCGCGCCTGCCTCGAAGCGGCCCGCGGCCATCTGCTCGAGCGGCGGCAGTTCGGGCAGCCGCTCGCGGATTTCCAGGCCTTGCGGTTCAAGCTCGCCGACATGGCGACCGAGCTCGATGCGGCTCGGCTGATGGTGCGGCGCGGGGCGGCGAGCCTCGATCGCGGCGACCCGGAGGCGACGATGCACTGCGCGATGGCCAAGCGCCTCGCAACCGATGCCGGGTTCCATGTCTGCAACGAGGCGTTGCAGCTGTTCGGCGGGTACGGGTACCTGAAGGACTTCCCGATCGAACGCTATCTGCGCGATGTTCGCGTGCACCAAATCCTCGAAGGCACCAACGAGATCATGCGGGTCATCATCGCCCGCCGCCTGCTCGGCAGCTGATGGCCGACACCGACGAGATCCTGCTCGACCGCAAAGGCGGCCTGGCGATCCTGACGATCAACCGGCCGCAGGCGCTCAATGCGCTGACCCTGGCCAATTACCGCCGCATCGACCCGGCATTGCGCGGCTGGGCGGCCGACCCGTCGGTACATGCCGTTCTCGTCTGCGGCGCCGACGATCGCGCATTCTGCGCCGGCGGCGATGTGCGCGCGGTCTACGAAGCGGGGCGCGGGATCAGCGGTGACCCGGACCTGCCCGCGGTCTTTTTTCGTGTAGAATACGAGCTGATCCGGCGAATCCACCATTTTCCTAAGCCCTATATCGCGATCCTCGACGGGATCACGATGGGGGGCGGCGCCGGGATCTCGGTCAACGGCGCCTACCGAGTCGCGACCGAGCACACTCTCTTTGCGATGCCGGAGACCGGGATCGGCCTCTTTCCCGATGTCGGAGCGACACGCTTTCTGAACCGCTGCCCCGGGCATGTCGGCCGCTATCTCGGCCTGACCGGGGCACGGGTGAAAACGGCGGATGCGCTCTATTGCGGCTTCGCAACTCATGCCGTGAAACGCGGTTCCATTGCCGCCCTGCTCGATGAGCTGAGCCGCGAGCACGCCGCGATCGAGGATTGCCTGCGGCGCTTCGCGGTCGATCCGGGTCCGGCCGAGCTTGCGGCGCTGCAGCCGGCAATCGACCGCTGCTTTGCCGGCGACAGTGTCGAGGCGATCCTGGAGGCCCTAGCGATGGAGTCGGCTGGCGGGGGCGCCGATGCGGAATGGGCCGAGGAAGCGCGGGCCAGTCTGCTGACCAAATCGCCGACCAGCCTCAAGATCGCCTTGCCGCCAGCTGACGATCGGGCGGGATTACGACCTCGACGCGGCGCTCGCCCTCGAATACCGGCTGACCCAGCACGTCATGGCCGGACACGATTTCTATGAAGGGGTCCGGGCGATTTTGATCGACCGGGACCGCAAGCCGCAGTGGCGCCCGGCGCGATTGGAAGAGGTGAGCGACAGCATGGTCGATGCGTATTTCGCGCCGATCGGCGATCGCGAGCTGCCCCTCACCCCGACCCTCTCCCCGCAGGCGGGGCGAGGGAGCGATATCGCCAATCCCCTCGCCCCGCTTTAGCGGGGAGAGGGAGGGGCCCGCTCAGCGGGAGGGTGAGGGGCGCTGTGCAGCAGTAGGGTGGGAGGAGGCGAGCAATGGTGACGATCGGGTTTATCGGGCTCGGCAATATGGGGGCGCCGATGGCGGCCAATCTCGTCGGGGCCGGCCACCAGGTGACCGGGTTCGACCTTGTGCCGGGAGCTATGGAGGCGCTGGCAACGAAGGGCGGCCACGCGGTTGCATCGGTCGCCGAGGCCGCCGGCGCGGGCGACATCGTGATCACGATGCTGCCCGCCGGGCCGCAGGTGCGTTCGGTCTATCTCGACGAGGGCGGCGTTCTTGCCAGCGCGCGCCGCGGCGCATTGCTTATCGACTGCTCGACGATCGATGTCGAGACCGCGCGGGCGGTAGCGGCGGCGGCGAAGGGTGCCGGGTTCGATATGCTCGACGCGCCGGTATCGGGCGGAGTGGCCGGGGCGGAAGCGGCGAGCCTCACCTTCATGGTCGGCGGCGACGCAGAAATCTTCGCCCGCGCCCAGCCGGTATTGGCGGCGATGGGCCGGACGATCGTCCATGCCGGCCCGGCCGGCAACGGGCAGGCGGCCAAGATCTGCAACAACATGATCCTCGGCGTCTCGATGATCGCCGTGTGCGAGGCGTTTTCGCTCGCCGGGCGGCTCGGGCTCGAGGCACAGACGCTGTTCGACATCAGTTCCAAATCATCCGGGCAATGTTGGGCGCTGACGAGCTATTGCCCGGTGCCGGGACCGGTCCCGGCGTCGCCGGCGAACCGCGGCTACGCACCCGGCTTCACCGCGGCGATGATGTTGAAGGATCTGCGGCTCGCGCAGCAGGCGGCGGGCGCGACCGCGACGGCTACCCCGCTCGGCGCAGCCGCCGCCAGTCTCTACCAGTTGTTCGTCAATGGGGGCGCCGCCGGCCTCGATTTTTCCGGGATCTATCGCTTAATCGGCAAATCCGACGATAAAACTTGAAACGATAAATTTACAAATCAACGGTAAGCTTACCGTCTTATTGCCGGCTAGCGAGGCTCGGATGAATACCGCATATCTGGAGGTGATTTCGCTCGTCGAGCGACTCCACCGCCATTTTCTCGAGGTCGTAAAGCTCGAGCTCGAAGGGCTCGGGATCCACGACATCAACAACGTCCAGGGAATGATGCTGTTCAATATCGGCGACGCCGAGATGACGGTCGGCGAGCTCACGTTGCGGGGCTGCTATCTCGGCTCGAACGTCTCGTACAACGTCAAGAAGATGGTCGAGAACGGGTATCTGACGCAGCAGCGCTCGCTGCACGACCGCCGCTCGATCCATGTCCGCCTGACCGAAAAGGGGATCAGGTTGCGCGACATGCCTGACCGAGATGCATCGGCGCCATGCCGAAATGCTGCCGAACGCCGCGGTGAGCGTCGAAGATCTGCAAGGCGCCAACGCCGCACTCCGCCGCCTGGAGCGGTTCTGGATCCGCGCCGGCGACTTTGTGCAGCGCCCGCCGCAATTCGCCGCCTGACTTTTTTTGGTGACGCGGCCGCTTTTATTGGTGACGCCGCCGTCTGGGGCTGCGAGGCTGCTCGCAGATTATCGCGGAGGACCGGCATGCCAGCCCAGCTGTTTCCGTTGGCCCCCGGAGTGAGCGTCGCCGGCAGGCTCGACCGGGCGGACATCGATGCGCTCGCCGCCGCCGGCGTGCGCACGATCATCAACAATCGCCCCGATGGTGAAGACCCGGGCCAGCTGCCGGCCGCCGAGGCGCGGCGCATCGCCGAGGCGCACGGGATCGCCTACCACCACATCCCGATCACCGCCGCCACATTGTCGCGCGCCGATGTCGACGCCTTTGGCGCAGCGTTGCGGGATGGACCCGGCGCCGGTCGTGGCGCATTGCCGCAGCGGAACCCGCTCGGCGTTGCTGTGGGCTTTGACCCGCATGCGCGAGGGCGACGACGCGCTCTCGCTGATTTCCAAAGCCGCCCAGCACGGCATCGACATCGCCGGGCTTCCGGCCGTCGCAGCGCGGCTGCGTTAAACGCTCAGGCCGGAGAAGGCGCCGGACCTGCGGCGGCTCTTCGGAAAATCTCCGCGCATGGCGATCGCCGCAGGAAGGACAAAACGAGTGCGGCGAGCCCGACAACCAGCCACCACCAGATCAGCTCCCGACCGATCCAAAAGAACACCTCGGCGCGCGAGTTCAGCCCCGCGCCGGGGACCGGGGATACAATGCCGTGGAGGGCGCGGCGCAAGCACTCCTCCCACATGACGAAGAGCACCGCCGCGATCATCCGGCCGCAAAAGCGTCGTACCTCTCGGTCTTTGACCGATCGATGGAGGCAGACCAGCCCGGACAGCACCGGAAGAAGTAGAATGCCGCGATAGCCGACGTTCTGGCCGGCAAAGAAGCAGGCCGCAACCAACAAGCCGGCGATGACCAGGAACTGCGCCTCTCCCGCGGCCCAGTCGAGTTGCTCTCGCCCCAGCAGCCGAACCGTGCGAAGCGTTCGCGCAACTGCCAGCGCCGACAGCGTGGCCAACAGCGTCGCTGCGATCAATGTCCGGGAGGCACCGCCGGCCAGCGCTTCCGCAAACCCGAACGGCAGGTTTTGGGCGGAGAATGCGTCGGTGAAATAAGAGGCTGCGGCGGGGATGGTCACTAACGAGGCGCTCAGCTTCGAGTAAAAGAGAACGCCGAAGAGGAGCAGCGCCAAAATCGCCGCTGCTGTAATGGCCAGACGGTCCCGCCGCCCCTCGCGTGCGGCAAGCACCAGCAGCGCCAGCGGATAGTATTTGAGGAGGCCGGCTGCGACGAACGGGCAGTAGGAAAACAGCCGGTAGCGGCACGGCATGGTGAAGACGATCGCCCCAAAGATCACCAGCAGGAATATGGCGAGATCATTGTTGGCACGCTCCAACGCATAGACGGTCATCGGCGAAACCGCCGCCAAGCCGAGCATCAGCAGCTCTTTCGCGGTGCGTGGACGCAGCACGGCAGCCAATGACAGAAGGAATAGCAGGTCGAGGCTCGCGCCCACCCACCCGGTCGCCCCGACACCCAAAGCACCGGGCACGATCGCCAGCCACAGCGGCGAATAGACGTGCGCGCGTCCCAGCACGTCGCAGGGGTTGGACACATACACCTCGATCCCCTGCCGCCCGCATTCGGCGGCCGCCAGAACGGCGTGAGTGTCGAGAAAGGGAAAGCTGAACGGTTCGACGCCGAGCAGGCGCAGGGCCCCGAAATAGAGCGAGTGCGCCCCCGAGAGCCATAGCCCCGTCATGATCGCATAGAGGCACAGCACAAAGATCGGGATCGCCAGGCGATACGCCAACTTGCTCGCCGTCTCCTGCGAGAATGCTCGGCGTGTTTCCACCACACCCACCGCGTGCGCTGCCGAACTCAGCTTAAAGCGTCGTTCATTTACCGGGGATTAAACACGCCGCATTGGATCTGTACAAAACGCCAATGGCCGGGGCTTAATACTCGCCCTCGCATGCCCCTTGTATGCCCCCTTGTATGATCGGCGCGGAGGGCCAGAATTTGTCTATGCAGACCACCAACGACATCCGCGCTGCGTTTCTCGACTATTTTGCGCGCCATGACCACGAGATCGTCCCGTCGAGCCCGCTCGTGCCGCGCAACGATCCGACATTGCTGTTCACCAATGCCGGGATGGTGCAGTTCAAGAACGTCTTCACCGGCTTGGAGAAGCGGCCCTATCAGCGCGCCGCCACGGCGCAGAAATGCGTGCGGGCCGGCGGCAAGCACAACGATCTGGAAAACGTCGGCTACACCGCCCGGCACCACACGTTTTTCGAAATGCTCGGGAATTTCTCGTTTGGCGACTACTTCAAGGACCGCGCGATCGAGCTTGCCTGGAATCTGATCACTCGCGAGTTCGGGCTCGCCCGCGATCGCCTCTGGGTGACGGTCTATGCCGAAGACGACGAGGCCGCCGCCTTGTGGGCGAAGATTGCCGGGCTCCCTGAGGCAAAGATCATCCGCATCGCCACTTCGGACAATTTCTGGATGATGGGCGACGTCGGACCGTGCGGCCCTTGCTCGGAGATCTTTTACGATCACGGCCCGTCCATCCCCGGGGGCCCCCCGGGAAGTGCCGATGCGGAGGGCGACCGCTTCATCGAAATCTGGAACCTCGTCTTCACGCAGTTCGACCAGGTGAGCCCGGGTGAGCGGGTCCCGCTGCCGCGTCCCTCGGTCGATACCGGCATGGGGCTCGAACGCATCGCCGCGGTCTTGCAGGGCAAGCACGACAATTACGACATCGACCTCTTCCGGGCCTTGATCCTGGCCTCGGCCGAAGCCTCCGGCGTCGCACCGGACGGGCCTCACGCGGTCTCGCATCGCGTCATCGCCGATCATCTGCGCGCCTCGGCGTTTCCTGATCGCCGACGGCGTGCTGCCGAGCAAGGAGGGGCGCGGCTATGTGCTGCGCCGGATCATGCGCCGGGCTATGCGGCACGCGCACATCCTCGGCTGCAAGGATCCGCTGATGTGGCGGCTGGTGCCGGCGCTGGTGCAGCAGATGGGCGCCGCCTATCCCGAATTGCTGCGGGCGCAACCGCTGATCTCCGAAACATTGCAGTTCGAGGAGACCAACTTCAAGCAGATGCTCGACCGCGGGCTGCGCTTGCTCGAAGAGGAGACGGCACGGCTCGCCCCCGGCGCGGCACTGCCCGGCGAGGTCGCCTTCCGGCTCTACGACACCTTTGGTTTCCCGCTCGACCTGACCGAGGACGTGCTGCGCGGTCAGGGCCGCAGGGTGGCGGTCGACGGCTTCACCGCGGCAATGCAACGGCAGCGTGAGAAAGCGCGCCGGAGCTGGGTCGGATCGGGCGAGGCAGCCACCGAGGCGGTGTGGTTCGGCTTGCGCGAGGAAGTCGGCGCCACCGAATTCCTCGGCTACGAAACCGAGAGCGCCGAGGGCGTCGTTCTGGCGATAATGCGCGGCGACCGGCGCGTCGACGAGGCCGGGGCCGGGGATGAAATCGGCGTCATCGTCAACCAGACGCCGTTCTATGCGGAATTGGGCGGCCAGATGGGCGACAGCGGGGTCATCTTCTCGTCCGACGGCGCCGAGCTGGCGGTGCACGACACAGTCAAAAAGGCCGGCGATCTGCACGTTCATCTCGGGACACTGACCCACGGCAGCTTGAAAGTCGGCGAGGCAGTCGAACTCAGGGTCGACGGTGCGCGCCGCCGGCTGTTGCGCGCCAATCACTCGGTCACGCATCTGCTGCATCAGGCGCTGCGCCGGCGCCTCGGCGAGCATGTGACGCAAAAGGGCTCGCTCGTCGCGCCCGACCGGCTGCGCTTCGATTTCAGCCACCCGCGGCCGCTGACGCAGGAGGACATCCGGGCGATCGAGGCCGAGGTCAACGAGCGCATTCGGGCCAACAGCGCCGTGCGCACCCGCCTGTTGACCCCGGACCGCGCCGTCGCCGAAGGGGCGCTGGCGCTGTTCGGCGAGAAATACGGCGACGAGGTCCGGGTCGTCGCGATGGGCGCAGCGAGTGACGACGAGCAGCCCTTCTCGGTCGAGCTGTGCGGCGGCACGCATGTCGGCCGCACCGGCGACATCGGGCTCTTCAAGATCGTCGGCGAAATGGCGATTGCTTCGGGCGTGCGCCGGATCGAAGCCCTGACGGGCGCCGCGGCCGAGGCATATCTCAATGAGGAAGAGGGGGTGTTGCGCGAGGCCGCGGCGGCGTTGCGCACGACGCCCTCCGAGCTGCCGGCGCGCATCATCAATCTCGTCGAGGAACGCCGCCGGCTCGAGCGCGAACTCTCCGAAACCCGGCGCGCGCTGGCAAACGCCGGCCCTTCGACCAAATCGACCGAGAAACGCATCGGCGACATCGCATTCGACGGCCGGGTTGTCGACGGGGTCCCGGCGCGCGAGCTCAAATCCCTGGCGGACGATCTGAAGCGCCGCATCGGCTCGGGTGTCGTCGCGGCCGTCTCGCGAGCCGACGGCAAGGCGGCGATCGTCGTCGGCGTCACCGCCGATCTGACCGGCCGTTTCGACGCGGTCGAACTGGTTCGTCTCGGCGCCGAAGCGCTCGGCGGCAAGGGCGGCGGCGGGCGCGCCGACATGGCGCAGGCGGGCGGTCCCGACGCCTCTCGCGCCGAGGCGGCCTTGGCCGCCGTCGAGCGCGCCATCGCCGACAAACTGCAGGTCGCGGCGTAAACCAGGGAAGTTCGGCGCTCCGATTCGGCGGAGTTGCGGGCATTGTCTCGCTGCCAAAAGGCGTGGACGGGTGCGGTTTTCGGCGCAGCAAGAAATTCTGGACGCGGCTTTGACGTTCCCTGCATAATTGCTCGCGGGGACCGGTGTGCAACGATTTGGTTTACGTGTTGGGCAACAGGGGGGACCGCGCGGAATGAGGGGAAACTCTGCGCCGCTACTTTTGCTCTCCTCGATCGTCGCGGCGCTCATGCTTGCGGGGTGCGTGACTACGCCGATTCACCTCGACCCTCTGAGTGTCGACGGCCGCGACGGCGGCGGCCCGATCCCGACCTATGCGATGCTGATGCGGATCGGAGCCGCAGCCCAATCCGGCGACGATTTACCCAACGCCCTCGGCGTCTACCGGCGCGCCGCCGAATTGGCGCCCCAGGATCCCGCCCCTCTGATTGCGGCTGGCGACGTGCTGCTCCAGATGGGCTCCGTCAATGAGGCGATCGTCAGTTACAACGCAGCCTTGGTCAGACCTGGTGACACCCAGGGGGCCCAGGTCGGACTGGCCAAGGCGTTTTTAAAGACCGGCAAGCCTCAATTGGCCTTGACGCCCCTCTCCAAGGCGATGGAGCAGAGCCCAGACGACCCGAAGCTCTTGCTCCTGCTCGGTGTGACAAAGGATCTGGCGGGAAGCCATTTGGAAGCCCAAGCTAATTATCGCGACGGCCTCGTCCGCGCGCCGGGCGACCCGGGCCTGACGGTCAATCTCGCCTTGTCGCTCGCAATCAGCGGCAATTATCCGAACGCTATATCCGTGCTGCAGCCGCTTGCGATATCCGCAGCCGGCACGGCGCAAGAGCGGCAGACCTTAGCGCTGATCTATGGCCTCAACGGCAACACGGCAGAGGCGGCCCGGCTCGGCCGGATCGATCTCGACGACGCCTCGGTGGAGCAAAACCTGGCCTATTACCAGTCACTCCGCGAACTCTCGCCGGAAGCCCGCAGCCAGGCAATCCTGTCTGGCGGTCCCGCCAGAGCTTCGTGACAAGACCGATGGCGTTTCGTGCTAGGCGTGGGGCGGCCAATAATGCAGCGCCGCGAATAACAGACCGGGCAGCACCACCATCAGTCCCCCCAACCGGGTAATCAGCTGATGCTTGACCAGCTCCAGCTTGGCCTCCAACGCTTGTAGATCCTGCTTGGTGGCGACGTAGTCGTGGATCGCAAAGATTTCGGTCGCGATGCGCTCGGCCTTCTGCCGGTCGATATTGGCGTCGGTGAGTGCGTTGGTGAGTGACAGCCGATCGGTCATTTGCCGCGCAGAGTGCCGAGATGGAGAAACCTGCCGTAGATCTCGTACATCCGGGGCGCCACCCTCGCCAATATGCCGTTTATTTCGGAGATGTCCGATTTCACGTCCGCGAGGTCGGCTACGACCCTCGCCAGTCGCGCTTCCATCCGGAGATCATGGGATCCAGCGCCGCAGCCCGCAAGGGGTTCATGGTCATCCACGGCCATAAGCGCCCCAATGTCGCAATTATCCTGGGGTCGCAATTATCCTGGGAAGGTTTGAGTCAGAGTGGAGCGCCCTAGCTGTTCCAGCCTTCAATGCCTGAACGTGTCCATCACGTTGATCGCGGCCGGGCCGAGCAGCACGATGAACAGCGTCGGCAAGATGAAAATCATCATCGGGATCGTCAGCAAGGCCGGCAGGCGCGCCGCTTTCTCCTCGGCGCGGGTCATCCGGGCCGTGCGCATCTCGGTGGCGAGGACGCGCAAAGACTGGGCCAGCGGCGTACCGTACTTGGCGGTCTGCTGCAGTGTATTGACGACCCCGCGGATGCCGTCGGAGTCGGTTCGGTTGTTGAGATTATCGAACGCCATGCGGCGGTCGGGCAAAAAGGTCAGCTCGGCCGCGGTGATGCCGAACTCTTCGGCGAGTTCGGGCCAGGTATTGCCGAGCTCGCGCGATACCCGAACCAAGGTGGCGTCGAGGCTCAGCCCGGCTTCGGCACAGATCACCATCAAATCGAGCCCGTCGGGCAATGCCAGCTGAAGCTGCTTGGCACGTTTGTCGGCGGCGTTCCTGAGGTAGATCTTCGGGGCGTAAAAGCCGAACAGGACAGCCGCCACGGAGGGCACTGACGCGAATTGGGACGGCAGCGGCATCAGGTGCAGAACATGGGTGTCCACCAAAATCAGCGCGCCGAAGCCAAACGGCAGGCTGATCTGCGCAAAGAGATATCTCACCATCGCATCCTGCGATCGGAAGCCGGCACGTGCCAGCATCTGGCGCGCTTCGGCGGCATGCCGCGAGCGCAGCAGATTGAGTTGCACCACCGCCTCGCGCATAAACCCGACCGGTGTCCGACGGTGCGGGCTTCGGCGATTTACGAGCACCGCTTGGCGCAGTGCTTCCTTGCGATTGATGATCTGCTCGAGACGGCGCTCGAAGGCGCTGTTCGGCCGCAACGCCTGCCACATCGCGAAAAACATTGCCAGGGTAGCCAGCGAGGCGAGCACGACGATGACGTCGTCGAGCCCAATCCCCGCCGGCAACCAATCGGCAAAATGAAAATCCTGAAGGCGAGTGTCCCTCATATCTGGAACCGCGCCATCTTGGTCATGATCCCGACCCCGGTAGCGAGCATTGTCAACGCCAGACCATCGAGAACAAAGCCGCGAACATCATTGTAAAGCGGCGCCAGATAATGCGGCGAGGTCAGCGCGAGCATCACAATGACTAGGACCGGCATGCCGGCGAGAATCATCGTGGTCGTCCGCGTTTCGCTCGACATGGCGCGCACTTTGGCGCGCATCTGCCGGCGCCGGCGCAGCACGTCGCCAAGATTGGCGAGGGTTTCAGCAAGGTTGCCACCGGTTTCGCGCTGAACGCTGAGCGCGATGATGAAGAAGCGAAATTCCGGCACATCGATACGGTTGGCGATGTCCCATAGGAGCTTTTCGAGATCGCGGCCCATCCGCATGCCGGCCTCGACGCGACCCAGCTCGTCGCCGACCGGATCGCCGATCTCCCGGCCCGCCCCGATGATTGCTTCGCTGATGGGCAAGCCTGAGCGCAGCGCCCGCACCATCAGGTCGATGGCCTCGGGAAACAGGCCGATAAAGGCGGCGACCCGGCGCTTTCCCATACGGCCGACCACCATGTGAGGCAACGCGGTTCCGATCAGGAGCCCCACGAGCAGGCTGGCGACGATGCCGATCGGAGTAGTGCAAGCGAAGGTGATTGCGACCAGTACAGAGAGGCCAACGGTGGTCATCGCATACTGACCGACGCTGATACGCCGCCCGGTGCGCGCAAGGCGGTGGGCGAGCATCTCGCGGCGCGGCAGCCAATGCCGGGCGATGCGATCAATCCTGGGGGTCGCGCTTTGCTGTCGTGCAAGCGATCGGGTGACGACCGCTTCGACGGAAACGACCCCTTGCGCCCGATCGCGTATTCCGGCCAGACGCCGCTTGAAGCGCCGGCCGCTGGCGCCCTCGCTCACTGCATACGCGACGAGGCAAAGGATCAAAGCGAGATTCGCCGCGCAAGCGAGCGCGATCGATGTCTCCAGATCGAGCGGTAAAGCCATTTCTTAGATGCCTCTTTGCCTTGCAAGCGGGCGGAGCCGATGATGCCGCCGATCACGAGGCCGCGCGGTCAACCGTCACGAGCGGCAGGATTTCGCGACAAGGGTGACGTTTGCGGCACGATCTGGGGGACAATGAACGGAAACGAATAACCGATCTGCACCTGTGATCCGCCGAGCGTCGTTCGCGGGTGCCTTTCCCCCGGAGGCTTATAGTTTCGCAGCGATGGTGCTGAACGTCGTGCTAAGATTGGTGCCGACCAGGGTGAAGGCGGCGATTGCCGCAACTGCGATCAATGCGGCAATCAAGGCATACTCTATCGCCGTGACCCCGGACTCGTCTTTGACCAAATTCGTAAGAAGTCTAGGCAACTGATTCTCCTTGGCTCAGGAAAAGCTGTCTTGCGCAGGCTGCCACGAAATCTTTAAGTAACAGTAAAAACACAACGTATTGTCTAGTGCAGCCGTCTCATATTTTGGCGGCGACAGTGCTGAACGTTGTGCTGAGATCGGTGCCGATCAGGATGAAAGAGGCGATTGCCGCGACCGCGATCAATGCGGCGATCAACGCATACTCTATCGCCGTGACCCCGGACTCGTCTTTGACCAAATTCGCAAGAGGCCTGCGCAATAAAATCCTCCTACTCAACAAAAGCAATCATGAGCAGGCTGCCGCGAGATTTTAATTTATGGTAAACGAAAAAAGCTAATTCCGGGCAATGCACCATTACCCGTTGTCAAATGATTTCAAGAAGGGCCCGGTCCAGCCCGTAATACTCGGCTCGCGGCAGGAAGAACGGGCGAATTCCGCTTGAGTTGAATACACCGCGTAACTTGCCGTCGGTCGCCTCGCCCTGGAACTGAAAGGTGAACAGATCCTGGGTGGTGATAACGTCGCCCTCCATGCCGACGACTTCGATGATGTGCGTGACGCGGCGAATGCCGTCGCGCATCCGGTTGACTTGCGCGATCAGGTGGACCGCGGCTGCGATCTGAGTGCGTACGGCCTTCGACGGCAGGTTGATCCCGGTCATCCCGACCATGTTTTCGAGTCGGGTCAGCGCTTCGCGCGGCGCATTTGCGTGGATCGTGCTCATCGACCCGTCGTGGCCGGTGTTCATCGCCTGCAGCACGTCGAGTGCCTCGGCGCCGCGGATCTCGCCCAAGATGATGCGGTCGGGGCGCATACGCAGCGCATTGCGCAGCAGATCGCGCATTGTGATTTCGCCGCTCCCTTCGAGGTTCGGCGGCCGCGTTTCCAGCCGCACGACATGCGGCTGCTGCAGCTGCAATTCGGCCGCGTCCTCGATCGTCACGGTCCGCTCGGCCGGGTCGATCAGCCGCGACAACGCATTCAACAACGTCGTCTTGCCCGAACCGGTGCCGCCAGAGATCAGGATATTGAGGCGACAGCGCGCGGCGATCTTGAGCAAGGTCGCCATATCCAGCGAGATGTTGGCCTGTTGCGCCATCGTGTCGAGGGTGATCGTCTTTTTCGAAAATTTGCGGATCGAGATCGCCGGCCCGTCGATCGCGAGCGGCGGAGCGATGATATTGACCCGGCTGCCGTCCAGCAGGCGAGCATCGACGAGCGGCGTCGCTTCATCAATGCGACGGCCGACCCGAGTGACGATCTTGGTCGCCACGTTCATGACGTGGTCGTCATCGCGAAAACGGACGCCGGTCAGTTCCAGTTTGCCGCGCCGTTCGACGTAGACCTGCCGGGCGCCGTTGACCATGATGTCCGTCACGGTCTCGTCCTCGATCAATGGTTCGAGGGGCCCGAGCCCAAGCATATCGGCGATTAGGGACTCGACGAGCTGACGCTGCTCTAGAAAGTTCAGCTGGATCTTCGTTTCGGTCAGCAGGTCCTTGACCCACCCGGTGAGCTGGGCTTCGAAGACGGCGCGCGGCATTTCCGCAGCGGCGGCGACGTCCATATGTTCAAGGACGAGCGGTTGGATTTGCGCCTTAGCGGACTCTACGGCGGAGCGGTTGGATGAGCGCCGGGAGCCTCCATCGTCGGCACCAGCCTGGGTTTTGTCGGGTTCGAGAAGACCCTTGATCAACGCGGTGATCAGGTCGCGGCGGACGATCGGGTCCGCTTCGACCCCTTTGCGCGCAAAATGGGCCTGGACCGCGGCATCGACGACCTTGGCGAGTTCGCCGCGGCTCAGGATACTGATCCGCTCGGGACTCAGTTCCCCGGTCAGCCGAGCGAGCAGCTCTTCACGCGCCAGGAGAAAGCGATCCTCCTCGGAGAGAGCCGGCGGCGCGACTGCGCTCGGCGACGGCTCGGGAGGGGCCGCAGAGCCGGTGTCCGGGACCGCTACAGGGCCAGTGTTCGGCACCGCTGCGCGAGTGATCTCCGGCGCCGTCGCGCGCCTATTGTCCGCGGTAGCCGGCGGGACGGGCGCCGGTGCCGGATCGGGAGGATTGGCGAGCGGCTGCGCGCGCCGCGAAAGCACGGCGATGCGCGCGTCGAGCCCATCTTCCCCCGCGGGGCGTTTGAAGAAGGCTACCATAGCGAGGGAAGGGCAAAGACCCGGTTCTTGGCAGCGGCCGGCGCGGAACCGACCAGCAGCCCGGTCAACTGCCGCAGTTCGCGAAGGATCGCGCTGCGCGGTGCCGCGACCGGTAGAGGCTGGCCGGAATTGGCTGCGGCACTGGCCGATTTGGGGTCGTAGGAAAGGCGCGAGTTCGAGCGATTTGCCGATCCCTTTTTCGAACTCGTTCTTGCCGATCGGAGCGCGCTCGCCGCTGGCTCCCGCCTCGACGAGCCACAGCCGGGCCTGGGGCGCCTGCTCGCGCACCAGGGTCTGCAGCCGGATCGTGTCGCGGAGACCGGCAAGGCTGTGCTCGCAGAACACGACCACCTGGCTCGCGGCGGCCAGCACGACGCGGTGCATCGGGCTGACGCCGCGCGGCAGATCGACCGCGACCCGGACGAATTTGCGGCGCAATTCGTGGAGCAGCATGTCGACAGCGCCAGCGTCGACGGCGACATGCTGCGCCGCCGAGGCTTCGGCTGCCAAGACGCGCAAATTATCGCTGACCTTGATCATGGCGCGCTCGATGAACAAGCTGTCGATGCGCGACGGCTGCTCCAGGGCCTCGCACAAACCACTGCCCGGGTCGAGGTCCAGCTTCAAAGCAACGGTCCCGAAATGCAGGTCGAGATCGACCAGCGCGACCCGCTCACGCCGCTCGGAGGCCATCAGCCAAGCGCAGGAGACCGCAGCGGTTGTCGCGCCAACCCCGCCGCGGCTGGCGAGGAAGACGATCACCTGTCCCAACCCGTCGGGGGTCGTTCCTAACGGGGCCGAAGTCTTTTCCAACGCCGCGGTTAATGCTTCGCGGGTCGACGGCTTGACCAGATAATCGCTGGCACCGGCCGAGAGCAGATCGCGGAACAAAGCGACATCGTTGACCGTGCCGAGCACGATGAGCTTCAGATCGGCGCCGCCGACCGCGCGCGCGGCGCTGACTTCGGCGATCGGCGCGCTCGATTCGCCGAGGTCGATCAGCAGGATTCGCGGTGTCGAACCCGAGCGGATGCGGCGCAACGCGGCGTCGAGCGTATCGGTCACCGAGAGCTCGTCATCCAGTTGCAGATCCCGGATGACCCCCTGGATCCGATCGATTGTCGACGGCTCGTGGAGAACGGCGAGGATCCCCTCGCGTTCGGGTTTGAGCGCGTCCGAAGCGCGCGATGATTTCATTACGGAGCTCCGGCCCCCCCTCCGGCGCCGGCTCCCACACCGGCACCCGCGCCGCCGCCGGGGGTGCCGCCTCCGCCTGTGTCAGTCGAGGCGGCAAAGGGCGTGGCTGTGGGCGCCGGCGGCGGCTTGACCCGATCGTTCATATAACGCTCGACAGCGGCGACGGCGGGTTGGGCGTCGGCCGGTGCGAGCGTCCTTCCGCTGACGAGGTCGGCGGGGCTCGCCACCATCAGGCCGAGGTTTGTCGTATTGGCGCAGCCGTAATAGCTCGAAAAGGCATTTGTGAAGTCGACGGCCAGCGACTGGCTCCAATTCGGGCAGGCCGGCAAGGTCACCATATAGCGGCCGACCGCTACGATCGCCCGATTGGCCGGCACCGTGTCGAGAGTCTGCGTGCTGGCGACGATGCCGTAGCGGAGGAGCTCGCTCGAAATCGCCGCGGCGCGCCGCGCGGCGAGCCCCGGGGGGCCAGCTGCGGCGATCGCAACGCGATCGGCGGGGCGGATATTTCCGGCCAGCACCAGTCCGTCCAGCCGGCGGGCTTCGCCCGGGGAGAGGCGATCCGATCCGTCGACAAAGGCGATCTCAACCCGGCTTTGGGCGCCGTCGACCTGTAGAGCGGCCGGAGCCTCGCTCTTGCTGTATTCGGTAACGCACGCCGCGAGCCCTAGCAGCAGCGGGACGGCAATCGGGTAGAGGCGGATCTTCATAATAGTCCTCCCTCAGTCCAGCCGGAAGCCGCCGGGACCAATCAGACCCTTGCCGCCGGCATCAAGCGGGCCGTGCGCGGGTGCGGGTAGCCCCTGGCGGTATTTCTCGCTGAACAACACCCGTTGCGCATCGCTCGGCAGTACGAGGCCGTCGGTCGGGGCCGCGAGCCGCGTCGATGATGGTTGCACGAGATAGGGGGTGACGATGACGACGATGTCGGTCTCGCCGCGCTGGAAGCGATCCGACCGAAACGCCGCGCCGAGAATTGGAATATCACCGATCCACGGGACCTTGGAGACGAGCTGCTGGGAGGTGTGCATCAGCAGGCCGGCGAGCGCGAAGCTTTGGCCGCTTGCGAGCTCGACCGAGGTCTCGGCACGGCGGACGGTCAAGGCTGGGATGGTCACCGTCGCGGTCGAGGTCAGCGGCACCGACACCTCACCGACGGTCGACAGCTCGCTGATCTCAGGCCGGACCCGCAGGTTGAGATGATTGGCGTCGATGACTGTGGGGTGAAGGCAAGGCTGACGCCGAAGCTCTTGAACTCGACTGTGATCGTCGGGAACCCCCTGGTGGCGGCGGAGGAGCCGGAGATAGGCACCGGAAACTCGCCGCCCGCGAGAAAGCTGGCGGTTTGACCGGACATCGCTGTCAGGTTCGGCTCGGCTAGGCTCGTGATGAACCCCTCCTGCTCCAGCGCGGAGATCATCGCGCTGGTAGATCCGAAGCATCCCATGCCGGTCGCGAGACAGTTCGCGTTGTTGGCCGTTGCGGATGCTCCGGCGATCAGCGTGTTTGTCGTTTCGGCCGCGATCGTCACCGGGTTGGTGGTCGAGAACTTTATCGTCGAGCCGATCTTCTGCCAATTGACGCCGATCTCGTTCAATTTCGTAACGTTCACTTCGGCGATGCGCACCTGCAGATTGACCTGGTTCGGGGTGGCGACCGTCATCCGGTTGATGACTCGACCCTTTGTCTCGCCGGCGATCGAAGCGGCAAGCCGCTGCACCTTGTCGGCCTTCCCGGCATCCGACGCGACGCCGCTCAGCACGAGGTTGCCGTCGACCGAATTGGCCGAGATCTGCTCGCCCGGCGCCAGCTGCCGAAGTGAGGAGCGCAGCCGCGAGACGATCGTGCTCGACCCGCACCGGGGAGTTCAACAGCACGCTGTCGGTGGCGTCGACCGCATAGATCACGGTCTCGCCCGGCGCCTTGGCGCTGATGTAGATGAGCGACGGCGACTTGACCTGGACATCGGCGATATCGGGATTGGCGATGAAGACCGTCGCCGCTGGGGCGGAGAGGCGGATCAGCGTGCCCTTGTTGACCTCGAGCACGATCGGCGCGCCATTGGCCGCGACTTGACTGGCGCCACCGCGCAACGGTCGCGTCGGGTTCTGCGGTGCGACGGGCACGGCGCTGCGCCCATCGGCCGGCTGAGCGGTAGTCTGAGCCGCCGCGGGCAGGGCGCCGAAGGCGGCGACAATCAGCGATCCGGCAAGACCGGCGAGCGGCAAAGCAGCGCATCAAAGACCTCGAGACGCAGGTTGCAGTTTGGTTAACACTAGCTCTGATTTGCCAGTTCCGCGCAATATGGTGACGACATCCGCGCCGGGGTTATCCTTTTGGGTGAAGGGCTTCGGGAAAAGCCGGCTGACCTCGCTGTCGAGAGTAGAGGTACCCGCATCGGCCCCGCTCGTCAAATATCGGCGACGGTCTCTTGCCCGGAGCGAGCAAGTAAGCTGCGAAGACTGAGCGACAACTTGCCCATGTCGCTGGCGAAGGCGATGATCTCGCTCTGCTTTGGCGTCACTTCGAGCGTTACGTTGTGGGCAACACCACCTCGCCCTCTTTGTTGTCGAGCTTCTGGTCGACCGCCAGCACCCGTATGTCGTGCAGAACCGTCTCGGCTCGCCCTGCGCTGGGACTGCGTCGCCATTGCCTTCTGGGGCCGGGAGAGTTTCGGAAACCACAATGTCAACCTGATCGCCGGGAAACACAAAACCCGAGATGCCGGAGGTGGCGGTGACCGGCACCGAGACGGCGCGCATGCCGGGACGCAGCACCGCGGCAAGAAAGCCCCGGCTGCCGGGTGCCACGACCTTGCCTTCGGTAATCGGCTCGCCGGGCCCGAATGGGTCGCGCGCCACCCAGCCGGCAAAATCCTCGATCGTCCTGGCGCCCTTTTGGATATAAGCCTGATCGATGTCGCTATCGGGCCAGACCTGCCAGGCGAAGTCCGTCGGTTTCAGTATCTGCCCGCGAGGAATGGCGCTGCGGGCGACGAGGACCGATTTCTGCACGGGAGGAGGCGGCATCGGCGCCGCCTCAGCCACGACCGTGCGTTGCTGCGCCAGCCAGGAGCGCACCAGCATTGCGGTGCCGCCGGCCAGCACGATGGCAACCAGGAACAGGATCATTGTGCGTGCGCGCATCGGGCCGCCGTCAGCCGAGGTTTGGCAGGATAATCACGATCAGAGCGGCGCCGGCGATCGCGACGCCGTAGGGCACCGGCATCTGCTTTGCGGCGCTGGCCGCCGCTGTCGGGGCAAAGACGGCGCGCAGCGCCAGCGGCGACAACAGAACCAGGGTCAGAAGCCCGCCGAGGACAGCGGTGGCAATTAGCAGCGCCGGGGTCAGGCCGGGTCCTGCCCACAAGGTCGCCGCGGTAAGCAGCTTAACGTCGCCGCCGCCCATCAGACCGCGCGAAAACAACAGCGCCCCGGCGCCAAAGACCGCTGCTGCGCACAGGGCGGCGACGGCGCTGCCGGTAAGGGAAATGGTGGGAGCCGCGGCAAGCTGGAGCGGCCACAGCACGCACAAGGCCAAAACCACCGTGTTTGGGATCACCAGCCGGCGTAGATCCTCGACGGCGGCGATCAACATCAATCCGGCAAACCCGGCGAGAGGAACAAGGTGGAGCTGAAGCGACATGCAGTCCCGGCCATGATGGTGTGGCCCCACCCTGCCCGCCAGTAGTTAAGGAAGCGATAACCGGATTTCGCTCTCCGTGGCTTACAGAGGGCTTGCCGGGCATAAAGGCAGGGACGGATTGACGCGCCGCTTTCGTGGCGATGACGAATCGCCTAATTGAAATGATCGATTCCGCCTCGCGGCGCCGCAGTATGCGTATCAGTGCGACCCTGGCACTTGGCCGCAACCGTTACGGCCTCTCCCTGCCGCTGATCTTTGCGCTTGGCGTCTATGCCCTCATCGCCGGCCGCGGCGGTGCGGTGTTGCACGATCCCGACACCTATTTGCACATCGCCGTCGGGCGCTGGATCATCGCGCACGGCGCGGTGCCCCATTACGGCATTTTCTCGGGGACCATGGCGCAGGCGCCTTGGGTCGCTCATGAATGGCTAGGCGAACTCCTGATCGCTTGGTTGTTCGACACGTTCGGCTGGGCCGGGCTGGTGGCGGTGACAGCCTTCTGCGTCGCTGCGGCGGTGGCGATGCTGCTGCGCCAGCTGCTGCGCAGTCTCGTACCGATGCACGCGATGATCGCCACGGCGCTTGCGGTTACCCTCGTCATTCCGCATGTGCTCGCGCGGCCGCATGTCTTTACTCTGCCGATCCTCGTCGCCTGGGTGGCGGGGCTGGTAAGGGCGCGCAGCGAGGACCGGGCGCCGAGGGCTTGGCTCGCCGCACTGATGGCGTTGTGGGCCAATCTGCACGGCGGCTATCTTTTCGGGCTCGGTCTCGCGGGGCTGTTGGCCGCCGAGGCGATGCTGCTCGCCCCGGATTGGCGCGCCCGGCGCCGGGCGATAGGCGGCTGGGCCTTCTTCGGCGTGCTGGCGCTCTGTGCGGCGCTGCTCACCCCCTATGGCGTCGCGGGGTTGCTGCTGCCGTTCCGCCTCACCGGGATGAGCTTTGCGATGGGACAGCTGGTCGAATGGCGCAGCCCCGATTTCCAGTCCTTCGAGCCGCTCGAGTTGTGGCTGGCCGTCGTGCTGTTCGTCGGTTTCGCGCTCGGCTGGCGGCTGCCGCCGACCCGGCTGTTGATGCTGTTGTTGTTGTTGCATATGGCGTTGCAGCATCGCCGCCACGGCGAGCTTGTCGGCCTTGTCGCACCGTTGCTGCTCGCCCCGGCCCTTGCCCCGCAGCTGAGGACATTAGCGGCCGGCCGCTCGGCGGGGCCAGTCGACCGCGGCCTGGCCGAGCTGGCAAAGCCGGCCTCCCATCGCGGCGTTGCGCTCGCCGGCGCGCTGCTCACGGCGCTCAGCGTGGCCGTGCTGCATGGCGCCGCGGTCCGCTCGGACGTCGCGACACCGGCGGCCGCGCTCGCTGCGGTGAACGCGGCTCACGTGACCGGCCCGGTCCTCAACGATTATGGATTTGGCGGCTACCTGATCTTTTCCGGCATCCCACCCTTTATCGACGGGCGGGCCGAGCTCTATGGCGACGAATTCATCCAACGCTATATCGAAGCGATGCTGCTGGAGAGCGACGAGCTGCCGAATTTGCTCGACCAGAACCGCATCGCTTGGACTTTGATAGCGCCGGAACGTCCCGCCGTCCCTCTGCTCGACCATCTGCCGGGCTGGCGTCGGCTCTATGCCGACGACGTCGCCGTCGTCCATGTGCGGACGGACCCCGCACCGCCCTGACCGGGGGACCCTGCCGCGGCATTCTGACGCGTGCTTGGTCCGAGTCCGCCGATTGCCGAGCGTCGCAGACGCCCGGGCTGCGTCAGAACTAAAGGTGGATTGGCTACACTCCCGCGATCTTTTCATTCGGCAGGAAGATTACTCCGCTTTTACTTTTTTACGCTTCCAGCTGCCGCGTCGCAAAAATTAACCTTCGCGTAACTCTTCTTAACAGTCCGTTAAAAACTGTTTGCTTTCGCATCAATTTTGAGTCAGAAACGCGTCAGAAGCCAACGATAACCTGAGTAACGCCGCGTCGTGTCGCGAAACGGGGGCATTTTTCCCGGTTTTGGTGTGGAACTTGCGAAAAATGCATACAGATGCTGACGCCTCCGAGTTTCCCGTTGCAGACAGCACAGAACCACCCTCGTCGAGCGGGAGCCAGACCGAAGCCTTCGACATGGTCAATGCCGATGCCGAGGTGTTGTATGCCGCTGCCCAGCGCTGCTCGGCTGGGGCGGAACGCCAGAGCCGTGGCGCGCCGTGTGCCGAATATTTGAGGCAGATCGAGAACGAGATCCCGTTCCTGCGGCGCACGGTGCGCCGCTGGCACCGCGACAAGGCAGACGCCGACGACCTCGTCCAGGATACACTGGTGCAGGCGCTCGCCAATGCGCATCTCTGGCAGCCCGGTACCGATCTACGCGCTTGGCTGTACACGATCATGCGCAACCGCTTCCTTGCCGGGATGAATAAATCGGCCCGCTCGGCGTCGGCCCTGAAGGAAATGGCCGAACCAGAGCCGACCTCGACGGCGCATGCGAGTGAGCTGCGGCTATTGTTGCGCGATCTCGGCGCAGCGCTGCGCCGGCTTTCGAGCAACCAGCGCTCGGCCGTCCTGCTGATCGGCGTCGAGGGGAAATCTTATGCGGAGGCGGCGCAGAGCATGGGAACCTCGGTCGGCGCCGTGCGCTCGCACCTGTCGCGCGGCCGCGACCGGCTGAAGACCGCAGTGGACGGGACCGACACCAGGACCCCTTTCGCTCCGCGTCCAGCCGCCGCCGCGCCTGCCATGACGCCGCCGATCGCGGCGGCGGCCGGCGATTGAACGGGCTGCGCTCGCGCATCTGTGTGACGCGAGCCGCTGCTGCCCCAGCCCTCCTGGTTCTGTACGGGAACAAGTAGCCCGGTCCGAGCGCCCCTCGAGAGGGCTGCCCGGAGCCCTTTGACATGAGGCGGGTTATCGGCGAGAAAGCATCTCCTCCTTGGAGAAGCCGCAGAGCTGCTGTGGGATCGAGCGAGTGCCACGCCGTTACGGCGACTTTCGGGTCCGCGAATTTTTCCGAGAGCACGGCTTTCGTTAGCGATAAATTTACTGATTGGAAGAACCCTCTTCGCGCTGCGGTCTGAACGCCTTGAGCCCGGTCCCGAATTTTAATCCTTCAATACCGCTGGTCGACCTCAACTCACAGCGTCGGGCGATCTCAGCGGAGATCGAAACAGCGATCGCCAGGGTTGTCGAGCGGTGCGATTTTATCCTTGGTGAAGAAGTATCGCTCTTCGAAAGCAAGTTTGCCGAATATTGCGGCGTTGCGCACGCAGTCGGTGTTGCGAGCGGAACGGATGCGCTTCACCTCGCCTGCCGCGCGCTGGAAATCGGTGCGGGCGACGAGGTGATCGTGCCGGCCATGACTTTCGCCTCCACTGCGTTTGCCGTGTCGTTGACCGGGGCGCGGCCGGTTATCGTAGACGTACGGACCGATGACGCGTTGATCGATCCCGACAAGATCGAAGGCGCTATCACGTCCCGGACAAGGGCTATCATTTCGGTACACCTGTACGGCCAGTGTGCCGACATGGCAGCCGTATGCGCTATTGCCCGCGAGCATTCACTGGCAGTCATCGAAGATGCGGCGCAGGCCCATGGCGCAGTTTACGCCGGCAAGCGTGCCGGCAGCTTGGGTGACATCGGCTGCTTCAGTTTCTATCCCGGTAAGAACCTGGGCGCTTACGGCGATGGCGGACTGGTGACGACGGCCCGCCGTGACATTGCCGAACGCGTTCAGCTCCTGCGCAACTGCGGCTCACGGACAAAATACCATCACGAAAAGGTCGGTCTCAACAGCCGGCTCGACACTCTGCAGGCCGCCATATTGCGAGCGAAGCTGACGCACCTCGAAGACTGGAATGCCGCCCGGCGACGGGTCGCCGCCCATTATGACGAGGCATTGCCTCGGATACCCGAGGTCCGTTGTACGTCCCATACTGCCGGCAGCGTCCATCATCTCTATGTGGTCCGGCTGGCCGGCCGCGACAGCGTGCTGCAAGCCCTCAACGCTCGAGGTATCGGCGCTGGGATCCACTATCCGTTCGCGTTGCACGAGCTGGAAGCTTACGCCTCGCTCGGATACCGGGCGGGTGCGTTCCCAGTCGCCGAGAACTGGGCTCGCCAATGCCTCAGTCTGCCGATCTACCCTGAGCTCACTCTGGCGCAAGTCGATTTCTGCATCGCCGCACTCGAAGCGGCTTTGCAAGGCGAGGGCGTCACGTGAGCGGCTCGCCCGGTTAGCCATGTCCTCGGCGGCCGGCATCTTCGTCCATCGCCTTGGGCTTTGCGAGAGCGACGAGGTTGGAGCCGGCACGCGAATATGGGCTTTCGCGCATGTCATGAAGGGAGCCGTGATCGGGCGCGACTGCAACATCGGAGACCACGCCTTCATCGAGACCGGAGCCCGCATCGGCAACCGGGTCACGCTAAAGAACCAGGCGATGGTGTGGGACGGGGTCGAGATCGGCGATGACGTGTTTGTCGGGCCCGGCGTCAGTTTTACAAACGATGTTTTCCCGCGCAGTCGCCGACTGCCGCTGCCGGCGGACGCCACCAAGGCCGGGTGGCTTGTGCGAACTTGCGTCGGAAGTGGCGCGAGCCTTGGCGCGCGCTGCGTGGTACTGCCGGGCGCTCATATCGGCGCTTATGCGATGGTCGCGGCCGGCGCCGTCGTCACCCGCGAGGTGCCGGCACATGCGCTGATGGCGGGTGTGCCGGCCAAGTGGGTCGGTTGGGTCTGCCGGTGCGGCGCAAAACTGGTAGAGGAGCATGCGATAGGCTGGCGTTGTCCGCGCGGCGGGACGTGTGACGAGTATTGGGCCAAAGGTGTAGAAGTCCCGCAGGGCCCCCTGATCGCCTCTGCGAGCAACGATCTCGGTGAGCAAAGTCCCGGACCGTATCTCGTGTTCCCGGCCAGCCCGACACTGGCAAACAGAGCATCCAACGCGCGGATGAACAACCTTCCGAACGGCAGCTCAGGCCAGCGCACGCACGGATTGTGGCGTTTGTTATACCTGCCCCAAGTCTACAATTCCTTCACGAGCGTGGTCGGCTCGGAATTGGTGATGAAACTACTGGCTGAGCAGTTTGTGCGCCCGCGCCCTGAAGATCGCATTCTCGACGTCGGGTGCGGGACAGCTCGCATCTTGCAGTATCTGCCGGTCGCGCGATACGTCGGCATCGACAACAACTCGAGATACATCTCGGCGGCTCGCCAACGCTACCGAAACAGGGGCGAATTCGTCGTCGGCAATGTTGGAGCGCTCTCAGTGAACCCGAGTGAGCGTTTCGATATCGTGCTTGCAAGCGGAATTCTCCATCATATTGACGATGCATCTGCCAAGAGCCTCCTTGCTGCATCTGCTCGGCTTCTGGCCAAGGATGGTCGGATGGTGATTGCCGATCCGGTCTTTGCTCCCGGCCAATCGCCAGTCGCTAAATTCTTGATTTGCCTTGACCGTGGGCGTAATGTGCGCACCCCCGAGCATTACCTGACACTTGCGGGCACTTGTTTTAAAAAGGTGCATTCGCAGGTTTGTGACTTGCACCCCTGGCTGCCTTACACTCAGTTCGTGATGGAATGCGTGGTGTAGCGACCGGGCCGCGTTCACTCGTCGCACCACAATTCGAAATCGGGACCCAGCAATGCTGTGAGCTTGACATTCGGGGCGCGGTAGCATCGCGCCAACCGGCGCCGCAGGGCTAGACTGAGAGGTTCGCTTAGCGCGGCGGCCGCTTCGTTGATCCGCCCGAGACCGAGCGCCGTCGCGGGCATATCTACAACCCCGAGAAAGCGATGAAAAGCCGCGGCGACCCTTTCGACGCGGCTCGCCAAATCCTCGTACCGCAGCACCAGGATCTGCTTCCGCGGGAAGCGATCAAAAAAGCGGGCAAGGTGCTGGGCATAGAGCCCCCGCGAGAAGTAGGCATGCGGTCGCGCGTAACGCAGGGCCGGCGCCAGCTCCCGCTCGCGCTGCTCCTCGAGAGCAAACGCGCGTTCAAAGGTCTCGGTCTCCAGCCCGTTCCGCCGCGACCACAGATAGTTGGAATAGGCGCGGTCGACAGGGTTGCGAAGCATGAAGATCAGCTTGACGCTGGGCAGTACGCGACACATGCGCTCAGCCACTTCGGGTGACTCCAAATAGTTGGTGCTCTTTTCCCCGAGCACCCGGTCGGCAGGGAGCGAGTTGAACCATGTTGTCGAATAGTAATCAACGCCGCGTTGCCACAGTTCGTCGATCAGGAAGAACTTGGGCTCCGGTACCATCGGCTGAGCCATCGCGATTTGCGGATGGCGCTGGGCAAGGACGCAGAGCCAAGTCGTGCCCGACCGCGGAGCCCCGGCAATGATGAATTCCGGAAGACGATGCGGGGCCTCAGGCGTGAACAGTTCGCCGGTCCTCATCGCGTTGCCTGTCGTATCGGCCCAACTCGGCGTCATCGGTGTCCGCTGCAATGAAATAGAGTGGTCTGCGGGTTGACTTTACATAAATGCGCAAGAGATACTCGCAGATCGTGCCAAGGATCATGAATACTATCCCAAAGAATAGGCACAGAACGACCATTATAGTGCTCCAACCCGGCATTGGGTCATAAAATATTGCATTGAGCGTAAAATATAATGCAGCAATAAACCCAATCATCGAGAAGAAAGCACCGAGTAGCGTCACGGCTCGGGGGATCGTCGGGGAGAACCCGATCAGGCCGTCGTACATGGATTTGATCATGCGACCGACGGACCACGCCGACCGTCCGGCAACGCGGCGCTGACGATCGTATTCGACCACCGCTTGCCGAAATCCCGTCCAAGCCACCAGACCGAAAATCAGCCGGTTGGCCTCACGCATCTGGCGCACACACTCGACCACTTTGCGGTCCATCAGCAGAAAGCCGCCTGTGGCGAATTTTGATCCTCTAGGCATGGCAAAACGCCGGAGGAGGGCCTCGAAGACCTTGCTGGTGAGAACGCGCCAGCGACAGTCCTCGCGCATGCGGCGGCGACCGAACACCACATCGGCACCTTGACGCCACGCTTCGACGAAAGAGGGGATGGCCTCCGGTGGGTCTTGCAGGTCGGCCGGAAGGATAGCAACGGCATCGGCATCGCAGAGGTCGAGACCAGCGGTTTCCGCCGCGTGCGCTCCAAAGTTCCGAGAGAGACGTAGACCACGGAACCGCGGAGAGGCCCGACACTGCTGCTGGATCAGTTCCCAGGTTCCGTCGGTACTCCCGTCATCGACCAGCAGGCAACGGTATTCGACGTCCAGTCTAGATAAGAGGACGCGCTCCACAGCTTCTACATAGATGTCGAAGCATTTCTCCTCATTGTATAATGGTGTGAGGATTTGAATTGTTGGATATACCATAATATTCTGTCCAAGCAGCCACCAGCAGACCGTGAAAACTTACTTTGCAGCGATTACGACATGGCACCGGGAACAGCAACCCGTGTGTGCTAGGCTGATCAACAGCTGATGTGTGGGGGCGAGTTGTGCTTCGCTTTCCGGTCCGAGCCTGTCCAATTTGGACAAGAAACTCAGCAGAAGCGAAAAGACCGAAATCCCACCGGTTTCTACAATCTCTAAACCTTGCGCCGCGACCAGGGCATGGAGTTCCTCATGTGAAAAAAATCTCGTGCGGACTCGATGTCCATCTTCTCCGTCCCACATTTCTCGACTGCGGACCGTTTCCAGCATTGCGCGCACGCCACCGTAATATAGGAGGCGGGTGAGCAACGCGCCCTCGTGACTCCGATCAGCCAGGAGTAAACGCGCCCGCGGTCGCATTACCCGACGGCACTGCGCCAATCCTTTCTCATAATCCTCGTTCAAATAGTATAATGCTTCAATCGCCTGGACCCGATCCGCCGTGCTATCGGCGAGCGGCAGGGCCCTCGCGTCGCATTCAATCAGCAGGAGACGTTCGATCCATTGCCGGTTTTCTGCCAATATTCGGGTCCGAAACCGAGACAGTGCTGTCGCAGTCGAGTCGACGACTACGACGCGCCTGAAGCCCCATTGCAACCACGGAATAGTATTTCGACCGTCGCCACCACCCACGTCGACTACCAATATATCGTGATCATCGGGTGCAAACTCGCGCAGATAATCATGATACACCGGGGTATCGAGCGCCGTCATCGCGTAAGGAACGGCAGAGCGTTCGTGAAAATGAGCCCCGCCAACGGTGCGGTAATACTCCGTCGACGGGTCCCCACTTGGCATATTGAAGCGAAGGATACCTTGATCGATCCGCCCAATCGGCTGATCGGCCACCCGGAGAATCCCACCCTCGCATCGCAACGGCCCTCCGCCGGGGCTCGCCAGCACTTCCCATCCCCACTCAGGAATTTGTTCCAGCCAGCTCGATCCCTCATGTTCTATGTCCGCCATTAACCTGCCTTTAGTTCTGCCAACGCCAACGATCGCGGCAGAAAGCTCTTGCGCCCAGGCTCTCCTTGAAACTCACAACACCCCGATTAAAATGTCCGCTCGACGCGCTCGGACCAAGGTCGAGATAGCGAAAGCCGCGTCTCGCCAGAACGTCGGCTGCCTCGGCCAACACTGAGGGTGACACCGTGAAACTCACGATGAGAGACGCGATCGCAGATATAAAACGCGTTGCAAATATTGCGGTTAAGGATGAACAGCAGCACGCCGGCAATGATGGTATCTCCCAGCTGCGCCGACCAGATCCGTATATGAGAGGGCAACTGGTGAAACAGGCTCTCGATTTCTTCGGGCGTATGCGTGGGTTCAGATCTTAATCTCGCATAGGTTTCCGTAAGCAGTTCGAGAAACGCCGGTACCCCCTCGATTCCGGTTTCAGTTACAACGACGCCTTTGCGCCGACAGGCTCGAACATAGGAACGCTGACTCTGGCGGAACACGCGCTGGTAATGGTCGCCCTTCTCGCGATCCAGCGGAATCAACAAGGGCATCGATCGGTGGACGAGTTCAAAGCCTTTCACATGGAGGGCGAACTCCATCATCTGATCCGGTTCGTCATTATAAATCGGCGGGGGTAGAGTGATCTCGATTCCCTGCCATCCTGCAGAATTACAGTAGAGCTGCAACGC
The DNA here is from genome assembly GCA_963736715.1 of uncultured Alphaproteobacteria bacterium. Taxonomy (GTDB): domain Bacteria; phylum Pseudomonadota; class Alphaproteobacteria; order ATCC43930; family CGMCC-115725; genus AP-15. Next base: position 90,250 of record CAVTQA010000001.1, on the reverse strand, counting down.
TTCAACGAGATGCATACATGCCTCCGCCGGCAGCGCCTTCTTCACCGCGGGCCCGCCGATTGACGCGCCGGCCAGGGAAACGAAGGTGCCATCTGCAGATAGGGCTCCGGGGATGACCGCCTCGATTTGGCCGCCCCGCAATGCTACAAGATGTCGAAAATCGTATTTGCCCGGCGGATGATAAGCGATAAAATCAAGGTCATGAAAAAGGGTCGCATTGTTTGAAGTTCGAAGAAACGCTTTCCACGCAGCCGCGTCTTCAGGACGATACGGCCGAATGAACCATTCGTTGCATACTTGCCCCTTCATTATTTGCCCGTTCCAGATCGGCTTAATTTACATCCACTGAGGTTGAGATCTCCATCGCTGATTTATTTCGCCTAGGGTAGCCGTGGGAAGGCTTTTTGCTGCAACATCCTTGAGCAAATCCAACACCATTGCACGAATACCGCGGCCGGAAAACCGGGCTTCGAACAAACGTTCCGGGTCATGATAGAAGGCCTTCGACGCCATATATTGCCGGTCGGATACGGCGTTCAAATATAGCATATTCGGGTGCAAGTTTATGACCTTGAGCCCGGGCCGCTCCAGGTGCAATCGGCCGATGTCGAAGCCGGTAGCCCCGGTTTTGAGCTCGAAATGGTCGGCGAAGTAAATCGGCAGCTCCAGCACGTCGTATTCCTTCCAGACCGGCTGCAAGCCGGGGGTCAACGGCAGCTGGTAACTGCTGTCGTATTCGAGACCGAATTCTCGGTACAGCGGGATGATCAGCGAATTGTAGAATAAGCTATGGCTGCGCACACCCTTTGCCTCCGGGGCGAAGTTCAGCGTAGTGCGCAGCACGTGGCGATAGAGGTCCCTCTCGTCGATCTCCGCCATTGCTGCCGGTCCTATTCTGGCGCCGAGCTCCTTCAATGTGGTTCCGTTGCGCCGATAATTGGGGTGAAGGCCGCGCTCATGCTGTCCGACATCGATGTCAGGATGGGTACAGAAGAAAGTCGCTCGCACCCCATGCGTGTCGAATAGATCGCGAACATCTTGCAGCACCGCGGGATGAGCCCACTCGACATCGACCGTAAAGCAGATCGTTCCCGGGTCACTCGCCATCGCGCGCCCTTTTCGCGATATCGCCCCACCCGGGGAGCAGCGCAATCGCTGCTGCGACGCCGCCCACCAGCGGCGTCGTCAGTCCGAACATTACGGAGGTCGCCGCCACTACCGCCGGATCGGCGTGGACAAGGCTGAAGGCGGCAACCAAAGCTCCCTCGCGCACACCCCACCCGCCCAGCGAAATCGGCAGTGCCGAAACTAGCAGCGCCGGCGGCACCAGAACGAGGCAGTCCAGCGCCCGCAGATCGGCGCCGATCGCCGACCCGATACAATAGATCAGGAGCACGCCAGAAAGGCTCGAGCCGATACCGAGCGCCATCGCCAAGAGGCCGGTCTTCCCTGAGCGCAGAGTGATCCGCAGGTCGCCTGCCACAGTGGCGAGGTGGCGCCCGAGCCAAGGGAAGCCATAAGTCAGTGAATAGGCCAAGACCAGCGCGACCGCCGTCATTATCCCCAATACGAGAATCGTCATCGTCAGAAAGGGTGTGACGCCGCCAATCATTTCGGCAATGACCGGGAGGGCAGGGATCGCCAGCAGAGCGAGGGCGGCAAAGCCGAGCAGACGGTCGCAAATGACCGAGCGTGCCGCAGCGGCCGCCCCGGTCGATCGGGAATGCAACACGGTGCGCGCCACATCTCCACCCACCGAGGACGGCAGTACCTGACCGATCAGAAAGCTGTGGCCGAGGAGAAGCGCCAGAGGGCCGAACCCGACGGCCTTGCCGCCCAGCACATGGATGACGAGCTGCCAGCGCCACACCAGGACGGCAAACTGCGCAATGACGACCAAGCCCGCGACGCCGAGAGCCAGCGGCGCGGCGCGGCCGATCAGATCAGCGACAGCGGCAACATCGATAGAGTGGAACACCACCCAGAATGCCAGTACGGTCACCGCCCAGCGTGCCGCGAAGACCAATTTGCCGCGCGGCAGGCCAGGCGGCTGCCAAGCGCGAGGCGCCGTTACCGCACAGGGAACCGGGTGGAAACCACGGACCATCGATCAGGCCCTCGCCGTCTCCATTGTGACGAGGTCGAGCGCATTCAGCACGCGATCCTGCTGCTCCGGCGTGAGTTCCGGATGCATCGGCAGTTGCAACGTCGCAGCTGCCGCACTCTCGGTCAAAGGCAGGAAGGACGCATCCCGCCGATAGGGGGGCTCCAAATGAGAGGCCATGACCCCGCGGCGTGTCGGGATCCCCATCTCGAAGAGCCGGTCCATTACGGCATTGCGCGACAAGCCGGCGTCCTCGCGCAGCCTTACTTGATAGCTCTGCCAATTGTGAATCAGTCCCGGCGGAACATGCGGGGCGATGAGCTCGGGGTGCCCGGAAAGATGGGCGCCGTAACGGGCGGCCACGGCATGCCGCCGTTCCAGGATGTAGTCCAGCCGATCGAGCTGGGCGAGGCCGATGGCCGCCTGAATATCGGTGATGCGATGGTTATAGCCGATCTCGGGGTAGCTCTCAAATCGCGTCGGCGGGCCTGCGTGACGGGCATAGTCGGACAGCGACATGCCCTGGTGGCGCAACCGCCGCAGGCGCTCGGCCAGCTCCGCATCGTCGGTGGCAATCATCCCGCCCTCGGCGGTGGTGACGACCTTGCGCGCATGCAGGCTGAATACGGTCACATCGGCCAGCGCCCCCACCGGTCGGCCCTTGTTGAAGCTGCCAAAGGCGCAGGCGGCATCATCCAGCACCCGCAGCCCGTGCCGGCGGGCCACAGCGCGGATCGCGTCGATGTCGCACGGCAGTCCGAGCTGATCGACCGGCATGATCACCCTGGTGCGGTCGGTGATCCGGCGGGCGGCGTCGGCGGGATCGATGTTGTAAGTGGCGGGGTCGATCTCGGCGAAGACCGGCGTCGCGCCGACATGGCGAACGATGTTGATCGAGGCAATAAAGGTCAGCGACGGGACGATCACCTCGTCTCCGGAGCCGATACCCCAGGCGTGCAACACCAGAAAGGCGCCGGTCGTCCAACTCGAAACCCCGATGGCGTGATCGGCGCCGCACAGCTTCGCAAAGCGCCGCTCGAATTCCGCCAGGCGCGGCCCTCCCACCACCCAGCCGCTGCGCACCACCGCCGCAGCGGCTTCCGCTTCGGCCTCGCCAAAGCAAGGGCAGCTGAACGCGATGGGCTCGCTCACCCGTTCATCTCCACGCTCTCAGGAATTCGGAGCTCATCAGCGGTGTCCGCCGGAAGGCGCCAGTTGCGTATGTCGTCTTCCAGGAGCGCGGCAGGATCGGGATGGGTCGCGCGGAACCAGTCGATATAGCGGCGCAGGCCCTCTTCGAGTTTCACCTCGGCGACAAAACCGAGAGTTTCGCGCGCGAGGCGGGTATCCGCCCGCAGCGACTGCACGTCGCCGGGCCGCGCTCCGATGAACCTTGGTGCAAGGCCTGGCCGTCCGCACAGTCGCGCGATCGCTTCCGCCACCTGCCGCACCGTCACCATCTCGCCGTATGCGATGTTTACGACGCGGCCGACAAGCGCATCGCAGGTCGCGGCGAGCGCGATGCCGCGGACTGTCTCCAGGACGTAGGTGAAGTCCCGGCCGTTTTCGCCCGTGCCAAAGATCACCGGCGGCAGCCCGTTCAGCACGCGTATCACAAAGCGGGGGATCACCTCGGCCAAATCCCCGCTCGTATGCTCGCGCGGGCCGTAGGTGTTGAACGGCCGGACGACAATCGTCGGCAACCCGTAGGTCTGCCAGTAGGCTTTGGCATAATGTTCACCGGCGAGCTTGGCGGCGCCGTAAACCGTAGCCGGCTCGCATACGGCCGCGGTTTCGACGAGAGGCTCGCGCCCGCAATTGCCATAAACCTCCGATGATGAACAATAGATGAAGCGCGCTATTCGCCGCCGCCGGGCGGCTTCGAGCACGTTCAGGGTTCCGGTTGCGTTGACCTCGTGATTGGGCAACGGGTCCCCCAGCGAGCGGCGTACGCATTGCACGGCCAGATGAAAGACGACATCGCTTCCCGCCATCGCCGCCGCGACCGCCCGTGGGTCGAGGATCGAGCCTTGCGCGATCCGGACGTCGCCCCGGCTCTGCGCCTCGCCGAGGTTGGCGCGCGTGCCGGTCGAGAAGTCGTCGAGAACGGTGACCGCCCAGTTCTCGGCCACGAGATGGTCGACCAGATGGCTGCCGATGAACCCGGCTCCGCCGGTAACCAGGCAGCGGCGGATCATTCGGCGGCTTGCCGCAGCGAGGAAGTGGTCCGCAGACTGGCGTCCAGCGAAGATTGCGCGCGCTCCAGCATGTCGATGATCCGCAATCCCTTGCGGCCATCCATAATCGAGCGTTCCCGGCCGGCGATCACCTTGCCGAAATGGGCCACCACTCCGGCCAACGGCTCGCAATCCGACACGCGCGGCGCGTAGATGTCGCCGATCCGGTAGCTCGGCATGATGTGGCTGCGCTGCTCCTCCTGCTGGAACGAGATGCCGCTGTCGTAGACCTTGAGCTTTTCCTCGCGGTTGAGATCGTCCCAGACCGCCATCCGTTTACTTCCGCCGATCGCGATGCGGCGAACTTTGACCGGCGACATCCAGCTCAGGTTGAAATGCGCGATGGTGTTGGAAGCGAAATGGACCGTGACATAGGCGATATCGGGCAAATGAGGGTTGACGTGGCAATATCCCGTCGCTTCGACGTGGAGCGGATCTTCGTCGAAGAGATAGTCCATGATCGAGAAATCATGCGGTCCCAGATCCCAAATCACGTTGAGGTCTGGCTGGAAGAGGCCGAGATTGACCCTGAGGGAATCATAATAGGAAACCGCGCCGAGCGAGCCGTTCTGATGCAGCTGGCGCAGCTTGCCGACCGCGCCGTGGAAAAGATAGGTGTGGTCGACCATCAAGGTAGCGCCGTTGTGGTCGGCGACCGCCACCAATTCCCGGGCCTCCGCCACCCCGGCGCACAAGGGTTTTTCAACCAGAACATGCTTGTCGCGGAGGAGCGCCCGGCGCGCCAGGGAAAAGTGGGTGGCCGCGGGCGTGGCGATCGCCACCGCCTCCACCTCGGGGTCGTCGATCACCTCCGTCCCATCGTCATACAACCGGATCGTTGGACTCGTTCGCCGAACCCGGTCCCGCGCGCTTTCCCGAATGTCGGACACGGCCACGACTTCGAACCGCGGATCGCTCGAAAAGGTCCGAAGCAGGTTCTGGCCCCAATAGCCGTGGCCACAGAGCCCGACCTTGACGATGCTCAAACTGTCTGCCTCGTGATAACGGTTCAGACCTGCCGCACGACTCGGCCTTCCCCCAATGAGTGTTGGGAGCATCCTAGAGCGAACGAGCAAGTAACCTTTCTACGCGAAAGCTGCGCATTATTCAACCGATGCCGGTTTCGCGATCAGTGTTAATTGATTAAATACCGAAAGATTTTGATTTAATCTGCGAGAATACCAGGAACCCGCCGCAACCTCAAATTACCCTGCTCACCTACACTGCGGAGTAACCGAAACTCAATCACCTGCGTGGACGCTAACGCGGCAGCCGCAATTTCTTCCGGAAGCCGCGTTCATGAGTTCCGCGCTCAGAAGCCTCCGCGGCGCCTCAGGCTGGAGGATCGAAAACTGGTTCTTCACCGAACGGCGACTCGGATTGTGCGCGTTGGGCTGGGTCCTCGGCTACGCTATCATCTTGTCATCGGGCTCACCTACTCAGGATAAATGGGTTAGATGCATCCACTTCGGCCGATCGGGCCGATCCCGACGGTAATTTGCGTAATCCTGCTCGCGCTTGCTGCTCGACGGGTGGTGGTCTGCCGCGGAGAAACTCTCACGGCATCGCGTCCTGTTATCGGCGCGTCACTGTAGATAAGGATCCCAGCCGTTGAAGAGTCCGTGCGTTCCCAGCTTCGGCATCGGATCACGATCATATAAATGGGCTCAGATCGAAGATCGGATCTTCACCGAGCGGCGGATTCGATTTTACGGGAGCGGGGTGGCTGTAGCCTACTTGCTTTCCCTGGCTTGGCGGCTAGTCTCACGGCCAATGGGTCATTCTTCCCGACGGCAGGCTGAGGTGTGTCGACTTCGGCTGGATGTGGTTGAGCGGCAGGTTCGCCGTCTCTGGCGATCCCGCCCAAATCTTCGATTATTCAACATTTTCGGCTGCTCAGCTTGCGCTGTTTGGCCACAACAACTGTCCTTTCATTACGCCGTACGTATATCCGCCGACTTACCTGTTTGTGACCTATTTCCTTGGGTTCATGCCTTATTTAATTGCTTTTGGGACGTGGGTTCTAGCTACTCTCTTCCTTTACGGAACAGCCGTATATACCATAATCCCTCGCCGAGCGGCGGTGATTGCCGCGATGTGTCCCTTTTGCGTGGCAGTAAATGCCGACTTCGGGCACAACGGATTTATTACCGCTGCGCTAATTGGAATTTCGCTCGCTTTTTTAGAACGGCGTCCGTGGCTCTCCGGAATTTTCTTGGGCCTCCTCAGCTGCAAGCCGCATATCGGCGTGCTGTTCCCGCTAGCGCTTCTGGCGTCCCGAAACTGGCGAACCCTCGCGAGCGCGACGGCGGCGACGGTGATCCTCGGGATCGCGGCGGTATTCGCCTTTGGTCCTGAGGGATGGGCATCCTTTTTTCACACTCTCGTCGACCGCCAATCAACGTTGAGCCCGGACTCTGCAGTTCCACTCGCCCTCCATTCAGTTTTTGGGTTGCTTGGTTGGTTGGAGACGAGCGGGCCGGTTTCATGGGGCGGACACCTCATCGTTGCCGCGATCGTCGCGCTGACGGTTTGGGTCGTTTGGGCCAAGCCCATCCCATTTTCGTTAAAGGCAGCGGTTCTTTGCATCGGATCCGCGATGGTACCGCCCTACATCCTCTTTTACGATCTTTGCATTCTCACCATCGCTGCCGCCTTTCTCGTTCGCGATGGCATGTCACGCGGATTTCTCCCCGGCGAGCGAACAGTTATTCTCATCTGCTTCGCTGCACTTTTTCTTGTGCAGGTGCCGATCGGCCCTGTTGTCTGCGCCGCTCTCTTTTCTCTGACAGTTCGCCGAATACTCGCATACCGCAGGCTGGATGAAGCGGTAGTACCTGCGACGGCTAATAATTATGAGATGAAAGCTCTCGGCCGGAATTAATTCACCGGCTGGTAAAAATAGGCTGCGTTTGCGGCTGCACGACGGCGCAAAACCGAACGGGTCGAATGCAGCGAGGAAGAGCGTTGAGTGCAAATCTCAAGTCACCCTTTGTCGGAATCGACGCGACCGGAGGGCGCGCCGAGCCGGAATTGCCGGGCCTGACCCCGCTGCGAGGCATCGCGGCGGTAACGGTATTGCTCTACCACAGTAGTTTTGTTGCGTTCAATTTCGCAGGAGGCGCTCCGCCGTGGCTGTGGCGCCGCGGATCGCTTGCTGTCGACCTGTTTTTCTTCCTGAGCGGGTTTGTGTTGACCCATGTCTATGGGCGTCGCCTCGGCGAAGAGCGAAACTGGCGAATGGTCAGTGCATTTCTCTGGGTGCGGTTCTGCCGCATATACCCCGCGAGCCTTTTCACGACCATTGTGTTCGTATTGGCGTTCACCATCGGGAATCTCCCCTTTCCCGCCGGCGCCTCCTTCACAAGGCAGCTGATCGCCTCATTGCTCTTGATGCAAGTCCCATGGTTGCACGAAGTTGTAATAAATAGTCCGTCGTGGTCGATTTCGGCGGAGTGGTACGGCTACCTGGTTTTCCCCTTTGTCGCGCCGATGATCGGTCGGCTGCGCGACCGCACCGCCGCTGTAGTTTGCGTCGTACTTCTGATCGAAATTGCCGTGTACAACACAATTTTCAGCGACAGGCAGCCCGCCGAGGGCTGGGGCGCGCTGGTCCGTGCATTGCCGGAGTTCACGGCCGGCGTCTTCGCCTACCGATACTACAACGAGCGGCTATTTCGCAAAATCTGGGAGAAGGACGCTGTGCTGATCGCAATTGTGGCAACGATCGCCGTAGGATGCCTCCTGGGCGCTCCCGACAGCCTGACGGTTATTCTTCTGCCGGCGCTCCTGCTGGCCGCAGTGTCTAATTCTGGCCGCGCAGCAGCCGTCCTAAACGCCACACCGCTGCGCTGGCTGGGTGAGGTGTCATATTCGGTTTACATTTTTCAAACCCTACCGTTCATAGTTGCGGTCTCCTTGTCGGGAACGCTCGCTGCGCATGGTATCAGCGGCTTCCGATTTGAAGTAATCGCCGCCTTGTTCACGTTCGGCTGCTGCGTGCTGGTGCACCGCTGTGTCGATGTGCCGGCCCGTGCCGCGCTCCGCCGATTGCCCTATCGGATGACGGCTCTCGCCGTCGGCGATCGAGCGCCAAATATCCGCCCCATACTCCTAGCGTCGGCCGCGGTGCCGGAGCAGGATCGATAGGCATCGGTTGGCGTGGAATTCAGCCTTGACGATCCCCGGCCAGCGGGTCAGGCCAAAATGGAGATGGCGGAGCGCTCGAAAGCATCGGAAAGCCGCCCAGCCGGTCGGTTCATGAGCGTCCGGCGCAGATGGTGGATCGTTCTCGCGTTTCTCCGTGACGCTGCGTGGCTGACGCGAGGCCGCATATTCGGGTACTCGACGGCTCTGATTGCCGGCACGGTCGCGGTGATGACATGGGTGCTGAGCGGACACGGGATGGCCGACCCCATGGGCCGGCCCGTCGGCACGGATTTCCTGAGGCTTTGGACGGCTTCCTACGCTCTGCTCAATGGCGAAGAACGGGCGATATACCAGCCTGATGCGTTTTTCGCGCTGGAACGGGCTGTCACGCAACCCCCTACGCCGGATTTCTACCCGTGGAACTATCCGCCTTCCTCCTTCCTCATCGTATATCCGTTGGCGCTGCTGCCATATCTGCAGTCGCTCGCCGTTTGGCTTGCGCTCGGGCTTGCCGGCTATCTGGCGGCATTGTGGCGGATCTTTCCGAAGCCGCTGACGCTGTGGGTCGGCCTCGCTTTTCCTGCCGTGTTTTGGACTGTTACCCATGGCCAGACCTCCTTCCTGACGACGAGCTTGTTTTGCTGGGGATTGCTCCAGCTTCGCCGGCGCCCGGTCCTGGCCGGCATCTTGTTTGGCGTCCTGACGTTTAAGCCGCATCTCGGTCTGCTGCTGCCGGTCGCTCTCGTCGCCGGAGGGCATTGGCGCGCGATCGTCGCGGCGGCGCTTCACAGCCATTCTTTCCGCAGCGGCGTCAGTCGCCCTCTTCGGCACCGGCGTGTGGGCGGATTTCCTCGCCAGCACAACCGGATACCCGGAGCATGCTCGAGAGCGGAATGAACTTCGGCCATTACTACAAGATGCAATCGGTTTTCGCGGCGGCACGGCTTCTCGGATCTCTCAATGCCGGTCGCCTACAGCCTGCAGGCGCTTGCCGCATTCGGCGCCGCGGGAGCCGCTTGTATGGGTCTGGCGGCGGCCGACGGGCGACCCGGAGATGAAGAATGCCGCGCTGATGGCCGCGACGCCGCTCTCGACGGCCTTCATTTTCGATTATGACCTGATGCTGCTGGCGCCGGCGATCGCCTGGCTCGCGCGCAAAGGAGTGACGGACACGCCTCTGCCGTATGAGCGAACCATACTTGTGGCTGCCTTTCTGGCGCCGTTTGTCTCGCGTGTCGTGGGTATGCACACGCACCTGCTCCTCGCACCGATTTCCATTGCTGCTTTACTCGTGGTGATCGTTCGACGTGTTAATGTTGTGGAAAGCGGTAATGGTTATCTCGATGCGTCGGCAAAAACAGCGCCAGTATGACCCTTAGTTGGCAACTTAGGAGCTGCCGAATGTTCGTGAAGCTAGTTTGTACAAAGCAATGACCGACGAACAAAGGATTGAAAGCGGCTCACTCGACTGGATCATCCTCCTGCGAGATAAAGTAGTAACGATCGAAGCTTGGTTTTTCACACGGCGGCGAATGGCGCTATACGCGTCGGGTGCGGTGGTTGCTTATGCGATTGGCTTGGTCGCTCGCTGGTTTCAACACAGTTGGCTTTTTTTTCCAGACGGCAAGCAGACGTGCAATGATTTTGTCTATCATTGGGTGAGCGGTGTCCTTGCGGGATCGGGGGATCGAACTCTCGTTTATGATTTTTCGACGTTTTCCGCCGCCCGCGCCGCTCTGGGTGGTGGGGACACGTGCATGGCGCCGGTGCTCAACCAATTTGTCTACCCTCCGACTATCCTATTCTTCACTTACCCCCTTGGCTTGATGCCTTACGTTACGGGGTTTGCCGCATGGACGGTGGTTACGCTGCTGCTCTATGTCGTGGCCATTTACCTGATCGTGCCTCGTCCGATCGCTATTTTGGTGGCGCTTTCGCCATTTCCTGTGTTCTTTAATATATTTCTCGGTCAGAATGGATTCCTGCTCGCCGGGTTGATGGGTTTGTCCCTCGCCTTGATGGAGCGACGTCCCCAATTGTCCGGGTTTCTCCTCGGTCTGCTAACTTTCAAGCCACAAATCGGCATTCTTTTTCCGTTTGCGCTTTTGGCCTCGCGTAAGTGGCGCGTGGCAGCTGGCGCCGTGACAACGAGCGTGGTTCTGGTCGTCGCGTCGATGTTTGTCTTCGGTTACCAAGGATGGCTGTCCTTCATCCACGAGCTGGTCGATCGCGGACCAAGTCTCAGTCCGATTTCGCCGCTGTCTATGCGGCTAGAATCCGTCTATGGCTTTCTTTGGTTGGCTGGCATCAGCCCGCCCATAGCCTGGGGCATACAGTTGGCCGTTGCTGGTGCCGTTACAGCGGTCGTGTGGTATATATGGGCAAGGCCATTCCCTCATTCCCTGAAAGCTGCGGCCCTTTGCAGCGCAGCCCCGATGGCGACGCCGTATGTGCATGGCCACGATCTCTGCATCCTGGCGATAGCCGTCGCCTTCTTGGTCGAAGGACGGCCTTGCGCGCGGGTTTCTGCCTGGCGACCGATTGATCATGCTCTTCACCTGGATCGTGATCTTCTTGGGTTTCCGCGATTTCTCCAGCGGGTGGATTCCCTGCTTGGCTCTTCTTGCTCTCGTTGTGCGGCGAGCGCGCTGTCCGTTCTCTCTCGGATTGGGTCTTCAAACTGCGTAAGTGGTCGGCGTTAGTAATGATCCTCGGCCGGGAGAAAGTTTAGGATGTAAAATGGACCTTGGATCGAGGACATGAGCGAGGCGCTCGAAGATCGCCACGGAGGGATAGGCGGCGAGCAACAACCATCTCGAGCGGTGAACATATTCCAGAGCTGGTGGCTGCAATCATTCGGCTACGCACTGGCAGCGCTCTATTTGTTCTACTTCGTGATTCTCTATCGCGCGGGAAGTTGGATCGTTGACGGCGCGGGATCGCCGATCTACACCGACTTTGCCTGCGCATGGACAGCTGCGCTGCAGGCAATAAGCGGACATGCGGCTTCATTATACGATCCCTCGAAATTTGTCGAAATGCAGGCTGCTGTGGTCGGCCCGAGCGACTATTTCTATCCGAACTGGCCTTATCCTCCGACTTTCCTTTTGATCCTCGCGCCATTTGCGGCGCTCGGCTATTTACATGCGTTCGTCGTCTGGGACCTGTTGACGCTGCTTGGCTGCGTTGCTGTCGTCTACTCAATCGTGCGGCGCCGGGCCGCAATCGCGATGGCACTGGCCGCGCCGTTTACTGCGTGGAACCTTGTCGCAGCGCAAAACGGCTTTTTGACTGCATCACTATTAGGTGCCTCGCTCCTGTTCCTCGAGCGGCAGCCGGTATTGGCAGGAGTCTTCATTGGCTGCCTGACCTACAAGCCGCAATTCGGGATCCTGTTCCCGGTGGCGCTCTTGGCAGCGAGGCAATGGCGGGCCATCGCCAGCTGCACAATTGTGGTCGCCGTTCTCGCAGGCGCAGCCGTCGCCGCCTTCGGTACCGCCGTGTGGACGGCATTTCCTCAGGAACTGGTTGCGCAAGCCGGTTTGAACTTTCGTACGGATCCCGACAGCAACTGGGCATATCTCCAGACCGCGTATGGATTGATCCGCCGTTTCGGCGGGGGCGCCGATCTGGCTTGGATGATTCAAGGATTGGTCACTCTTGGAAGTGCCGTGATCGTCTGGTTCACCTGGCGATCCCGGATTTGTTACGCACTGAAAGCGGCGATCCTGTCGACCGCCGCGCTTCTCGCCACGCCCTACGCTTTCGCCTACGACGGGGCCGCAATCGTGATTCCGGCGGCTTTTCTCGCAACCGACCAGCTGAACCGTGGCTTCTTGCGAGGAGAGAAGGCAATGTGGATTATCCTATTCGGTGTCCCATTTGCTGTCCTGGTAACCCTCGGAGACAATGCGGGCGGGACCACCTTCGGGGGCACGCCGGTCTGCCTGTTCGCCGCACTCCTGCTTTTTTGCGTGATCCTGCGGCGAGCGCTGCGCAGCTTTGGTGACCCAACCATAATCAATGACGGCACTGGCTTACAGCCAGCCGCCTTCCGATGACCGGCCGCCCGCCGTCGGCGTTTGAGAAGTCACCGCGCATGACCGAGGCGTCGCGAACCGTCCAGGCCCAGGCGAGGTCGGATCAGAGAGCTCCACGCATCCTCGGTGTTTTTGCGAGGTGGCGACTGCTGGCTTACGGATATACCTTCCCGGTCTTTTACGCTGCATTTTTTCTGTATCTATACTGGCACGGGCTGTGGCTGGCAAATGACAGTGGAGCGCCAGTCTATCACGATTTCACCCGCTTTTGGGTAGCCGGGTGGCAGGCGCTCCACGGGGAAACCACATCGCTCCATGGCCAGGCAGCGTTCAAGGAAGTTCAAGAGAGTGCGGCGGGATTCGGGCGTTCCCCTTACTCCTTGTTGTCATATCCCCCCACTTTCACCCTTATCCTGGTGCCGCTGGCAATGCTTCCCTATTTTGCCGCATTCCTGACTTGGGAATCAGTGACGCTGGTATTTTGCATCACTGTCGTCTATCTGATCGTCCGGCGGCAAACGGCGATCTCTCTGATGCTGGCGTCGCCATTTGCGGCGTGGAATTTTCTCATCGGTCAGAATGGCTTCTTTACGGCGTCGCTCCTTGGGGCATCGCTGCTGCTCCTCGAGCGGCGGCCGGTGCTCGCTGGCATGTTCATCGGATGCCTCACCTATAAGCCGCAATTCGGGATCTTGCTTCCCGTGGCCCTTATCGCCGCTCGTCAATGGGGTGCCTGCGTCAGCGTCGCGGTCACAGCCATCTTCCTGGTTGCCGCCTCGGCGGCCGCTTTTGGAGTTGACGGCTGGGCCGCGTTCCCTCGGGCGCTTTTTGCAGAGGGCCGCGAAACCATGTTCGCCAGCCCCGACTGGGGATTCCTCTTTCAAACCGTTTACGGGTTGATCCTTGTCCTCCATGGCGGCGCCGCGCTGGCTTGGCTCGCTCAGGGCATGGCGACGGTAGGCATGGCAATCATCGTATGGCTGGTCTGGCGCTCTCCGGCGCGCTATGCGCTGAAAGCCGCAACACTGTCGACCGCAGGACTCATCGCCACACCTTACGCCTTCGCCTACGACCTGGCGGCGATCGCAATTCCGGTGGCGTTTCTCGCAAGCGACCAGATACGCTTCGGATTGTTGAGAGGCGAGCAGACGACCATGATCGCGCTGTTCGTCATGAGTCTTGCCGTAATCCCGGCTGCGGGAAAGGCGCCCGTCGGAGCGGTCATTCTGGTCGCGCTTTTATGCCTGATCTTGCGGCGGGTTCTGCGACACCGCGAGGGAGCTGACCCTATCCACCTGACCGGCTCTCCGGGCGAGACCTGCGGATAACCTAGTTCCGTCGGTACAGTTTCGCGACGCTTTGGCCGGGTTTAGCGTCGTCCAGGCTCGTGCGGCCATGGGCTGGTGAGATGAATAGTAGAGTGCTGATATGCTTAACGTATTTTGCTAAAATTCTTCTGAGACGGGTGTCTTCCTCGATGATTGATTCCTCGATAGGTAGAATTCGTTCCTCGGCGAACGGCGTGAGCCTGTCATTGGCCCTACATCGAAGGATCTCCTGATGCGAAAGTTAATCAATCGCTTCCGCCGTGACGACGAGGGCGCAGCCCTGGTCGAATATGGTATGCTTGTCGGCCTGATCGCAGTGATCTGCGTCGTCGCCGTTACAACCCTCGGTACCGAGGTCAGCCAGGCGTTCAGCAAAATTGCGAGCGGCCTGGCCGGCGTTTAGCCGACGGTCCGCAGAGCGGTCGGACGTGGGGTCCCTGCGTTCGACCCGCGCTTCTGTTTTGCGCGGCGCGGCAGATATATTAGCATCCCGGACGCGCACTATCGGTCGCGCAGTTCTGAAGGAAAAGTGAGATGCACAGGTTGATCAATCGCTTCCGCCGGGAAGAGGAAGGCGCAGCTCTGGTCGAATACGGCATTCTTGTCGGTCTTATCGCGGTGATCTGCGTCGTCGCCGTTACAACCCTCGGTACCGAAGTCAGCACGGCCTTCAGCGCCATCGCTAGCGCGCTGAGCGGCATCTAGACGCCCGGCTCCGCTGGCGGGTGGACGCGAGGGGGGCGGCCCCTGCGTTCGACTGCGCATGTTTGTCCGGTGGGTGCGGTAGAGAACTTTAGAGAGGAAAGTCATGCGCAAATTGATCTACCGCTTCCACTGGAATGAGGACGGGGCGGCCCTGGTCGAATATGGTATGCTGGTCGGGTTGATCGCGGTGGTTTGTCTGGTGGCCGTTACAACTCTCGGTACCGAAATCAGCAGCGCGTTCAGCTATTATGCTGTTCATTTGGCCGGCGTCTGATGTCTAGCCGATCGAGGCCCGTCCGGCGGAGGAGATCGCATTGCAGTTAACCGTTCTTTTGCTCGGGATCGGCATCTTCGCCGTAGTGGCTTATGGTGACATCCGAACCCGTCGCATTCCGAACGAGATGATCGTGGCGATCCTCGCGCTGGCCGCCTTTCGCATCGCGATTGAGGGCGACCCGCGGGCCGGCCTCTACACGCTCGCGGCCGCGGCCACGCTGTTCGTCGCGACGTTTCTGCTGTTCTGGCGCGGTCTTCTCGGCGGCGGCGATGTCAAGCTGATCGGGGCGACTGCGCTGCTGATCGGCTATCATAGTTTCTTCGAGTTTCTGTTCGTCATGAGCATATCGGGCGCGCTTGTCGCCGTCGCCGTGCTCGCGCGCGACCGGCTCGGGGCGCGACGGGCGACGACGCCCCAGCTCGAAGAGCAGGAAGCCCCGGAAGAAGCTCAGGCGCGGTTGACCGTGCCTTATGGCGTCGCCATCGCCGCGGCCGGTATAGTCGTTCTCCTCGTGCAATACTTTCCGTCCAGGTGAGCTGCGATGCGCGCCAAGACAATTCTGACTGTGTTGTTTCTGATCTCGCTCGCAGTCGCGGTCATCGTGGTCCTGCGCGCCATGCCGACGCAGGTCGACGCCACCGCCAATAACATACCGAAGGAGGAAATCCTCGTCGCGACGGTGCCGCTGAGGGCCGGCACATTGCTGCGCGCCCAGGACGTGAGGTGGCAGTCGATCACCCGGCCCGCCGAGCCTGGCGAGATCGTTCGCCCATCCGAGGCCGCCCGACAGGTGAAACCCGAGCTCGATGAAGAGGCGCGGGCGGAGGTCTATGGTGCCGCGGTGCGCCCCGCGCGCGACAGTGCGGCGGGCGAGCCGATCCGGCGCGGCAACATCGTCAAACCGGGCGACCGCGATTTTCTGCAGGTCGTGCTGAGCCCTGGAGCGCGGGCGATCGCGATCCCCGTAGCGACTAGCGGCGCGAGCACCGGCCTGTTGTTCCCCGGCGATCGCGTCGACGTGATCCTGACGCAGAACTTCAAGGGCGAGGCCACGGTGATCACCCGCCGGTCGGTCAGCGAAACGGTCGTCGAGAACCTTCGCGTGCTGGCGATCGATACGCTTGACGCAAAGGCGCCGTCGGGCAGTTTCGGCCGGACCGTGACCCTCGAGGTAACGCCCCAGCAGGCCGAGAAGATCAACGTCGCCACCGAGCTCGGCAAGCTGTCGCTGACCTTGCGCAGCGTCAGCGGCCCGGACGGCGTTCTCGCTACCTCGACCGCCGGCCCCGGTCCCTCGACCGGCGTCAAACCGACCTGGGCGGGCGACGTCTCGCCGGCGCTCGGCGGCGCGATGCCGGAAAAAACGATCACGGTCCAGCAGCCGCCGGTCGAGGTGGTTCGCGGCTCCAAGAGGGAAGCGGTGAAGACAGAATGATCGGCGTGCAGGATATGCGAGTTCGGCCCCTCACTCTGCTTGGGCGGATCGCGGAAGGATCCAAATCATGAGGAGCGTGCTCGAAGCTCCCGCGCCGATCGAGAGAACGGCGGTAAGCAAGCTGCCGGTCGGGCGGCCTGCGTTTCTGGCCTTTGTCGCCGACGCCGAGACCGACAAGCTTCTGCGCGAATGCGTGACGCAGCTGGCGCTGGGTCAGGGCACGATCCTGCGCGGCGGGATAGCGAAAGCCGTCGAGTACCTCGGCCAGCATCGCTCGCCCCACATCCTGATCGTCGACATCAGCGGCATCGATTTGCCGGTTTCAAGAATCCATGAGCTCGCCGAGGTCTGCGAGCCGGGTGTCGCGGTGATCGCGATCGGCAACCGGAACGAGATCGGCCTCTACCGCGATCTGCTGCAGGCCGGGGTCGCCGACTATGTCGTCAAGCCGCTCAATGCGCAGCTGTTGGCTAAGGCGTTGGCCAGCGGCCGGGCCCATACCGGCGAAGCGAGCGCGATTCACAAAAAGCTCGGAACGATGGTCGCCTTTGTCGGAACGCGCGGCGGCGTGGGCGCGACGACACTGGCGGTCAACATGGCTTGGTATCTCGCCAACCGGCAGAGCCGCCGGGTCGCCCTCGTCGACCTCGACCTCCAGAACGGCGATTGCGCGTTGGCACTCGACATCAAGCCGACCTCCGGGCTGCGCGAGGCGCTCGCCAATCCGCTGCGCATCGACAACACGCTGCTCGAGCGGGTAATGACGCCAGTCGGCGAGCGCTTGTTTGTGCTGAGCTCGGAAGAGCCGCTGAGCGAAGATCTGCATTTCACCGCCGTCGCGGTCGAGACCCTCGTCTCGGCGCTGCGCGAGCAGTTCCATTATGTGATCGCCGATGTCCCGCGGATTCCGGCGGCACCCTACCGGCGGGCGCTCGAGATGGCCGATTTCCGTGTCACGGTCGCCGACCAGACATTGCGCTCGGTGCGCGACACCGTGCGGTTGCGCACGGTAATTGGCGAGGGCGACGGCAAGCGGCCCAATATCCTCGTGGTCAATCGCCATGGCGAGGGCGGACGGCATGCCGTGACGTTGGGCGAGTTGCAGCATGTCGTCGAAGTCAAGCCCAAGAGCGTAATCCCGTTCCAGCCGAATTTGTTCACCACGATATCGGGCGGGGGTAAGATCGCTGTGGCACGGCGCGGCAAATTCACCGATGCGATCGCCGCCCTCGCGCTCGAACTGTCGGGACGGCCGCCCGAGCGGCGCCGCTGGTGGAGGGCCGACAGATGAGGTCGGCCAGCTTCGGCCGCCGCATCATCGAGCCTAGCGGCCATGAGCTCGTTCTGATTCCCAGCCAGGAGCCGCCGGCCGCGGCGCCCGAGCTCGCCAATCGCGACGAGCTGAAGGAACAAGTCCGCGCCGCGCTGATGTCGCGCATCGATCCCTCGGTGGCGGGCCGCATCCCGCGGCCGACCCTGCGGGCCGAAGTCGGCAAGTTGGTCAGCGAGATCGCGACCGAGCAGCGCATACAGCTCAACGAGCAGGAAGAGGCCGCGCTCGCCGTCGAGCTGACTGACGACATGGTCGGGCTCGGCCCGCTCGAACCCTTTCTCGAAGACGATGACGTCACCGACGTGCTGGTCAACGGGCCGTTCGATGTTTTCGTCGAGCGCCGCGGCAAGCTCGAAAAGACCGGCGCCCGGTTTCGCGACGCCCAGCATCTCGTCGGCGTGGCGCAGCGCATCGCCGCCGCCATCGGCCGGCGTATCGACGAGGCGAGCCCGATGGTCGACGCTCGGCTCGCCGACGGCAGCCGCGTCAACATTGTGTTGCCGCCGCTCGTGCTCAATGGCGGCACGATCTCGATCCGCAAATTTCCAAAGCATGCCCTGACCCTCGATGCCATGGTGCGGCAGCAGAACTTGTCGCCCGAACTCGCCCATCTGCTGCAGATCGCGGCACACTCTCGGCTGAACATCCTGATCTCGGGCGGCACCGGCTCCGGCAAGACGACATTGCTGAATGCGGTGTCGCAACACATCGACACCACCGAGCGCATCATCACGATCGAAGACGCCGTCGAGCTGCGACTGCAACAGCCGCATGTCGTGCAAATGGAGACGCGTCCGCCCAACATCGAAGGAGCCGGCCATATCCCGCAGCGCGAGCTCGTCCGCAACGCGCTACGCATGCGCCCCGACCGCATCATCGTTGGCGAGGTGCGCGGCCCCGAGGCTTTCGACATGTTGCAGGCGATGAATACGGGCCACGACGGTTCGATGACGACAGTGCACGCCAATTCGCCGCGCGATGCCCTCTATCGCATCGAAAACATGGTGATGATGGCGAATTTGAGCCTGCCGTTGAAAGCGATACGCATGCAGATTGCAAGCGCGCTCAACGTCGTCGTGCATATCGAGCGCATGCGCGACGGCATCCGCCGCGTGCAGAACGTCTCCGAGGTCGCCGGGATGGAGGGCGATATCATCACGATGCGCGACCTTTTCACTTTTCGCTATATCGGGGAAAAGCGGGACGGCACGATCGACGGCATCTTTGAATTGACCCGCATGCGCCCCGATTTCATCTCCCGCGCCGTCCGCTACGGTCTCGACCAGGAATTGCTCGACGCGCTCGGCATCGTCGCAGCGATGCGCGCGTGATGCGGCCCCTCTCGGCGATGAGGGGGTGAGGTCCAAGCCATGAACCAAGTCGTTCTGTCCATCCTCGGCGCCGTCGTCCTGATCGGCGGGGCGCTGTTGGCATCTATGCGCTCGGATCGGCGCAGGGAGAGCCGGCAACAGCGTCTGCGCACCGTCGTTGCGGCGGGGCCGACCGAAGAAGCGCCGACCCTCTCATTGCGGCGGCCGATATCGCGTGCCGGGATCCGTGACTTCTTTTTAATTGCGACATTGTGGGTGCGGCTCGAGGCCGCGTTCGCGGCCGCCGGCAACCGGATCGGGCTGCCGCACCTCGCGTTAACCGGGGTCGCAGCCGCAGGCGTGACTGTGCTGTTCGCCGAAAAGATCATGGGGCTTCAGCCCGCTGTCGTCGTGCTGCTTGGCACCGCTGCGGCAGTGGCCGCGCCCATGGCATTGCTGCGCCTTCTGCAGAGCCGGTACCAAAAGCAATTTCTCGACCCGTTCCCCGATGCGCTCGATCTGATGTGCCGGGCGGTCAGGGCCGGTCTTCCGGTCTTCGACGCGATGGAGGTGGCGTCGCGCGAGGTGAGCGCGCCGGTGGGCACCGAATTGGCGCGGACGCTCGAGGAGATGCGCATCGGCGTCGACATCGACGAGGCACTGCAGCACACCGCCGATCGCATCCGGGTGCCGGATTTTCGTTTTTTTGCCGTCGCCCTCAAATTGCAGCGGCGCACTGGCGGCGGTCTCGCCGAGACCCTCGCCAACCTCAGCAACATCATTCGCCGGCGCAAGGAAATCCGCTTGAAAGCCCGAGCGCTCAGTGCCGAATCCAAAGCTTCGGCAACCGTACTCGCCCTGCTGCCGTTCGCTGTCGGCGCCCTTTTGTTCTTCCTCAATCCTTCGCTGATGTCTGTTCTTTTGGACGACCCGCGCGGCCGTTTCATGATGGGTATGGCTCTCCTGAGCCTCGCGATCGGAGTGACCGTCATGGCCGTCATCATCAGGCGGAGCCTGCGGTAAACCATGCCCGGAACCGATACCTTCTACGAGACCCTCGCCGAGTATCTGACGATCCGGCTCGGCCAGGCCAGCTTAGGCCCGGTAGGAACCGTGATTCTCGTGCTGACCCTCGCCGCGGCGCTCCTGTCCGCCTTCCGCCTTTGGAAGATCGGCAAGCAGGAGGATCGCCGAGACCGGCTCATGGCGCTGCGCGGCACCCCGGTCGACCGGGCCGTTCGCGAGCGGCGCCCGCGCTGGTACCAGCGGCTCGGCAGCATCGTCGCGGCCAGCCCGGCTGTCGGTACCGCCGAGCAACAGAGGTTGCTCGGGGTTCTCGCCGCGGCCGGCATCAAGGGGCATGGCAGCCTTTCGGGCTTTGTCGCAAGCAAGCTCTGCAGCGCCTTCATAACGGCCGCGCTGGTTTGGCTGTTCCTCGAATGGCGCCAATGGTTCGCCGGATCGGCGACGATCCGCATCGCCGTGGTGCTCGGCGCGCTGATGCTGGGCTGGCGCCTTCCCGATTTTTTGCTCTCCCGCCTGGCGGCACGGCGGCGGCTGCTTCTCGAACAGGGCTTGCCCGATGCGCTGGATCTTCTCGTGATCTGCGCCGAGTCGGGGCTGAGCCTCGACCAATCGATCGAGCAGGTCAGCCAGGATTTGCGCGCCTCCAGTCCCGCAGTTGCCGACGAGTTCGCCACGACTGCCTCAGAAATGCGCGTGATGTCCAATCGCGCCGAGGCGCTCGAAAACCTCGTCGAACGCACCGGTGTTGCGGTCCTGCGCGGTATAACGGCGACGCTGAACCAGGCGATCCGCTTCGGCACCCCGCTTGCCGAGTCGATGCGGGTCCTGGCCGCCGAAATGCGCACCGCGCGCCTCGCACGTATCGAAGAGCGCGCGGCCCGGCTTCCCGTTCTACTCGCCATCCCCTTGGCGCTGTTCATCTTGCCATCGCTGATGATGGTGATCAGCACGCCGGTGGTGCTTCGCCTCGCGGACGCTTTGAAAAACAACTTTGGTGCGATTTGACGGCGCGGCGCACGCAAAATCGCACGAAGCTTCCCGGCCGGGCGCATGCGGTGAAGGCGAGCATTTCGTTAATTGATTAAGCGCAAATCCGCCGATTGCGCCTGATATTTATTGAAAGTTCTTCTCGTTTTAGCTAGTATGCTGGTGGCTCCAGTAACCAGCCGTTGTCCGCTCATTTGACCTGAAATATGCCCCAAACACCATCGGTGGTGTCTTCGTAGCCAATGACGAGGTCAAGCTTGCCTGCCCGGAGGCCGGAAATGACGACTAAATTTAGGTCGGTCTTTTGGGCATTTCCGCGTCGGCTGGCGAGCGATACTCGTGGCGCGACCCTCGCCCTTGTGGCGGCCTCGATCACCGCGTTGATCGGGTTTACCGGGCTCGGTGTTGAAACCGGCTTATGGTATGCGATCAAGCGGCAGGACCAGTCTGCGGCCGACGTTGCCGCGCTATCCGGCGCGTTCGAGCTTCTCGCCGGGCAATCGAACGGGCTTTCCCAAAACACGGTTTATCCAGACATCTGTAACCTGGCGGAGCGCGATGCCGCGCGCAATAACTTCGCCTTTACTTCCTTCTCCTGCCCAACCACGACGCCGGCCTGCACGAGCCCTCCTACGGGCCAAATGTGCGCTAACAATCCACCGGTTCTCGGTATCTCCGCTGGCAACAACAATGCTGTCGAAGTCATTCTATCGCAACAACAGAACGCGTTATTGGCCAACCTCTTTTTACCCAAGGTTACAATAGAAACGCGGGCTGTTGCGGCTATCAAGACCCTGGACACATCCTGCGTCCTCGCCTTGAACAATTCCCTTCCGGACGCAATCAACGTCGTCGGCTCTGCCGGCGTCTGTCTTGGACCAGGTAGCAGCTGTCAGGCCTGCGGCACACCCACCTGCTCGATGACGGCAAATTCGACAGACCCGAGCGCGATCCACCTCCAAGGCGCCGCCTGCGTAGCCGCGGACACCCTAATTACCCCTGGCGGGGTCGGGTTCACGGGGAACGGGCACACTCTTACCGTTAACTCCGGTCCACTCATCGGCGCGCCACCCGTTGCCGACCCTTATGCGAGCACGCTAACCCATACCTTTCTCACTACCGGTATGCCGACGGCACCCGCCTGCACTCTGACCGGCAGCACGTATAACGGCAACTGTGTCATCACCGGCGGATTAAACGTGAACAAAACAACCATTAATCTTTCCGCGAACACACAAATTTCCGGTGCCTCAAACGGAGGTGTCGCTCTCGATATCAAGAACGGGACCGTCAATCTGGCACCCGGGACGTATTGGCTGACCGACGGCGATCTGGACCTAGAGAATGGCAGCGGCGCGACGCTCGAGTGCACGGCGTGCACCCCAGGCGGCGCAGGCGTCACGATCATCTTGACGACCGCCAATGCCAAGAATGGCAAGGTCGGCACCTTGACGTTGGGCTCCAACGCAAACTTAAACCTGAGCGCGCCGGGCTCGGGCACTTTCGCCGGATTGGTCCTCATTCAGGATTCGAACAACTTGCCGCCGGGTACGACCTATACCTCGACCACGAGCAACGCGCAGGCGAATGCCACCGAGTCGCTCAATGGCCTTGTTTACTTCCCGAACACCGCCATGACCTTTCAAGGAACGCCCGCTGCGGGCAGTGCCACCTGTCTGGTATTGGTCGTCAATACTTTGGCCCTCCAAGGAAACCCACAGTTGAATGATTCGGGGTGTACCAATGCGGGGCTCACCAATTTGCCGACGCCTAAAACCGTCGCTCTCACAGAGTGAGCGCACGATGAAACAGAAATCTCCGGCGATGATGAGCCGGTGCGGCCGGGGTCTTCTGGGCGTCCACGGTGCCGCGGCTGTCGAATTCGCGATCACCGCCCCTTTGCTGGTGGTCTTGGTGCTCGGGATTGCCGATTATGGGTTTCTGATGGGAACCACCGCCTCCCTCGAAGGCGCCGCCCGTGCCGGGGCAGAGGTTGCAAAGGCCAACCCCAGCGTCACCGCTGCCCAGCTCACCGCTCTGAATCTTTTTCCGACCGGGGTCACGCCCACCGTGACGTCCGTCTGCACATGCGCCGATAACACGTGGCCCGCCGGAGCCGTCTGCCCTCCGACGAGCACGAACCCGTGCACGACCGTAACCAACCCTTACACCAACCTGACCGATACCCGTGTTCTCCAATACGTCAAAGTCACGGCGCCGAAAACCTTCACTCCGCCGGTTCCATATGGAAGCTTCACATCTTCACAGTCTTTGAACCCGCAGACGACCACCCGGACGCAGTAAAGCGAAAATCGCAATGCGCTGGGAAAGCCGGAGACGGGAGTGGGAAGAGGGAGCTGCAGCGGTCGAATCAGCGATCACTATCTCTCTCTTGCTCGCGCTGGTCTTTGGTATCTTCGAATTTGGGATGGCGCTGTGGCAGTCGAACACGATGGCGCTCGCCGTAGAGGAGGCCGGCCGCTACGTCATGGTCTACAATACCTCCTGCAACACTGCGAGCTGCGCCGAAACCCAGATGAAGAACGCTCTATCCTCATATGGCGGCCTCGTGACCTCGGCGAATAGCGGGATTTGCCAGGGTTCTCCTCCAAACCTTACTGCACCACCTGCCGGCAGTATGTGCGTTTACGCCACCGCTCCTGCTGGAGCCAACCCCCAAACTATCACGCTTGCAGCGGTTTATGCCTATAGCAATATCATTGTGCCGTCCGGGCTGCTCGCTGGGATCCTCTCCGGGCCGCTTACGAGCACGGCTCAATCCACATTTCCGCTAGACTGAGGAAAATGCAACTGGACTTCTCGGCGTCGGGTTTTGATTTCGTAAAGCTGCAGCAATCGCGCGCCTACGATTTGCTGATGCGGGTGCCGTTGCTGGGCTGGTCGATGTTTTGCGCGACCTTGCAGATGGCGGGTCTTGCCCGCTATGTGCGCGAGGCCGATGCGGCGCTGCCGTTTGCCGTCTATGCCGTCAACGTGGCGATGCGCCTGTCGACGATCGCCTTTCTTCTGCTCCTTGGCGCCTCGGTCGTCCTGCGGGCGCGGCCGACAGGCAAGGCCCGTGGCCTCCAGCCGCGGATAGCCGCCTTTGCCGGCGCCTTTCTCGTCTATGCCATTCCGTTCTTCCCGCGCCGCGAATTGTCCGTGACCGCCGAAATGGTCTCGACCTTGCTGATCCTGCTCGGCAGCGCGGCGGCGGTCGTCAGCCTAGCGAGGCTCGGGCGTTCGTTCAGCATGATGGCAGAGGCGAGGCGCCTCGTCACCTCGGGTCCGTACCGGTTTGTGCGCCACCCGCTCTATCTTGCCGAGGAACTCGCGATCATCGGCATTTCGATGCAGTTCTTCTCGCTGTCGACCGCGTTTGTTCTCGCGGTGCACATCGCCTTTCAGCTGCGGCGCATGCATAACGAAGAGGCCGTCCTCGCCGAAACCTTCCCGGAATACGCCGCCTACCAGCAAAGGACTGCCCGCCTGCTGCCCGGGATTTATTGAACCTTTTCGCTCCTCACCCACCAAGCACGCGTGGTGCGGGCAGCCGCCGTCAAAACTGGCTGATGTTGCCGAGCACAGCGAGGCCGGAAACCGACACCGCGACAATGATCGGCCAGCGCCGGCGCATGAAGGTGGCCGCGAGGCATAGATAGGCCACGACCGCGAGTTTGGGCACCCACCACGCGGCGCCGAGCTTGGCCTGCGAGATCGCCATCAGCGGATTGAGTTCCCACACCCCCGGAAGCGCCAGTGCATGGTTGGTGGTGAGAATGTCGGCGATCTGCAATTCAACAAACAAGATCAGCAAAATCCAATAAGTTCGCGATGCCGGCCATGGATCGGGCTGAATTCTCCTCGGCGTTGCGGCGATGCCAAAGCCGAGCCAATCCGGCGCTCGATCCTCGGCCTCGGTTATTCGGTGGGCCATTACTACCTCCGCATCGGCGGGCGAACCGATGCAAAATGACTTCTCACTTGCAAAAGAACAGTAAAGGATCCGAATCGTTGCCAACGGCCGCAGTGTTAACCAGAAAATTTAAATGTTAAGTATAAATATTTTTAATTTCTTCCCGTTTTTTTGGTAATATCCAACGAAGACGGTTCAGCCGCCGATATCAGCACATCAGCACTTGGGGCCGAACAATGCACCCGGACGAGCACCAAGCCGCAATTATCCGCTGCCAGCGCACGGCGCGCGGTGCGATCGCGTTCGCCTTACGATTTGCCCGCTTGAAGGCGGCGAAGGCGAAGAGCCTCGGGGAGAGAGGCGCGGCGCTGGTCGAGTTCGCGTTCGTTGCGCCGGTGTTGCTCCTGATCATGGTGGGAACGGCCCAGTTCGGGATCGCCCTGAACCAGTTCGTGATGCTGACCAACGCCGTGACCACGGGTGCCCAGCTGTTTTCGGAAAGTCCCGGAATCACGACGCCTTACACCAACACCGTGAACGCGATGATCCAAGCGGCGTCGCCGAGCCTGACATTGACTGCATCCGTCATCTCTACACAGGTCTGCACGGCCGTCAGCGGGAGCAGTTGCAGCGCGTGGAACTCGTGCAGCACGGATGCGGCATGCGCCACCCTATTGACCACCTACGCCGGGAATCCGGCACAGGTAACGGCACAGCATTCATGGAGCCTTCCAGTGCCATTCTACACCTTCGCGTGGACAACGACAGCGCAAATGACAGGGCGTATCCAATGAAACAAGATCAAGAACCATCCTTACGGCAAGTTTGGAAGGACCGGAGGGGCGTCGTCGCAATCCTGGCAGCGCTCGGGATCTTCGCCTTTGTCGGGTTCGGCGCGATTGTGGTCGACGTCGCCTATGTCATCGACGCCCATTTTGCGCTGCAGGCCGCCACGAATGCGGCCGCGCTGGCGGGAGCCCAGGACATCGGCTCGGGTGGAACCCCGCTCACCACGGCGAAAAATTACAGCGCCTACACCGGCGACATGAATGCCATATCCAATATCACTGTGGCAGCACCGACGGTTTCAATAACGTGTCTGTCGGGCTGGGGCATCGCGTGCTCGACGAACCAAACGCCTGCGACTTCGGCGAACATCATCGAGGTGACGGAAACGGCGACCGTGCCGGTGTTCTTTGCCAACCTGTTCCACGCCCCGCCATGGTCGATCTCGGCGACCGCGGTCGCGAGCGCGAAGGGCGGCGCGGTGGGACCGTTCAACGTGGCGTTTATTCTCGATACGACCGCGTCGATGGCCAGCCTGTCGGGGGGAACAACCGGGTCGGCCTGCGCCGGTTTCAGCAGTGCTGTCGACTGCGCGGCGGACGGGATCCAAACTCTGTTGAAAGAGCTCTGGCCCTGTGTCCAGGGAACCTGCGGGGCGTCGACGCCGACCCCGTTCGACGAGGTCGCCCTCTTCGTGTTCCCGCCGGTGACCAACGCCGGCCAAGCCACGGCTGATATCGGCTGCACAAGCCCTATAATTCCACCGCAGTTGCCGACCACAGCCCCATGGTCGTCCTCAGGGGGAGCAGGATATTCAGGGGTCGTGAATACAGCCAGCACGGCCACGACAACCAGCACGCTTTCCTTGGCCACGAGTATGACGGCGGCCACTGCATTTAACACCGGGTCACCATGGGCAGTGGTAACCGACGCGGGCACACCGACGAATGCGGCGACACCTAAGACAAGCAAAACTCTTACTTTCCCGAAGAATGTAGCAACGACCAAAATCACCCCCGGCATGACAATCCAGGATATCACCACTCCCAGTGCGATTGCGCCGGGCACGACAGTCACGTCGGTTACACCATCGTCAACAGGCAATTCGACGGTAATAATGTCGGCGTTCGCCACCGGCAGCGGGGTCGCGAGTGGCGACTGGATCGCTTTCGGGACGAGCATTCCGGCCGGCACAGGGAGCTGGCCCTGGTGGGGAACCGGCACGACCATCAGCTCGGTAACCCTTCCGACGACTGCGGTGATGAGCGCCAGTCCGACCGGCGCAGACATCCTCAACGGCGATACGATCATTACTGCGCCGCTCTACCAGATCGTCGGCTTCGGGGACGATTTCGGCACGTCCGACCCGGCGACCACTCTGAACACCTCCTCCAATATCGTGAAAGTGACCAAGCCTGGTTGCCTCAAAGCGCCCGGCGGGCTGGGAACCTACTACGCCGATGCGATCGGCGCGGCCCAGAGTGCCCTCGTCGCGGAACAAACAGCCCGCAAAAGCGCCGGTCAGCCAGCGGGGACGAACGTGATCATCCTGTTGAGCGACGGTGCTGCGAGTTCGAGTTCTGCACAGATGGGGCCGTTGGAAAGCGCAAATATCAATTCAGAGTGCCATGCGGCGATCACCGCGGCCCAGAATGCGGCGGCCGCGGGGAAGACCGTGGCAGCCGCGGGGACTTGGGTGTTTGCGATCTACTTTGACGACGGCTCGAACACCTGCTCGGACACCACATCGATCACCTCGTGCTCGGCGATGCAGCAAATCGCCAACACGCCGATCCCGACGTCCCCTTACTACGTTAACGATCCGACCAAGTTCTTCTCCACCGATGGCGGAAGCGGGACCTGCCCGTCGACCGCAAACCCGAAGTACTCGACCGTGGCCAACATCTTCGGGGGAGGCATCGGGGGGGCTCTGACGAACGCGCGGCTGATCCCCGCCGCTTGCGTGAGCGCGTCACCGCCGGGTGGTTGTTGACGGCCGCCGCTGGCGAACGCGCAGCTCATCCCCAGCTCTGGTGAGCCCGTCCAACCCGGAAGTTCACTAAATATCCGGGTTAGCGTCGTCATCGTGCCCAGACGTGGGCGAGATCGGCTTGCACGCCATTGCGGAAATCGAACCGGGAGTAGCCGGCGGCGATCCGTGAACGATCGCTGCGAGCTTTGTCAGCAATCGCCGATGGGCGCTGGCCGGCTGCGGCATGCCTCCAACTGATGCATGTCCCTCCCGTCTCACTCTCTCTGCGGTAAGAAATAGAAAAGAACTACTTCGTCCAATTGCTTAACGAACCATTTTAACTATCAAATTCTACTCACTTAAGTATAAATATCGTTGAAGATTTTCCCTTATTGAGCAAGGTCGGAATCATGCTCGGCATTGCCCGAGACCTATCGGGTTCGATTTGGGAAATTAGACGATGTGTAGTGAAGAGTATGAGGCCGCGGTGGCCGCCTTTATCCGCCGCAACGGCATTACCCGCTGCCCGACCGCGTGCGCATTGCCGACCCAGGCCACTCCCGCCGCCGCCGATCGGGCGGCGCTGCAGCGTTACGCGGCCATCCGCGGCCAGTCTCGCCGACAGGGTATGGGACGCGACCGCTCGTTCTGGGCCGCCAAAGTCCTGGCAGGGCACGGTGATTAATGCGCTCGAACGGTCGCCGCCGGAAGCCCTCCCGATGAGCGACGACCTGCCGCCGCCGAACACCAGGCGCTGGGTCGTGCGCCGCAAGGCCGCGGTCGTCATCGCAGTGCGCACCGGCCGCATCACCCTCGAAGAGGCGCTGCAGCGCTACCAACTGACCGAGGAGGAGTACCGGTCCTGGGAGCGCGCCTTCGAGCAGCACGGGCTGGCGGGCTTGCGCAGCACGCGCCTACAGCAATATCGCGGTCCGCGGCCGCCGCGCGGTCCGCGCTCGCGGCGCTGACCCACGGCGTTTGGCGGTCACAGCGACTGCACCGGCTGCCGGCAAAGCCAAGCAGAGGCGGCTTGCAAGACCGGCGACTCCCCCAAAAAATCGGCGACCAGCGCCAGCATGAGGCTGACCGACCACCACCAGCCGAGCTCGCGCAGCAGCCAGAATCCGATCCCGCCGCCGAGCGCCTGCCGCAGGCACTCGCCCCACATCAAGAGCACGATAACGATCGCGCTTCCGAGACAGAGGACGCGCAGCTCGCGCAGGGCGGAGCGCGACAGCGCCAATAGCCCCGGCATCACGAGCAACAGGAAAATGCCGCGATACCCAACGCTCTGTCCGGCGAAGAAGCATCCGGCGATCACTGCGCTGCCGATCACCATGAAGACCCGCTCGCCATCGGGAAGCTCGGCGATGGCGGCGCGCAACTCGGCAAAGCGTGACAGCCGGCGGCAGATCGCCAGCGCCGCGCCGACCAGGCCGCCATAGAGGCCGGCGGTTACCACCCATCCAAGGGCCGCCGCAAAGCGAGAGGGCGCCGCCGCGTTTTCGACCAGTAACTCCGATCAGAAAAGGCAGGTTTTTTGCCGCAAACAAGTCGGTGTCATATCTTCCGCTGGAGATGGTCGGAAGTCCTCGCATGATTTCGAGATGGTTCTCCGTCCAGAAGACCGCGAGCGCACCGGCCATGATCAACAGCCGCAGACAAGGAAAACCGGATCCGTTCGCGAAAAACGATGATCAGCACCATGATCGGATAGTATTTGAGGAGCGCAGACAAGAGAGCGAGCCAATAGCCGATCATCCGCGCCGCCGGCCCGCGTTCGGCAAGACAGCCGGCCGCCAGCGCCAGGAGAAACAGAATGACGTCGGCATTGGCGCGTTCCAACGCGAAAACCACCATCGTCGAAAGGGTCGCGGCCAGCACCAGCAGCAGTTCGACAAGGCACTGCGGCGGCGGCAGCAGACTCAGCGAGGCGATGAACACAAGGTCAAGGGCCCACCCGACGGCAGTCGTGTTCGCCACACCCAACGGCACACCAGCAGCAGCCAGCCATAGCGGCGAAGAGCCATAGCCTCTAAACAACATATCGCACGGGTCAAACGACACCACATCTATGCCCTGTCGCGCACATTCCCAAGCTGCGAGCCAACCGCTGATGTCGAGGAACGGGAACTGGAACGGCACTATCCCCCAGGACTGCAAGATGTCGTCGTACACCTCTTTATGCCCTTGCCGGTAAAGCCAGGACATTGCGAGAAAGACGGCCAATGCCGAACCCGCCGGGACAAACCGCCAGAGCCGGGCGGACATTTCGCGTTGCCTCATTCGAGCTGGCGGCCCGCCAGCTCGACCAGCGGATCGGGCAAAGGAAGGGGGCTCATCGGAACCGTTCGGCAACCGCCGGCGCGCTGCGCGATGCAGACCTCGCCGATGCAGTGCACGGTCGCAAAGCCGAGCGAGGCTGGAGGCGGTTTTGTATAGAGAAGCGCATTGAAAGCGCCTGCCTCCGCGGCAAGCGTAACTTCGTCCCTTGGCCAGTACATCGGCGCCGCCCGGTGGAAATGGGTGTATCCGCCGTAAACCTTCCAATCATCCCCGAGCCCGTAAAGGCCGACCCCGCACGGCGCCGGCCCGTGCGCGACAAAGGACGCGGCGGCCAGATTGTCGTGCATCCGATGGCGGTAAGCGGTAAGGGTTGCACCGTTCCACACCTGGAGCGACGCCAGGCCCCACCAGGCCAGGGCCAAAGCGGCGCTGGTGGCGGCGGCAGTGTTTACCGGCATGCTGCGGCCGATCAGCCACTCCCGTCCCCAGCTCGCCATCTGGGCGAGCCCGACCCCGGCGAGCACGGTCAATGGCACAATCGCCGGGTAGATGAAGCGATATTCCTTGTGGGCGATCCCCGAGTGGACCGCGAGGATGACGATCGCCACCGCCAGCAGCAACGGCAGCCGCCAGGCCCCGATCGCCATCAGCAGCAGCATCGTCGCGCCCGCGCCGCCCCACACGCCGAGCTCGCCGAGAAGATAATACGGCCAGGGCTCGACCCCGAAGGTCGAGCTCACCCCGTAAAAGACATTATAAAAGACGTAACGCCATACCGAGGCAAAGGGATAGCCGAGGGTCAGGGTATCGAGCAGCCCCGCGGCGGCGAGAATAATGGCCACTCCGGCGAGGGTCGCGGCGAGCCGTCCGCGGGCGGCCCGCCAATTCGTCCACAGCATCGCGACGGCTATTGCGGGGGCAAGCTGAACGCGGGTCACCAAGACGAGGCCGAGCAAGGCCCCGCCAGTGAACAGCCGGCGCCGGGAGACCACCTAGATAACCCGGCTCCAGTGCCCAGACCGCGACGACCAGCAGATGGCCCGCGACCGTTTCGGAGAGGGTACGGGCGCCGAAATAGACCGGCTCGGCGGCGACCGCGACAGCGAGCCCCGCCAGAAGCGCGCCCCCGACCCCGAACAGCGGCCGGCACCACAGGAAGGCGCACACCACCGGTGCGGCGGCCAACATTGCAAACGCGACAGCGATCACCGGCAAGTAATAAGCGGGGCCGTCGCCGAAGATCCGCGACAGCTCCATCAGCCCGGCAATGACTCCGGGCAGCATCCAGGATCGCACGCCGAGCTGGAATTCCCACGCCACCAGGCCACTGCCGAAGACGAGGCGGTGGGCCGGCTCGGAGGTTTGAAAAATCTCGTCCGGCCATACCGCGCTGGGCTCGACCAGGATTGGCTGTAGCCGCAGCAGAATTGCCAGTGCAAGGAGTACCGCCAGCCCGATTTCGGCCGATCGGGGTGAGAGAAACCGCATGCGGCGCTGTTTGCAGCGGGCGGCGGCCGCCACGCCGCTACGAAATGCGCGGGAGGATGCCGGCTGATATCGCAGATTGGTGACGCTCGACGGCGCGTGCAGGCCATCGAGCGCTTTTTTTCAGAGCTTGGCGGCGATCGTGCTGAACGTTGTGCTGAGATTGGTGCCGACGAGGGTGAAGGCAGCGATTGCGGCGACTGCGATCAATGCGGCGATCAAGGCATATTCAATGGCTGTAACCCCGGACTCGTCCCGGATCAGATTGAAAAGAATGGTGCGCAAGCGGATTCTCCTCGGGTGAGATAAGTAATCGCCCGTAAATTGCGCCGGACTGTTTAAACATCGGTAAATCAACCGGCAAAAAGCGGATCAAATTTCCGATTCGTGAACGAAAAATAGCGCCGGTCAGCCCCCGATCAGAGCCGCGCGGCGCCTGCCCTTGTGCGAGCTCATCGCCTGCCGCAGCGAGACAGCTAAATAATTCCGCAGTCTGGCGTCCCCGGCAGGACTCGAACCTGCGACCCACAGTTTAGGAAACTGTTGCTCTATCCGCCTGAGCTACGGGGACCGCGAAGCAAAATACTCCGGTGGGGCGGCTTGCGCCAGCCGGACGGTTTCAGGCCATCGTGTGGGCGGTCTCCGGCGCCGGTTCGGCGGGGCGGCCGCCGCCCTCCACCTGCCGCAGAAACGACTCCATCATCGACAACATCCACAGAGGGGCGCTGTGGTCGCGTTCGCCCGACTGGTGCTGGTCGAGCAGGGTGGCGATCGCGCCGGTCTCGAACAAGCCCGATTCCCGCAGCACCGGTCCAAGCAACGCGTCGCGCAGGCGCCGGCGCAGCGGGCCGCGGAACCATGCGGCAAGCGGCACCGAAAACCCCTGCTTTGGACGGTAAAGGATTTCCTTCGAGACATGCGGTTCGAGTGCCGCCTTGAAGACGTGCTTTCCCTCCCTGCCGTGCAGCTTGAGCTGCGAGGGCAGCCCGGCGGCCCACTCGACCAGAGTGTGATCGAGCAGCGGAACCCGCACTTCGAGCGAACTCGCCATGCTCGCGCGATCGACTTTGGTCAGTATGTCGCCAGGAAGGTAAGTTTTGATATCGGCGTATTGCACTTGCGAGAGCGGGTCCTCGCTCTCGCACCGCCTCATATGCGACCGCAAGACCTCAACGGCATTATAGCTTTGCAGCTCCCGCGCGAGGCGCGGGCTGAAGATTCGGCGCCGCAGCTCGTCACTGCAGACCGACACGGAGGAAAAATAGGCTTCGATCGCCCCGTGCGCCAGCTCCCCCAAAACAGCCTTGGCGCGCAGCGGGCGTGGCGCCCAATCGAACTTTGGGTACAGCGCGCCCAACAGGCCGAACACCGGCCGACGCAACGAGCTCGGCAGCGCCCGCCGCACTCGCTCTTCCAAACAATGCCAGCGATAACGCCGGTATCCCGCGAAGACCTCGTCGCCGCCGTCACCCGACAAAGCCACCGTGACGTTCTCGCGCGCCATCGCGCAGACCCGGAAGGTCGGCATCGCCGAGCTGTCGCCGAACGGCTCGTCATAAATCGTCGCCAGGCGATCGAGAGTATCGAAGGAGTTCGGGTCGACCTCCCTGACGTGATGATCGGTCTGATAGCGCTTGGCGATCTCGCCGGCATAGACGGATTCGTCCCAGCCCTTTGCGCCGAACGCTATCGAGAAGGTGCTCACAGGCTCAGGCTTCAGCCCCGCCATCATTGCGACGATGCCGCTCGAATCCACGCCGCCGGAGAGAAAAGCGCCGAGTGGCACATCCGCGATCATGCGCATCCGGACCGATTCACGCAGCCGCGCGATCAGCTCTTCCTCAGCCTCTTCCTTTCGAGCGGAGCCGCCGTCGACAAAGCGCACGTCCCAGTAGCAGCGCGGCTCGGGTGCCGGCTCGCCGCGTCGCACGAGAAGGTGATGCGCGGGCGCGAGTTTGCGCACATTGTGATAGATCGACCGCGGATCGGGGATGTAGCCGTAGGCGAAAAACTCTTCGATCGCTTGCGGGTCGAGGCGCCGGTCGATGGCCGGGCTCAGCAGCAAGGATTTTAATTCCGAGGCAAACAGCAGCCGACCGTCACCGAGAAAACTGTAATAAAGCGGCTTCTCGCCGAGCCGGTCACGCGCGAGAAACAGGGCGTCGCAGTTGGCGTCCCACAGGGCAAAGGCGAACATACCGTTAAAATGATCGACACAAGCCTGCCCCCATTCCTCCCAGGCGTGAACTATGACCTCGGTGTCGGACCGTGTCCGGAAGACGTGCCCGAGAGCCCCCAACTGCGCCATCAGCGGCTGAAAATTATAGATCTCGCCATTGAAAACGACGCACACGGTGCCGTTCTCGTTGAACAGCGGTTGATCGCCGGTCGCGAGATCGACGATTGCGAGCCGGCGGTGACCGAGCCCGATCCCCGGAGCGTAATAGAAGCCGTCGCCGTCGGGCCCCCGATGACCGAGGATGTCGGTCATCCGGCGCAATAGGACACGGTCGACATCGCCGGGCCTGCGGTAATCGAAGATGCCTGCTATGCCGCACATGCGTCCACGCTCGATCCTCAGAAGTCGACCTTAACGCGAGAGCCCAACCTGCCCAGCGCATATTCTAGCGAAAGAATCCGCGCGAATTGCTCGTCATCCCGAACCCGGTTCAGCCGAAACAATCGGCCCAAAATCGTCGACTCCACCGGGAAGTACTGCTTCGCGATAGGGACACGCGAGATAACCTGGCCAATCGGCCGGCGCGCGACGAACATGCCTGAGCCGATAAGCGAAACGGCGTAGCCAGGGCGGGCGCAGGTAGGTCGCGTAATCGGCGAACCGCCGCGACGGCGGCGGCGGCCCGCTGAAATCATGGCCATAGATAGAGGGGTAACTCGCGAGCCGGCGGTCTATACGCCGGATCAGTTCGGCCTCGTACGCGCCGTGATTCTTCCACGCCAAGCGCAGTCCGCTCGCATGCTCGGTTATCGTCCGTTCGAGATAGGGCATCGCGGTGCAACCGTAGCGACTGGCGATGCTGTCAACTTTCCCGTCCCAGGCACGGCAGCGAAAGCTGTGATAAAGCCATTCGACAGTCGGTCTCTGCAGCAAGCGTTCGTCACTACCCAATAGGTTCATCACCTTCTTTTCGAGCCCGTCATAATAGCTGGTGCTGTCGAAAACCGCAGTGCACGCGGCCGGGTCGAACCGGCTGTAGAAACTCCACAATATCTCGCGAATCGTGTACGCCCGATCGGGAAGATAGAAGAAGTTGCGAAAGATTTCACCACCCCCGCCGTTGAACGCGATCGCATTGCCGTGCACTCGCCGCGCCGACTCCCCGATTTCCGCTCCGTTGTGAAAAATGCCACCATAGCCGTACCCGTCGACCGCGAGAAAGTTTCGCCGCGCGGTTTCGGCGAAGGCGGCGGGCGGGATGATCGGCCGCTCGCTCTTGTCAATCACATCCAAGGCGAAGTTCTCGCGCCGAGCGATCTCAAGAGCAAACCGCACGTCCTTCTCCGGCCTGCTGCCGTAAACATAGACGCGGGGCTTGGCGCCGTGACGGCGCAGGAAGGCAAGGATCAGGCGCGAATCGTAGCCGCCGGAAAGAGCGCAGTTTACCCGATCACCAAAACTGCGAACGGCCGCGGCAAAATAGCGATCGAGCAGGCCGATACTTTCATCGAGTGACGCATTACGCTCCTGCGAATTGTATGTTCGGCTGACCCGGAGCTTCGGGCGAAGCACCTCCAGCCCGGCAGAACCAGCAACTATCGTGGCTTGGATTGGAGAAAGCGCCACTTCGCTGAACAGCGTCGCGTCACCGGAAACGACGCCATTGAACACGTACTCGCACGCGCTCTGCTGGGAGAGGGTCAGCCGGTCAAGCGCCGAGCAGATAGCGTAAAACGATGACGACACAATCCCGGCATCGAGATTATAGAAGAGGTGATAGCCGCCGAACCGGTCGAGTTTTATTCTCGTATCGCCGTTCTTCTGGAAGACGATAGCATAATGGCCCATCAACTCGTCTTCCCGGGGCGGCGATTCTTCGACAGCCTCGGATAGGCATGCCGCGGCGGCGACGCCCACCCCTCGCTCAGAAAGGCAGGTGCCGCAGACAAAGATGAAATCCCCGTTGGGGTAGCGCTTCACGCCGACCGACCTGCTCTGAAAGGCGGGGTAAGCGGCGACGATGCAAGTCTCGGTGGAAACGATTACAGGAGAGCTAAAACCGAGTTCGGAAAAGGCCTGCTGCAGCAGGCGAGTCTCCCGTGTCTTATCCTCGCCCGGCTTCGTGCACAGAAGAAAAAAACCCCCGCTCAGCGGTAAGCCGTCGCCAACTTCGGAGAGGCTCGCGGCAGCGTTAATTGCCGAACCGTCAGCCGCCTGACCAGCCATCAATAACCGATCGTATTTCAGAACCAGAACCGAAGTCCTGTAACCATCGAAAACGACAATCCTCCTTGCGCCAAACGGAACCGCTTTCCTCTTCACCGGTCTGCGGGCCATTCGCCTTTGAAACGACGAGACAACCGCCCTTCCGCAAATAGCCATGCAGGCATCCGAGCGCATCGCAAATTTGCGGCACACTGAAATAGCCGAGGTTCAATACATTGCTCGCGCGAACTGCGTCGATGCGGTCCCGCAGCTGTTCATTCCAGACCAGACAGTCGAGTTCCATGATGGTAATGCCCGGTTCGGCCCTGGCGACAGGGTGTACTAGCGAAATGCGCGCATCGAGATGCATAGACCGACGAAATTCGTCCAATCGCAGATAAAGTCGAACCAATGGGTTGCCGCGCAATCCCGTTTCGTCGCGCTGTTTTGAGAGCCGGACGCCGAGAGGGCCGAGCCGCACCATGATTGGCTCACCATTCGTAGCGCGATATTCGACCACCGGTCCACGATGATACCGCAGCAGCCAGAGGTTTAGGTCCGTGAGGTACGCTTGTACATCCTCGCCGAACGCTCGGCGCAGCACGCGAACCGCCTCGACTGTCGTGATACCGTCGGACGCGCCGACATCGAGGAAGGTAAGCCCTCGGTGCAATTCGGAGGGGAGGTGTGCACAAAGCATCTCCTCTGTCCGCTTGAGCCTACCCCGGTTCGTACGCTTCCACACGCCCCCCATTCGAAGGTCGTGCAGAATAAGGCTAAACCGATCGGATAATTCGCCGGTGGAACAACAGGGCTGACCGATTTCCTGCGCAATCTTCAGCAAGGCGTCCGGATTTGCTAAGCACCTCGATCTCAATACTGACAAAGTCGGCAATTCTCCGGGCACGATAAACTGTATCACGGTCAGCCAAGCCTCTGTTTACCGTCGCGCCTCGGCGCCGGCCGCAGGGACGAGCAGAAATGCTGCCGAGTTAAACGCCGCAAACGCTGCGGAAGACCGACCTCAGAAGAAAACCCAGTCACTCGGACGGCGTGGGTTGGCGCATGTTATTGCGCTCTTTTTGATAATCCGGCAATCCAAGAATAGCTGAATAGGCAGTAAACATCCGCTCCTGTGAGAATTCGGCCGTGACGCGTTCGCAATTTTTTCGACCGAGCTCGGTGCGCGCGACAGGATTGCCGAGCAAACGCATGATCGCGCTGGCGAAAGCTTCGGAATCATCGCGTGCAACAATGAAACTTCGGTTGTCCTCGCACACGATATTCTTGACGTCTCCGACATCGACCGCAGCAACCGCGCGGCTCGCCGCCATCGCCTCGAGCAATGCGTTCGGCATCTGCTCTGTATCCGACGACAGGGCAAAGATGTCAAACGCGCCAAGAACCGATTCGGGAGCAATTTGGCCGGTGAAAACGACGCGGCCGGCGATACCGAGTTCGGCGGTAAGCCGTTCAAGCGAGTGGCGCTCGGTCCCGTCGCCGGCGACGACGAGACGCAAGGGAGCCGAGTTGCCGAGCATCGCAAACACCCGGAGAAGCCGTCCGACGTTCTTTTCCGGGCGCAGCGGAGCCACTGTGCCGATCACCAATTCGCCGGGACGCCGAGTGAAGCCAGGCACGTCGCCACGGCGCAGCGCAGAAAAGCGCGCCGTATCGACACCGTTCGGGACATAAGCCACACGCTCCGGGGGTAATCGCCAGACGCGGCAAGCCAAATCCTCGAGATGGCTAGACGGGACCACAATCATCGCGCAGCGGGCGAGTGCCCACCGCCGAAACAGCACCCGGCGCGGAATCTGCGAATCCGCTTCGGCTCGGCTGAAGCCGGCTTCCAGATGCAGATGCCGGGAAACCCGCGAGAGGCGGCTGGCCGCCGCCCATTCGATCGCTCCCCAATTATAGGTGAGCAAGAGATCCGGCCGCAGGCGGTAGAGGGCCAGGGCGCCGGACGCCAAATTGTGCAGTACACCCCGCTTGCCGCGCCGCACCGGCAACATCGTAACGTCGAGATCGTCGGAGACCCCCGCCGCAGCCTCGAAGTTGTTGTCCAAGGCGATGATCGTGTGACGGAATTGGTTGCCAAGATGATTTATTATGCGAACCATGCGCAGCGGTACGCCGCCGATCCCAAAGCTCGGGAAGACGTGCAGGACGTGCTCGCAAAGCAGGGAGGAATGGGCGGTGCTCACCGCTTCCGGAATTAGCTTTGCGGCGGACATGCGAGTTTGGCCGCGATGCGGCTCACGAAACCCTGATAAATTCGCTGCTGTGGCGGGAATATTTAACTCTTTTAAGTATCATGCAGCAAGTTTGCCACGTGAGATAGGGCTCGGTATGTGGCATAGTTGAGGCTGCAGTGTTATCGCTCAGTTACCAGCGTGGCTTTTTTCGAAACGCTCGGCGGTTCCGCCGTCCGCTTGCGCCGCCCGGATCCGGAACCACCGCCGTCCGAGGAGCCGCAAGCTGTTGCACCATACTGTTGAGGCATGCTCGACCCTAATACCTGGAGGACGATCCACTGGCCGGCCGAGCAGAGGCCGATGCTGGTCGTTGTGGTCGATACCGAAGCAGAGTTCGACTGGGAGGCGGCCCGGCCGCGCCGGGCAAGGGGTGTTACCTCGGTCAAATACCAGGATCGTGCGCAACGGATCTTCGAAAGATACGGCGTGCGGCCGACCTTCGTCCTCGATTTTCCGGTCAGCAGCACGCCCGAGGCGTTCGAGTTCGTCCGCGATCTGCATCGCTCCGGCGCCTGCGAGATCGGCGCCCACCTGCAGCCCTGGGACAATCCGCCTCTAGTCGAGCAGATCAATGATGAGAACTCCTATCCCGGCAACCTGCCATTCGAGCTCGAGCGGGAAAAGCTCATCCGACTGACGCACAGTATCCAAACCAATATCGGAGTGCGCCCGCGCATTTACAAAGCGGGCCGATACGGCGTCGGGCGAGCGACTGCCGGTATCCTCGCCGAGCTCGGCTACGAAATCGACATAAGCGTTGTTCCGGGCACCAATCTGACCTGCAAGTTCGGTCCCGATTTCACGCATTGCCGCGCCAACCCCTACTGGTTTGGCAAGAACCCGGAGCTGCTCGAGATCCCGCTCTCCATCGGGTACACCGGCCTGCTCGCCGGCACAGGAAACGTCGCTTATACCTTGACGATGAACGAGCACCTGAAGGCGCTGCACGTGCCGGGCATCCTGGCGCGGCTCGGTCTAATCGAGCGCATCACATTGACACCGGAAGGAATTTCATTCGAGGAGCAGCGTCGGCTGACCCGCGCTTTGCTGCGCAAGGGTCACCGTGTGTTTAGCTTTGCTTATCACAGTCCCTCGCTCGCGCCGGGTAACACGCCTTATGTGCGCACCGAGGCGGATCTTCGTGCCTTCCTGAAGCGGATTGAGCGGTATTTAAGTTTTTTTTTCGAGGAGGTCGGTGGGCGGGCTGCCACACCGTTCGAAGTCAAGGCACTCGCTCAACAGTCCAGCGTGCCAGTAGTCGACAGCCCAGAACGCGTTCGCAGAGCCGGTTGGGCGAGGTAAATGGACCGCCTGCACGATCTGCTGGTCGAAGCGGACTGACGAGCCCAGCGAGCGCATGAAGCAGCGGCAAGGTCGGTCGCTGAGGTCCCCGGCTTCGCATGGACCAGCTGATAACCCAAAATCGTCATGATCGCGATAATGGGGCTGATCCCCGTCGACCCGGTCGAGAGTGCACGGCGTAACGATCTCGAAGGCGCCGATGATATTGGTCCAGCCGCTGAGTTCCCGGCCGCGCCACGCGTTGCTAAACAAAACGCAGGCTGGGCGCCAACAGCGCTGGCCGCTGCCGGCGTGATAACATCGCAGGATGCTTATTTGCAGTCACGGCGAATTGACAATTCACTGTAGCTTTTCTCTGCCTCAAATATGATTGGCGGGAGGGACCAACTTGGTCAGCCGCTCGCCATCAGCAGCAGTCCGACGCCATACTGCGCTACGCCGTCTGATAGTGCTTCCACGTAGACGGCCGCGATGCATTTCAGCGGTTATTGACCGATGTCGAGGGAGAGGGTTCACGGCAATTCTTGTTCATTGCGTCAGCCGCCGGGGTCGGTTCCAGGACGCCGACGAGACCGCTTATCACGAATACATTTGCCGAGGTTCCAGGCGGCGCCGCGCTCGTGAGCCCATGACCCAACCGCAAAGTGCCAGCCGGGACCGGGATGGGACCCTGGAGCCGGTCTGCGCTAAAAGAAAATGGCCGGAACCAAAGTTCCGGCCAAGTTTGAACAGGGAGGCTTCACGTCTGGGAGACGTAAGGGTCCGCAGACCCTCTTCCCGGGCACAAGTCCCGGAAACCTGCCGCGATCAATTGATCGCGTAGGCCAAAGATGCACTTTCGAGCGCAGCTCTACCAGCCGGAATTTCTTCTGGCTCGTCTGCAAAAACCGCAACGCTCTTGAATGGTTTTACCCGTTTCTACGCGATTGGACCAATCAGCTGAGCCGAGTCTCCGCTACTTTGCGCAATAGGAAATCACGGAACACGCTAATCCGCTTCGAGGTCCGTAGCTCTTCCGGATAGACAAAATAGGCCTCAACCGGCGGACCGATCAGTTCGGGCAGGATGCGGACCAGCTCAGGGTGCTCATTTGCTATGAAATCCGCCAGCGCCGCAATCCCCAGCCCGCTGAGCACCCCGCGCAGGATAGCGTAGAAGTTGTTGACGGCGAGGATCGGCTTGCGCTCTTGCCCGGGCTTTGTTCCGACCTCGAGCAGCCAATTGACATTTTGCACCGGCGGGCGGGCATCTTCTCCGAACACGATCACTCGGTGTTTGTCGAGATCCTCGGGTTTCTGCGGCATCCCGAGCTTTTTTATATAGTCCGGCGCGGCATAGACATGGGTCGGGACGCTGACGAGGTGACGCTGGATCAAATCCGGCTGGCGGGGCGGCGACATGCGAATCGCCACATCGGCTTCCCGCATGGATAAGTCGAGCTCGGAATCGTCAACCACTAGAGTGACCTGGATTTCGGGGTAAAGATCGAGGAACTCCCGGATGCGCGGGGTCAACCAAGTCGAACCGAACGCAACCGATGAGGTGATTTTCAGTGGGCCCTTCGGCCGATCCTTCGATTCGGATATCATGCCTTCGGCCATCGACAGCTTTGCGAATACCTCCCGCGCGGTGCGGAACAGGAGTTCGCCTTGCTCGGTCAGGATCAGCCCGCGAGCGTGGCGATGAAACAGCGGAACGCTGAGGCTCTCCTCGAGCGCGCTGATCTGACGGCTCACGGCGGATTGGCTAAGATTCAGCGCTTCGCCCGCATGCGTGAAGCTGCCTGCCTCGGCGACCGCGTGAAATACCCGTAGCTTGTCCCAATCCATCTCGTTCCCCCTGGGCAACGACTTTTTCGCCGTCGATTGCCCGCCTCCTAATCGGCCGCGCGCATGGTCGCAGCTTCCTCCTGAGCCGCGAGAAACTTCTCTGCCTCGAGGGCCGCCATGCAGCCCAATCCGGCAGCGGTCACCGCCTGACGATAGATCTTGTCCTTGACGTCGCCCGCGGCATAAACGCCGTGGATTGCCGTCTCGGTCGAATCGGGGCGCGTGATCGCGTAGCCCTCAGCGTCAAGCGGGAGCTGACCCGCCACGAACCCGGTTACCGGCGTATGGCCGATCGCGACGAAGACCCCGTCGCAGGGGAGGTCGGACAAGCTCCCTGTCAGCGTATTGCGCAGGCGTACCCCGGTCACCATCGGTGGTTCGCGCACTCCGAGGATTTCCTCGACGACGCTGTCCCAGATGATGCCGATCTTCGGATTGCGGAATAATCTCTCCTGTAGGATCTTTTCGGCTCGGAGGGCATTGCGGCGATGGATCAGAGTGACCTGCCGCGCGTGGTTCGTCAGATAGATCGCCTCCTCGACCGCGGTATTGCCGCCGCCGACGACCACGACGTCCTTGCCGCGGAAAAAGAACCCGTCACAAGTTGCGCAGGCTGAAACGCCAAATCCCCGAAAAATCGCCTCGCTCGGGATTCCGAGCCAGCGGGCCTGCGCGCCGGTGGCGATGATCACGGTGTCGCCGATATAGATATCCCCCGAATCGCCTTTCGCGACGAATGGCCGGCGTGCGAGATCAATCTCGATGATCATGTCGAGAATGACCTTAGTGCCAACGTGCTCCGCTTGCTGTTGCATCTGCTCCATCAACCACGGGCCTTGCATCACCTCGGCAAAACCGGGGTAGTTCTCGACGTCGGTGGTGATCGTCAATTGGCCGCCCGGCTGAAGCCCGGTCACGAGGATTGGCTGTAG
This sequence comes from uncultured Alphaproteobacteria bacterium, assembly GCA_963736715.1. Lineage (GTDB taxonomy): Bacteria > Pseudomonadota > Alphaproteobacteria > ATCC43930 > CGMCC-115725 > AP-15. Next base: position 48,166 of record CAVTQA010000001.1, on the reverse strand, counting down.
GTTGGCCCGCGCCGCATAAATCGCCGCGGTATAGCCGGCCGGTCCCGCCCCAATGATGAGGACCTTGCTGTGGCGACGCTGGGACATGGCGGCATCCTTAGAATTTCACACATTATATAATCATTTCTCGGAATATCGGCGGGAGGAGATGCGCCCCGCGCTAGAATCCGAACATATGGTCGAGACTGAACGCGCCCTCGCCGCCTAGCAGCCCGTGATAGCCGAAGAGCCGGCAGGTCGTATCGCGTACGATAATGTAGGCGCCCGCCCCGGCCCGGGCGCGGCTCGCTGCGTCGAACAAGCTTCGGTAATACCAGAGCCGCGAGCCCGAGCAGGGAATAGCCAGGTGAGAGCGCGCTACCTCGCACCCGACATTGTCATAGAGAATGATCTCAGTGTCGCTCGCCGGCAGCCACGGCCGGGATGCAGGGTAGATCAGGTGGCAAAACGTGTCGTAAGCCGGTTCGCCCAGCCTCAGAAACAATCGGGTCGACAGCCCCGGAGGGCGCCCGGTGTAGGATTGCGGCTCGTCGCGATAGGTCAGGATCGTATTGAAGACGTGTGCTCCGAAGCTGGTCTCGGCGGCATGACCGCTTTCACGATGACGATAGCGAAATAAGGCATGTAGCCAGCCGTCTCCCTCGCCGCCGCCAGAGAAGTCATAGACCAGTTCGATATGGCCATACCCGCCGTCGAGCGCATCGAGCTCTTCGATCTCGTCCAGATCGAGCACGCTCGCGTCGGCGCGCGGGAGCCGTCCAAAGGGATGCCTCAGCACCTCCCGGCCGTCCCGGTCGTAAACCAGAGCGGCGATCGGCAGATCGGTTTGGCAGACCGCCATCGGCGTCGGCAGGACCAGGGTCTGCCACAACTCGCGCGGCATCAGGGGGGCCGGCAGCAGATAGCCCTTGCCGAGCGTGGCTTTGAGCTTAGGAAGCTGCGGGTCGGTTTGCAGATCGCCGCGTTCGACATTGACGTGCGCGATGCGTCGGCGGCCCCGCTCGATAACTTCGTAGCGTGGGCGAACCACGTGCTTGCCGGCGCGCAGCTCGATCTGTTTCGGCCACGCGATTTCCGGCAACAATTCAGAAACCGCGACGGCGCGCGTGGCAAAAGGCGCGATCGGGTCGCCGATAAATGCGACGCGATCTTCACCCATCGGAGTGAGGCCGACGGCGCCCGGTGGGATCGCGACCGGATGGCTGTTCTGGACCCACAGCAATATCTGCTCGCCGGAAGCGGGAGCCGGAAGGCCGGCATACCGGTCGGCGGGCCAAGCGTTGGCGTCATGCGTGCAGGACAAGGTGCCGCCGCGCCCCCCTTTGGCGAGGCTGTCCTCGTCGAAAATGTCGAGTGCGTATTTGACGATGTCGTGTCCGGCTGCGCCTTTAATGTGCAGAAACAGCTGTCCACAAAACTCCGGCAGTCGAAACCGCTCGCGTATCTTTCGACTGTCGAGAATAATGGTGCTCGCGGAAGGCTCGCAGTTCTCGAACCATTCGGCCAAAACCCTGCCGTCATCTGCGAACAGCGTCATCCAACAGGTGACCTGGCCGGCGCCGTACCCTGACCAGTAATTCGCCGTGACCAGCCGCGTGTGCAAGCCGCCGAAATCGCGAAAAAAGGCAAAGTTCGTGGCGAAATTCAATGGATCGAGATAAGAGCGGCTATTGGTCAGGCGATCCGCCGGTATTCGCACCGCATCCAGCGTGAAAATCACGGCGTCATCGGGCAGATAGGGCCGCATCTGCACGATTGTGCGCTCCGCATCGAATGCCGCGACAAACACAGCGCGTGCGCGGCAGTGGGCGAGATCGGTGATGGGCCGAGCTGGACGGCCGAGAACAGCACTGCCGATGCGCGCGATTTGCTGGACGTAGGTGCCGGTTATTTCGATCTGATCCAAATCGTAGATCGCGGCGAAGGCTTCGACGGCACCGCCGGCGTCGTAAATGGCAACCGGGGCATGACGTGCGAGCTTATCGAGAAGAGCCCGCGCCCGCGGAGCGGCAGCCGGGTGGGTCAGCGCCTTGTAAAGCGCGTTGCCGCCACGGGTGTTGTCGAAAGTTTCGATACACAGGGCCATGATCGTCAGCCGTTTCCCGGAGCCGCAATCCGCCTTCGGCCCGATATTACATTCCCCGCGGGTGGCATAGGCAAACCAGTCCGCTTTCCCGGAGCTGTGTGTTCGACCGGCGATCTAAATTCAACCGAATCGAATGCCGAAGCGGCAGGCCCCTGGCCTGGAAAACCCGCGTCATCATCGCAGATCGCGCTTCCGCTCACCGAATCTCTTCAGGACGAGTTCGCGCAAAGCCGCGCCGGCGCGAGCCGTATCGTCCGGGATCGGGTAGCACCACGATTCGATCTGGCCGGAAAACGGTCGGGTAATGCCGGCCGCCTGCATGGCGGTGTGAAACCGAGCGAATTTGGCATTGCCGCCGTCTAGATCAAGGATATGAACCGGGTTTCCAGTGGCCGCCGCCTCGCTGATCATCGAGACCGAGTTGGCGGTTACCATAAAGGCGTCAGCCAGAGCGAGATAGGCGAAATAGGGGTTTTCCCCGCAACCGTCCCAAATCGCGGCGGGCAGGTTTTCGAGACGGTCGCGCAACAGCCCGATCCCGGCCGCCCCGGTGCGGCGCGACGGCGTCACGAGCGCCGAGCCGCCTTGGGTGCGCAAAATGCCGGCAACCGCATCGGCAATCTCACCGAGCCGCCGAAGCGTCAGCCGGTACGCTTTGTTCGCGCCGCCGATCAATACCGACAGGATTGGGCGCGGCAGAGCCGCGAATGCTGGGAAACGGCGGCCCTCGGCCGCCAGGCGGGCTCTTGTTACCCGGTGCACGGCGCCCCGTGTCACGATTACTCGCGGGCCTCGCAGACGGTCGTGCTCGGGAACCACAAGGAGGTCGAACTCGCAACGCCCGATCCCCGGGTCCTGGATCTGCGCCGCCAAGGTGCGTCCGCCGCTCGCCCGCCGGATCGCCAAGGCCGGCATCGCCGTGTTGCGGCCGCAGCCGATGACGAGGTCTGGCCAGGGCGGCGAGAGCGTTGGTTCGGCCGCGGCAAAGGGGAGAAACCAGAGCCTGGGCGGCAGGCAGGTCCAAGGAAAACGAATGTCGAGCCGTTTCTCAATGAACGAAAAACCGGCTGCCTCGGCCACGCCGAGCGCCTGGCTGGCCATCCCGGCCTTGCCATCATGCAAAACCCAGGTGACGGGCGACACTGCGTCGATCGCAGCCATAGACGGCAGGGCCATGTGCTCGTTTACGAAAACCACTCGGGAACGGCAAGCCGACAAGACCTCCTGCGCAACAAAATTGCGCGCACGCGGAACGCTGCCTATGATCCGCCGATCGAGGAAGAGGGGAGCGGATGCGGCGAACCAGACTCGACCGTATCGACCGCCGCATCTTGCGGAACCTGCTGACCGATGGCCGGATGACCAATGTCGAGCTGGCGCGGCGGGTCGGCATCTCGGCGCCTCCTTGCCTGCGCCGGGTGCGCGCTCTGGAAGAGGCCGGAATGATTCGCGGCTATCATGCCGATCTCGCCCCAGAGGCTCTCGGGTATGCTGTGACGGTTTTTGCCCAGGTGGGGCTTTCGAGCCAAGCAGAGGCCGACCTTAAAGCCTTCGAACAACTCGTCGGCACTTGGCCCGAGGTGCGCGAAGCCTACATGCTCGCCGGGGAAACGGATTTCCTGTTGAAAATAGTCGCACCCGACTGGGACAGCTATCAGCGATTCCTCAGCACCAAGCTCACCTCGGCGCCAAACGTGAGTCACGTCAAATCGGCATTGATGCTCCGCATGTCGAAGAACGAGCCGGGCGTTCCGATTTCGGAGCAGACGACCGCGCAGCAAGAAAGTGAGGGGGCGGCGCTGGCTTGAACTGGCCGACAACTGGCCGACCCAGGAGGGCAGGCCCCGTTACCTTAACCGAAGGCGACGGTCACGACCTCGTAAGATTTCGCGCCGCGCGGGGTTGCGACTTCGACGCTGTCGCCCTTGCCCTTGCCGATCAGCGCACGCGCCAACGGCGATGTTACCGACAATCGGCCGGCTTTGATGTCCGCTTCGTCCTCGCCGACAATCTGAAAGGTCTGCTCCTCGTCGGTTTCCTCGTCCGCAAGAGTGACCTTCGCGCCAAACTTGATGCTCGAACCCGAGAGCTTGGAGACGTCGATCACCTCCGCCCGTGCCACTTTATCCTCGAGCTCGATGACCCTGCCCTCGATAAAGCTCTGCCTATCGCGGGCAGCGTGGTACTCTGCATTCTCGGCCAAATCCCCGTGGTCGCGTGCCTCGGCGATGGCGCGAATAATGGCTGGCCGGTCGACGGTCTTCAGCTTTTTCAACTCCTCCCGGAGCCGATTGAAGCCCTCGGCTGTCATCGGGATCTTGTTCATCGCGAACGCGTTCGGATCCTGCTGTCGAATATCAACTACGGCGACAAACGCCCGCCGCGGAGCCATCAAAGGTATGATTGCAGAGGGGCAACTTCAAGGTTCCCGGCACGCAACGCCGCGATAGCTTGCACCGCCGCCCGAGCGCCGGCAACCGTCGTATAATACGGGATCCCGTTGGTCAGGGCTGTGCGCCGCAAGCTGAAGCTGTCGGCGATCGCTTGCGCCCCCTCGGTCGTGTTGAATACCAGCTGGACCGCGCCGCTCAGCATATGATCGACAATATGCGGACGGCCTTCGCGCACCTTGTTGACCGGCATGACGGGTAACCCCGCAGCGCTCAGAATTGCGGCGGTGCCATTGGTCGCGACCAGCGAGAACCCCATCTCGATCAGCCGTCGGCAAGGCTCGACCAGCGCCGCCTTGTCCTGGTCTCGCACCGAGACGAAAATACAGCCTTCGAGCGGCAGACTAGTCCCGCTCCCAAGTTGGGATTTTGCGAAGGCGCGCCCGAAATCGCGGTCGAGCCCCATTACTTCCCCAGTCGATTTCATTTCGGGGCTGAGGATCGGATCGACCCCGGGAAAACGCGCGAACGGGAATACCGCCTCCTTTACCGCAACATGCCCGCCAGTCCGCAGACGCTTGCCCACTATCTGGTCGCTCCAGTTATCGTGAGGTCCGCCGGCCATGATTCGAGCCGCAATCTTTGCGATCGGCACGCCGGTGGCCTTGGCTACGAACGGCACGGTGCGCGACGCGCGCGGGTTTACCTCGAGGACGAAAATCACACCATCTTGCACCGCGAATTGGACATTCATCAACCCGACGACGCCCAGCGCACGGGCCAACGCGACCGTCTGCCGTTCGATCTCGGCGATCGTCGCTGGGCTCAAGCTGTAAGGCGGCAATGAGCAGGCGCTGTCTCCGGAGTGGATCCCGGCTTCCTCGATGTGTTCCATGATGCCGGCGATCTCCACTTGCCGGCCGTCCGCGACGGCATCGACATCCACCTCGATGGCGTTCCGCAGATAGCGGTCGATCAGTACCGGACTGGCGCCGGATACCGAGACGGCCTGGGTAATGTAGCGATCCAGGCCCGCTGCATCGTGGACGATCTCCATCGCGCGGCCGCCGAGAACATAAGACGGGCGAATCACGACGGGATATCCTATCTCAAGCGCAATCGCTTTGGCTTCGCTCGCCGAATGCGCGGTTCCGTTGTCGGGCTGACGCAAACCGAGACGGGTCAGAAGCCCCTGAAATCGCTGTCTGTCCTCCGCCAGATCAATCGCATCGGGCGAGGTTCCGAGTATCGGGATCTCGGCGCGCTCGAGCCCCGCCGCCAGTTTCAGCGGGGTCTGGCCCCCGAATTGGACGATAACGCCGAGAAGTGTGCCGCGGCGTTGTTCGACGCGCGCGATCTCGACCACATCCTCCGTCGTCAGCGGCTCGAAATAGAGCCGGTCGGAGGTGTCGTAATCTGTCGACACGGTCTCGGGATTGCAGTTGACCATGATCGTTTCGATACCGGCGTCGCGCAGGCTGTAGGCCGCGTGCACACAGCAGTAATCGAACTCGATTCCTTGGCCGATCCGGTTCGGTCCGCCGCCGAGAATGATCACCTTGCGCCGGTTGCTGGGATCGGCCTCGCACTCCGGCGGCGCGAAACCGTCCCCCTCGTAGCAGGAATACATGTACGAGGTCTGCGATGGGAACTCGGCGGCGCAGGTGTCGATGCGCTTGTAGACGGGTTGCAGTTCCAACCGGCGTCGCCGCTGCGAGACGACCTCCTCATCGAGATTCGCGAGCTTGCCGAGCCTGGCATCGGAAAAACCCATCTGTTTCAGGCGCAGGAAAGCCGTGCGGTCCCGCGGCAGCCCTTCCCGGCGCACCCGCTCCTCAACCTCCACGATATCGCGGATCTGCTCGAGGAACCATGGCTCGAACCGGCAGGCGGCGTGGATTTCGGCTGTGTTAAGCCCATGCCGATAAGCCTGGGCGATCAACAGCAGGCGGTCGGGGACGGGTCTCGCCAGCGCCGCCTTGACCGCCTCCTTGCCGGCGCTCTCCACCCCCTCGATCGGGACCTCGTCAAAGCCGGTGAGGCCGGTCTCCATCGAACGCAACGCCTTCTGCACCGATTCGGCAAAACTGCGGCCGATCGCCATCGCCTCGCCGACGGATTTCATCGACGTCGTCAGCAACGGCTCGGTGCCCGGGAATTTTTCGAAGGTGAAGCGCGGCATCTTCGTGACGACGTAATCGATTGTCGGTTCGAAGGATGCCGGCGTTACCCGTGTGATCTCGTTGGCGAGCTCATCGAGCGTGTAGCCGACCGCCAATTTGGCGGCGACCTTGGCGATCGGGAAACCGGTCGCCTTGGAGGCGAGTGCGGACGATCGCGATACCCGGGGGTTCATTTCGATGACGACGAGCCGGCCGTCGGCTGGGTTGACCGCGAACTGCACGTTGGAGCCGCCGGTATCGACGCCGATTTCGCGCAACACCGCAATCGCGGCATTGCGCATCAGCTGGTATTCCTTGTCGGTCAGGGTCAAAGCCGGCGCAACGCAGACCGAATCGCCGGTGTGAACTCCCATCGGATCGATGTTCTCGATAGAGCAGACGATTATGCAGTTGTCCGCGCGGTCGCGGACCACCTCCATTTCGTATTCCTTCCAGCCGAGGACCAACTCCTCGATCAGAACTTCTTGCGCCGGCGAAGCTCTGAGCCCGCCGCGGACAATTTCCTCGAATTCCCGCGGATTGTAGGCTATCCCGCCGCCGGTGCCGCCCAAGGTAAAGGACGGCCTGATGATTGCCGGAAGCCCTATTGCCCCGAGCGCCTCGACAGCTTCGACGAGAGATCCGACAAGATGACTCCTGGGCGATGCGAGGCCGATTTTGTCCATCGCCTGCCGGAACTGCTGACGGTCTTCGGCCTTAACAATTGCCGATTCGCTAGCGCCGATCAGTTCGACACCGTAGCTCGCGAGAACTCCCGAGCGGGCGAGCGCCATTGCGGTGTTGAGCGCAGTCTGGCCACCCATTGTCGGCAGCAGCGCCTGCGGCCGCTCGCGGGCGATGATTTTCGCGACCATGTCGGGGGTGATCGGCTCGATATAGGTCGCATCGGCCAGCTCCGGGTCGGTCATGATCGTCGCCGGGTTCGAATTCACCAGGACGATCCGATACCCCTCGCTTTTGAGTGCCTTGCACGCTTGCGCGCCGGAGTAATCGAATTCGCAGGCCTGCCCGATCACGATTGGCCCGGCGCCGATGATCAGGATACTGTCGAGGTCGGTGCGCCTAGGCATTCTCTTCCATCAACGCGACAAACCGCGCGAAGAGGTAGTGACTGTCCTGCGGCCCCGGGCTGGCTTCCGGGTGATGCTGGACCGAAAAGACCGGCTTACCGACGATCCGCAACCCTTCGTTCGTATTGTCGAACAGCGAGAGATGGGTCGGCTCGACCCCGGGCGGCAGGCTATCCGGCTCGACGACAAACCCGTGATTCTGGCTGGTGATCTCGACCTTGCCAGTCAGCAGATCCTTGACAGGATGGTTGGCGCCGCGATGGCCGCGCGGCATCTTGCGGGTTGTGCCGCCAAGCGCCAGCGCCAACAATTGGTGACCGAGGCAGATGCCGAAAATCGGCTTGCCCGAGGCGATCAGCTCGCGCACCACGGGGACGGCGTAGGCAGCGGTCGCCGCCGGGTCGCCGGGGCCGTTCGACAAAAAGATGCCGTCGGGCCGATGGCGCAGCACATCCTCGGTCGAGGTGGTGGCGGGGACCACGGTCACCCTGCAGCCATGCGCGCCGAGCATTCGTAGGATATTGCGCTTGGCACCATAATCGATCGCCACGACGTGATGGCGCGGGTTGCATTGCACACCGTATCCCCGTTCGCGGTCCCAGGCCGTCTCGGTCCATTCGTAGGTTTGACGACAGGTGACTTCCTCGGCGAGGTCCATGCCTTCGAGACCGGGCCAATCGAGAGCCCGGGCCTGGAGTTCCGCAATGTCCAGCCGCCCTTCCGGGTGGTGCGCGACAGCCCCGTTCGGAGGTCCGAAATCGCGGATGCGCCGGGTCAACCGTCGCGTGTCCACTCCCGCAATACCGATCAGCCCATCATGTTTGAGCCAGGTGTCGAGCGATTGGGTCGCGCGGTAGTTTGCCGGCGCGGTAATCGGGGTGCGCAGCACGAGACCGCGGGCAGCGGGCGTCGTGGCTTCGACATCTTCCCGATTGACTCCGACATTCCCGATATGGGGGAAGGTGAAGGTGATAATCTGCCCGGCATAAGAAGGGTCGGTCAGCACCTCTTGGTAGCCGGTGATCGCAGTATTGAAGCAGACTTCCCCGATAGCCGACCCGGTTGCGCCGACGCCGCGGCCCCAGAATACTGTCCCGTCCGCGAGAACGAGCGCGGCGTTGCAGTCGGGCGGTCGCGGCATCGGCTCGCGCATGCGGATCCATCCTGTGGGCAGCCGCAACCTACCGGACCGCAAGAGCGGCCACGGGCGAACAACAGGCTTATTGAGAGATAGTTGATCGCACCGATGGGGTCAACCCAGCGCCCACCGGAGTTCTCGTTCTTTCAAGTACTTACGCGTCGACGTGCGGAATTGCCGCGGCGCCCAAAACCGGTTAGGCTTAAAACCGGTGCCAAAGGGGGACGCCAACGATGCTGCGTGAGGCCTTCAGGGACCGGCTGAAGGAAGCGATGAAGGCCAGGGAGTCGCGCACGGTTTCGACCGTTCGGTTGATCCTTGCCGGGCTCAAGGAACGGGACGTCGCCGCGCGCGGGCAAGGCAATTCCGAAGGCGTATCCCAAGCCGAAATCCAGCGCATGCTGCAGGCGATGATCAAGCAGCGCCGCGAATCGATCGCCCTTTATCGGCAAGGCAACCGCCCCGATCTGGCGGACCAAGAGAACGAGGAAATAGCGGTCATCGAGAGCTTCCTGCCTCGTCAGCTCGACGAGGGTGAGATCGAAGCGGCGGTGAAGGCCGCAATGAGCGAGACCGGCGCGACGACTCCAAAGGATTTGGGGAAGGTGATGGCGGCGTTGCGCGAGCACCACGCCGGCGTCATCGATCTCGGCCGCGCTGGTGCAATCGTCAGGCGGCTGCTTGGATGATGCCCGCCGGATTCCATTTTCCTCCGCTCGCGAGGGGAGATGGTCAAGGTGAGGGGGGACATAGATCCGAGGTGCGGTGCAGACCCACCTTACTTACCCTCTCCCCCGGATGGGCGGAGAGGGGACGATAGGTGGCGTTTCCGCCGAGCTTTCTCGACGACCTGCGTAGTCGAATTTCGCTATCGGGATTGATCGGTCGGCGGGTCAAGCTGGTCCGCCGCGGGCGCGAGTTTGCCGGATTGTGCCCATTCCATCACGAGAAGACGCCGTCTTTCTACGTCGTCGAGGACAAATCCTTCTTTCATTGCTTCGGCTGTGGCGCCCATGGAGATGTGATCGGGTTCGCTATGCGGGCCGATAATCTCGATTTTATCGAGGCCATCGAGAAACTGGCGGGGGAGGCGGGGCTAGCCGTCCCGCAGGCGACGCCGCAAGAGCGTGAACGGGCGCAGCGGCAAAAAACCTTGCTCGAAGCGACAGAAGCCGCCGCAGCTTTTTACGAGGAGCGGCTGTGGGCGCCTGCCGGGGCCCGAGCACGCGAATATCTGCAAGGGCGAGGGCTCGATCCGGAGACAATCCGACGCTTCCGTCTGGGCTGGGCCCCGGACGACCGCCAGGCGCTGCGGCGCGCCCTCGAGCGGGAATTTTCCGATCCGCTGCTGATCGAAGCCGGGGTGCTGCGCCGACCGGACGAGCGGGAACCCTCGGACTATTTCCGCAACCGGCTGATGTTTCCGATCAGCGACCGCGCCGGCCGGGTCATCGCCTTTGGCGGCCGGGTGCTCGGCGATGGGCAGCCCAAATATCTGAACTCGCCCGACAGCGCGCTCTTTGAAAAAGGACGGGTATTGTACGGCTGGTCGGCAGCGCGGGCGGCTGCCATCCGAGATGAAGAGGGCGGCCCCGCCTATTCCGACGGGGGAGCGATCGTCACCGAAGGGTACATGGACGTGATCGCGCTCCACCAGGCGGGCTTTGCTACAGCAGTGGCGCCGCTCGGAACCGCGCTGACCGAATTCCAGCTGCTCGAGCTTTGGCGCCTGACCCCCGAGCCCGTACTCTGTTTCGATGGGGACGAAGCGGGGCAGCGTGCCGCCGTCCGGGCGATGCGGCGGGCCCTGCCGCTGTTGCGCCCGGGTCAGAGCCTGCGCTTTGTCAGCCTCCCCGCGGGAGAGGATCCCGATTCGGTAATTCGCCAGGCGGGGCGGGGTGCTTTCGACCAGATCCTAGGCGCGGCGCGACCTCTCTCGACCGTGCTCTGGGAGAGCGAGCTGGGCGCGAGCCGGCTCGACACGCCGGAACGCCGTGCCGCTCTCGAGCGCCGCCTGATGGACCAAATTGGCCTCATCGCCGACCGGACGGTCCAGGCCGAGTATCGACGATTTCTCCGCGACCGACTTTTCGATCTGGGACGACCGGCCCGCCCGGGCGCTCGGCAGTTGGCTCGCCCTCGACCGAGTTTCGTGCGCGACGGGCCGGAGCCTCCACCCCGCTCCGGAGGACGAATACAGCGGGAAAATCTGCTCCGCATGGTTTTGCATTTCCCTTATCTGATCGATCAAGTGGCCGAGGAATTAGCAGCACTCGAGATCCCCGAATCGGACCTCGACAGCCTGAGACGGCAAATTTTAGCGTTGGATGCTGCCCTATCGGGGCTTGACGCCCACGCACTCCAACAACACCTTGCTCAGAACGGACTTGCGGCGACCGTTGAAAAACTCCTTTTGCCTTCGGTCGACACAACTTTCTTGGTCCGGTGCTCCGACCCGATCTCCGCGCGCAAGGAGTGGGTTCGCGTGACCAGTATGCTCACGGGAGGTGATCGCTGCGCTTTGGCCGAAGCTACCGACAACCTGATCAGCGACATTTGTCCGGAGAGCTGGGAACGGTTTCTGGCCGCCAGAGAAAGAGCCTTGCACGAGGGGTCGCGGGGTGAGGACGAGACCTGACCCGACGGTACCCTCGCCGAACATTGTCGGCGGCCCAGCTCGGGCTGCTCTCGTATTCGTGCCCCGTGTTGTGGGGCGACTGTGAAATCTCTTTAGGGACGGTGGAATGGCGAGCAAAGCGGCAAATACTGCAGAAGTCGCAGAAACCCGTGAGGAAGCGGCGGAGGCGCCGCTCCTGGACAGCGTGGCGGCGGCAATCAAGCGGATGCTGGCGCGCGGTAAGGAGCGGGGTTATGTGACCTATGACGAACTGAATGCCGCGTTGCCGCCCGACCAGGTGTCCTCGGAGCAGATCGAGGACACGATGACCATGCTCTCCGAGCTCGGTGTCAACGTGATCGAGAACGAGGAGAGCGAGGAGCCCGCGGCTCCCGACGCGGATGAAAGCGACGGCGAAGTCCGCGGCAATCTGGACGACGACGATATCGGCCGCACCGACGATCCGGTCCGCATGTACCTGCGCGAAATGGGATCGGTCGAGCTGCTGTCGCGCGAAGGCGAAATCGCCATCGCCAAGCGGATCGAGGCCGGCCGTGAAATGATGATCGGCGGCATCTGCGAAAACCCGATGACGATGCGCGCCATCGTCGCTTGGCGCGATGCCCTGAACGAAGGGAAGATGCTGCTGCGCGACATCATCGATCTCGACGCCACTTACGGGAGTGGCGTGTTCGGGCCGCTACCGGCCGAGATAGTGGTCGCTGTCCCAGAAGCCGGCAGGATCGAGGGCGAAGCGGGTGGCGAAGGCGGTGATGGAGCCCCAAACGGCGCGGCGCCGAGCGAAAACGCAGATGCCGCCAACGGCGAAGATGTTGCGAAGGAGCTCGCCGAGATCGAGAGCGAGCTCGCCGTCGAGGAGGCCGAAGGCGAGGAAAGCTCGATCTCGCTGGCCGCGATGGAGGCGCAACTGAAGCCGAGCGCGCTCGCGACCTTTGACGCGATCGCTGAAACCTACAAAAGACTGCACCGACTGCAGGACCAGCGGATCAACGCCCTGCAAAAGGGCGAGCCGTTGCCGCGCGTAACCGAGCGGCGCTACGAGAAGCTCAAGGCGGAGATCATCGACAACGTCAAACGCGTGCGCCTCAACAACACGCGCATCGAGTATCTCGTCGAGCAGCTCTACGACGTAAATCGCAGGCTCGTCGCTGATGAAGGCAGGCTGCTGCGGATGGCGGAGAGTGCCGGTATCAGGCGCTCGGAGTTCTTGCAGCATTATTTCGGAAACGAGCTCGCCGGTGATTGGCTGGAGCGTGTCGAGACCCTGCCCGGCCGTGGTTGGCCGCGACTGATCGAAAAGCATGCGCCGGATGCGGTCAGGCTGCGGGCCAACATCGCTCGGATCGCCGCCGAGGCCAAGCTGCCGATCAGCGAATTCCGGCGCATCGTACAAACGGTCCAGCGCGGCGAGCGCGAGGCGGGCCGGGCGAAGAAGGAGATGGTGGAGGCCAATCTGCGCCTCGTTATCTCGATCGCCAAGAAATATACCAACCGTGGGTTGCAGTTCCTGGACCTGATCCAGGAGGGCAACATCGGGCTGATGAAGGCGGTCGACAAATTCGAGTATCGCCGCGGCTACAAGTTCTCGACCTACGCGACGTGGTGGATCCGCCAGGCCATCACCCGCTCGATTGCCGATCAGGCGCGCACGATCCGCATCCCCGTGCACATGATCGAGACGATCAACAAACTGGTGCGCACCTCGCGACAGATGCTGCATGAGATAGGCCGTGAGCCGACCCCCGAAGAGCTCGCCGAAAAGCTCGCCATGCCGCTGGAAAAGGTGCGCAAGGTGCTGAAGATCGCCAAGGAACCGATAAGCCTCGAAACGCCGATCGGTGACGAGGAGGATTCACATCTCGGCGACTTTATCGAGGACAAGAACGCGGTGCTGCCGCTCGACGCCGCCATCCAGGCCAATCTGCGCGAGACCACGACGCGTGTGTTGGCCTCGCTGACGGCGCGTGAGGAACGGGTATTGCGGATGCGCTTCGGAATCGGCATGAACACCGACCACACGCTCGAGGAAGTCGGCCAGCAATTCTCGGTGACCCGCGAGCGGATCCGCCAGATAGAGGCAAAAGCGCTGAGAAAGCTCAAGCATCCGAGCCGCTCGCGCAAACTGCGCAGCTTCTTGGATACCTGAGATTGCTTCGCTGCGCTCGCAATGACGACAAAATGCAGTCTGTCATTGCGAGGCGCGCAGCGACGAAGCAATCTTGTCGCCTATTTGGGACAATGGGCCCGTAGTTCAGCTGGTTAGAACACGCCGCTCATAACGGTGGAGTCGCAGGTTCGAATCCTGCCGGGCCTACCCAATTCGGGGCAACAGCAGCCTTCGCTCGTCTTGCCGATCAAATCGGAGCGGTTTCGTCGACCAATGCCACCGGTTCTATTGGCGCGGCTGCATCGACTAAAGTCGCAGCGGGGTTCGGCGTTTCACCCATCTCGACCTGCTCCGCCGGCATCTCGCCGAAGCTGGCGGGTGTTTCCGGTTGGTAGCTGCGCCGGCGGAGTAAAAAGAGCCAAGCGAGACCGGTTGTGATCAGGGCGAGCGGAATCGCGTAAGCCCAGGTCTGCGTGCGGAAGGAACCCGGAGCCGGCTCGAGAGAGGTGCGCAACAGCTCCGTGCTTCTTTCGAGCACCCGCTGGGGGGCCAGTTCCCTCTCAAGGGCTTCGATCGTGGCGCTCAGCCGAACACGGGTGCGTGCAATGTCTTCCTCTATCGCCTGCGGCGGCTTGTTTGCGTCATAGGCAACACGCCGAGTTGCCGTTGTACGATCCATCGACTGATCCATTCCGCATTCCTTCAAATCGCGGAGTTTCGCTCGGAAACGAATTGTTCGCGCAGTCTGCCTACCGATAAAACGCCGACCCGCCGATCCGGTTCCGGGACCGGCCGGATTGGACGAGCAAGGGTTAAGCTCTTGCGTGCCGTCGTCGCGATCAGGGCCTTACGAAACCTGGGCGATCTCGCGCACCCGGCTCGACCGGGTGGCGGCGAGGTGATCCTTGGCCAGCACCGTATAGACGGCGGGCAGGACAAACAGCGTGAAGAGAGTACCAACCGACATCCCGGCAACGACCACCACGCCGATCGAGAAGCGGCTGGCAGCCCCGGCCCCTGTCGCGATCAGCAGTGGCACGAGCCCGACGACCATCGCCGCCGTCGTCATCAAGATCGGCCGCAAGCGGACCCGAGCAGCCTGCTCGATCGCACGCCGGCGATCGAGGTTCTCGCGCACCTGCAGCGTATTGGCGAATTCTACCATCAGAATGCCGTGCTTGCTGATCAGGCCGATCAGGGTGACGAGCCCGACCTGAGTGTAAATGTTCATCGTTGCCAAGCCGAAGAACAGCGGCATCAACGCCCCGCACATCGACATCGGCACGCTAACCAGGATCACCAGCGGATCTCGCAAGCTCTCGAATTGTGCCGCCAGCACGAGAAATATCACGATCAGCGCGAAGACGAAGGTGATCGTCAGCTGATTGCCCTCCCGCACGTATTGGCGGGTGTCGGAGAGGTAGTCGTGGCTAAAGCCGGCGGGCAAGTTCTTGGTCTGGGTTTCGAGAAAATCGACGGCCTGGCCCATTGTCACTCCGGGCATTGGCACGGCCTGAAACGTCGCCGAGTTCAGCTGATTGTACTGAGTCAGCGAATTGGGTTGGGTATCCATCTCGAGGGTCACGAGATTGGAGAGCGGCACCGGCTGGCCCGACGGCGTGGTGACGTAGTACCGCGTCAATGTTTCCGGCGTCAGGCGGTCTGCCCTTGCCACTTGGGGTATTACTTCGTACGACCGGCCCCCGAGATTGAAGCGGTTGACATAGTTCTCGCCGACCAGCAGTGCCAATGTATCGCCGATCGACTCCATGGTCAGCCCGAGCTCGTTGGCTTTTGAGCGATCTATCTTCACTTGTATTGTCGGCTGGTTGAAATCGAGATCGCTGTCGGTGACGATAAACAGCCCGCTCTTGCGCGCCGCCGCTTTGATCTTGTCCATCGCCAGGTAGAGGTCTTTGTAGCCGCCGGTCGAATAGATCACCATCTGCACCGGCAGGCCGCCGATGGATCCCGGCAATGGCGGAAGTGAGAAGACGAACGCGTTCATCCCCTCGACGGATGACGCCTTCCGCTGCATCAACGGCTTCAGCTGCTGCGCCGAACGTGAGCGCTCGCCCCAGGGCTTGAGGATCGCGCCGGCAATGCCTTGGTTGGGTCCGAACCGACCGTTGACGATGAAGCGCAGATCGGTCTCGGGAAACGAGCCGAAGGCTTTGTCGAGCCTGTCGGTATAGGCCTCCTGGTAATCGAGATTGGAATATTGCGGCGCCTTGGTCAGTGCGAAGAGGACCCCTTGATCCTCTTCGGGGGCGAGCTCGGACTTCGTGTTTATGTACATGAAGACGAGGCTGGCAAAGACGGCCGCAGCGAATAGCCCGGTCACCAGACGATAATCCAGCGAGCGCTCCAGCTTGCGTCCGTACCACTCGGCCAAACGGGAAAAAACGCGGTCGATCAGATGAACAAAACGGCCGCGCAGCATCTCGCGGGACAAGAGCAGCGAGCACATCATCGGCGAGAGTGTCACTGCGACCACCCCGGAAATGATAACCGCGCCGGCCAAGGTGAACGCAAATTCGCGAAACAGGGCGCCGGTAACGCCGCCGAGAAAGCCGATCGGAGCATAGACCGCAGCCAAAGTCAGGGTCATCGAGATGACCGGGCCGGCAATCTCACGGGCGCCGATCAGAGCGGCCTGTGCCGGAGTGAGGCCCTCTTCGATGTGGCGATAAACGTTCTCGAGAACGACGATCGCATCATCGACGACGAGCCCGATGGCCAGCACCATCGCAAGCAAGGTCAACAGGTTCAGGCTGAAGCCAAGTGCCGCCATGATGATCCCCGCGCCGACCAGTGAGAGCGGGATCGTCACGACCGGGATCAGCACCGCACGCAGGCTGCCGAGGAAAAGGAAAATCACCCCGATCACAATGACGACCGCGGCGGCGAGCGTTGATTTGACCTCGTCGATCGAGGCCTGAATGAACTTGGTCGAGTTGTAAGCGACCTGCATCTTGACCGAAGCCGGCAGGTTGCGCTCGATTTCTGGCAGCAATGCCCGAATTCCCGCCACCAGGGACAGCGGGTTGCCGGTCGGGGTTGCCTGGACGCCGATGAACACGGCGTGCTGGCCGTTCATTTCGATGCTCGAGGTCCAGCTTTGGGCATTGAGGTCGACGGTCGCGATGTCCTCCATCCGCACGACCGCGCCGTCCTTTGCCTTGACGACCATCTTGTTGAACTGCTGGACGTCGGCAAGACCGGTATCGGCATTGACGTTGGTGATCGTGAAGTAGCCCTTCGCCTGGCCCGGCGCCGATTGAAAGTTATTGGCGCGGATTGCCGCGGCGACGTCGCTGGCGGAGATTCCGCGCGCCGCCATCCGATCCGGGTCCAGCCACAACCGCATCGCGAAGGTTTGCCCGCCGAGAATATCGGCCGAGGAAACACCGTCGACCGTAGCGAGCAGCGGCTGTACCACCCGTGTCAGATAATCCGAGATTGCTGCACTGGAGAGTTCCGGGCTGGCGAAGCCGATATACATGACCGCGGTGGTTTGGCCGGTCGATTTGGTGATGATCGGGTCTTGCGACTCTTTCGGAAGCAGGTATTTGACCTGCTGCACCTTCGACATGATGTCGGTCAGCGCCTGGCTCGGATCGTAGTTGAGCCGGATATACGCCGTGATGGTGCTGGTCCCCTGGATCGATGACGCGGTCAGGTAATCTATCCCTTCCGCCGTCGCCACCGCCTGTGATATCGGCGTCGTGATGAAGCCCTGCATCAAATCGGGCGAGGCGCCCGGATAAATCGTCGTGACCGTAATCGTCGTGTTCGACAGCTTGGGGTACTGACGGATCTGCAGTCCGGTCATCGCCTTGAGACCGATCAGCAGGATCAGCAGACTGACCACCAGGGCCAGCACCGGCCGGCGAATAAAGATGTCGGTAAAGGACATAGGCTACTACCCTTCCGCGCCAGAGCTGGGCAAGCCGGACGCCTATCCCCCCTCTCCGCCCTTGGGGGCGGTGAGGGTCGGGGTGAGGTGGGGGAGTTCCATCCCTGGAACTGCGCGGCTGCCCACCTAACCCTCCCCATCGCTGTCGCAATGGGTCCCCTCCCTCTCCCCCCGCGGCGGGCGGAGAGGGCAAGGGCCGAGCGAGATCTCGACCGTGTGTAGCATCGGCTCAATTCCGTGTCAGAGCGGCCGGCGGCTGTGGCGCGGGCTCATCACTGATCGCGACTTGGGAGCCGTTCTGGACTTTCACCTGACCTGCGGAGATCACCCGCTCGCCGGGTTCGAGGCCCTGTAGTATGACTACCTTGCCGCCGACCCTTGCCCCGGTCTTAACGGGGGTGCGCACCGCCTTGAGGATCGGACGGCCGTTGGCGTCCTTGCCGTCCTCACGGACAACGTAGACGCTGTCGCCATAGAGCGTGTACTCGACGGCGGTCTCGGGGAGCACCACCATATCGGGTTGCGGCGGAAGAACCACGGCAGCATTGACGAACATGCCGGGCAGCAAAGCATTGTCGGGATTTGGCATGGTTGCTTGCACGGCCATCGTCCGGGTATCGGCGCTGATCTGCGGCTCGATCGTCGTGATCTCTGCGCTGAAGGTACGGCCAGGGTACGCGTCGGCAGTGACGTTGACCCGCTGCCCGACCGAGATCTGCTGACGCATGTGCGATGGCAAGGTGAAGTTCACATAGAGCATCGACAGGTCCGTTAGTGTAACGATCCGGGCGCCCGGAGTGAGGTATTGTCCTAGCTCGACTTGGCGGGTGCCGAGCTGACCGGAAAACGGAGCTCGGATCAGCTTTTGCGCGATCAGCGCCTCGGTTTTGATGATCATCGCCCGCGCTTGGTCGAGCTGGCTCTGCTTCTGATCGACGGTTTCCCGCGCCTCGAACTGATGCTGGGCGAGCTGGCTCGAGCGCTCCAATGTGGTTTGGGCCCAATGCGCCTGCGCCTCGTAACTGGCGAGATCGCCGCGCTCAGGCGCATCGTTGAGCTGAACCAGCGGATCACTGGCCTTCACTAAGGCACCAGGCTCAAAATAGATTTTTGTGACGCGGCCGCCGACCTCGGGATTGATTGTCACTTGATGAACCGCGGTGACCGAGCCGATCCCGGTGGCAAATCGGGGAATCGCCTCGGTTTTGACTTCGGCGGCGCTGACATGCGCGGGAGGCGGCTTATTGTTCGCGAAATAAGTCGCGATCGCCTGCTCGCGGAACCGGTTGAAACCGTATAGCCCGCCGAGCACGACAGCCAGCAACAGCCCGACTACGACGAGCCAGAGGAATGTCCTCGGCCTGCGGGTCGTTGCGCGCCCGACACCGGTGCGGTCGTGCAGCAGTCCTTCCGCCGGTATCATCCGTTCGCCGTCCATAGGCGTGCTCCACTAAGAGGCGGGTGCGAGTTGGAACGGGACCTGGGCAGCGGCAGCCATTGCAGAAGCAATCGCCGCGTCCCTCATTCCAATGCCGCGTAAAATGAACCAGCTCGCTTCCTCGGCCAGGGCTGTGACCGACCCCTGATAAGGGACCGAAGCTCGGCCCGGCAGAGATACGAAAGCCACCATCGCGGCGACATGATGGCCGAACCAAAAGCGATTAGCCGAGGCGATCGGTTCGGCCCTGAGGTCGCCCGCGGCCGCAGCCGCTTCGACGGAAGCGACAAAAAGCGGGTGGACCCGCTCGAAAATTGTTTCGAACAGCTCACGGGCGTACTCCCCGTCTTCGAGAAAGCTGTGCAGCACGAGGCGAAGGCGCGTGTCGAGCTCGACTTCGTCGACGCCGCCGAGCAGAAAGTAACGCACCATGAAGGTGATCATATGGACGAGGGTTGCCGTCGACGGCTCGAGAGCAGCCAGACGCTCGAGCGCCGGATCGCCTTCGCAACCCAGCCGCAGGATCTCCCCGTAGAGATGCTTCTTGGTGGGAAAATGTCTGAACAGCAGTGCTTCGGAAATGCCAGCCGCCTCGGCCAGCTCCTTGGTGGTCGTGCCCGCGAACCCTTTTCGCGCGAAGAGCGGCACTGCCGCGGCAACAATCATCTTGCGGCGCTCGTCGCTGTCCAACCGGGTGATAGCCATCGCCGCGCGAAAGTAAGTGCTTACTTACAAGCCGTCAAGCCGCTCCTTCCTCGGGACGCGAGCCGGTTCTCTTTAGACAATGCGCCGCCCAACTTGAAGACGGGAGCCTTCCGAGCCGATACTGGACCAGGCTCAACAGCTGAGTATGGTGGCGTAATGAAGCTGTACAGCTTTTTCAGGTCCTCTGCCGCGTTTAGGGTCCGCATCGCCCTCAATCTGAAGGGGCTCCCTTACGACACCGCAGCGATCCACCTGCGCCGCAACGATCAGAGCAGGCCCGATTATCGCAGCGTCAACCCTCAAGGTCTCGTCCCGGCGCTCGAAGATGGCGGACAGACCCTGATTTAATCAATGGCGATCTTGGAATACCTCGACGAGCTCCACCCGGAGCCACCGTTCTTGCCGAAGCAGCCCGCCGACCGGGCGCGGGTTCGGGCGCTCGCCGACATCGTCGCGTGCGACATACACCCGATCAATAACTTGCGCGTGCTGCGTTACTTGATGCGAGAACTCGGCCATGACGAGGCGGCGATCGCCAAGTGGTACAATCATTGGATCGCCGCGGGATTTCAGGCGCTCGAGACGCTGCTCGCTGGCGACGCCCGGACTGCCGCGTTCTGCCACGGAGACTCACCCGGGTTGGCGGACATCGCCCTTGTCCCACAAGTCGTCAATGCGGAGCGCTACCAGCTTGATTTCAGGCCGTATCCGACGCTGATGCGGATTTACGAGAACTGCATGAAGCTCGGGCCCTTTATCGCGGCACATCCGAGCAAACAGCCGGACTACGAGGCGTAGCCAGCTATTCCTTTCGCGCCTCGGCGACCATGTTCTGCAGGGTGTCCAGGTCGATCGCGCCCGGGACGATGTGATTGCCGACAATGAAACCAGGGGTTCCGCGGATGTTGAGCGCGTCGGCGAGCGCCAAATTGGTCTTAAGCGCCCGCTGGATATCCGGCGCGTTCATGTCCTGCTTCAGCCGGTCGACATCGAGTCCTACCGAACCGGCGACTTTATAGACCGTTTCGTCGGTGATCTGACCTTTGGTTGCCATCATTGCGTTATGAAACGCCTCGTATTTGCCCTGCCGCTGAGCCGCGAGAGCGGCACGCGCGGCAGTGACTGACGGCGCTCCGAGGACCGGCATTTCCTTGTAGAGGAAGCGCAGCTTGGGGTCTCCCTTCAGCAAAGCCTGCAATGAAGGCTGCACTTGCTTGCAGTATGGACAGCGGTAGTCGAAGAACTCGACGATTGTCACATCGCCCCGCGGATCTCCCCCAACCGGCGTTGCCGGGTCATCGAAAATCTCGCTTCGCTGATCGCTGAGAGCCTTTACCGCTTTGACATCTGCCTCGCGGTTCAGCTTCTCTTCGGCCCCGTGCAGTGCTTCGATCAAAACGTCGGGGTTGTGGAGAAGGTAGTCGTGGATAATTCCCTCGATTGCCTGTCGCTGCTCCGTTGGAATTTCAGCAGCTTTTACTGGTCCGCCTTGCAGAACGATAATCAAACCACAGACCAGCGCGGAGGCCACAAACGGCGTGCGAAACGGCATCACGTCGAATACTCCCTTAGGAAAACGGTTAGAGAGGGGATCGTGCGATCAGCGAGAGTTCGCGACGCCGCCCGCCAACTCCTCGATGTGCTCCGCCTCAAGATGGATGTTTTCAGCGCGATTGTAGCCGGCGGAGTTTTTCGGCAATAGCGCCTTGGCCCGAAGGGCCTGCTGTTGGGCGTCCTTCTTCTTTCCGGCTGCGAGACCTTCCTCGGCCAGTGCCAAGGCGGCCATGCCGATCTGATTATCGCGCCCGTATGCGGTCGCGAGCAGGTGCCAGGCCTGGGTCTCCTTGTCCTCGGTGCGCATGGCATCGTTGAGATAGGCGATAGCGCGCTTGTTCACCTTCGGATCATTCAATTCGATGTAGACTTGCGCGAGCGAAATGCGCAGCAACGGCGCGGTGGGCGCGAGCCGAACGGCTTCCTCGTAAGGCTGGACTGCTTCGGCGATGCGGCCATTCTCGAACAGCATCTGCCCCTTGAGCTCGCGATAGTAGGGGTCGCTCGGATAATCCCGAATCAGCCCGTCGATTGTCGGCAGAGCCTTGTCCAGTTTTGGAATCCGGTAATAGGCGATTGCCCGGGCATAGCGCGCGAGAACCGACTGGTCCTTCTCCGGATAGGAGGCAAGGGTCGACGCAGGCGGCGAGATGAAGGCGTCGAGCTTGACCTTTATCCGTTTCAACAGGTCGATGTTGGCCTGCGAGTCCGGAACGTTCGAGAAGCGCGAATGCTCGACGTGGTTGCGGACGTAGTCGATGCGTTGCGCGGTCAGCGGATGCGTTCGCAGATACGGATCCTCACGGATCCCGGCGAGCATCTCTTCGCCCTGAAGAACCTGAAAGAACTGAAGGAGCCCGCGCGCCGACTGACCGCTCGCGTCCAAAAAGGTCATAGCCGCGTGATCGGCGGAGGCTTCCTGCGTTACCGAATATTGCATGAACGCCCGTTCCGCGACGCCTTGGGCCCCGAGCAAGGCCGCGCCGCCCCCGCTGCCTCTGCCGGCGACGGTGGCAGCGGCGCCGAGCACCATCGCGATGATTCCTTCGATGCTGGCGTTCCGTGCCGCCTCTTGAAAGCGCGTCAGGTGCCCTCCGGCAATATGGCCGGTTTCATGCGCGAGCACCCCGATCAGCTGGTTCGGCGTTTCTGCGCGCATTATCAATCCGCTGTTGATGAATTCGTTCTGGCCGCCGGCGACGAAGGAATTGATCTGTTTGTCTTCGACGAGATAGACGTGCAGCGAGCTCGGCTCGAGCCCCGCCGCCTTCCAGATCGGGGTCACCATGGTCCGTATGTCGCCCTCGATCTCGGTATCGCGGATGATGCTCTCGCCCGCGGCCGCGGTTTGAGCAATGACGAGCGACGCCGCGAGGCCAATCGCCGCGCTTGAACGGAGGATACGAGAAGTCACCGGCGCCGCCTTCAAGGACCTACGGACCCGCCCTTGACGAGTGTCTCAACATGACCGGCGAGCACAGGTCAACCCGCATAATTCACTTCACGATAAAATTGCGGCGAGGGCGGGGCAAGGCCGCCATCGATCGCGCGCGGACCCGCGCTAGGACTGGATCAGCCGCTGCCACCAGCCGCGCCGGGGGTTTGCCGGCTTCTCGGTCACGGTTTCCACTGGGTGTGCCGGCTCCGGCTTGTGCTGCTCCTCCAATTCGGCGGACGCCGGTTCGAGTTCCCGTTCCATTTCGCTGGTGTAGGGGACCCCCTGCTCGGCCTCGGCGGTGGGCAGCGATCCTGGCCGACCCTCCCGCTCCTCGTCCGGCGCTTCCCTAGAGTGCTGGGGATGCGGCGCGTCGTGCCCGGCCCTTTCAGCAGGTCCCGCCGCGCCCGGTTCACTTTCGCCTGCCGCAGAGATGTTTTCGGTACTGGCCTGACCATCGCCGGCAAGCGCCGGCAAACTTGCCGTTTCGATTGCCACGGCGCCGATCTCGTCGGGCCAGCCGGCGCGCGCTTCAACCAGCATCTGCTCGCTTTCTTGGACCTCAGGAGTCGGCAAAATCTCGACGGTATCGACAGCCGGGCGCGGTTCTTCGAAACCGGGCTCCACACCACCCTCCCGGTGTACGCGTCGTCTGCCGCCTCGCCGGCCGCGCCGCCGGCGCCGACGCTCGGTTTCACTCTCCTCGTCGCTGTCGATTTCCTCGCTTTCGTTTCGACTGGTCTCACCGACGAGATCGGCCTCGTCCTCCGCTACTTCGTCGCCGGTCTGGGCCGTAGGCGCCGCAGACTGCGAGGCAGGCTCTTCTTCGTGACGGCGCCGCCGCCGACGACGGCGGCGGCTGCGGCCGTGGCCATCATCACCGCTCTCCTGCTCGGCCTCGGAAGCTTCCGCGGCCTCGTCGATTTCTTCCTCATCGTCCGAGACCGAGGCTTGGGTGAGAGGTGCAGCCGGCAAAGCCACTGGCTCGGCTGCCGCATACGCGCGCAGCCGCTCCAGACGAAAGGCCGGCGGTATCAGCGCATCGTCTCGCGCGACCAGAACTCGAATTGCGTAACGCGCCTCCAGCTGCACCAGCGAGTTGCGTTTCTGGTTCAGGATATAGAGCGCGACCATGGTTGGAACGTGAACGCAAATCTCGGCGGAGCGCCGCCGCATCCCCTCCTCTTCGATCGAGCGCAGCACGTAGAGTGCCGTCGACTCCGTCGACCGAATGAAACCGGTGCCGCCGCAATGGGGACAAGGCTGCGTGGATGTCTCGACGAGCGACGGGCGCAGCCGCTGGCGCGACATCTCCAACAGGCCGAACGCGCTGATCCGGCCGACTTGGATTCGTGCGCGGTCGTTTTTCAGTGCCTCCTTTAGCCGCCGCTCTACCGCCGACTGATTGCGGTGCTCTTCCATGTCGATGAAATCGATCACAATCAAGCCGGCAAGGTCCCGCAATCTGAGCTGGCGCGCGATCTCCTCGGCCGCTTCGAGGTTGGTTCGGACCGCCGTCTCCTCGATGTTGCGTTCGCGCGTCGAGCGGCCGGAATTGACGTCGATCGCGACCAATGCCTCGGTCTGATTGAACACGACATAGCCGCCGGAGCGCAGCTGTACGATCGGCGAATGAATAGCGTCGATCTGGCTTTCGACCTGGAAGCGGTGCAACAGGCCGATCTGAGGATCGCGGTAAGGCTGGACCCGCTTGGCATGGCTCGGCATCAGCATCTTCATGAATGCCTTCGCCGTGCGATAGCCTTCTTCGCCTTCGACCAGAACCTCGTCTATGTCGCGCGTATAGAGGTCGCGGATCGACCGCTTGATTAGGTTGCCCTCTTCATAAATCAAGGCGGGAGCGGTGGAGCGCAATGTCAACTCGCGGATCTCGTTCCACAGGCGCAGCAGGTATTCATAATCCCGCTTGATCTCGGCCTTCGAGCGTTCGGCCCCGGCGGTGCGTACGATCACCCCCATGCCTTCGGGAATATCCAGCTCCTCGAGGATATCCTTTAGGCGGCGGCGGTCGGCGATGCTGGTGATCTTGCGCGATACCCCGCCACCGCGCGCCGTGTTTGGCATCAGCACGCAATAGCGGCCGGCAAGCGAAAGGTAGGTCGTCAGGGCGGCGCCCTTGGTGCCGCGCTCCTCCTTGGTGACCTGGACGAGCATGATCTGCCGCCGCTTGATCACCTCCTGGATCTTGTAGTGCCGTATCGTGCGCGAGCGCTGGTGCTCGGCTTCTTCGAACTCATCCCCGCCGAGCGTCTCGACCGCTTCGGGATCAACCCCGCTCTCGGCGAGAGCGGCGGCCGTGCCCTCCTCGGCGGCGGCGAGCATGTCCGGCTGCGCCCCCTCAGGCGGAAATTCGAGAGCCGAAACGACCACGTCGTCCGGCCCGGCCAAAGCCGCTGCGATGGTGACCGTGTTTGTCGGGCCGGGCTCCGGCGTCGTCGCGTCGTTTGCGCCGGTCTCCGGCTCGCGGGGCACGTCAGCCGCTGCGGCCTGCTCTTCCCAATCGTGCGTCGCCGCTACGATCGGGATCGTCGTGGCGGTCGCGGGTTCCGGTGTCCTCGCGTTCTTCTCGGGGCCCTCTGGCTCCCGAAGCAAGGATTCCCCCGGCGCGTCGGCCGGTGTCTCTTCGGTCCGAGGCGTTTCGGCAACCATCTCTGCCGAGTGCGCCTCTCCGTCGCCGGCCGGCTCGGCATGGTGCGGCGGCAGATCCGGGGCTTCGCGCACTTCCGATTCTGCGGCCTCTGATCCTTCGTCCTCGCCGCCGTCTGGTGTGGCCGGGACAGGGACCGGCTCGGGCAACGCCGCTCCTAGTGAAACACCTTCTTCGCTCGCGGCTTCGGGTTCGGCTTCCCGCGTCTCGCTTTCCTCGTGTGCCGAATCGAGGCCGTTCGGCTCTCGGTCGCCGACCGGGATCTTGTAGTAATCGGGATGAATTTCGCTAAAAGCTAGGAAGCCATGCCGGTGATTACCGTAGTCGACAAAGGCCGCCTGCAGCGATGGTTCGACGCGGGTAACCTTGGCGAGGTAGATATTCCCCTTTACCTGCTTCTTCGTAGATGATTCGAAATCGAACTCTTCGAGTCGATTGCCGCTGAGCACCACCACCCTGGTCTCTTCCGGGTGGGTGGCATCGATGAGCATGCGTTTTGCCATTCTGGCATAACTCCGAGGCACGCTGCCGCAGCCGCGCGAAAATCGGCCGGTGGCGCGCTCCTGTCTGCAATGAAGCCACAGGCGCCTGAAGCTAATCCACTAAGCGATGAGGAGAGATCGGCCATGGTTTTGTCAGGGGAGCCTTTTAGCGGCTTCGGGTTCCTACGATCCGTGTCGCCCGGCGCTGCGAGCCGGCGCGGCGGCAGCCGAGCAGCTGCCCTTCCGCGGGCTTGTGTCGCATAGCCCCACCGGGCGCGGCGCCCGGTCGGCGAACGGCGATTTTTCGCAATCCCGACTGTATAGAGTAAAGCAGCCTGCCACAATCATTTCGTCCGATCGGCGATCCTCTTCGCGCGATCGACCACACGCCCACCGGATCGAACGGGTTCGTTAAAACATGCTTGGAATGGTATCGCCAATAGCGCATATGAAGGCCCGGCCGCGCGGGGTCATGGTATGCCTGTGGTCTGGCGGCCGTTTGCAAAGGGATGGTCGCAGACTGTAGCAACATGGTTAAGATCTTTCGATTTCTTTTTGTCTGCGCAGTCATGCTGGCCATTGCAGGCTGTGGATTTGTCGGGATCACACTCTGGTATTTCGGTCGTGACCTGCCGGATTACCAGCAGCTTGCGCATTATCAGCCGCCGATCATGACCCGAGTGCACGCGGGCGACGGGCGGCTTCTCGCCGAATACGCAACTGAGCGGCGGATTTTTGTGCCGATACAGGCGATCCCGAAACCCGTCATCAATGCCTTTTTGTCTGCCGAAGACAAAAATTTCTACAACCATCACGGGGTCGACCCCGTTTCGATTCTACGCGCCGCGATCACCGATCTGAGCCGGTTTCGCGCCAATCGCCGTCCGGTCGGCGCCTCGACGATCACGCAGCAAGTCGCCAAGAACATGCTGCTTTCGAACGAGGTTTCGATCGAACGCAAAGTAAAGGAGATTTTGCTGGCCACCCGCATCGAGGCCGCGTTGCCGAAGGAGCGGATCCTCGAACTCTACCTAAACGAAATCTATCTCGGCTCTGGGGCTTACGGTGTTGCGGCTGCGGCGCTCACCTATTTCGACAAATCTCTCGATGAACTGACCCTCGGCGAGGCCGCTTTCCTCGCCGGTCTTCCGAAGGCGCCGAACCGATACAGCCCGGCGCGCTTCCCGCAGACGGCAAAAGCTCGCCGCGATTGGGTTGTCGACAGAATGGTCGAAGACGGAGTAGCCACCCAGGCGGAGGCTGCACAAGCCGAAGCGCAACCGCTCGAGATTCGCCATCGCCAGGAGGCGGAAGAGGTCAGAGCCCCTTATTTCGCTGAGGAGGTCAGGCGCGACCTGCTGGCCCGCTATGGCGAAAAGGTGCTGTACGGGGCTGGGCTGTCGGTGCGCACCAGTCTCGATGAACGATTGCAGGCGGCTTCGGACAAGGCGCTGCGCACCGGGTTGATCGCCTACGAGCACAGTCATGGCGGGTGGCGCGGCGCCATTGCCCGCATCGACCCCAAGGGGGACTGGGCGGCGCATCTCGCCGCCGTGCCGGTGCCCGGCGTCGCGCTCGATGTCGGATGGCGCCTCGCGATGGTGGTCCGCAGCGAGCCGGACGGCGCGGCTATCGGCTTTGCCAACGGCGCCAGTGGGCGCATTCCGTTCTCAGAAATGCGCTGGGCGCGGCCGCGCTTCGACAATGGCACCTTGGGTCCCTATCCGCGCGGCGCAGCCGATGTCGTCAAGCCGGGCGATGTTGTGATGGTCGACCCGGTCAACGCCGCGAAAGCCGAGCCGAACAGCGGCAAGCCTGCCGGCCTCTACACCCCCGGCCTCTTCACGTTGTGCCAGGTGCCGGAAGTCTCGGGCGCGCTGGTTGCCATAGACCCGCACACCGGGCGCGTCCTCGCGATCAGCGGTGGGTTCAGCTTCGCGACGAGCCAGTTCGACCGCGCCACCCAGGCAAAACGTCAACCGGGGTCGTCAATCAAGCCGTTCGTCTATCTGACCGCGCTCGATCACGGCTTCACCCCGTCGACATTGGTCGTCGACGGCCCGATATCGCTCCCTCAGGGCCCGGGGATGCCGATGTGGTCACCAACCAATTATACGAAGCGCGGCCAGGAGGTGAGGTTCCGCGGGCCGACGCCGCTGCGTGTCGCGCTCGAACAATCGCTCAATGCGGTGACCGCGCGGGTCGCATCGATAATCGGGATGGAGTCGATCGCCGAGACCGTCGAACGCTTCGGCATCATGGATCACATGCCGCGGGAATACTCGATGGCGCTGGGCGCCGGCGAGACGACCCTGCTGCGGCACACTGCCGCCTACGCAATGCTGGTCAATGGCGGCAAGCGAATCACCCCGACGTTTATCGATCGGGTGCAGGATCGCAATGGCGCGACAATCTTTCGCGCCGATCAGCGACCGTGCGACGGCTGCGACGATGTCGAGTGGGGCCATCAGCCGGTGCCGGTCATCCCGGATACGAGCGAGCAGGTGGCCGACCCGGGCTCGGCCTACCAGATCGTGACGATGTTGCAAGGCGTGGTGGAGAGGGGCACCGCCAAAGTCGTGCAGGCCGTCGGCAAGCCGATCGCGGGCAAGACCGGGACCACCAACGACTGGCGCGATGCGTGGTTCGTCGGTTTCTCGCCCGATCTCGCGGCGGGCGTCTATATCGGATTTGACGATCCGGACAGTCTGGGCGACGACGAAACTGGCGGGCATATCGCCGCCCCGGTCTTTCGCGATTTTATGATTGCAGCGCTGAAGGACGCCCCGGCGACCGCTTTCCGCACACCGCCCGGTATGCGGCTCTACCGGGTCAGCGCGGCGACCGGCCTGCCTGTCGGAGCGGGCGAGCCAGCCATCTATGAGGCTTACAAGCCCGGGACCGAGCCCGGTCACAACCGAAATTTAGGGTTGCAGCACGTGCCTGATGAAGATGAGACACCGATCGCCTCGACCGGCGGGGCAGAGGCCGGCGAGACAATGCTGGCGCCGGTGCGCGGTGCTCCGGCCAGCGGCACGGGCGGCCTATATTAGAATACCGTGAGCCCCGCTGCCGCGGGAATTACGTAGAGGAACACAACTCGGAGTAAGCGATGCGCGCCGAAATTCAGGCGGCCGCCGACGACATCAACAAGTCGTTGGCGCTGCTGAGGAGGCATCTTTGACTGGGAAGCGGCAAATCGCCGCCTCGCCGAGCTGAATGCTCAGGCCGAGGATCCGCGCCTCTGGGATGATCCCGCGGCGGCACAAAAGCTGCTGCGCGAGCGCACCAGGCTGGACCAGGCGATCGGCAGTTATCGCCGGATCGAGCGGGAGGTCGCCGACACCCTCGAGCTGATCGAGATGGCTGAGGCCGAGGGCGAGGCGACCGTCGTCGCCGATGCCGAGGCGGCGCTCGAAAAGCTGCGCGCGGAAGCGGCGAGGCGCGAGCTCGAAAGCCTCCTGTCCGGCGAGGCGGACGCCAATGACTGCTACCTCGAAGTGCATGCCGGGGCAGGGGGAACCGAGGCCCAGGACTGGGCCGAGATGCTGCTGCGGATGTATATCCGCTGGGCGGAAGCCCACGGCTACAAGGCCGAATGGCTCGAAGAGAGCGGCGGCGAGGAAGCCGGGATAAAATCGGCGACCGTCCGAATCAACGGCCCCGACGCCTATGGCTGGCTCAAGACGGAGAGCGGCGTGCATCGCCTCGTGCGCATATCGCCTTTCGATTCCAACGCACGCCGACACACCAGCTTTGCCTCGGTGTGGGTCTACCCGGTCGTCGACGACAAGATCGAGGTCGAGATCAACGACAAGGATCTGCGCATCGACACCTATCGCTCGTCCGGGGCGGGCGGGCAGCACGTTAACAAGACGGACAGCGCCGTGCGTATCACCCACATGCCGAGCGGCATCGTCGTGCAGTGCCAGAGCGAGCGCTCGCAGCACCAGAACCGCGCGCACGCCTTCGCGATGCTGCGCGCCAGGCTCTATGAGGCCGAATTACAGCGGCGCGAGGCGGCGACCGACGCGATGAACGCGACCAAGACCGACATCGGCTGGGGCCACCAGATCCGCTCTTACGTCCTGCAGCCGTATCAGATGGTCAAAGATTTGCGCACCGGCGTCGAAACCTCGAATACCGGCGCCGTGCTCGACGGCGACCTCGACCGCTTCCTCGCCGCCGCCCTGGCCTCCCGCATCGAAGGCGCCGACGCAATCACCGCCAGTGGCTGATCGAAGTTCCCACGAGGAATTCGGACGGTCCGAGTACGCCGCGATTTTCCCTGCCTACAGGGAAACAACGGGAAAATTTTCGTCCTTCCGGAAACAAGCCGATCAGAATCAGTAGCTTGCAAGCTGATTCGCACGGCATGGCAGGGAAGATCTTTTCCCTGCCGCGGGCCTTGGCAGGGAACCAGCAGGGAATAACGACGCAGGGGCGACATCACCGACCACGGAGCATGTTTCTGATACGTTCTCATATAGGCCGCGCGGCCAGTTCAGGCAACTGAGCGCCCGGTTAGCAGAGATCGATTAGGAACTCTGAGCCTGGCTCCGCGCCGGTCACCAGCAGGTGGTCGCGGGCGCGGGTGCAGGCGACGTAGAGCAGGTGCCGCTCGGTATTGTAGACGTCTTCGAGATCGGCCTCGTCGGCGACGCTCTCGATGCGCTCCTGCAACGGGATGACCTCGTCGTCGCACGCCATGACGGCGACGGCGCGAAATTCCAAACCCTTGGCCAGATGCATCGTGCCGATCGCGACCCTGCCCGGCATGACCTCGATCCTGTCGGTGAGCTCGACCGCCCGAACGCCGGCTTTCCTGACCGCGTTCCGCGCGCGGCGAAACTCGCGGTTCGAGCGGACGAATACGCCGATCTCATGCGGCTGAACGCCTTCTCCAACCCGAGCGGCGATCCATTCGCCGACGGCCTCGGCCTCTTGCTCCGGATCGTCGAAGGTCTCGACTGTCGGGGGTGGGCCGTTGAACACCGACACGGTGCCGCGGCGATCCTCGGCATTGCCGTCGACATCGGCCAGCGTCGACGGTAGCAACCGGTCGGCCTGAGCGCGGATCTGGTGCGAGGTCCGGTAGTTGATGCGCAGCGCATAGGACCGGCCGCGCACATCGACGCCGAGCGAGCGCCAGGAAAACGGCTGCTGGAAGATCCGCTGTCCGAGATCGCCGGCGAAGAACAGGCCATCCGGCCGGTTGGCGGCGAGAGCGGCGAGAAACCGCAATTCGGCGACCCCGACATCCTGCGCCTCGTCGACGACAACAAAGTCGAACGGGGATTTGTCGGCGTCCATGTGCGCCGCGACACGGCCGAACAGATCCGGCCACGTGACGGCCTTGCGTTCGGCGAGCCCAGCCCGCACGCGCACGAAAATCGACCACAGGATCTCGCGCTGCTTGCCGCCGATGCGGGTCTTGCGGCCGAGCCGGGCGACATCGCGATAGGCCTCCCAACTCGCGAGCTGCCACGCATCGACGACCTGGCGCCACTCGCCGAAGAGGAACCGCGGCGAGAACCGGTGCCCCTCGACCTCCACGGCCGCTTGGCGCAGCAAGGTCTCGATCAGCGCGGGCGGAGCGATGTTGGGCTGACCAAACGCCGCCGTGTAGAGGTCGTATCCGATCCCCGTTACCGGATGAACGGCGATCCGGTCGGCGATGTCCGCCTCGTTGCCGGTCAGGGTCCGCAGCCTTATGCGCAGCGCATTCGCCAGGGCCTTTGAGAAGGTCGTCAGCAAGACACGTGCTTGCGGGTGTCGCCGGGCCAAGGCAACCGCCCGGTGCAATGCCACGATCGTCTTGCCCGTGCCCGCACTGCCGCTTATCCGGGCGGGTCCGTTGTAGTCGCGCTCGACCAGCCGTCGCTGCGCCGGATGCAGGAAGACCGCCCATCTCTCCCACGGGAAATCGAGCGCCAGTTCGAGTTCCTCGACATTCGTCAGCACGCGGAACCGGCGCTGCGCGTCGGGATGGGCGAACGGATCGGCATCGGCCGGCGCTCGTTCCGGCATCGCCGGGGTGGTACCCGTCGCCAGGTTCAACAAGGCCTCGGCAGCCTCCTGCGGCAGCCGTTCGGCGATGTCGAAGAGCGTGTCCTCGTTGGCTCCCCGGACCGCATCGAGCCACTCGGGTGGCACCCCGTAGCCGAGCAGCGCATCGTCGGTGATGCCGGCGAACAGCAGCGGCTTTGGTGCGGGTGCCGCCGCGACGACGGCCGATGTGGTGATAGCCTCGACCCGCTCCGGGAGTTCGACGAGCTGGGCTGCACCCGTCGTCGGGTGCCGTTCGATCCGCCGACGCTCGGCCCACCCGTAGGCTGCGTCGTGGTGCCCGACATAACACAGCAGCAGGCTCGTAGGCGTCCGATGAACGATCAGCCTGACGTCTTCATTGACGCGAACCGACCAGAAATTCGGGTCGCGCGGCCGATCGAGCCGATGAAGGCGCAGACCCGGGTTCGAGAGGTTCAACTGAAGATCAAATGCTGTGGTCTTGACCGCTCTCTGCTCCGCCCCGTTCAGCCGGGCGAGGCTGGCGGTGAAGGTATCGGCGATGCGGAAATCCATCACCGCACCTACGTCGTGCGTGCTTCGAGACGCGGCCCGCAGGGCCGCTCCTCAGCATGAGGGCAGCCCTTGATCGCATTGAGGAAATCCTCACCCTGAGGAGCCCGCGAAGCGGGCGTCTCGAAGGGCGCACAAGGCCGAGCCATCACCGCACCGAGAACACCTTCATCACCTCATCGCCGAGGTGGTTGATGACTTTGACGGCGATGCGGCCGGATTGGGGTTTGGGGAACGGGCGGGAGGCGTCACTCTTGAGGCTGGCCCAGGCTTCCTCGTCGATCTCGGCCCTGAGGGTCGTTTTCAGCGCCTTGTAGGGGTCGGTCGCGGCGCCGAGGAAATAGGCGTGGCGGACGAAGAAGCTCTCCTCGTTGTAGTCGGTGTCGATGAACCACAGCGCGATCGTGTCGGGGCCGCCCGATTCGATCTCGCCGGTCTGCGGCTTGAACACATCGACGCCCTTGATCCTGACCCGGATCTGGTCGTCGCCGACCGGCTCGATCGCGATGTCGGGCTCGCCGAAGACGACGAACAGGTTGCCGGAGCCGGTGTTCTTCAGCTCGCCGGCCATATGCAGATCGGGGTTCATCCGCGCCTTCAAGATCGGAATGCGGCCGATCCGCTCGAGCTCGGCGGAGTGCGCGTCGAAATTGAAGGCGCAGGCGATCACGACGTCGAACCGGGCGTCGGCCGCCTCGCGCGCCGCGTCGACGAGATCGGCGCGCTGCACCGTGCCGAATTCGGGGCCGAGAAAGATCGCGGCGCGGCGCTCCTGGTCCCCCTCTAGGTACCGGCCCTCGGCGCAGACCAGATTGCCCGGCCACGGAGTCAGCGCCGTAAAAGCAATGCGGTCCTCCTTGTGCGCCTGCTGCACGCCCGATGTCTTCAGATTGTCGAGCACCATCTGCGCGAAATCGTTCCAGCCGCCCGCGGGATCGGCGAGCTCGTCGATCAGGGTATCGTCGGCATCGCCGGAAACGACGCGATGCGGCGACAGGCTCTCGACCGTGAACGGCCCGGCGACGCGAATGCGCGAATTGTCGGGGTAGGGCTTGTCGTAGAGATATTCGAACTCGGCCTTGGCCGCGATCGAGGCGTCGATCTCCTTCTGCCGCGCAATCCGCGCCGCCCACCATTCGCTGTGAACTTTCTTTGCCTCCTCCGGCCAATCGGAGCCGGCCTGCCGCGGAACCTCCCACTCTTCCCAAGCCGGGGGTGCATCACCCTCACCCGCCCGTCGCTATCAGCGACGGGAGGGTGAGGGTGGCGGCCGAGCGCGGCATTGAGCCGGGCGCGCAACGGCTCCAGCGTCTCCTGCCACTTCTCCCAGATCACATCGATCTCGGCATTGTTGGCGATCGACTTCAGCGTGATGTGCGGCACCCGCTCATAGACAAAGCCCTGGCGGATGTCGCCGCGCGTCGGCGTCTCCTTCGGCGGCGTGCGGCTGACCTCGCCCTCCTTGCGCTGCCCCTCGGGGCTGTCGGCCAGCAGGTAATAGGGATAGCGCGCGCCCATGATCCGCGCCCGAGCGAGCGCCAATGCGACGCGCGAGGTGTCGATCGTGATCCACCGCCGCCCCCATTGCTCGGCGACATAGGCGGTCGTGCCGGAGCCGCAGGTCGGATCGAGTACCAGGTCGCCGGGGTCGGTCGTCATCACGATGCAGCGTTGAATGACCCTAGTTGCGGTCTGGACGACATAGCGTTAAGTCTCGGATCGCTGTATTGGCCGGTAATCGTATCCACATAGTTTGCAGCGAGTGGCTGAACTGGGTAATCTCTGAAGAAGCGCACGAACCTAACAGAGTTCGTACTGTTCGTGTATGCGCTCTGCGCGGGACAGCCGACGCATGCCATTTGGGGATGTAGTCCAAAACCTCCGCTCGGGCGAGAATTTCCTTCCATGAAATTCGAACGACGTCTTGGCCCTCGCTATAGTCATGGCTGCTTGTTAGATCACCGACGGAGTAAACTTCTGATAGATCCGGTTTTTCATCGTTCGAGAGTTTTCTTCTAATACCCGGCCCTTCTTCGGAGTATGCGTAAAATCCTGAGGTCGCTTTCGTACCCTTTCTCCATAAGGATAGGGCGATATTTCAGGGAGTTTTTGCTTCGTGCGTACCAAAGCAGGTAGTCAAAATTATTGCGAGACATATTCAGCCGTGAGCATCGTTGTTTTCTTAAACGATATTTGTGAAACGAAGTTCTCGTCCCCAAACACCTCATCCATCAGCGCCCGCACGCGGTGCACGTTCTCGTCGCCGATCTGCACGAAGATCGAGCCGCTGTCGGCGAGGAGGTCGCGGGCGACGGTCAGGCGGTCGCGCAGATAGGTCAGGTAGGAGTGGATGCCGTCGCGCCAGGTGTCGCGGAAGGCTTTGACCTGCTCGGGCTCGCGGGTGATGTGGTCCTTGTTGCCGTCCTTGACGTCGCGGCTCGTCGTCGACCACTGGAAATTCGAGTTGAAGCGGATGCCGTAGGGCGGGTCGATATAGATGCACTGCACGTTGCCGCGCAGCCCTTCGCGCTCGGCGAGGCTCGCCATCACCGACAGGCTGTCGCCGAGGATCATCCGGTTCGACCAGTTGGCGTCGTGGCTGGTAGAACTCGGTCAGCGCCTCCTTGTCCGGCAAGCCGTTGAAATCGGCGAACAGGTCCGGCATCGGCGGCGTCGCCTCCTCCCGCCGCTCTCTGCTCTGCCGCAACAGATCGTCGATCAGAACCTTCGGGTGCACCTTCTCCTGGATGTAGAGCGGCGGCGCCTGGACGATCAGGTCGGACCAGTCCTGCTCGTCCTTGCCGCGCCAGACGAGCTGCGGGTCGAGGTCGCGGTTGCGCGCGCTCATAGGCGAGCCGGATCGGCGTCTTGTCCTTCTCGTCCATGACCGGCTCGAGCTCGGCGGTCGCAAGGTTGCGGCGCTTGTCCTTGTGCCGCAGCGCCTCGACTGAAACGTCCCTACGCGGCATGTGCTTGGCCTCCCTTATCGCTGGAGAAATGCGATGCGTCCTTCGAGGCCTCGCTGCGCGAGGCACCTCAGGATGAGGTCTTTTCTTACTGCCATACTCTGCTTTCCTTATCCTGAGGAGCGCGCCGCAGGAGCGCGTCTCGAAGGACCCACTTACGGTGGTGCGGCGCGCCGCGATAACCCGGGCAGCGCCGCGAAATCGCCTCGGATCAGCGCCTCTTTCTTTTCTCGTCGCCAGCCCTTGACCTGCCGCTCGGCGGCCACGGCATCCTCTATCCGGTCGAAGTACTGATGGAAGACAAGAGTTACCGGCCTGCGGCGCGCGGTATAGCCGTCAAACGCGCCGGCCTGATGCTGTGCGATCCGCTCGTCGAGGCTGCTGCGCGTCGTGCCAGCGTAGTACGAGCCGTCGCCACAGCGCAGGATGTAGAGCCAGGCGCTCATTCCGCCCGACTGGCGACGGCGCGCTCGATCAGCGCGTCGAAATTGGCGGCAATGGCGTAAACCGACTCCTTGAATTCGGCGAAGGCCCAGCGGCCGAAGGTGCCGAGATTGTTCACGCCCGGGACCCAATAGGCGTCCATCGTATTGGCTTTGTCTTTGGCGTCCTCGCCGCGATAGCCCTTGATCTCGACGACGAGGTTCAGCAGGTCCTCGTCGCCGTGCCCGTCATCGACCCGAACGATGAAGTCGGGCAGGTATTTTTTCGGCGTCGCGCCGAGCAGATACGGCACCTCGAAGCCGAGGCCCTGGTTCTTGACGTAGGCGCGCACGCGCGGGTTCGCCTCGGCGGCGCGGCAGAACTCGGCCTCCCAGTCGCTGTCGCAAACAACGTAGTTGATGTGGCCGAGCCGGTGATCGGTCTGCCACAGCGTCGTCTTCGACGTGTCGAACCGGACGTGCGCGGTCGAACCGGCCGGGTTATACGGGTCGAGCACTGCCTTGATCGGATGCTCGCCGGCCATCGACTCGGTGATCGCCGCCTTGATGCGTTCGCAGGCGCGATCGGCGAGGTCCTGGTAAATCAATTGCGCCGGGTATGTGCCGCCTGTGCAGCGCAGGTAGCCGCCGTCGAGCCATTGGCGGACAACGCGCCTCAACTCGCCGAAGAGATACATCTTCGGGTCCTCGCCGACGTCGCGGAACTTCGTAAACAGCAGCCGTGCCGCGAGGTGATAGACAATCGTCGACGGCCGCATATCTGCGAGATGCTTCAATGTCAGCTCGACGCCCTCGCCGATAATGCCCTGGTTCCTGGTGATCGACGGGCCGACCAATTTAGGATCTAATTCCAGCACAGAGTCGGCGGTGAACTTCGCGGTGAGGCGCTCCTCGGGCAACTCGATGCGATAGCCTTCGACCCGTGGAAACCTGATTTCCAGCGCGTCGCGGTCGGGCTGCACCGCCTCAACCCGAAGGGTCTTGCGCGGTTTGGTCGGTGGCGCCACCACCGGCTTGGCGGTGAAGTCGAACGGGATGCCGAGCACGTCGGCGTATTCCGGAGGAAGAAGATTTTCCTCGTTCAGATCGTATGATTGCCGGCGCAGCGCGCGGCCGACGACCTGCTCGCACAACAGCTGCGTGCCGAAAGCGCGGACGCCGAGAATGTGGGTCACGGTGTTGGTGTCCCAGCCCTCGGTCAGCATCGACACCGAGACGACGCAGCGGATGCTCTCGCCGAGGCGGCCGGGTTTGCCGACCGTGTTCATGACCTCGCGCAGAAGATCCTGGGCGCTGATCTTCTCGCCGGCATGGTGGTCGCCGGTGCGCTGAACGAGATCGCGCCGGAAGCGCTCGATCTCATCCGCTGCCATTGTGCGGAAGTCCTTGTCGAGTGCGTCGCCGGATTCGAGTTGTTCGCTGTCGATCAGCAGGGTGCGCGGCCGGGGGAACCGTTCGCCATATTGATCGTAATTGCGGAACAGCTCGAAGCGGCCCTGGACCCAGACGCCATCGCTCTCACGGATAAAGCCGGAGATGAAGTCGTAGACGAGCTTTGAGGTCGAGGTGTTGTTGCACACTACGATGAAGACCGGCGGCACGTCGACGCCTTCCTGCTCCCACAGCGCAAAGGTCTTGGCGTAATGGCCATAGAGCGCCTCCAGCGCAGTCTGCAGTTCGTTCGGCAGGCTGAGAGGATCGAGTTCACCGGATTTGCCGCGGCCCTTCTTCGGCATCTTCGGGCCGACATGCTTCCACAGCTCGCGGTATTTCGGCATCTCCCCGCCGGTGATGTTGTCGGCGATCGGCACGCGCGGCAATTTGACGATGCCGCATTCGATCGCGTCCATCAGCGAGAAGTCGCTGACCGTCCACGGGAACAGCGTGCCCTCGGCGTAGCCCGAGCCGCGCAGGAAGAACGGCGTCGCCGATAGATCGTAGACCGCGGCGAGGCCGAGCTTGCGCTTGACGGTCTCGATGCCCGAGATCCACAGCCGCGCCGCCTCGTTGTTCTTTTTCGCCTCCTCCCTGTCCTCGCCCTTGAGCTTTTCGCCGTCCGCGGCCTGCGGCTTCTCGCGGTAGCAGTGATGCGCCTCGTCGTTGAGCACGACGATGTTCTTCAGCCCCATCAGATCGCCGCAGGCGCGCTGCAGCATCTTGCCTTCGCTTTCGATCGTGTTCAGAGCAGGGCCGCGCCCTTGCAACAGCGCGCGCCCTGTTTTGGACACGTCCATCTCCTCCCGTCGGCGGAAGGCGTGGTAGTTGGTGATGACGATCTTGGCGCGCCCGATGTCGCCGAGCATGTCGGTCGGGACGAGTTCCCGCTCGCGGTAGTAGCTGTTCGGATCGTTCGGCAGCAATACGCGCAACCGATCCTTGATTGTGATGCCGGGGGTGACGACCAGGAAGGCGCGGGAAAAGCGGTTGCTGCCGGTGTGGCGCACCGCGTTGACCGTCTGCCAGGCGATCAGCATCGCCATGACGGTGGTCTTGCCGGCGCCCGTCGCGAGCTTCAGCGCGATGCGCAGCAACTCGGGGTTCGCCTCCTTGTTGGCGCCGCGGATATGCGTCCAAATCCTGGCGCCTGCCGCCGCACGATCCGATGCGACCTCGGCGAGCCAGATTGCCGTCTCGACCGCCTCGATCTGGCAGAAGAACGGGCGAAGGTCCTGAAATTGGTGATGCCGCCAGTGCTGGAGCAGCCGGGCGGTTTCCGGCGTCACCTGCCACTGGCTGGGGTTCGGCAGCCTGCGCCAGTTATCGACGTAGCCCCGGATCTCGTTGATGATCCGTGGAACGTCGTATTGCTGCTCGGGCGTCGAGAGGCCGCCGCCGACACCGAGACCCAATTCCGCCTGCTCCGGCACGCGGCGCCGCCTCTGCGGCATCGGAACCGGCGTAATCAGGTCGCAACGCCGGCGCAAGTCGACGATATGGTTGGTCGGCTGGCGGTCGGCGTCGAGCTCCCAGTGCCGCGCGGGATAGGCGTAGGGCGAGTTGAGGATCGGCCGCTCGAAGAAGCTCTCGACCATTTGGCGTCCCCTATGATTGCCCTGCGCCTGGAAGCGAGATTATTCAGTCTAAGGTAAATCAATCGTTGCGAGCGGCGGGAGTCTCAGAAAGATTGACGCAAGCCGACCGCAAAATTGCCTTTTTTGCATTACATATTCGAAAACGCGGACGCCGCGGCACGGGTGGGGATTGCAACTTAAGAGAGACGTTTTGCTGCAGATTTGCTGCAAAACAACGGACGTGGCCGAACCTCGGAGAAGACCATAATCGATTGAAAAAGCGTGCTATATTGACTTTTATGTCCGCCCACGTTTACCTATATCCGGGCACGTCGACGCGATAAAAGCGGGATAAAGGCATGGCCAGGTCAATTCGCTCATCGACCCTCGAGACGCGCTCGGCGCGGCTCAGGCTGCCGGTGTCGGTCAAGCCGACATTCGTCCGCGTCGCGAAGGGCCTCGGGCTCGGGTATCGCCGGAACAAGAGCGGCGGCGTTTGGGTCATGCGGGTGGCCGACGGCAAGCGCGGCAGTTGGGTACGCACGATCGGCGCGGCCGACGACTTCGCCGAGGCTGACGGCGGCGAAGTCCTTAACTTTTGGCAAGCCCAGGATCAGGTCCGCTCGCTCGCGCGCGCGGATCGCGCCGGGACAGCTGAGCCGATCACCGTCGCGCACGCGCTCGACGCGTACGAGGCCGATCTCAAGACCCGCGGCGCCGACGTCGCCAATGTCCAGCGGATCCGCGCCCACATGACGAACGGCCTTGCCGGCAAGCTGATCACGCTTCTGACGGCGCGCGAATTGCGCGCTTGGCGTGATGGGCTGATCGAGAGGATGTCGCCCGCATCGGTCAACCGCACCTGCTTTTCCTTGAAAGCCGCTCTCAATTTGGCCGCCCGGCAGGACGAGCGGATCATTAGCCGGCGCACATGGCAGGAAGGGCTGTCGCTGATCCCGAACGCGACGAACGACCGCAACGTCATCCTTGCCGATGGCGTCGTCCGCGACCTGATCGCCAGAGCTTACAAGGACAGCCGGGAATTTGGCCTGTTTGTCGAGCTCGCGGCGGTGACCGGCGCCCGGCCGAGCCAGATCGTGCGGCTCGAGGTGCGGGACTTGCAGGACGGCTGTGAGCCGCGATTGATGATGCCGGCGTCCCGAAAGGGTAAAGGCAAAAGGGCGAAGTCGCATTATCCGGTCCCGATCTCGGCCGATCTCTTGGAACGGCTGGCGGCGCCGGATCGGTCGGCGCGCGCGCCGCTGCTCACCCGGCCAGGCGGTAAACCGTGGAAACGATCGAACCACGCCTACCCGTTCCGGCGAGTAGCGAGAGCCTGCGGCCAAGATCCGACCGAAGTGACGATCTACGCGTTGCGCCATAGCAGCATCGTCCGGCAGTTGCTCGCCGGCGTCCCGGTCCGCATCGCCGCCGCCGGTCATGACACCAGCGTCGCGATGATCGAGCGCAATTATTCCCGCTATATCACCGATCACGCCGACGCGCTGATCCGTGGCGCGATGCTCGACCTGACGCCGCGCGATCAGCCGAAACTGGCCGTCATCGGGTAATCCCGCTGCCGACTTTCCGTCGTCGGTATTCTTCACGATGCGTCCGTGATACTCGCTGAGTTTCGGGTCGACCAGCTCCCGCAAATGCGCCTTCAAACGCTCGTGCGTGCCTTCCTCGTCCGCTAATTCAGAGGAAATTAGCTAGCAATCGTAATCGGTTGATCGAAATCGCGAAATTCTAACATACCCCCAATATACCCTGCTGGCGCTTGAAGGCGTCCACCGTCGCCGTCGCTACCCGCCCGGGTGGCGGCTTGGGTCTCGCTCTTGAGGCGTCAGTGGTCTCGCCGGCGGCGGTGACGGGGGGCATCTGGAATCTATCGCGGATCCGAGCGCGGCCTCGATCGCAGCGAATTCGGTTCCGGTCGCGATGCAGTATCAGGCCACGGCGCGCGTCATATCCTCCAAATCTATTTGAGTTCTGCACCTCAGGGGTCGGCTGTGGGTGGACACCGGTCCTTCGCAGCGAGGCATCGGGGTGACGGGGTTGCGCCGCTTGCAAACCTTCCCGGCCTCGTGCCCATCCATGCGTTCGCCTGCGCACGGCGGTCGCTGAGCTTTTCCGCCGTGGCGAGGTAAAGCTCAAAGAGCGCGAGCTTCGGGTCCTTCGCGTCAGCCATTGGCCGAACTCCCCGCGCGGAGGAAATCCTCTGCTTCAAGGACATGAACGCGGCCGAGCGCGTCCCCGAGGGCGATTGTGCCCCCGTATACGCTGAGCGCGGTAACCGAGGCGTCCAGGACTATTCGAGTGATCTGTTGGCCGGTTGTCGCGTCCCAGAGGCACGCCGTGCGGTCACGGGAGGCGGTGACGATGCGCGCCCCGTCGGGCGAGAAGGAGGCACTCTGTACCCGGTCCTCATGGCCGCGCAGCGCGATGAGCTCCTGGCCGGTTGCCGCGCTCCAGATCCGTGCGGTGCCGTCACCGGAGGCGGTGACAATGCGCGTCCCGTCGGGCGAGAAGAATGCACTTCTCACCCAGTCCTCATGGCCGCGCAGTGCGATGACCTCCTGGCCAGTTGTCGCGTCCCAGAGGCGCGCCGTGCGGTCACCAGAGGCGGTGACGATGCGCGCCCCGTCGGGGGAGAAGAAGGCACTTTGCACCCAGTCCTCATGGCCGCACAGCGCGATGCTCTCCTGGCCGGTTGTCGCGTCCCAGAGACGCGCCGTGCCGTCATCGCCGGCGGTAACGATCCGCGCTCCGTTGGGCGAGAAGGAGGCACTGTACACCCAGCACCAATGGCCGCGCAGTACGATGATCTGTTGGCCGGTTGTCGCGTCCCAAAGGCGCGCCATGCCGTCATCGCCGGCGGTAAGGATCCGCGCGCCGTCCGGGGAGAAGGAGGCACTGTACACCCAGGACCCATGGCCGCGCCGCGCGATGATCTGCTGGCCGGTTGTCGCGTCCCAAAAGCTCATCGTGCGGACACGGGAGGCGGTGACGATGCGCGCCCCGCCGGGGGAGTAGAAGGTTTTCTGCACCCAGCCCTTATGGTCCCGCCGCGCGTTGATCTCCTGGACGGTTGTCGCGTCCCAGAGGCTCGCCGTGTCGAAACCAGAAGCGGCGGCGATGCGCACCATACGCACCATTTCGGGGGAGAAGGAGCCACGGTGCATCCAGCCCTCATGGCCGCGCAGCGCGGTGATCTCCTGGCCGGTCGTGGCGTCCCAGAGACGCGCCGTGCCGTCACCAGAAGCGGTGACGATGCGCGCCCCGCCGGGGGAAAAGGAGGCACTCGACACCGCGGTCTCATGGCCGGGCCGTGCGCTGATCTCCTGACCGGTCGTCGCGTCCCAGAGGCGCGCCGTGCCATCACCTGAGGCGGTGACGATGCGCGCCCCGTCGGGGGAAAAGGAGGCATTCTGAACCCAGTCCTCATGGCCGCGCAGCGTGATGATGTCTTTGCCGGATGTCGCGTTCCAGATACGCGCTGTGCAGTCACAGGAGGCGGTGACGATGCGCACCCCGTCGGGGGAGAAGGAGGCACTCTGCACCCAGAGCCGATGGCCCCGAAGCGCGCTTATCTGCTGGCCGGTTATCGCGTTCCAGATACGCGCTGTGCAGTCACAGGAGGCGGTGACGATGCGCGCCCCGTCGGGGGAGAAGGAGGCAC
The DNA here is from genome assembly GCA_963736715.1 of uncultured Alphaproteobacteria bacterium. Classification (GTDB taxonomy): domain Bacteria; phylum Pseudomonadota; class Alphaproteobacteria; order ATCC43930; family CGMCC-115725; genus AP-15. Next base: position 5,669 of record CAVTQA010000001.1, on the reverse strand, counting down.
TGTGCACCCAGCCCCCGTGGCCCCGCAGCACGGCGATCTCCTGGCCTGTCGTCGTGTCCCAGAGACGCGCCGTCTCGTCATCAGAGGCGGTAACGACGCGCCCCCCGTCGGAAGAGAAGGAGGCACTGTGCACCCAGCCCTCATGACCCCGCAGTGCGGTGATCTCCCTGCCTGTTATCGCGTTCCAGAGGCGCACCGTGCCGTCACCGGAGGCGGTGGCGATCCGCGCCCCGTCGTGAGAGAAGGAGGCACTCAGAACCCAGTCCTCATGGCCGCGCAGCGCGATGATCTCCTGGCCGGTTGTCGCGTTCCAGAGGCGCGCCGTGCCGTCGTCGGAGGCGGTCGCGATGCGCGCCCCGTCGGGGGAGAAGGAGGCACTCGACACCCCGCCCTCATGGCCGCGTACCGCGAGGATTTCCTGGCCGGTCGCTGCGTCCCAGAGGCGCGCCGTGCCGTCACCGGAGGCGGTGACGATGCGCGCCCCGTCGGGCGAGAAGCAGCTACTCGAAACCGCACCCTCATGCCCAACGAGGCGGAGGCGCTCTATACCGGGCGGGGTGAGACCGGGCCAGCGCGGTGCCGGGTGAAAATCCGGATCCTGTCGTGCAGAGACGACGATACCAGCCGCAACTTCGTGAGCGAGGCCCCCGAGCCGGCCGAAAAGCTGTCGTGGGAGCTCATGCGGGTTAGCCGCAAGCGCGGGAACCGAGAGTGCAATAGCTCGACCGACGAGCCGCACTCCTTCGTCCTGGCCTTCAGGCAAATAACTGTCGAACAGGTCCCGCGCTGCGGATGCACGCAGCTTCGCCTTGATCCAGGCGTAGTTGGTGAGCAGCCGGTCGGCCTCCTCATCTCGGGCCGCCCCGCGCAGGTGACGGATGAGGAACCGCCAACCATAGGCGTCCCCGGGCGGCAGCATCTCCCAGCGGCCGCCGCCGCAATGTGCCCCGATTGCCTCGACCATGGCGGCGTGGGCGGCGCGGCAGCTTTCCGCCACGATCTTGTCGCGCAGGTACCAGAGTATGTTGTCGTGCAGCCGCAGCGTGCGTGCGCCGAGATCAAGCGATTGCAACAGGGACAGCGCATCCAACCGGCAGACGAGATCGTCCGTTCCGTCGTCGTCTACCCCGGCTGTCTGAGCCCACAGCGCCTCGATGGCGCTGAGCGGCACGTCCTCATCCTCGGGCAGGATCGCCAGCTCACCAAACCGCATCGCCTCGGCCGCGTCGAGGTCCTCGACGCTCGCTGCAATGCAGAGGCGGATCGCCCGGTTGCGCTGGGTCTCGTCCTTCGGGTCGAACACGAACGGCCCGTCTTTTGCGAGCCGACGCTCGAAGCGCGCAATGGCGTCGGCCATCCGTTCATGCTTCTCCACGCGGTCGCGGAGCCAGCCGTTTGCAACGGCGAGCATCTGCGGCCAATTGCCCAGCCGGTCCGCCAGCTGGGCCAGCCGGCCAGCAGCTCCCGGCTCACCGGCAACCGGCAGGTTCATCGCGATCAAGTGTGCTGCCTCGGCCGCGCGCATCTCGTCGATCAGCACCTCGGTATGCCGAACGGCCTTGAGCACATATGGCAGCCGCGTCGTCACCAGCCGCACGCAGTTCGGTCCGCCGCGCAGAAATGGGCGAAGCTGCGCCTCCCGCCACACGTCGTCGATCACCAGAAGCAGCCGCAACTCGCCTATCAGTTCGCCCAGATACTCCGACGCAGTCACCGGGTCCGTGAAACCGGGACGCTCGCCGTCCGGGTCGAGCCTCTCGATGAGGTCGGAGATGAGCCCGGTGACGTCGCCGCGCTCCTTGCCTATCTCGACGCGCACGATGCCGTCTGAAAATTCGAACCGCACGTCGGGGTCACGGCAGAAATAGTTCGCAAGCATCGTCTTGCCGTAGCCGCCGGCGCCGCGCAGCGCCGTCGTCAGAGCCACTGTCTTCTCCGGCGCCTCCTCCAGCACCGCCGCTTTCAAGGCCGCGTACTCCGCTGGACGCGGGACGAAGTCGGCGGGGAGATCGCCCGGCATGTAGGGCGCGCGCTTCGTCCGCCCGTCGCCGCGCATGACGAGCACGAGCGCCTTCCAGCGCTCTCCGTCACGATCCCTTTCGGGATCGATGTCGAACACCTCCTCGCGCCGCATCCAAGCCGGCAACTCAGCACGCTTGAGGGCGGGGTCGGCCAGCACCGGGCTCACCCGCTTCCCCATCATCCGCGCGTGCGACCACTCGCGCTTGATCCAGTCCGAGGTGAGCGCCCGGCGCGATAGGATCATCACGAAGTGCTTGGCATCCTCGATGGCCCGCAGCACTTGCGGCCGGATTTCGCCGGCTTCCATGCTCTTCAGGTCGCGCCAGGAGTGGATGCCCTCTTGCTCAAGCCGACGCTCGAACGCCTCGGCGAAGTCACGGCCGTCCGCGCGCGAGTAGGAAATAAAGATCCTGTCGGGCAGCGCTTTCATCGCATAAACGATCAGGCATCACGGACGTGAGCGCAACCGGGCATGGGTCGGCCGGACCGACGAGGCCCTGGTGCGAGAGCCAAAGCCGAGTAGTGCAAAATTCTTATTTTGCACTACTCCCCGGATATCTGTTTACCACCCTGCGCGCACCGATAGATAGTCCAAGGCAAGGTCCGGAATGGGGCATGAAGACCAGTTCCTGCCACCCAAACTGAGTGCCCGCTCTGTGATCAGAAAGAGACCGTCGCCGCGACCCGGGGCAATGGGCGAGACGCGCCGAAATCGACCATTCCGATGCCCTTGGTGAATGAGTCAGAGCAACACTGATCCGACCTTCACGTCCTCGCCGACTGCCGGTTGCGTCCACCAGAAAGCGGCCATTCGGATATTCCGTCGAGCCGTCGATTTGCGTCGTCACTCTGGATGCCTCAGCTGATGCGGCAACGGCGGACGGGCGTGCGGCCCCGAGCTTTCCTGCTGCACCGTTGATCGGTTTCCGCCCGAGGCGCAGAGTGAGGCTTATGCCATCGGTGGCTGCCGAGGACCTGCGTGTGGCTGGGAGGAACCTTTGAGCGAAGCACGGGTCGAGCGGCGGCTGACGGCGATCCTGGCGGCTGATGTCGTCGGTATTCGCGACCGATGGGTGCCGACGAGGAGGCACGCTTGCGGCGTTGAAAGCTATCCGCCGCGAATTGGTCGATCCCAGGATCGTCGAAGCATCGCGGCCGTATCGTCAAAACAACGGGCGACGGACTTTTGGTGGAGTTTCCCAGCGTGGTCGACGCCGTGCGTTGCGCCGTCGACGTACAGCGGGAGATGGCTGAGCGGAATGCCGGTTACCGAGCGAAACGCGCATCGAATTCCGCGTCGGCATCAATCTGGGCGACATCATCATCGATGGGGACGACATTTTCGGCGACGGCGTCAACGTCGCCGCTCGTCTCGAAACGTTGGCGGAGCCGGGTGGCATCTGCGTCAGCCACGTGGTGCGCGACCAGGTACGCGACAGCTCGCCTTCGCGTTCGAGGACATGGGCGAGCAGCAGGTCAAGAACATCGCCCGGCCGGTGCGTGTCCATCGCATCCGCATTGACGCCGCTGCAGCCGCGCTGCCGGCCGCCGCGCCGCACTACGCTCGCCCTGCCCGACAAGCCGTCGATTGCGGTGCTGCCGTTCCAGAACATGAGCGGCGACCGCCGAGCAGGAGTATTTCGCCGACGGCATGGTCGAGGAGATCATCACCACCCTCAGCCGGATCAGATGGCTGTTCGTAATCGCTCGCAATTCGAGTTTCACTTACAAGGCCAGGCGGTCGACGTGAAGCAGGTCGGGCGCGAACTCGGTGTCCGCTATGTCCTCGAAGGCTCGGTGCGTAAGGGCGGCAACCTGGTGCGGATTACCGCGCAACTGATCGACGCGGCAACCGGTGCGCATCTCTGGGCCGACCGGTTCGACGGCTCGATCGAAGATGTCTTCGACCTCCAGGACCAAGTCGCGACGAGCGTCGCCGGCATCATGGAACCGGCTTTGCAGGCCGCCGAGACGCGCCGGGCGGTGGCGCGCCCAACCGCCGATCTGACCGCGTACGACCTCTACCTACGCTCGCTGCCGCTGATGCTCGGCTGGGGCAAGGAGCCGGCGCTCCAGGCGTTAGATTTGCTTCGCCAGGCGATCGCGCGCGATCCAAACTATGGTCCCGCACTCGCGCTGGCCGCGTGGTGCACTGGCCAACTCATTGGGGGTGGCTGGACCGACGACCCCTAAATCGCCCGGCGCGACGGTTTTGATCTGGCCAGGCGAGCCATGAGAGCCGCCCCTGACGATCCCACGGTGCTCGGTTCGCCGCCGGCACGCTGGAGATCCTAGGCGAGGATATCGCAACCCCCCTCGCTATGGTCGATCAGGCGCTCTCGCTCAATCCGAGCGGTGCGTACGGTTGGTTCTGGAGCGCGTCTTCAGGCTGTTCGCGGGCGCGACCGATCTGGCAATCGAGCACTTCAAAAAGTCGCTGCGCCTCGACCCTCGTACGCCTCTGCGGCTGTTTCACGATACCGGGCTTGGCGCGCTGCGATTCATGCCACGCCGGTTGGACGAGGCCGCGGCACTGCTGGTCGGGTCGCTGCGCCAGGTACCGACTTATGTCACGACATCCTGGGTCCTCGCCTCCTGCTACGGGCATATGGGGCGGCTGGACGACGCACGCCGGATCGTGGACCACCTGCGAGATATAGGCTCTCCGATCATGCCGCCGCCAACCTGCTGTTCCGCGAACCTGGACAGCGCGAGTTTTTCCTCTCGGGCCTGCGGCGCGCCGCTGGCGACGCAATGTGACTGGGACCATCGCCTGATCGTTATCCCGCAGCTCGATGTGATTAGCGATTACCACCAATTCCGATGCATCAGTCCGGTGTGAGAGTTCGCGATGTCGGAACCACGCCGGCCAATGCCGGCCGGCCGACGCATGCTCAAACGGCTCAGCGGACAAAAGCGGGCAATCCAGAACCCCCTTGGCCGGGAAACGGGTGAGGACCGGAATTCAGATCTGACCGAGAGGGACGCTCGGATTGGTCCCCGGCAAGGTCGGCTTCGGGGCATGGGCCGGCATTGCGATCCACGGAAACGAACGACAGCTGTGGGGTCGAGAGCGGCCGACCGGCCGCGCAAAAAATCCTGAACTCCGCGCACGTTCAGAGAGCCGCTGTCGCCTTCTCCTCGCGGGTGAACAAGTCTTTGATAGATTTGGCATATCAGGCAAAAGCAGGGGGTTTTCCAGATGTGTGCGTCGGGAAATTCGCTCAAGCCGCTATCACTAACCTGTTGAAAATGATGGATGTTGGTTTGCTCTCGGCACTTTCTCACTCGGTTTTTCTCCAATTTCGTGGTTTTGCGCAATTTGGACCCGTTGCGGTTGCGGCGCGCGAGCGCTGTGGGAAGTCCCCCTCCCCTTTTAGCGGGGGGCGCCAGCGGCCAGCCGTCGCGGTCGCAGCCGCGGACGACGGGGCGGCCGCCATGGCCGCGCCGGACGCCGTGCGGACCCGGCTTGTGTCCTTCAACTGCGCGTCGTGCGTCGCGCACAGCCGAGCGCAGGTTGTCGAGTTCATCTTCGGGTCGATCGACACATCGCGGCCTTGTGACGATGTGATCGACATGCGTCGCCCGGCGGCCGCAGCGCTCCCACCGTGAGCGATAGCCGTCGCGCCGCAGCGCCTGTTGGCGCA